>NZ_JBIXJS010000003.1:0-711533 GCF_052871435.1 Variovorax sp. LARHSF232 | reverse complement strand
TCGGCCACCGCCGCCACCGTCATGGTGACCGTCGTCTGCGCCGTGCCGCCGTTGCCGTCGGCGATCGTCACCACGAAGCTGTCGCTGCCGTTGAAGTCAGGGGTCGGCGTGTAGGTGTAGGCCCCCGTGGCCGCATCGATCGTCACCGTCCCATGGGTCGGCTGCGTGGTCACCGCGTAGCTCAGGGTGTCGCCATCGGCGTCGGTGGCGGCCACCCGACCGCTGAAGTCGGTGTCCTCCTGCGTCTCGGCCGCGTAGTTGCCCGTGGCCGGGTTGAAGGTCTGGCCCGGCGTGGGCGGGATCGGTTCCAACGGCACGGGGGTGTCGTTGCTCGCGGTGACATTCACTGTCACGCTCGCCGTCTCGGTCACGCCGCCGGAGCTCACCGTGTAGCTGAAGCTGGTGGCACCGTTGAAGTTGGCCGCTGGCTGGAAGTCCAGCGTCCCGTTCGCCCTCAGCGTCACCGTGCCGTTGGACACCGCCACCGGGGTGTCCACCGTCACTGCCGCCCCGTTGACCGTCGTCACCGAACGGCCGCCGTTCTCGAAGCTGTCGTTGCCCAGCACGGCGACGTTGATCGGCATGTCTTCGGCGGTCGTCACCGTGTCGGGCGCGATGTCGGCCACCGCCGCCACCGTGATCGCCACCGTGTCCGTGTCGTTCAGGCTCCCGTCACTCGTCACCAGCGTCAGCGTCGCCGTGCCGTTGTAATCGGCCGTCGGGGTGTAGCTCAGCCCCGCCAGCGCCGCGTTGATCTCGGCAGCGGTGCCCGAAAGCGTCACGCTCGCGCTGCCGTTGCCCGTGATGGTCGCGCCGCCGCCCGTCGTCACGCTCAGCGTGCCGCCGGTCACGGACACCGTCGACGTGAGGCTCGCGCTGTCGATGTCTGCCACCGACACGCCGACGATCGCCTTGGCCGTGTCCTCCGACGTGCTCTGCGCTCCGGGCAGCGTGTTTGCGGGGGTGTCGTTGCTCGCGGTGGCATTCACCGTCACGCTCGCCGTCTCGGTCACGCCGCCCGAAGTCACCGTGTAGCTGAAGCTGGTGGCGCCGTTGAAGTTGGCCGTTGGCTGGAAGTCCAGCGTCCCGTTCGCCCTCAGCGTCACCGTGCCGTTGGACACTGCGATGGGCGTGCCCACCGTCACGGCCGCCCCGTTGATCGCCGTCACCGAACGGCCGCCGTTCTCGAACATGTCGTTGCCCAGCACGGCGATGTTGACCAGCGTGTCTTCGACGGTCGTCACCGTGTCCGCCGCGATATCGGCCACCGCCGCCACCGTCATGGTGACCGTCGTCTGCGCCGTGCCGCCGTTGCCGTCGGCGATCGTCACCACGAAGCTGTCGCTGCCGTTGAAGTCAGGGGTCGGCGTGTAGGTGTAGGCCCCCGTGGCCGCATCGATCGTCACCGTCCCATGGGTCGGCTGCGTCGTCACCGCGTAGCTCAGGGTGTCGCCATCGGCGTCGGTGGCGGCCACCCGACCGCTGAAGTCGGTGTCCTCCTGCGTCTCGGCCGCGTAGTTGCCCGTGGCCGGGTTGAAGGTCTGGCCCGGCGTCGGCGGGACCGGCTCCAAAGGAACCGGCGTGTCGTTGACCGCCGTGACGGTGATCGTCAACCTGCCCACGTCCGTAAGCGAACCGTCCGTGACGGTGTAGTCCACCGTATCGATGCCGCTGAAGTTCGCCGGCGGCGTGTACGTGTAGCTGCCGTCCGCCGCGATGGTGATGCTGCCGCCCTGGCTCGTCGCAAAGGTGCCCGCCACCACGCTCAGCAGGTCGCCGTCCAGGTCGCTGTCGTTGGCCTGCAGGTTCACCGTCGAGCTCAGCGGCGTGTCTTCGTTGGTGCTGGCCGTGTCGTCGACCGCCGCCGGCGCATCGTTGACCGGATTGACTGTGATGGCCACGGTGTCAGTGTCCGACAGCGGCACGCCGGCGCTGTCCCTCGACAGCACGGTCAGCGTGTCGGCGCCGTTGAAATTGGCGTTGCCCTGGTAGACCAGGCTGGCCAGCGCGGCGTTGATCTGCGCCTGCGTGCCGGACAGCGTCAAGGTCCCCGTGCCGTTGGCGCCGCCGGAGATCGTCGCTCCGCCCACCAGGTTCACGGTCAGCGTGCCGTTGCCGACAGTCAGGTGCGTGCTCGCCAGGTTGCCATCGGCATCGTTGACGCTGATGGCATTGGCGCCGGTGAAGGCCAATGCGCTGTCCTCGTCGACCGTGCGTGCGCCCGGCACCGTATTCACCGGCGCCACGTTGCCGGGAACCACCTGAACGGTGGCCACGGCGGCGGATGAACTTGCGCCACCGGCATCGGTGACGACGAAACTCAGCGTCCGCGCGCCCGCCGTGGCTGATGCCAGCGTGTGGCGGTATGCCATGCCGCGCACCAGCGTGTCCAGCGCGGCCTGCGCGATGGCGCCACCGCCATTGCGCGTGATGACGAAGCCACCCGCCACCGTATAGCTGATCAGGAAATCGACGCCATCCACCGTCGCAGCCTGCGACCGGTCGGCATTGAGAGCAAAGTCGATGCCAGCGATGTTCAGCACCTCGTTGGCGCCGTCCTGCACGCCGCCCAGGCTGATGCGCAGGCTGGCCAGGTCGTTGTCGCCGAAGTCGCTGACATCGGCATTGGCCATGGCCAAGTTCACCGCGGCGCCGCCGCTGGTCTGGCTGACGGTGTTGTCGCGCGATCCGTCGGCCGCGCCAACGGCGGAGTTCAGATCGATGGCCGGTGTCATGACGTTGTCGCGCCAGTCGAAGTCGCGTGCGGGCGGCGATGCATCGCTTCCGCTGGCCGCGGTGTCTTCGTCGCTGTCTGCCAGGTTGATGGAAACCACCGTGGTGGCCAGTCCGCTGCCGCTGGTGGTCACCGAACCGTCGTGGACATAGAAGCCATCGTTCACGCTGCCGTGCTCGAAGATGTCAAGCAGGCCGTCCCGGTCGGTGTCGGCGGTGCTGGTCATGGACGTGGGCTGGCCGTCGCCGCGCTCGGTCAGGTCGAGCTTGCCGTCGTTGTCACTGTCCGCATCCAGGTAGTCCGCCAATGCATCGCCGTCGGTATCGACCGGCGTCAGCCCCAGGCTCGCCGCCGAGCTGGCGTTTGCCGTGTTGGCGTCGTAGCGGTCGTCCAGGCCGTCGTCGTCGGCGTCCACCACGGCGCTGCCCTGACCGCTTGGCGCCAGGTAGCCGGCCGTGGCCTGCGCCTCGACGTTGTCGGTGATGCCGTCATTGTCGGAATCGAGATCGAGACGATCTGGAACTGAGTCCTGATCCTTGTCACCAGAGCGTCCGAAAGCCAAGCGGTCAACGACAAAGTCGCCATTGCCCGCACCGTTGGGGTTGACCTGCACGAGAATCGAGTACGACCCCGGCGAGGCGACCGTCACGGAGCCAGAGAAATTCTGGAACGCTGTCGTCAGGCTTTGAATCGTTCCAGCAGCAAGGACGATGGAAGTCGTCGGCGAAGTGGCAGAACCCGAATACAGAACGATCCGGTAGAAATCAGTGCCGCTGCTGTCCGAAAACGCGGGAACCTTGGCGAGGTCAAAAGCAAAGTCGTAAGTGCCGGCGCTGAGATTCTGAGGAATGGCATACGAGTAGTAGTAGTCGGCGAAGTCGAAATTGACATACAGGCCTCGCGCTCCCGTGTCCGCATTTCCGCCTGGATTGAGTTCGTCGAACAGCCCGCCGGTCAGCGTTGAGTTCGGTATTCCCTGAGAGGACGCGGTAAAGACGTTCTCACTATTGGCAGTCCACCCGCTGTCGAAGGTGCTTGCGGTGAAGCCCCCGTCGGCGATCAATGACACACCAGCCTCTCTGGTATCCAGCAGGCCGTCGTTGTCATCGTCGATGTCGCCTGCATTGGCCACGCCGTCGCCGTCGCTGTCGACGGGCGTGATGGTGGCCACGGCCACGTTGGACGCGATCGGCACCGCCGATGAGGTGGCCGCGACGCTGATCGTGCGCGCGGTCGTGGCGCCCGAAGTGGTGGCAAAGCGCACCAGGCCCAGCGCCGTCTGGTAATTGGCCGGCGTGGCGTTGCCGCTGAGCGTGAGCACGCCGGTGGCGCTGTTGTAGCTGGCCGTGATGCCCGTCACCGTGCCCATCAGCGTAAGCGAGTCTGCCGCCGTGGCGCCTGTCAACGTCACCGTCATCGACGCGAGGTTGTCGCCGTCCGGATCAGTGACCGACACCAGGTTGCCGATGGCGACCGCGCCCTGGTCATAGTTGGCGGCGTAGTCGGCACCCGCCGTGGCGGTGTCCAGGTCGATCCGTGGCGCATCGGCCACCGCAGTCACCGTCATCGCGATGTTGGCCGTCTCGGTCACGCTGCCGGAAGTGACGGTGTAGCTGAAAGTGGTGGTGCCGCTCCAGTCCGCCGCGCCCCGGAACGTCAGTGTCTGGCCATCCGCGCCCAGGCTCACGGTGCCGTTGGTGACCGCCACCGTGCCGCCCGGCACGATGGCCTGGCCGGCAATGGCGGTGATCTGCGGGTTGCTGCCTTCGAAGGCGTCGGCCGTCGCGCCGCCGGTGCCGGCGATGGGGTTGAAGACCTTGGCCGTGTCTTCGACGGCGGCGTTGGCGCCATTGATGGTGTCAGCCATGATGTCCGCCACGGCCGACAGCGTGAGCGTGCCAACGGCCGTGGTGCTGGAGAAGGCCGTGGTGCCGCCGGTGGCGGTGATGTTGACGAACTGGCCATCGGCGCCAGAAGTCTTGTCCCAGGCGCGGATGGTCAGCGTGCTGGTGCCGTTGAAGTCGCCATGGGGCTGGAAGAACACGCGGGTGGTCGTGACATTGCGGGACAGCAGCATCGCGTGGGCGTCCGAGATGTTCGTCAGCTGGGCCCAGGTCGTTCCCGAGTTGAGCGAGTACCACCACTGGCCATGGGTGTTGTCCGCACCGACAATGGCAATGCCGGGTGCGGCCGCGCTCGTGTCCCCGTCCGTCGTGGTGACGGCGAAGGTGGAAACGGCAATGCCCGGCCGCGCGGGCGGCGGCACATTCGGATCCGTGACCGCCGCTGTTCCGCCCAGGTCTTCGGTGGTGCTCACGATGGTGAAGCTCGTGGTCGACATCGTCGGCGCAAGCAGCAGGTGGTCCCAGGCATCGGCCGCAACCGCACGGGTCTCCACCGTTCCGACTTCGCGCTCCAGGTGCCAATCGCCACCCAGTTCCGCAGCGCCGGTGAGGTCGATGGACGACGCAACGTCCGCACCCGTCAGGCTGCTCAGGAGTTCGGCCGCTTGCCCACCCACATCGCCCTGTCCGAAATCGCAGCCATAGACCAGAATGTCTGCGTCGGCGGTGAGCGCCTGCCCAATGGCCAGCAACTCATCGCGGTAGGCCCCCTGCATGCTGGCGGCCGTGAGTTCCGCCGAGCCCAGTTGAAGCTGACCCGCCTCGCCATGGCTCAGGACGTGGATCGCCGCCACCTCGCTGCGCCCCTGCAGCGTGGCGGCGATGAACTCGACGCCATCCACGCCGGCTTCGATGTAGTGCACCTCGGCGCCGGACGGCAGGGCATCGACCAGCGTCTGCACCTCAGGCACCGAGCGATCGACGAAGTAGATAGCGTTGGCTGCCTGCTCGGCGCCGGCCTGCGCGGCATCCGTGCTGGTCTCCAGCGCCGCGATCAGGTCGGCGTCGCCGCTCTCGGTCACATCGTCTGGCGGCATCCCGGCCCCGCCCTGCGCTGCCACTTCCTGCGCGGTCTGCACAGCGGCGGCGTCGAGCAGCACGCGCTGCTCCAGCGGCCGCAGATGCAGCCGGGTTTGCGCAGCGATCGCCGCCTTGCCCTTGGAGGCCTTGCGCTTGCGGGATTGGGACGGTTTGAACATGCTGGAAACTCCCTTTTGTGCATTCACCCTTCCGGTCGATGTGCCCAGGGGTGTGCCTGATAAAAAAACTTACAAAACGATTGCCGCGCAGCGATCGGCAGCGCCTGCCTGCATCCTTGCGCGCCGGACGAGGCGCAAATCCGGGTACGGATCCGTGCGAAATGCCGATCGGGTCATGCCGCTCCCTCGCGCACCAGCACCGATGCCACGCGACGGATCATTCGCATCGCCAGGCTCTGCGGCGCACCGCGCACCTGGAGTTCGCCGCGGATTTCGGTCGGCGGCAAGGCCTGGCCGGCGGGTGCGGCCACACGCGCCGACACTTCGAACATCGCGTGCTCGGCACGCGCCTTGCGGTCTTGCATGCGTGAGGCCACGGGCCCGCCAAACACCGACGCGACGAGCCAGTTGTCCAGGTGGTCCGACGCGGCGGCGCCGATGCGTTGCACCGTGGCGTCGCGGGCCGGCAGCAGGTGCAGTTCGTCGACGAAGCGGCCGGTGTCGCCGTCCTCGATGCGCCGCAGGTCGTCGCCATCCACAGCCGCGCGCTTCCAGCGCGCCAGTCGCGGCCACCACGGCCAGTCGCGTCTTGTCGTTCAACCAGCGGCCCGCATGCAGGTCCTGCGCCAGTTCCGCCACGACACCGTCGAGCGGCGCGCGCACAACCAGGCGGGCCTTCTCGCGCAGCAAGCCCTCGATGCGGTCACGCTCGAGCCTCAGTTCCCGTGCCAGAACCAGGCTTTCCGACAGATCGCGATCGTCCGCGCTGCGCCGGCCCAGGCGCTCCTCGAGCAAGGCGGCGCGATCGTGCGAGGCCAGCAGTTGCTGATCGATCAGCGGCGCTGTCAAGGTGAGCAGCACCTGGCCTGCGCGAACGGCCTGGCCTGGGTGGACATGCACTTCCTCCAGGCGCGCCGGCTGCGATGCGAAGACCGGCGCCTGCTCGGCCGCGCTCAGCACGGCCGGAATGCGCACGGTATACGGCATGGGGACGAGCAGCGCCCCTAGCAGCGCCAGCGCCACCACGGCGGTGATGCGCACGCGCGCACCGCTCTCGCGGCGACGCGCCAGCCACACGCGCAGTTCGCGCCAGATCGGCAGCACGATGAACCAGGCGATCTCCACCGCGAACAGCGCGACGCCCAGCAGCTTGAAGAACAGGTGATAGACGAGCAGCGCGATGCCCAGGAAGAGCAGGACGCGGTAGACCCAGGTGGCATAGGCAAAGCCGACGAGAAACCACTTGCCGCGCCCGTGCGCCGGTTCGGGCTGCCCGTCGCCATAGCCGAACAGCAGTTCGCGCAGGTACCAGCGCCCCATGGCGAAGGAACGCTCCTGCAAGTTCGGGTAGCCCATCAAGTCGCTGAACAGGTAGTAGCCGTCGAAGCGCATCAGCGGGTTGATGTTGACCAGCACGCTGAGCACCCAGCCGGTGGTGGCCAGGGCGAAGGCCGCATGGCGCAGCGCCCCATCGGGCAGGAACACCCAGGCCAGGCTGGCCAGCACTGCGACCATGATCTCGACGGCCATGCCGGCGGCGTCGATCAGCACCCGCTGGCGGCGATCCGGCAGGCGCCAGGCATCGGTGGTGTCGGTGTAGAGCACCGGCGTCATCACGATGAAGGCCACGCCCATGGTGGTGACGCGCGAGCCCATGCGCACGGCCGTGTAGCCGTGCCCGAGTTCGTGCAGTGTCTTGATCAGCGCCAGGCTCAGGCCGAAGGTGGCCATGCCGGCGATCGAGAACATGTCGGGGAAGGTGGAAAGGAAGCGCTCCCACTGGCGCGACACCAGGTACAGGCTGAATAGGCCCAGCGCCGCCAGGAACACCCAGAAGGCGGGCTTGAAGCAGAACGAAACGCAGGGCAGCGTGCGGCGCAAGAAGGCGTCGGGCCGTGCCAGCGGCACCTTGAAGAACAGGTAGCCGTGCAGCAGGCGCTGGCTCCAAGCGGTGTTTTGCCGCGCGGCCCGCTGGCGCGCCTGCGCATAGCTGTGCTGTGGCATGGCCCGCACGAGTTCGTGCGCCATCAGGAATTCGATGAGCGCCTTCACGTCCTGCTCGGCGGGGCGCCGCCCGGTGGCGCGCGCCACCGCGTCGCGCATGGCGCCGACGGTGCCGGCAGGCCACTGCGCCAGCATCTCCACCACACCGCGGTCCACTTCGAAGAAGCGCTGCGCCAGCGGATCGTGGATCTTCCATTGCGCCACGGCGTCATGGCTGCGGCCGGCGGCACCGCCGTCGATCAGTCGAAGGTCCTTGCGCAATGGCGGCAGCGCCTGCGCGTCGAAGGCGGCGGCATTTTGTGCGGGGCCCGATGCCTGGGCGGGCATCGTCATGCGAGCGGCGTCCATGGCCTCAGATCCCGGTCCATTGGCGCACGGCGGTGATCGGCCGGCGCAGCAGGTAGTACAGAAGCGAGACGTCCTCGCCATACACGCGCGCCGTGCCGCGCAAGCCCAGGCGCTCGACGCGCGCATCGGCGCGGCCGGCGCGCGCGGTCACGGTGAAGCTGGCCACGCCGGCGGCGTCGGCCTCGGCCTTGTAGGCGGCACGAACGATCCGGGCGTCCAGGGGATGCAGGGGGTCGGCATCCAGGAACACCTTGACCTGCGCGCCCTCGTGCAGGTTCACCGCGTCGGCCACCGGCACCTTGATCTGGAACTCCACGCGCTGCGGGTCGGCCACGCGCATGATGGCCTCGCCCACGGCCACCGGGCGCCCGACCCAGTCCTGCGGGTCGCCATACAGCGCCACGCCGGCGCGCGCGGCCTTGATGATCGACTTGTCGAGCAAGGCCTCTGCGTAGTCGCGCTCGGCCTGGGCCACGCTTTGCTCACTCTGGGCAATGGCCAGCTCGCGCTTGGCGGTGGCGTCGTCCACCGAGGCCTGCTGCAGGCGCAGCATCTTGGCGCGCGACACTTCCAGCTTCTGGCTGGCCACTTCGAAATCGCTGCGCAGCGTGGTGTCCACCAGTTGCACCAGTGGCGTGCCTTCGCGCACCTGCGCGCCCGGGGACACCAGGATCCGCTCGACGACGCCGGGCACCGGCGCGGCCACCACGAACGGATCTTGCGGCGTGACCTCCACCGGGGCCAGCGTGGTCAGCGGCACCTGCACGAACACCAGCGCCAGCGCGGCGATGGCGGCGGCGACGGCCAGTTGGGTCTGGTGGCGGCGCCAGGCGCGCGGCGGCTTCGCACGGCCTTCGATCGCGCTCAGGCCGTGGGCATAGGCCTGGGCCAGGCGCGCGGCCAGCTTCTGGTGCGCATCGTCCCAGGGAAGCTCGCGCGCCAGCAGCCAGCCGGCGGCAACGGGTTGCGCGCTGTCGGCCAGCGGCACCCACATCAGGTGGCGCAGGACGGCATCCTCGGTGCAGGGGTCGTCCGCGTCGGCGTGCGCGGGCAGCTCGAACACATGGACCGAGCGTGCCGCCTCGCCTTGCCGCCACACGGAGGCGCCGATGTTCTCGTACCAGCGCGTCATGGGGGCGTCGCGGTTAACCCGCGCCAGCCCGGATACGGCCACGGTCTTCCAGCGCAGGGCGTCGCCGGATGCGCCGGACACGCCCGTGTGCGCCCGCCAGGGCAGCCGTGACACCGCGGGCGCCTGCGCCTCGAACACCAGCGCCTGGCCGAAGGGCAGCAGCGCCACCGCCTCGTTGGCCAGGTGCTGCCACAGCGCGTCGCGCGTCATGCAGCGGCGCAGCTCACCCTCGATGCGAATCAGGTGGGCACTGGCCGGGCTCGTACCGTTGCTCGCTGCCGCTGCCGCTTCGCGCGAAGGCCGGAGTGAGCCGGCATCGGCTTCAGCCGGCGCCGCGCCGATCGACGCGCGGCGCCTGACGACGCCGTTGGCCGCTTCCCTGGACACCAAGCGCGTACGAGACGGCTCTTTCGGCTCGTCGGACAGCGCTTCAACAGCAGGCAATGTCATCGCCCTTACCTCCGTTCTCGCACGGGAATCGTGCGCGACACGGGCTCCAGCATGGCGGCCGCAGGCTTCGCCGCGCGCGCGGCGCCTTTGTCGTCGCTGGTGACGCCGTTGAGCGTGGCGCGGCCACTCATGCCGGGCCGCACGGTGGCGGGCACCTTGTCGACGGCTGCCACGATCTTCACGGTCTGGCTCACGGCATCGACCGCGGCGGAGATGCGCTGGACCTTGGCCTGGAGGACGTCGCCGGTCTCGTCGACCTTGAAGGCGACGGTGGAGTCCTTGTGCAGCCACGACAGCCACTTGGACGGCACCACCATGTGCAGTTCCAGCGGGCCGTCGCTGACGATCTTGATCAACTTCTCGTTGGGCGGTGGCGTCTCGTGCGCGCGCGCCATCGTCTCGACCACGCGGCCCGCGAACGGGGCCACAACCTTGCAGCCGGACATGCGCTCATGGATTACGTCGGCCTGCGCATCGCGCTCCTTTTCCTTCAGGCGGGCAATGTCGGCGTCGGCACGTCCGGTGGCGTCCATGGCCAGCAGCTCGGCCTGCACCTTGGCATTGCGCTCTTCCACCGCGGCGCCCGCTCGTGCGGCGCGAAGCTCAGCGCCCAGGCGCCCGCAGTCGAAAGTGACCAGTGCGTCGCCCTTGTCGAAGTGCTCGCCCTCGCGGAAGGGCATGCGCACGATGCGCTCCGATACCGCGGATGAAAGGACGGCCTCGCGCTCGGCCCGCAGCACACCGCGCGCCACGCTGGACTCCGCTGGCGTGGCAGCCCAGGTCACGGGGCTTGCGAGCAGCAGGCCCACCAGCCACAGCGAAGCGCGTCGCGGTGACAAGGAGTTCGAGTTCATCAGTATCTTCATGATGCGCTGCATCCATCCAAGGTTTCGAGTACGGCAACGCAGCGGCCTCAGCCTCCGGTTGCGGGGCTGCTGTGAGCAGATCCTGTTGTCTTGTGCGTCCGCTCTGGCGAGGTTGAAGCGTTGGGCGAACCGGCCACCGCGTCGTGGCGCTTGGCCCACATGCTCCGCAACTTGCCGGCGAGTTCGGTCACCGATTCGGTCGTTGTCATGCCGGCTTCGACCGGGTCGATGCCCAGCGAGGCGTACACGTTGGCATAGGCGTTCTGCAGATCGGCCAGGGCCATGTCGTAGCGCACCTGCGAGACCAGCGTGTTCATCTGCTCGCGGATCAGCGTCTGGCGGCTGAGCTTCTCAGCCTTGTAGCCGGCCTCGATCTGCCCCTCGATCCGGCTCTGCACGTCCTGGTAGCGCTTGGCGGTCTGGAGTTCGTTCAGGCGCAGGGCATAGCGGACACGACTGACTTCCACCTGAGTGGCCACCGCCGTGGTGAGGGCCAGCTGCCGCTGATCGAGCAGTTGGCCTTGGGCCTTGATCTTTTCCTTCTCGGCCGGCAGGCGGAACACGTTGAGCACATTCCAGCTGGCACGCGCGCCCCAGCCCACCCAGTTGTTGTTGTAGAGAAAGCTGTTGTCACTGAAGTCGAGGCCGGCGAACACGCGCAGGCTGGGCAGCGCACGAAGATAGGCCGCGGTGGTTTCCTGATCGTTGCTGCGCAGCTGGTAGGCCACTTCGCGCAACTCCGGGCGGTTCTCGATGGCCGTGCGCACCATGGCCACGTAGTCGGCGCCTTGGATGCCGGGCAGCTCCAGCGGCTTCCACACCGTCGACTGCGAGGGCAGCGCCACCGTGTACTTGGTGTTGGGCGGCAGGTTCATGAGCGCCGCCAATTGCTGCTTGGCCACGCCCAACTCGCGGCCCAGGGCCTGGGCATCGCGCCTGATGCTCAGCAGTTCGCGCTGATAGGTCAGCGGCGCCAGCGGGGCGGTAAAGCCGGCCTTCTCCTGGCGTTCGGCCTGGCCCAACGCCGCTTGCGTCACGCGCTCGAGCTCTTGAGTCTTGCCCAGCAGCCGCTCGGCACTGACGGCGCGCCAGTAGGCCGAACGCACGTCTTCGACGATGCGGTTGACCACCTTGCGCTTGCGCTCGTCGGCAATGTTGACCTGATCCGCCGCCTGCTTGGCGCGCACGTACGACAGGCCGAAGTCCAGCACGTCCCAGCTCAGCGAAAGATCGCCCGACAACACATTCTTGTCGGAAGACGTCGAGGGCTCGAGCGAAGTCTGGCCGGTCAGCAGCGAACGGCTGATGCCACCCGAGTAGTTGTCGCGGCCGGCATAGTCCAGCGAAGCAACGAACTTGGGCAGCATGTCGTAGCGCTGCAGATCCAGTTCGCGCTGGCTCAGGGCCAGGTTCATCAGTTCGACACGACCGTCCAAGTTGTACTTGATGGCTCGGGCCATGGCTTCGTATAGGTCGATCGGTGCGCTCACCGGCTCTTGATCGGCATCGACGCGCGCCATCAGGTCGGTGGCCCGGGCCCGGTTTTCCTGCGTCTCGAGGGGTTTCGGCTGCACGGCGCAGCCTGCCAATACCAGCGTCAGCAAGGCGGCTTGGGCGGCACGGCTGCGCACCAGGCGAGTGGATTGCCTTTTTTTCCTAACAGTGATCGTCATGTTGGTTCTCTGCTGTCGCTTGTTTTGACAGGTTGCGGGTCACATAAGCGCGCCTTTCGCATTTCAAGCTGCGAGCTCGCAAATATTTGACAATGATTATCCTGACGTCCGAGCCAGATCTGCCCAATAGAGAAAATGCCAGATCGAGAGACTCGTTGATTTTTCACATTTGGTGCACGATCCGCACAACAAGCAATTCTCTAGATTGAGAAACGGCTATTTTTCATTCGGAATTTTCTGCAAGATGATCCAGAAAGCAGGAATCACAAGCCAAGATTTTTCCTACACGTTTGCCGCAGATCGTCTGATCAGCATGTTGACAACGAAAATTCCACGAGTATTTATTGTCGACTTTCAGCGCCAATGAATTTCATCCGACGCATTGCCGACCACGCAATGATCGCGAATTGTCGAAGAATTGAAAATAATTTCTCTATTCGGAAAATTCACAAGTCAAATTCAGATTGCCTGCACCTTGGGAAGCTAGATGCCGATTTGGATTGGCGCTGACGACGACTCCCGGGTTGTGAACTCACGCACCGCGCGCAGCGCGACATGGCGGGGCCGCGGACCTGCGCGCCAGGGCGCTCGAATAAAATCGCGGGTTCTCCCTTCCGAATCACGGCGGCACCCCGCATGCGGGGTGCCGTATCCATGCCGCCTCCCTTGAACGCCCACCCATCGCCCCCCATGAGCGACACCCTGAACCAGCCTGGCCTCGAGAGCCTGTCCAAGTCCTTCGAACCCGCCGCCCTCGAGGCGCACTGGGGTCCCGAATGGGAACGGCGCGGCTACGCGCAGGCCGGCTACCGCGGCACCAAGGCGCCCCAGAACGGCGCCCCCTCCTTCGCCATCCAGCTGCCGCCGCCCAACGTCACCGGCACCCTGCACATGGGCCATGCCTTCAACCAGACGATCATGGACAGCCTGACGCGCTACCACCGCATGAAGGGCGCCAACACGCTGTGGCTGCCGGGCTCGGACCACGCCGGCATCGCGACGCAGATCGTGGTGGAGCGCCAGCTGCAGGAGCAAAAACTCAGCCGCCACGACCTGGGCCGCAAGAACTTCGTCGCGAAGGTCTGGGAATGGAAGGAGAAGTCCGGCAACACCATCACCAGCCAGATGCGCCGCATGGGCGACACGGTGGACTGGAGCCGCGAGTACTTCACCATGGACGACAAGCTGTCGAAGGTGGTCACCCAGACCTTCGTGCAGCTCTACAACGAGGGCCTGATCTATCGCGGCAAGCGCCTGGTCAACTGGGACCCGACCATCAAGACCGCGGTCAGCGACCTGGAAGTCGAGAGCGAGGAAGAAGACGGCTTCCTCTGGCACATCGCCTACCCGCTGGCCGACGGCAGCGGCTCGCTCACGGTGGCCACCACGCGTCCGGAGACCATGCTGGGCGACGTGGCGGTGATGGTTCATCCCGAGGACGAGCGCTACAAGCACCTGGTGGGCCAGCAGGTCAAGCTGCCGCTGGTGGACCGCCTCATCCCGGTGATTGCCGACGAATACGTGGACAAGGAATTCGGCACCGGCGTAGTCAAGGTCACGCCGGCGCACGACCACAACGACTACGCAGTGGGCCTGCGCCACCAGTTGCCGATCATCGGCGTGCTGACGCTGGACGCCACCATCAACGACAACGCGCCGGAAAAGTACCGCCGCCTCGATCGCTTCGATGCCCGCAAGTCGGTCGTGGCCGACTTGAAGGAACTGGGCCTGCTCGTCGAGACCAAGAAGCACAAGCTCATGGTGCCGCGCTGCGCCCGTACCGGCGCGGTGGTGGAGCCGATGCTCACCGACCAGTGGTTTGTGGCCATGACCAAGCCGGCCAACGACGGTACCTCCATCGCGCACAAGGCCATCGAGGCGGTGAAGTCGGGCGAAGTGCGCTTCGTGCCCGAGAACTGGGTCAACACCTACAACCACTGGATGGAGAACATCCAGGACTGGACCATCTCGCGCCAGCTCTGGTGGGGCCACCAGATTCCCGCCTGGTACGACGAAGCCGGCTTGGTCTACGTCGCCGAAGACGAGGCCGCGGCACAAGCCCAGGCGCCCGGCAAGAAGCTCACCCGCGACCAGGATGTGCTCGACACCTGGTACTCGGCCGCCCTGGTGCCCTTCTCGACCCTGGGCTGGCCCGAGAAGACGCAGGACCTGGATCTGTACCTGCCCTCGAGCGTGCTGGTGACCGGCTACGACATCATCTTCTTCTGGGTCGCCCGGATGATCATGATGACCAAGCATTTCACCGGCAAGGTGCCGTTCAGGCACGTCTACATCCACGGCCTGGTGCGCGATTCGCACGGCAACAAGATGAGCAAGTCCGAAGGCAACGTGCTCGATCCGGTGGACCTGATCGACGGCATCGAACTGCCCGAGTTGCTGGACAAGCGCACCCAGGGCCTGCGCAAGCCCGAGACCGCGCCCACCGTGCGCAAGAACACGCAAAAGGAATTTCCGGACGGCATCCCGGCCTTCGGCGCCGATGCGCTGCGCTTCACCTTTGCATCACTCGCCTCGCTGGGCCGCAGCATCAACTTCGACGCCAAGCGCTGCGAGGGCTATCGCAACTTCTGCAACAAGCTGTGGAACGCCACCCGCTTCGTGCTGATGAACTGCGAAGGCCAGGACTGCGGCCTGCGCGAGCACACCAAGGCCGAGTGCGCGCCCGGCGGCCCGGCGCACGGCTACCTCGACTTCAGCCAGGCGGACCGCTGGATCGCATCGGCCTTGCAGCGCGTGGAAGCCGAAGTGGCCAAGGGCTTCGAGGAATACCGCCTCGACAACGTCGCCAACGCCATCTACCAGTTTGCCTGGGACGAGTTCTGCGACTGGTACCTGGAAATCGCCAAGGTGCAGATCCAGACCGGCGACGACGCCCAGCAGCGCGCCACCCGCCGCACCCTGATCCGTACGTTGGAAGCGCTGCTGCGCCTGGCCCACCCGGTCATCCCATTCATCACCGAGGCGCTGTGGCAGAAGGTGGCGCCGGTGGCCGGCCGCCAGGGCGAATCGATCATGATCGCCGCCTATCCGGAGAGCCAGAGCGGGAAGATCGACGAGGCGGCAGAAGCGTATGTGGCGCGCCTGAAGGCCCTGGTCGACGCCTGCCGCACCCTGCGCGGCGAGATGAAGGTTTCGCCCGCCACCCGCTTCCCGCTGTACGCGGTGGCAGACGATGCGGGCAGTGCCGCGTTCCTGCGCAGCAGCGCGCCGGTTCTCCAGGCCCTGGCCAAGCTGAGCGAAGTGAAGGTGTTCGACGACGAGGCCGCGTGGACCGCGGCCGCCGAGGCGGCGCCGGTGGCGGTGGTCGGGCCGGCGCGCCTGTGCCTGCACATGGAAATCGACAAGGCGGCCGAGAAGGCCCGCATCGGCAAGGAGCTGGCCCGCATCGAAGGCGAGATCGCCAAGGCCACTGCCAAGCTGGGCAACGAGGCCTTCGTGGCCAAGGCGCCGCCGGCCGTCATCGAACAGGAAAAGCAGCGGGTCGCGGAGTTTTCCGCCATGTTGACTAGGCTGAAAGACCAGGTAGTGCGTCTCGGCTGACACGGCGAAGGTGTCGTGGCGCTTACCATCGGCGATCACGACACCTATCAACCGCAACAGCATGCCTACTTCGACGACGCGTATCCGCAAGGCCGTTTTCCCCGTGGCGGGCTTCGGCACCCGCTTTCTCCCCGCCACCAAGGCGCAACCCAAGGAAATGCTGCCGGTGGTCGACAAGCCGCTGATCCAGTACGCCGTCGAAGAAGCGTATGCCGCTGGCATCCGCGACATGATCTTCGTCACCGGCCGCAACAAGCGCGCCATCGAAGACCACTACGACACCGCCTACGAGCTGGAAAGCCAGCTCGAGGCCGCGCAGAAGACCGCCTTGCTGGAAATCGCGCGCTCCGTCGTGCCGGACGACATGACCTGTTCCTACGTGCGCCAGCCGCGCATGCTGGGCCTGGGCCATGCCGTGCTGTGCGCCGAGCACCTGGTGGGCGACGAGCCCTTTGCGGTGCTGCTGGCCGATGACCTGATGGTCGGCCCCGCCGGCGGCGAGGGCATCCTCACGCAGATGGTGCGTGCGCACGAGCGGCTCGGCGGCTCCATCCTGGCGGTGCAGGAAGTGCCGCTGGAACATGTGAAGCGCTACGGCATCGTGGCGGGCGACGGCGTCGAAGACGGCCTGACCCGCGTGCGCCGCATGGTCGAGAAGCCCAGCCCCGAGGCCGCGCCTTCGCGCCTGGGCGTGGCGGGCCGCTACATCCTTTCGCCTTCGGTGTTTTCGCAGATCCGCAACCAGCCCAAGGGCGCGGGTGGCGAGATCCAGCTCACCGACGGCATCGCCGCGCTGCTCGACAAGGAATCGGTCTACGCCTACGCCTATCAAGGCACGCGTTACGACTGCGGCAGCAAGGAAGGTTTTCTGCAGGCGACGGTGGAACTGGCCCTGCAGCACGCCGAGGTGGGCGAGGAGTTTCGCCGCTACCTCAAGAGCCTGACGCTCTGACCGCTGGGCCCGCCGGCGCTCAGCGCCGGCGCAGCACGTGGATGTAGTCGCTGCCGGCCGTCTGCTGCTCGACCAGTTCGTTGCCGGTCTGGCGCGAGAAGGCCTGGAAGTCGCGCACCGAGCCCGGATCGGTGGAGACCACCTTCAGCAGCTGGCCGCTCTGCATTTCGTTGAGCGACTTCTTGGCCTTCAGGATGGGCAGCGGGCAATTGAGCCCGCGGGTGTCGATTTCGCGATCAACTTGCACGTGTTGGCTCCTGTGGCGGCAGGTTCAGGCCCCTGCGCCGCTCTTCGTTCTCGGCTTGCGTGAAAAACACCGGCTCGTGCCCCCGGGTACGCAGCCAGTCGGCCAGCGCGTAGCCCGTTCCCGCGGGCCAACACTTGAGCTGCGGCAGGTCGTACAGCCGGTAGTCGACCAGCTCGGGCGACAAACGGACCTCGCCATCAGCCACCACGTGGTAGGCAATGATGACCTGGTTCATGCGCTGGAAGTCGTAGGCACCCACGATCTTCGTGAAGCTCACATCGAGGTTGGTTTCTTCCTTCACCTCGCGAGCGATGCCCTCCTCGGGTGTCTCGCCCGCCTCCATGAAGCCGGTGATCAGGGCGTACATCTTGGTCGGCCACGCCGCATTGCGCGCCAGCAGCACCTGGCCGCGGTACTCGACGATCGCCGCCAGCACGGGCGTGGGATTGTTCCAGTGCGTATGTCCGCAGGCGCGGCATCGCAGCCGCTCCTTGGGACCTCCGTCCTCCGGCTGCACGACCCATTCGAGCGGTGTGGCGCAGGCCTGGCAAAACTTGGGATGCGGCATCGTCGCGCTCAGGCCGGAAAGACGCCGGTCGACAGGTAGCGGTCGCCGCGGTCGCACACCACGAAGACGATGGTGGCGTTCTCCACCGTCCTGGCAATCTGCAGCGCGACCCACAGGGCGCCGGCGGAAGAGATGCCGGCAAAGATGCCCTCTTCGCGCGCCAGCCGGCGGCACATTTCCTCGGCGTTGTCCTGGCTCACATGCACCAGCTGGTCGACGCGGCTGGGCTCGTAGATCTTGGGCAGGTATTCCTGCGGCCACTTGCGGATGCCCGGAATGCGCGAGCCCTCGTCCGGCTGCGCGCCGATGATCTGGATCGCGGAGTTCTTTTCCTTCAGGTAGTGCGAGACGCCGGTGATGGTGCCGGTGGTGCCCATGGCGCTCACGAAATGGGTGATGCGGCCCTGGGTGTCCTGCCAGATCTCGGGGCCGGTGGTCTCGTAGTGGATGCGCGTGTTGTCCGAGTTGGCAAACTGGTCGAGCACGCGGCCCTTGCCCTGGGCCATCATCTGCTCGGCCAGGTCGCGCGCGTATTCCATGCCGCCGCTCTTGGGCGTGAGCACCAGCTCGGCGCCGAAAGCCTTCATGGTTTGCGCACGCTCCACCGACAGGTCCTCCGGCATGATCAGCACCATGCGGTAGCCACGGATGGCGGCCGCCATGGCCAGCGCGATGCCGGTGTTGCCCGAGGTCGCCTCGATCAGGGTGTCGCCTGGCTTGATCTCGCCGCGCTCCTCGGCCCGCTTGATCATCGACAGGGCCGGCCGGTCTTTCACCGAGCCGGCCGGGTTGTTGCCTTCCAGCTTGGCCAGGATGACATTGCCTCGGCGCGCGTTGTCCGCGGCTTCGATTCTTTGCAGGGCCGCCAGCGGCGTCTTGCCGATGGCGTCTTCGATCGTCGGGTACTTCATGCCAAGCACTGTGCCATAATTTCGGGCTCTCTTCCCCCTCACGGCCCGAGTGGTGAAATTGGTAGACGCAGGGGACTCAAAATCCCCCGCCGCAAGGCGTGCCGGTTCGATTCCGGCCTCGGGCACCAGTGCACCAGTGCACCAGTATTTGGCCCAACCCTTGTCAGGGTCTTGCAGGCCCACCTGGTTCAATCCCTCATGAAGCGCGCAAGCCCGTCGCTACCGTCGGATGCCGCAGCCGCAGGCGCAGCTCGCGCTTCATCCGCGTGTTGTCCAGGCGCCTCGATTCGCTCATGAAGCTCAGCAGCTGCAGCGGCAATTGCCCTTGCGCCTCGTTGCGCGCAATGCGCGGCGGCCGAGCCATGCCGTAGAGGTCTGCCGCCAGGTCGAAGTAGTCGCCCATCTTCAGTTCGGTGTCGTCGCTCACGTGAAAGACGCGCTGCGGCCCGCCACGCCATAGCGCCAGCAGGCAGGCGCGCGCCAGGTCGTCGGCATGGATGTGGCTGGTGTAGACATCGTCCTCGCGCGCCAGCACGGGCGTGCCACGCGTCAGGCGCTCGCGCGGCGTGCCGCCTTCGCGATCGGGCGCGTAGATGCCGGGGATGCGCAAAATGCTTGCCCTGACGCCGGCGCGGCCCAACCAGCGCACCGCGCGCTCGGCATCCACGCGGCGATGCGCGCGCGGCGTGTCCGGATGCACGGTGCGCGATTCCAGGACCCTGTCGCCACCGCAGTCGCCGTAGACGCCGCTGGTCGAGCCATAGACCAAGGACAGCGGCAGGCTGCGGCGCCGCAGCGCCTGCACCAGCGCGCTGGTGCGCGCATCGCGCCACCAGCGCCCGCTCTCGATGCGCGGCGGCGGCGCCAGATGCAGCACCCGATCGGCCAGTCCGGCCAGGCGATGCAGGCTCTGCGGTTGGTCGAGGTTAGCCACGATGGGGGTCAGACCGGCCGTGCGCAGCTCAGCCACGCGGCTCGCCGATGAGGTCAGGGCCAGCAGGCGCACCCTGCCCTTGAGCAGCCGCGCCGCGCGCAGGCCCACGTCGCCGCAGCCGACGATCAGCACCCGTTCACGGCGAAAGCGCGCGGGCAGCGCGCCGAGGGGACTATGGTTTGCAGGCAAAATTCCATCCTTTTGTCGGACCGAAGAATACCCATGAGTTCAGGGGCGCCCGAGGCGGGCTTTTCCATCACCGTCGAGCCGAGCGGACGAAATTTCGTCGCGCATGGCGACGAAACCGTCCTGGCCGCCGCCATCCGCCAAGGCATCGGCCTGCCCTACGGCTGCAAGGACGGCGCCTGCGGCTCCTGCAAGTGCAAGAAGCTGTCGGGCGAGGTCTCCATCGGTGTGCATCAGAGCAAGGCCTTGAGCGCCGAAGAGCAGATCAACGGCTACGTGCTCACCTGCTGCTCGGTGGCCAAGAGCGACGTGGTGCTGGAATCGCGCCAGGTCACCGAAGCCGGCGCCTTCCCGATCCGCAAGATGCCGGTACGCGTGCAGGCCCTCACCCGCCTGTCGCACGACGTGATGGCCATCAAGCTGCAGATGCCGGCGGGCGCGCCGCTGCAGTTCCACGCCGGCCAGTACGTCGAATTCATCCTGCAAGGCGGCGTGCGCCGCAGCTATTCGATGGCGAACGCGCCGCACCTGCTGGCCCAGCCGGGCACCGGCCTGGAACTGCATGTGCGCCACCTGCCGGGCGGCCGCTTCACCGATCACGTGTTCGGCGCCATGAAGGAAAAGGAAATCCTGCGCATCGAAGGGCCCTACGGCAGCTTCTTCCTGCGCGAGGAGTCCGACAAGCCGGTCGTGCTGCTGGCTTCCGGCACCGGCTTTGCGCCCATCAAGGCGCTGATCGAGCACATGGCGCACTTGGGGCTAGAGCGGCCCACGGCGCTGTACTGGGGCGGCCGCCGGCCCGAAGACCTGTACATGGACGACTGGATGCGCGAGCGCGTGGCTGCGATGCCCAATCTGCGCTACGTGCCGGTGGTGTCGAACGCAGTTCCGGAAGACAACTGGACCGGCCGCACCGGCTTCGTCCACCTGGCGGTGCTGGAAGACATCGCCGACCTGTCCGGCCACCAGGTGTATGCCTGCGGCGCACCGATCGTGGTGGACTCGGCGCGGCACGATTACGTCGCCCGCGCCGGCCTGCCGGAAGAGGAGTTTTTCGCCGATGCATTCACCACCGAGGCCGACAAGGCCATGCCCTGACCCTGCCCCCATGACTTCAAGACGTCTTCTGATTTCGACCGCCATTGCAATGCTGGCCACGGCCACCCTGCCCGCCTTCGCGCAGCAGCAACAAGGCCGGCCAATCCGCCTGATCGTGCCCTATGCGGCGGGTGGCCCGATCGACGTCACCGCCCGCGCGCTCGCCGAGCGCGTGAAGGACTCGCTGGGCACCGTGATCATCGACAACAAGCCGGGCGCCGGCGGCAACATCGGCGCCGACATGGTGGCCAAGGCCGCGCCCGACGGCCTGACGATTGGCATTGCCGCCACCGCCACCAACGCGGTCAATCCATGGCTCTACGCCAAGATGCCATACAACGCGGCCACCGATTTCGCGCCCATCACGCAAATGGTGCGGGTGCCCAATGTGCTGGTGATGAATGCCGAGGCCGCGCAGCGCCTGAAGATCAGCAATCTGCAGGACCTCATCGCCTACGCCAAGGCGAATCCGGGCAAGCTCAACTACGGCAGCGGCGGCAACGGCAGCGCCGGCCACCTGGCGGGCGAGATGTTCAAGAAGGAAGCAGGCATCTTCGCCCTGCACATTCCCTACAACGGCGGCAACCCGGCGCAACTGGCGCTGCTGTCGCAGCAGGTCGACTTCAACTTCGACAACCTGGCCACCGCCGCGCCCAACATCCGCTCGGGCAAGCTCAAGGCCCTGGCCGTGACCACCGTGGCGCGCAGCCCGATGCTTCCCGATGTGCCGCCGGTCGCCGACACACTCAAGGGCTTCTCGATCGACACCTGGTGGGGCCTGGTGGCCCCTGCCGGCACGCCGCGCGAGACCATCGACAAGATGAGCAAGGCTTTCGTCGCCGCGCTGCAGGCGCCCGAAACCAAAACTCGCTTTGCCGCGCTGATGGCCGAGCCGGTGGGCAACACGCCCGATCAGTTCGGCGCCTTCATGAAGAGCGAACTGGCGAAGTACGAGAAGGTGGTCAAGGCCACCGGCGCCCGCGTCGACTGACGCTTGATCTGCGACTCAGAAAAAAAAAGCCGGCTGCTGCCGGCTTTTTTCTTATTCGCCGAGGTAGGCGGCCCGCACCTTGGGGTCGCTCAGCATCACCTTGGCATCGCCGCTCATGGTGATGAGGCCCGACTCCATCACGTAGCCGCGGTCGGCCAGCTGCAGGGCGCGGCTGGCGTTCTGCTCCACCAGCAGGATGGTGACGCCCTGCTTGTAGACGTCCTGCACCACCTCGAAGATCTTGTCGACCATGATGGGCGACAGGCCCATCGAGGGCTCGTCCAAAAGCAGCACCTTGGGGCGCGCCATCAGGGCGCGGCCCATGGCCAGCATCTGCTGCTCGCCGCCCGACATGGTGCCGGCCAGCTGCGTGGCGCGCTCCTTCAGGCGCGGGAAGGTGGCGAACACGCGCTCCATGTCCTGCGCGATCGCGGCCTTGTCCTTGCGGATGAAGGCGCCGATCTGCAAGTTCTCGGTGATCGTCATGCGGGTGAAGACGCCGCGGCCTTCGGGCACCATCACCAGGCCTTCTTCCACCAGGTCCCAGGCACCACGGCCCCTGATGTTCTTGCCCAGGAATTCGATGTCGCCCGCCAGCGCCGGCTGGGTGCCGGTGATGGCCTTCATGGTGGTGGTCTTGCCGGCGCCGTTGGAACCGATCAGCGACACCAGTTCGCCCTCGTGCACTTCGAAATCGACGCCCTTAACGGCCTGGATCCCGCCGTAAGCGACCTTCAGGCCGCTGACCTTCAGCAAAGTTTTGCTGCTCATCTCAATGTCCTCCGGTGCCGAGGTAGGCCTCGATCACTTTTTCGTTCTTCTGCACGTCGGCCGGCGTTCCTTCGGCAATCTGCTTGCCGTAGTCGAGCACCGTGACGCGGTCGCACAGGCCCATCACCAGTTTCACGTCGTGCTCGATGAGCAGGATCGTCCGGTCGTCCTTGCGAATGCGGTCGATCAGCTCGCGCAGTTGCATCTTCTCGGTGGCATTCATGCCGGCCGCGGGCTCATCCAGGGCGATGAGTTGCGGGTCGGTCGCCAGGGCACGTGCGATCTCCAGGCGGCGCTGGTCGCCGTAGCTGAGCGTGCGCGCCTTGAAGTCCGCGTACTTGCCGATGCCCACGTAGTCGAGCAGCTGGTGGGCGCGTTCGGCGATGGCGTCCTCTTCGGCCTTGAAGCTCTTGGTGCGCAGGATGGCACCGATCACGCCGGAATGGGTGCGGATATGGCGCCCCACCATCACGTTCTCCAGCGCCGTCATGTCGGCGAAGAGGCGGATGTTCTGGAAGGTGCGCGCGATGCCCGCCTTGGCCACTTCGTGCACGGCCGTCGGCTGGTAGGGCTTGCCGGCCAGCTGGAAGCTCCCGCTGTCGGGCGTGTACAAGCCGGTGATGACGTTGAAGAAGGTGGTCTTGCCGGCGCCGTTGGGGCCGATCAGGCCATACACCTGGCCGCGCTGGATGGAAATGCCCACGTCGGACAGCGCCTGCAGGCCGCCGAATCGCTTGGAGATTCCTTTGACGTCGAGGATGGTTTCAGTCATTGCAAAGTCCTCGGCTCTCAGGGATTGATCGACATCGGACGCGAGGCTTCGCCCGGAACTTCATCGGCGGGCGTTTCCACGCCGGGCGCATGTGCCTGGATGGACCCATCGGCAACCGGCTTCCCGTTTCTGCGCACGAGCGACTTGCCATGCTCGGGCGACGGCCACAGGCCGCGCGGACGCACCAGCATGATCACGATCATGGCCAGCGCGATGAAGAGCTGGCGCAGGATGGACGCGTCCAGGCGTCCATCGGTCATGGCTTGCAGCGGACCTGCCACGTAGCGCAGCACTTCAGGCAGTGCCGCCAGCAGCACCGCACCCAGGATCACCCCGGGCAGGTGGCCCAGGCCGCCGAGCACCACCATGGCCACGATCATCACCGACTCCATCAAGGCGAAGGACTCGGGCGACACGAAGCTCTGGAACGAGGCGAACATGGCGCCGGACACGCCGCCAAAGCTCGCGCCCATGCCGAAGGCCAAGAGCTTCATGTTGCGGGTGTTGATGCCCATCGCCTTGGCGGCGATTTCATCTTCGCGAATGGCCATCCAGGCACGGCCCACGCGCGACAGCTGCAGCCGGTGCGACACGATCACCGTGATGATCACCAGCGTCAGGAACAGGTAGTAGTACAGCGACACCGACGAGATCGAGAAGCCGTCGAGCTTGAGCATGCGCCCAAGGTCCAGGCCGAAGATCTTCACGGAGTCGATCGCCAGGATGCCCTTCGGGCCGTTGGTGATGTTGACCGGGTGGTCCAGCGTGTTCAGGAACACGCGGATGATTTCGCCGAAGCCCAGAGTCACGATGGCCAGGTAGTCGCCGCGCAGCTTGAGCGTCGGCGCGCCGAGGATCACGCCGAAGACGGCCGCCACCACGAATGCCAGCGGAACCACGATGAAGAACGACACATGCAGCCCGTTCGGGAACATGGCCTTGAT
Source organism: Variovorax sp. LARHSF232 (assembly GCF_052871435.1). NCBI lineage: Bacteria > Pseudomonadati > Pseudomonadota > Betaproteobacteria > Burkholderiales > Comamonadaceae > Variovorax > Variovorax sp. LARHSF232. The sequence goes on along the minus strand of NZ_JBIXJS010000003.1, from coordinate 687,288 downwards.
GGCGGGGAAGGTGTCGGTCAGGTGCGGCGAGCTCAGCAATGCGTATATGTACGCGCCGATGGCAAAGAAAGCCACATAGCCCAGGTCCAGCAGGCCGGCATAGCCGACCACGATGTTCAGGCCCAGCGCCAGCAAGACGTAGAGCAGTGCGATGTCGACGATGCGCACCCAGGCATTGCCCTGGGTCTGCAGCACCAGCGGCAGGGCCAGCAGGAGCACAGCCGAGGCGATGAAGACGACGATTTTTTTGGTGGAGTCTTTCATGGTGCAGGACTCCTCAGGCGCGATCGGCCACACGTTCGCCCAGCAGGCCCGAGGGGCGCACGGTGAGCGTCAGGATCAGGATGATGAAGGCGAAGATGTCGCTGTGCTGGCTGCCCAGCACGCCGCCCGTCACCGCCCCCAGGTAGCCCGCACCCACCGCCTCGATCACGCCGAGCAGGATGCCCCCGACCACCGCGCCACCCAGGTTGCCGATGCCGCCGAACACTGCCGCGGTGAAGGCCTTCAGCCCGGGAATGAAGCCCATCGCATGCTGTGCGATGCCGTAGTTGGAGGCGTACATCACGCCGGCGATGGCCGCCAGGACGGCGCCGATGATGAAGGTGGCCGAGATCACCATGTCGGGGCGGATGCCCATCAGCGCGGCAACGCGCGGGTTTTCGGCGGTCGCGCGCATGGCGCGTCCCAGCTTGGTGAAGTTCACGATCCACATCAGGATCGCCAGTGACACGGCCGTCAGGCCCAAAATCATGATCTGCGTCGGCGAGATGGAAGCACCGGCAATGTGGATCGATTCGCTGGGCAGCAAGGTCGGATAGGCCTTGTTGGTGGGCCGCCAGATGATCATGGCGATCGTCTGCAAGAGGATCGACATCCCGATGGCGGTGATCAGCGGCGCCAGCTTGGGGCTGTTGCGCAGCGGCCGATAGGCTACCTTTTCGATCACGAAGTTGAGCACCGCGGCGACGATGCAGGCAATGATCAATGCCAGGATCAGGATCAGCCAGCCCGGCGAGTTGGGCATGGCCTCGCGCATCCAGCCGATGATGGTCCAGCTGGTCAGTGCCCCGACCATGAGGACCTCGCCATGGGCAAAGTTGATGAGATTGATAATGCCGTACACCATCGTATAGCCTAAGGCTATCAAGGCGTACATGCTGCCGAGAACCAGACCGTTGATGATCTGTTGCAGCAAGATGTCCATATGAGGTCCCTTTTCCGTTGCAGCCTTGGGAGCTGCTTTCTATTACCTGATGCGCCGGGTCGGCGCTGAGGCTCTCTAGTTAGCAAAAAACCCGCCAGCAATGGTTTGGCCGCGGGTTAGTGGGCGGGATTGTAGACAACTGTCATCCCCGTTTTGGGGCACGGCAGGCCGGGGTTTTCCCGCTGGTGTATAGCGCTGCCGTGGAGCCTCGGTCAGCCGGCGTCCTGGTTGCGGCGGCGCAATTCGCGCAGCTTTTCGGCAATGCGAACCTCCAGGCCGCGCTCTACCGGGCGGTAGAAACCGGGCGCTTCCATGCCCTCGGGCAGATAGCGCTCGCCGGCGGCGAATCCGCCGTCTTCGTCGTGCGCATAGCGGTAGCCCTTGCCGTAGTCCAGCTGCTTCATGAGCTGGGTCGGCGCATTGCGCAAATGCATCGGCACGGGGCGCGTGCCGTCCTTTTGCACGAAGGCCCGTGCTTCGTTGTAGGCCTTGTAGACGGCGTTCGATTTGGGCGCCACGGCCAGGTAGACCACGCATTCGGCCAGCGCCAGTTCGCCTTCGGGCGTGCCCAGCCGCTCGTAGACCTCGGCCGCGTCGAGCGCGAGGCGCAGCGCGCGCGGATCGGCCAGGCCGATGTCCTCGCTGGCCATGCGCACCAGGCGGCGCGCCATGTAGCGCGGGTCGGCGCCGCCGTCGAGCATGCGCACGAACCAGTACAGAGCCGCATCCGGATCGCTGCCGCGCACCGATTTGTGCAGCGCCGAGATGGTGTCGTAGAACTGCTCGCCGCCCTTGTCGTAGCGGCGCATGCGCTCGCCCAGCACACGCAACAGCCAGGCATCGCTGATGTCGCCCAGTTTCTCGGCGCGCGCCGCCACCGCCAGGGTTTCCAGCGTGTTGAGCAGGCGCCGCGCGTCGCCGTCGGCATAGGCCACCAGCCGGTCGACGGCAGCGGCCTCGATGGCGGGCACGGCGTCGATGGCCTGGGCCTTGGCCACGATCTTCTTGAGATCGACTTCACCGAGCGGCTGCAGCACATACACCGCGGCACGCGACAGCAGCGCCGAGTTGACCTCGAAGGACGGGTTCTCGGTGGTCGCGCCGATGAAGGTGAAGAGACCGCTTTCCACATGCGGCAGGAAGGCGTCCTGCTGGCTCTTGTTGAAGCGGTGCACTTCGTCGACGAAGACGATGGTGCGCTGCTGGGTCAGGCCGTCACGCGCCAGCTGCGCGCGTTCCACTGCCTCACGGATGTCCTTGACGCCGCCCAGCACCGCGCTGATGGCGATGAACTGCGCATCGAAGGCAGAAGCCATCAGGCGGGCGATGGTGGTCTTGCCGGTGCCCGGTGGGCCCCACAAGATGCAGGAGTGCGGCTGCCCCGACTCGAAGGCGATGCGCAGCGACATGCCCGGCCCGAGCAGATGCTGCTGCCCGATCACCTCGCCCAGGTTGCGGGGGCGCAGGCGCTCGGCAAGCGGTTGGTGCGCGCCGGAGGAAGCCAAGCTACTGCCTGATCACATCGGCACCGGCGGGCGTCTTGAAGGTGAAGGTGCCCGCCGGCAGCGCCGGGTTGACTTCGACCTTGTCGAACTTCAGCACCGAGCGCTGGCCGAAACTGTCGAGGATCTCCAGGGCTGCCAGCGATTCACCGGCGAAGCCCACCTGCACATGCTGCAGCTGGCCGTCCTTGGCCTTGGGCGTGGCCTTGACCCATTGCAGCCCATCGCGCTCGGGCGCCGCTTCCAGGTCGAAGTCGGCCTGCAGGGCGCGCAGGTCGGCGGCGGCCGCGATCAGGGCGGCCGGGGTGGAACCCAAGGCCTGCGCCTGCTTGCGTTGCGTGACCTGGTTCAGGTCGGCGTCATAGAGCCACAGCGATTGGCCGTCGGCCAGGATCAGCTGGACAAACGGCTTCTTGTAGTCGAACTTGAACTTGCCGGGCCGCTGGAATTCGAAGCTGCCGGTGGACACGCGGTTGCGCACCGGCTCGCCCTCCCTGGCTGGCGGCGTCACGGTCTGGGTGAACTGGGCGCGGCCCGAGCGCACGTTCTTCACGAAGGCTTCCAGGCTTTCCATGCCGCCGGCCCAGGCGCTGCCCGCCGCCGTCGACAGCAACAGCAGCAGCGAGCATCCCAACAAAAAGCGCTTCATCATCATCAAATCAGTCTTCCTACTCGGCGCGCGCCGGCACCAGGATTTCGCGCTGGCCGCTGCCGCTCATGGCGCTGACCAGGCCGGCGTTTTCCATGTCCTCGACCAGCCGCGCGGCGCGGTTGTAGCCGATCTTCAGGTGGCGCTGCACCAGCGAAATGCTGGCCTTGCGGTGTTTGAGCACGACTTCGACCGCCTGGTCGTACATCGGGTCCTTCTCGCCGCCGTCGCCGCCACCTTCACCCAGTAGATCGCCTTCGCCGTCCACGGTTCCGCCTTCGAGCAGACCTTCGATGTAGTCGGGCTCGCCCTGCGACTTGAGATAGGCCACCACGCGGTGCACTTCCTCGTCCGACACGAAGGCGCCGTGCACCCGCACCGGCAGGCCGGTGCCGCTGGCCATGTAGAGCATGTCGCCCATCCCGAGCAGCGCCTCGGCGCCCATCTGGTCGAGGATGGTGCGGCTGTCGATCTTGCTGGAGACCTGGAAGGAAATGCGGGTCGGGATGTTGGCCTTGATCAGGCCGGTGATCACGTCCACGCTGGGCCGCTGGGTCGCCAGGATCAGGTGGATGCCGGCGGCACGGGCCTTTTGCGCCAGGCGGGCGATCAGCTCTTCGATCTTCTTGCCCACCACCATCATCAGGTCGGCCAGCTCGTCGATGATGACCACGATGTGCGGCTCGCGCTTGAGCGGCTCCGGCTCTTCCGGGGTCAAGCTGAAGGGGTTGTAGACGAACTCGCCGCGCGCCTTGGCTTCATCGATCTTGGTGTTGTAGCCGGCCAGGTTGCGCACGCCCAGCTTGCTCATCAGCTTGTAGCGGCGCTCCATTTCGCCCACGCACCAGTTCAGGCCATAGGCCGCCTGCTTCATGTCCGTGACCACCGGCGCCAGCAGATGCGGGATGCCTTCGTAGACCGACATTTCCAGCATTTTCGGATCGATCATGAGCAGGCGCACGTCGCGCGCCTCGGCCTTGTACAGAAGGCTCAGGATCATGGAGTTGATGCCCACCGACTTGCCCGAGCCCGTGGTGCCGGCCACCAGCACGTGCGGCATCTTGGCCAGGTCGGCCACCACCGGATTGCCAACGATGTCCTTGCCCAGGCCCATCGTGAGCATGGACTTGCCTTCGTTGTAGACCTGCGAGCCGAGGATCTCGCTGAGCTTGATCGATTGGCGCTTGGCGTTGGGCAACTCCAGCGCCATGTAGTTCTTGCCGGGGATGGTCTCGATCACGCGGATCGACACCAGCGACAACGAACGCGCCAGGTCCTTGGCCAGGCCGACGATCTGCGAGCCCTTCACGCCGGTGGCCGGCTCGATCTCGTAGCGGGTGATCACCGGGCCGGGCGAGGCCAGCACCACCCGCACCTCGACGCCGAAATCCTTGAGCTTCTTTTCGATCAGCCGGCTGGTCATTTCCAAAGTGTCGGCCGAGACGGTTTCCTGCCGGCCCTGAGATGCGTCGAGCAGATCCACCTGCGGCAACTTGCTGTCGGGCAGCTCGCGGAACAAGGGCTTCTGGCGCTCCTTGGCGACGCGGTCGCTCTTGGGCACCTCGGCCAGCGCGGGCTCGATCTGCACCGGCGGCGCGGGCGGGCGGCGCTTGGGTCGCGGCTCGACGCGCAGTTCTTCGTCGGGCGACTCCACCTCGTCGGCCTCGCGTTCGCCGCCGAGCACGCTGTCCTCGCGCTCACGCTCGCGCACGGCGCGCTTGCCCATCGCGATGTCCTGCGCAATCTCGCGCTTCTCGCGGCGCGATTCGAACAGGGTGTACAGGCGGGCGCCGATGCGCTCGGCAATCTGTGTCCAGGAAAAGCGGAACACCAGGGCCGAACCGATCACGCCTCCGGCAATGGCCACCAGCGCGGAGCCGGTGAAGCCCAGCCACTTCACGCTCAAGGGGCCCACCAGGTAGCCCAGCACGCCACCGCCATGGCCGGGCAAGCGGAATTCCAGCCGATACAACCTGGACCATTCCAGCACTGCACTGGCGCACAACAAGAGGATGAGGCCACCCCAGAAGGCGATGCGGCTGCGGTTGAAGCGGCCGCGCGGCGGCTGCTCGTGCTGGCCACCTTCGGCGCCACGCAGCCAGCCAGCCAGCGAAGATACCCAGGCGCGCCAGCTCGCGGCCACGCACCACCACACCGAGTAGCCGGCCAGGTAGTAGCTGCCGTCGGCCAGCCACGCGCCGATGCGCCCCCCCCAGTTCTTGACCTCACCGCCAGTGCCCGAGGTGGACCAGGCGGCGTCCGAAGGCGTGAAACTGAGCATGGCCAGGAGCCAGAACAGAAAAAGCACGAAGCCGGCAATCAGCGTGATCTCGTGCGCGAAGCGCAAGGCGCGGGAGCGCGCCGGCTGCGCTTGCGCGCCGACGTTGGATTGGAGCGTGTTGAGCGAATAGGTCATGGCAGAAACGGCGGTCTACCCGCGCGCATGCGCGGGGACGCCGTTGTCTTCTTCAACAAAACGATGGCAGGCCCCCGCGGGAGGACCCCATTGTCACAAAAGGACGGACCGCCCGCCGGCGGCTTCAGGCAAGCGATGAAAGCCGTTCCTTGACGATCATCGAGCCGTCGGGCTGCGTCTGCACGAAGCCGCGCTCTTCCAGGTCCTTCATCACCCGGCTGACCATCTCGCGCGAGGCGCCGACCATCTTGGCCAAGTCCTGGCGCGAGATCTTCTCGCGGATCTTGAGGTTGCCGGCGCCGTCGTCCGCCGCAAACTCGATCAGGGAGCGCGCCACCCGGCCATAGACGTCCATCAACGCCAACGACTCGATCTTGCGGTCCGCATGGCGCAGCCGCGCAACCAAGCCGCGCATGATGTTGTAAGACATCGAGGAATTTTCAGGCAGGCAGCGCGAGAAGGCTTCGCGGCCCAGCATGAGCACGTCGGTCTGCACTTCGGTGCGCACCGTGGCGGAATGCGGCTCGTCGTCGATCAGGCTCATCTCGCCGATGTAGTCGCCCGGTTGCAGCGTGGCCAGAATCACTTCGCGGCCGCGGCTGTCGGTGCTCATCACGCGAGCGCGGCCGGTGAGGATGATGTAGAGGGCGTCGGACTTCTTGCCTTGCTCGACCACCATCTCGGCCCGCTTGAAGCGCTTCTTGACGATGGCATCGGCGATGCTCGCCGATTGCCCGGTGGTCAGTGCCGAGAAAAGCGGCACGCGCCGGAGGAGTTCGAGGTTGGACAGCATCGACATTCTTCAGGATCCCTCAAAAAGGCGCGAGACCGAATCCAATCGATTCATACAATCGCGCGCATTGAAATCGTCGTGACTCCCATTTGGAACCGTACGCGGATACTTCGTACCCACCATTGATCCAAAATGTACACGCACTGCGCGTGTATTTTTCACGTTTTACAGGCTTCCCCTTCCATGTCCTCCACGCAACACGCCAAGGTCCTCATTCTCGGCTCCGGCCCTGCCGGCTACACCGCGGCGGTTTACGCCGCCCGCGCCAACCTGCAGCCCATGCTCGTCACCGGCATCGCACAGGGCGGCCAACTGATGACCACAACAGACGTCGACAACTGGCCGGCCGACGTGCACGGCGTGCAGGGCCCCGAGCTGATGCAGCGTTTTCTGGAGCATGCCGAGCGCTTCAAGACGCAGATCGTTTTCGACCACATCAACAAGGTCGACTTCGGCAAGCGCCCCTTCACCTTGACCGGCGACAGCGGCACCTACACCTGCGACTCGCTGATCATCGCCACCGGCGCATCGGCCAAGTACCTGGGCCTGCCCTCGGAGCAGCACTTCATGGGCCGCGGCGTCTCGGGCTGCGCCACCTGCGATGGCTTCTTTTATCGCGACCAGGAGGTCTGCGTGATCGGCGGCGGCAACACCGCCGTCGAGGATGCCTTGTACCTGTCGAACATCGCCAGCAAAGTGACCTTGGTGCACCGGCGCGACAAGTTCCGCGCCGAGCCGATCCTGATGGACAAGGTCCACGCCAAGGAAGCCGAAGGCAAGATCGAACTCAAGCTCTTCCACACGCTGGACGAAGTCCTGGGCGACGACAGCGGCGTGACCGGTGTGCGCCTGAAGAGCACGCAAACCGGCGCCACCGAGCAACTCGACGTGAAGGGCTGCTTCGTCGCCATCGGCCATCAGCCCAACACCGACATCTTCAAGGGGCAGCTGGAGATGAAGGACGGCTACATCCTGACCAAGTCGGGACTGCAGGGCTTTGCCACCATGACCAGCGTTCCGGGCGTGTTCGCCGCCGGCGACGTGCAGGATCATGTCTATCGCCAGGCCATCACCAGCGCCGGCACCGGCTGCATGGCGGCGCTGGACGCCCAGCGCTTCCTGGAGCAGGAATAGCGCTGTTCCCGGGGCCGGGCTATAATCCACGGCTTTGCCAAAAATGGCGTTCGGCGTCGCAACGACCCCGAGCACCGGCAAGGACGGGTTACCGCCACCCGTTTTCTGGCGAGGTCAAGCTGAAACACACCGCCTGGGGATCCAATTTCCCATGCCGTGCCAGCTGTTCATGAAAGAGTGTCCTCATGGCACGCGTATGTGAAGTCACGGGCAAGGGCCCGATGGTCGGGAACAATGTTTCCCACGCCAACAACAAAACCAAGCGCCGGTTCATGCCGAACCTGCAATACCGTCGTTTCTGGGTCGAAAGCGAAAACCGCTGGGTTCGCCTGCGCGTTTCCAGCGCTGCGCTCCGCCTGATCGACAAGAACGGCATCGACGCCGTGCTCGCAGACCTGCGTGCACGCGGCCAAGCCTAAGTAAGGAGCATCACATGGCAACGAGCAAAGGCGGACGCGAGAAGATCAAGCTGGAATCCACCGCGGGTACCGGCCATTTCTACACGACCAGCAAGAACAAGAAGACGATGCCTGAAAAGATGTCGATCATGAAGTTCGACCCCAAGGCGCGCAAGCACGTCGAATACAAGGAAATCAAGCTGAAGTAATTCGGCCCGCTCCTTTGAAAACCCGCTGCGATCCAGCGGGTTTTTCTTTGCCTGTCGAACAACGGCAGGCACAAAAAAGCCGACCTGAGGTCGGCTTTTTTTCTAGGCGCCGCACTTGGCGGCGATGCTCAGGTGCGCGCAGCGCGCAAACGGACCGAGAAGTCCTGCAGGGCGGCAATGCCGCTGGCCTCGGCACGGTGGCACCAGGCGGCCAGATCAGCCGTCAGCTGCTCGCGCGACTGCGAGGTGTTGAGCCACATCTGGCGCAGCTCTTCGCGCATGGTGACCATCTTGTCGAGCACCGGGTGTGCGGCACGCGCCTGCACCAGGGTCTGGCGGGCGGAGGCCGGCACCTTGTCGTCATCGCGGTGCAGCCAGCGCTTGGCGCCCTTGAGCACCGACAGGTCGGCGCCCTTGGCCTTGAGCTGCTCGATCTCGCCCTTGCAGGTGCGGCGCATTTCGCGCGCGTAGCGGGCCATGACTTCGTAGCGGTTGGCGATCACCGCCTCCAGCGTCTTCTCGTCGGCCACCGCTTGCACGGCGCCCATCATGAGCTTGGGCGGCACCTTCTTGACCTTGGCCCAGCCGATGGCTTCCATCATGCGGATGTAGACCCAGCCGATGTCGAACTCGTACTTCTTGACCGAAAACTTGGCCGAGGTGGGGTAGGTGTGGTGGTTGTTGTGCAGTTCTTCGCCACCAATGATCAGGCCCCAGGGCGAGATGTTGGTGCTGGCGTCAGGCGCCTCGAAGTTGCGATAGCCCCAGTAGTGGCCGATGCCATTGATGATGCCGGCGGCAGTAATAGGAATCCAGAGCATCTGCACCGCCCAGACCGTGAGGCCCAGAGTGCCGAACAGGGCCAGGTTGATGATGAGCATCAGGCCCACACCCTGCCAGCTGAAGCGGCTGTACAGGTTGCGCTCGATCCAGTCGTCGGGCACGCCGTGGCTGAACTTGGCAATGGTCTCGACGTTCTTGGCTTCCGCGCGGTACAGCTCGGCGCCGCGCCAGAACACGGTCTCGATGCCGCGGGTCTGCGGGCTGTGCGGATCGTCTTCGGTTTCGCACTTGGCGTGGTGCTTGCGGTGGATGGCCACCCATTCGCGCGTCACCATGCCGGTGCCGAGCCACAGCCAGAAACGGAAGAAATGCGAAGGGATCGGCCCCAGGTCCATCGCGCGGTGCGCCTGGGCGCGGTGCAGGAAGATGGTGACCGAGGCGATCGTGATGTGCGTGGTGATCAGCGTGTACAGGACGACCTGCCACCAGCTGAGACCCCACAAGCCGTTGGCAAGCCACTCGATGGCCGAGCTCACAACAGCAGAATCAGTAAAAAACAACTTTGGTACTCCATGGTCGCGCGAAGGCGCGGGCTCGTTGGTTGAAGCCTGATTTTACCGGACCGGCCAAAAAAAGACCTTTGATTTCCCTCAAGAAATCGCGCCAATTGCTCCTTTAGGCCGGATCACCCAATTTCACCGACCTTACTTGCGCTTCCAGACCGCTGCGAAAAATCCGTCGGTGTCATGTCGATGGGGCCACAGTCGCAGGTAGCGCGAACCGCTCTCGCCGCCGCTGCAAAGGCCCGGCGCGCCGTCCACTTTCAACGCGGCGAGCAGTTCACCGGCGTCCTGCGGCTCGAAATCCGGATGGGCGGCGCCAAAAGCCTCGGCGATGGCTTCGTTTTCCTCCGGCAGCACGCTGCAAGTAGCATAGATCAGGCGGCCGCCGGATTTCACCAGCCGGGATGCGCTTTGCAGGATGGCGGCCTGCTTGGCCGTCAACTCCTCCACCGCCTTGGGCGATTGGCGCCACTTGAGGTCCGGGTTGCGGCGCAGGGTGCCCAGGCCCGAGCAGGGGGCATCAACCAGCACCCGATCGATCTTGCCGGCCAGCCGCTTCACCCGATCGTCGCGTTCATGCGCGATGGCAGCCGGATGCACGTTGGACAGCTTGCTGCGCGCCAGCCGAGGCTTGAGCGCATCCAGCCGGTGCGCCGAGACGTCGAAGGCGTACAGGCGCCCGGTGCTGCGCATGCAGGCGCCGATGGCCAGGGTCTTGCCGCCGGCGCCGGCGCAAAAATCCACCACCATCTCGCCGCGCTTGGCGTCCAGCATCAGGGCCAGCAATTGCGAACCCTCGTCCTGCACCTCGATGGCGCCGCGCGTGAAGGTGTCGAGCTTGTTCAGCGCCGGCTTGCCGTCGATGCGCAGGCCCCAGGGCGAATGAGGCGTGGACATGGCCTTGATGCCGGCCAACTTGAGCTCGGCCTGCACGTCGGCGCGCTTGTCGGTCAGGGCGTTCACCCGCAAATCCAGCGGCGCCGGCCGCAGCAAGGCGTCGGCCAACGGCCAGAACTCGCCGCCCAGCTGGGCCTTGAGCGGCCCGACAAGCCATTCCGGCAGGTTGTGGCGGTGGCGTTCCAGCAAATCGGCGGTCTTCACCGCATCGCAGGCTTTCAGCCAGCTCGACTCGGTGTCGTTCAGGGCGCTGTGCAGGAAGTCGCGGGGGCCGTGAAAGCCCAGGATCGCCATGCGGCGCTCCTTGGGCCCACTGCCCGAAGGCGCGAAGTGGTCGTACTGGAGCTTTTTGCGCAGCACGTTGTAGACGGTCTCGGCCAGCGTCGCGCGCTCGCGCTGGCCCAGTTCGCGGTGTTCGCGGAAGTAGCGCGACACGATAGCGTCCGCGGGATGGTCGAATTTCAGGACGAGGCCGACGAGTTCCGCGGCGGCGTCCAGCAAGGCTCTGGGGTGCATGACCCGATTGTCCCATCGACCTCGGCGCCAGCCGGCCCGGCGGCGCACGAATCGAAAATCTCTTCAGTACGCGATGCGCGTCCAGAAGGGCGCGCGGGCGTGGCGCTGGATGTCTTCCAGGGTCGGCGAATGAGCGGCCCACAGCACCAGCGCGGCGCCGGGCAGGCTGAGCGTCTGCTCGAGCTCGCGGCACAGGTGATAGCGCTCCTCGTCGATCAGGCCGGGCAGCTCCAGGAACAGGATGTAGGCCCGCCGCCAGGGAAATTCGCGCAAGGTCTTGCGCACAAGCCAGGCCCGCGCGATCGGATGGCAGCGCACCAGATCGGCTTGCAGCTCGCCGCTCTCGAAGTCGCTCAAATCGTGCGCGGCGATCTGGCTGAAAAAGGGGGTGCTGGTGATCTCTTCCCAGGCGCGGCGCTCGCCCTCCTCCGCCTCCTTGAGGCGTGCGCGCCATTGCTTCAGCCCTGCTTCGTCATGCGCTCCCGCCTCGGGGTTCTCCAGCAGCGCCACGGCGGCCCTGGCGGCCCACCAGCGACTGGCGCTGCCGGACTGGTAGAGCCGCTCGAGTGCCGGCAGGCGCGCCGCACGATCCAGCGCCGGCAGCATCTGCACGTAGCCGCGCAGGGCGCCAGCGTGCTCGGGCGTGACTTGCAGGGCACGCTCGTAGCGGCAGCGCACATCGGCGTGGGCGTCCAGCCGGCGCTCTAGGTCGGCCCACTCGACCATTTCGTCGGCGTTGTTGCGGCCGACGCTGGCAGCCAGCGCATTCACGCGCTCGCGCACCCGGCCGAGGTAGCCGAAGTGCTGCTTCCATCCGTTGGCGTGATTGCGGCACCACTGGCGATCGAAGTGCTCGATCCACTTCTGGCCCTGGTCCGCCAGCATGTCGAGCGCGGGCTTGGCCGACCATTCGGGCAGCTGCGCCTTCTCCTCGAAAGCTTCGAGACGGTCGCGCAGCACCGGATGGGTGTCGTCGACGTCACTCACCCGGCGCATGGCGCCACGCAGCGCCTCGCGTGCAAAGACGGGGTCGGGCGCGGCGCGCAGTTGCATGCGCAAGGCCGTGAAAGGCCCGGCCGGCTCGGCCTCCTTGGCGGCCCGCGCCCAGTGGGACGGCCAGAAATCCTCGGCATACCAGGCGCCCTTGACGGCGATCTCGGTCAGCGCGGCCGCGGCGACCGAGGTGCCCAGGAGCTGGGCCGAGATGCGGTCGGCCTCGTACTCGTCCTGGCGTGCCAGCGCGAAGGTCTTGGCGGCAAAGCGCGGGAAATACCAGCGGAAGAAGGCCTGCGACACCGCCGCCATGAGCCCTTCGTTGCGCTGCAGGCTTTCGTCCAGCTTGAGCCAGGACAGGCGGGTCCGGTAGATCCAGGCGCTCAGGCGGCCATGGTTGCCGCGCAGATGGCCGTACTCGTGCGCCAGCACCGACAAGAGGCGCCGGCGGTCCAGCGCCATCAACAGGGGCAGGCCCACGCTCAGGTAGTTGACGGCGCCGCCCAGCAAGCCGAAGCGCGGCAGTTGGCGGATGCTGGCGTTGAAATCGTCGTCCAGATAGACATGGTGGACTGGCGGCCCATCGATGCGGTCGCGGATGCGGTCCAGGGCATCGAACAGGCGCGGCGCGTCCTCGCGCGAAAGGGGCACGCCGGCCGGTTCGTCGAAGCTCACCCACAGGGCACGCAGGGTCGCCCACAAGAGACCCAAGGCGAACAGCCCCAGCCAGACTCGGCTGAAATGGTTCATGCCCTTGTCGCCGAAGGACGCGGCGATCCAGATCAGGATGCCGATCGCCAGCATCAGGCAGGCGATGACCCAGGCGTAGCCGAGCGCCGCGAAGAAAGCCACGCCCCTTCGGTAGCGTGCGCTGTCGTCGGCACTGTCATGTTCGCTCAGGCGAACAAGATGAACGAAGTCGGCTCGTTCCACATCAGGCCCTTAAAAAGTAAGGGAATGTTAAACGCCAACTTCCGTGCACAGGCCGAATGTTCGGCGTCGCAAGGGCTTCCGTGACTTAAGGCCGTGGCGAAATTGCCTCAAGCAGTGCCGTTGGTGGCCAGAAAGCCCTCGATGGCCTTGGGATAGATCGCATGCTCCTGCGCCAGTACTCGGGTTGCCAGGCTCTGCGCCGTGTCGTCTGGCAGCACCGGCACCACGCCCTGGGCCAGGATGGGCCCGTGGTCGAGGTCGGCAGTCACCTGGTGCACCGTGGCGCCGGCCACCCGGCAGCCGGCATCGATGGCCCGCTGGTGCGTGTCGAGCCCGGGAAAGGCCGGCAGCAGCGAGGGGTGGATGTTCACAAGCCGCCCTTCGTAGTGACCGACGAAGCCGGGCGTGAGGATGCGCATGAAGCCGGCCAGCACCACCAGTGCCGGCTGCCAGGCGTCGACGGTGCCCGCCAGCGCCGCATCGAAGGCCTCGCGCGTGGCGTAGTCGCGGTGCTTCACCACGGCGGTCGCAATGCCGTGCGCACGCGCAAAGGCCAGGCCTTCAGCCTCCTCCTTGTTGCTGACGACGGCCGCAATGCGGGCATCGAATCTCTCTGCCCAGCGTCCGCTGGCCGCCGCGTTCACGATGGCCTTCATGTTGGAGCCAGCGCCCGAGATCAGGATCACAATGTTCTTCGTCATGCCGGCGCGGATTATCCGGGTCTTGTTGGGCCTGTCGCCGGGCGGACTCGATGACACGAACGAGCGTGCTAAAAACCCGCCTTCTCTGGAGACATACCCATGGATTTGGCCTTTACCCCCGAGGAACAGAAGTTCCGCGAAGACATCCGCGCCTGGGTTGCGGAAAACCTGCCCAAGGACATCTCGCACAAGGTGCACAACGCTCTGGAGCTCACGCGCGACGATCTGCAGCGCTGGGCCAAGATCCTGGGCAAGAAGGGCTGGCTGGGCTACGGCTGGCCCAAGCAGTTCGGCGGCCCGGGCTGGACCGCCGTGCAAAAGCACCTGTTCGAGGAAGAAACTGCCCTCGCAGGCGCGCCGCGCATCATTCCCTTCGGCCCCGTCATGGTGGCGCCGGTGATCATGGCCTTCGGCAACGCCGAGCAGCACAAGCGCTTCCTGCCGGGCATCGCCAGCGGCGAAGTCTGGTGGAGCCAGGGCTACAGCGAGCCGGGTTCGGGCTCTGACCTCGCGTCGGTCAAGACCCGTGCCGAACGCAAGGGCGACAAGTACATCGTCAACGGCCAGAAGACCTGGACCACCCTCGGTCAGTACGGCGAGTGGATTTTCTGCCTGGTGCGCACCAGCAACGAAGGCAAGCCGCAGACCGGCATCTCCTTCCTGCTGATCGACATGAAGTCGCCCGGCGTCACGGTGCGCCCCATCAAGCTGATGGACGGCGGCTACGAAGTGAACGAGGTCTGGTTCGACAACGTCGAAGTGCCGGCCGAAAACCTGATCGGCGAAGAGAACAAGGGCTGGACCTATGCCAAGCACCTGCTTTCGCACGAGCGCACCAACATCGCCGACGTGAACCGCGCCAAGCGCGAGCTCGAGCGCCTGAAGCGCATCGCCAAGAAGGAAGGCGTGTGGGAAGACCCGCGCTTTCGCGACGAGATCGCCAAGCTCGAGGTCGACGTGGTCGCCCTTGAGATGCTGGTGCTGCGCGTGCTCTCGGCCGAGAAGTCGGGCAAGAACTCGCTGGACATCGCGGGCCTTCTGAAGATCCGCGGCAGCGAAATCCAGCAGCGCTACAGCGAGCTGATGATGCTCGCCGGCGGCCCCTACTCGCTGCCGCTGGTGCGCGAGGCCATGGAAGCCGGCTGGCAAGGCGACTTCCCCGGCGGCCACCCCGAACTGGCGCCGCTGGCCAGCACCTACTTCAACATGCGCAAGACCACCATCTACGGTGGCTCGAACGAAGTGCAGCGAAATATCGTCGCCCAAACGGTCTTGGGCTGATACGAACTGCGGGCCGGCGACGATATTTCGCTTTCGCGAATCCGTTCTGCTCCCCCGCACCCCCTCCGAGAGGGGGCTCCAGCAAGAGCTTCGCTAAGGAATACAAAATGGACTTCGATTTTTCTGACGATCAGCAGCAACTGCGCGACGCCGTCGCCAAGTGGGTCGAAAAGGGCTACACCTTCGAGCGCCGCCAAGGCATCGAAAAGGCCGGCGGCTTCTCGCGCGAGGCCTGGGACGAACTGGCCGAGCTGGGCCTGGGCGGTCTTTACATCCCTGAAGACGAAGGCGGCCTGGGCATGGGTCCGGTCGAAGGCATGGTGGTGATGGAAGAGCTGGGCCGCGGCATCGTGCTCGAGCCCCTGGCGCAAGCCTTCATCGCGGGCGCCGTGCTGGCTGGCCATGCCGACCAGGACACCAAGGACAACTGGCTGCCGCGCATCGCCGGCGGCCAGGCCCTGGTGGCGCTGGCCTACCAGGAGCGCAAGGCGCGCTACAAGCTCGATGTGTGCGAGGCCAAGGCCACGCAAACCGGCAGCGGCTGGACCGTGTCGGCCACCAAGAGCCTGGTGCCGGCCGGCGATGAAGCCGACGCCTTCCTGGTGCCGGCGCAAGCCAACGGCAAGATCGCCCTCTTCCTGGTCGAGCGCGCCGCCAGCGGCGTCGAGACCAAGGGCTACGTCACGCAGGACGGCGGCCGCGCGGCCGAAGTGGTGATGAGCAACGCCGCCGCGACCCTGATCGCCATCGACGGCCTGCCGGTGCTCGAGCATGCGGTGGACATCGGCATCGCCGCCCTGTGCGCCGAGGCAGTGGGCGTGATGGACAAGACCCTGGCCATCACCGTCGAATACCTCAACACGCGCAAGCAGTTCGGCGTGGCCATCGGCACCTTCCAAGCGCTGCGCCATCGCGCGGCCGACATGAAGATGCAGCTGGAACTGGCCCGCTCGATGAGCTACTACGCCAGCCTCAAGCTCAACGCCCCGGCCGCCGAGCGCCGCCAGGCCATCGCCCGCGCCAAGTACCAGCTGGGCCAGTCGATGCGCTACATCAGCCAGCAGGCGGTGCAACTGCACGGCGGCATCGGCGTGACCGACGAGTACATCGTGAGCCACTACTTCCGCAAGCTCACCCAGATGGAAATGACTTTCGGCGACAGCCTGCATCACCTGGGCGAAGTCTCGGCACGCATGCAGGACACGGCCGGCGTGTTCGCATAGGCCACGCGTCGCTCAACGCAAAAACGCCCGCTGGCTTCGCGCCAGCGGGCGTTTTGCTTTTGTCTTTTCCAGTCCCACACCGCGGAACCGGCTTCGCCGGGCCGCAGGTGAGGTCCCCTCCTCGGGAGGCGGCGAATTACACGCAGCGAAGCGAAGTGAAAAGCCGGGAGGCCTGGCTACCCGTGCAGGCGCGATGTGTGCGGCAGGTGCGCCATCAGAAACTCCATCTGGTCCGCCAGGATGCGGCGGTTGCGCAGGATGAAGTCTTCCCACAGGCTGGGCACGTAGGGCGCGTATAAAAGCGGCATGCCGGCCTGCTCGGGCGTGCGATTGCTCTTGCGGTGATTGCAGTGCCGGCAGGCCGTGACCACGTTCATCCAGGTGTCGACGCCGTTCTGGGCAAAGGGCCGGATGTGCTCGCGCGTCAGGTCTTCGTCGTGGAAATGGCCGCCGCAGTAAGCGCAGATGTTGCGATCACGCGCAAAGAGCTTGCTGTTGGTGAGTCCGGGACGCTGCGTGAACGGATTGATCTTGGGCACGCCCTTGGTGCCGATGATGCTGTTGACTGCGATCTGCGACTGCTGGCCGGTGAGGGCGTTGTGCCCGCCGCGAAACAGGGCCACCTGGGCGCCGACTTCCCAGCGCACCTCGTCCGCCGCGTAGTGGGTCACCGCCTGTTCCAGCGAAATCCACGACTGCGGCAGCCCTTGGGCCGACAGCTTCAAGACCTTCACCACGCACGCCTCCTCGACAAAAGAAGAATCACGGCAATTGAGATCGATCAACGCGGTCACAATATATACCGCTTTCATGACAATAAGCCTGCCAGGGGCCATCGGCCGGGCACGGCGTGCTATCAAAAAGATACTCCACCCATGCAGATCTTCCGTGGCTTCCGACATCCCGGCGTTGCCAGGGCCTGTGCTCTGACGATCGGCAACTTCGACGGGGTGCATCGGGGCCACCAGGCGATGCTGGCGCTCCTGACCACCGAGGCGCGGCATCGCGGCGTCCCCAGTTGCGTGCTGACCTTCGAGCCGCACCCGCGCGACTACTTTGCTCAGGTCAACAAGAAGCCGGACTTGGCGCCGGCACGTATCGGCACCCTGCGCGACAAGCTGTGTGAACTGGCGGCCTGCGGCGTCGACCAGACGATCGTGCTGCCCTTCGATGCGCGGCTGGCCAGCCGCACGCCCGACGAATTCATCGACCAGGTGCTGATCGAGGGCCTGGGCACGCGCTACGTGCTGGTGGGCGACGACTTCCGCTTTGGCGCCAAGCGCGCCGGCGACTACGACATGCTGGACGCCGCCGGCGAGGCGCGCGGCTTCGACGTGGCGCGCATGATGAGCTATGAAGTGCATGGCCACCGCGTCTCCAGCTCGGCCGTGCGCGAGGCGCTGGCCTCCGGCGACATGGCGCATGCAGAAGCGCTGCTCGGCCGCCCCTACGCCATCTCCGGCCACGTGGTGCACGGCCGCAAGCTCGGCCGCGGTCTGGGCGCCTCGGAACCGGGGCGCGACGACGGCTTTCGCACGCTCAACCTGCGCTTCAAGCATTGGAAACCGGCCGCCAGCGGCATCTTCGCCGTGCTGGTGCATGGCCTGCATGAGACGCCCCTGCCCGGCGTGGCCAACCTCGGCGTGCGCCCCTCGCTGGACGCCAACGACGTCAACGCCGGCCGCGTGCTCCTGGAGACGCATTGCCTGGAATGGCCTTCGCGCCTAAGCGAAGAAGGGGCCTACGGTAAAATCGTGCGCGTGGAACTGCTGCACAAACTGCACGACGAGCTGCGCTACAACAGCCTCGAGGCCCTGACGGCGGGTATCGCCAAGGACCGCGACGACGCGCGTGCCTTCTTCGCATCCACCCATCGCCAGACCACGCGCGACCGAATTTGAGCGGCGGAAGGTTTCGCTTCGCTTCCGCCAGGCGTTCTTGATGCGCCCTTGCTGCTGCCCACGATCCCTCTGCGCCGATCCCCGCCTGACGAGGGCGCCCGCCGGAAGCTGCGCCCTCGACAACCAAATTGAAGACGCCGCGAAGCGGCGCCCACCCGGACACTTCGGAATTCAACGGAATCACCATGGCTGACACCTCCACCGCCGACAGCGCCGCCGCCACCGACTACCGCGCCACGCTGAACCTGCCCGACACGCCCTTCCCAATGCGCGGCGACCTGCCCAAGCGCGAGCCGGGCTGGGTCAAGGAATGGAACGACGAGGGCCGCTATCACCGGCTGCGTGACGCCCGCTTGGGCGCGCCCAAGTTCGTCCTGCACGACGGCCCGCCCTATGCCAACGGCCAGATCCACATGGGCCACGCGGTTAACAAGATCCTGAAGGACATGATCACCAAGGCGCGCCAGCTCGAGGGCTACGACGCGCTGTACGTGCCCGGCTGGGACTGCCATGGCCTGCCGATCGAGAACGCGATCGAGAAGAAGCATGGCCGCAATCTGAGCCGCGACGAGATGCAGGCCAAGAGCCGCGCCTACGCCACCGAGCAGATCGCGCAGCAGATGAGCGACTTCCAGCGCCTGGGTGTGCTGGGCGAGTGGGACCATCCGTACAAGACCATGGACTTCGCCAACGAGGCCGGCGAGATCCGCGCCTTCAAGCGGGTGATCGAGCGCGGCTTCGTCTACCGGGGCCTGAAGCCCGTGTACTGGTGTTTCGACTGCGGCTCCTCGCTGGCCGAGTTCGAGATCGAGTACGCCGACAAGAAGTCGCAGACGCTCGATGTCGCCTTCAAGGCGCATGACCCCGCCAGGCTGGCAGCCGCTTTCGGCCTGCCGGCGCTGACGAAGGACGCCTTCGCCGTCATCTGGACCACCACCGCCTGGACCATCCCGGCCAACCAGGCGCTCAACCTCAACCCCGAGCTCGAGTACGCACTGGTCGACACCGAGCGCGGCCTCCTGGTGCTGGCCGCCTCGCTGGTCGAGATGTGCATGAACCGCTATGCGCTGGACGGCAAGGTGCTGGCCACCGTCAAGGGCGAGAAGCTCGGCGGCCTGGAGTTCGAGCATCCGCTGTACGACGTGGATGCTGGTTTTCGGCGCCTGTCGCCCGTCTACCTGGCCGACTACGCCACTGCCGACGACGGCACCGGCATCGTGCATTCGTCGCCCGCCTATGGCGTGGACGACTTCAACTCCTGCATCGCGCACGGCGTCAGCTATGACGACATCCTGAACCCGGTGCAGGGCAACGGCTCCTACGAGCCGGACTTCCCGCTCTTCGGCGGCCAGAACATCTGGAAGGCCGTGCCGGTGATCATCTCGGCATTGCGCGATGCCAACCGCCTGCTCACCACCGAGACCATCACGCACAGCTACCCGCATTGCTGGCGCCACAAGACGCCGGTGATCTACCGCGCAGCCGCCCAGTGGTTCGTGCGCATGGACGAGGGCGACGGCGTGTTCACCAAGGACAAGGCCGAGAAAACCCTGCGCCAGATGGCGCTGGAAGCCATCGAAGAGACCCGCTTCTATCCCGAGAACGGCAAGGCGCGCCTGCACGACATGATCGCGAACCGGCCCGACTGGTGCATCTCGCGCCAGCGCAGCTGGGGCGTGCCGATCCCTTTCTTCCTGCACAAGGATTCGGGCGAGCTGCACCCGCGCACCATGGAGATCCTGGACCAGGCGGCCGCCATCGTCGAGAAAGGCGGCATCGAGGCCTGGAGCCGCGTGACGGCCGAAGAGATCCTGGGCGCGCAAGACGCACCGCACTACACCAAGAGCACCGACATCCTCGAAGTGTGGTTCGACTCCGGCTCCACCTTCTCCCATGTGCTGCGCGGCACACACGCGCCGCAGTTCCACGAATCGGGGCCCGAGGCTGATCTGTACCTGGAAGGCCACGACCAGCATCGCGGCTGGTTCCACTCCTCGCTGCTGCTGGCCTGCGCGCTGTATGGCCGCGCGCCCTACAAGGGCCTCTTGACGCACGGCTTCACGGTGGACAGCCAGGGCCGCAAGATGAGCAAGTCGCTCGGCAACGGCATCGATCCGCAAGAGGTGAGCAAGAAGCTGGGCGCCGAGATCATCCGTCTGTGGGTGGCGGCCAGCGACTATTCGGGCGACATCGCCGGCGACGACAAGATCCTGGCGCGCGTGGTGGATGCCTACCGCCGCATCCGCAACACGCTGCGCTTCCTCTTGGCCAACACCAGCGACTTCGACATCGCCAAGGACCTGGTGCCCTACGAGGAGCTGCTCGAGATCGACCGCCATGCGCTCAGCCGCGCCGCGCAGTTCCAGGCCGAGATCCTGGCGCACTACAAGGTCTACGAGTTCCACCCGGTGGTGGCCAAGCTGCAGGTGTACTGCAGCGAAGACCTGGGCGCCTTCTACCTCGACGTGCTGAAAGACCGCCTCTACACCACCGGCACCGATTCGAAGGCGCGGCGCAGCGCTCAGACGGCGCTGTGGCACATCACCCAGGCCATGCTGCGCTGGATGGCGCCCTTCCTCAGCTTCACCGCCGAGGAAGCGTGGGCCTTGTGCGCCACCGACGAGGGCAAGGGCCAGTCGATCTTCACCCAGACCTACCTGGACCTGGGCGAACCCGACGAGGCGTTGCTGGCCAAGTGGTCACGCATTCGCGAGGTGCGCGACGTGGTCAACAAGGAGATCGAGAACGTGCGGGCCGAGGGCAAGGTCGGCTCCTCGCTGCAGGCCAACGTGCAGCTCACGGCGAACGAGCACGACTACGCCCTCCTGTCCAGCCTGGGCGATGACCTGAAGTTCGTGCTGATCACCTCGGCGGTTGAATTGCTTGCAGGCAGCGAACTGGCGACCCAGGTGACGCCGAGCACCGCGCTGAAGTGCGAGCGCTGCTGGCACTGGCGTGCCGATGTCGGCCACGACGTCGACCACCCCACCCTGTGCGGCCGCTGCACCAGCAACCTTTACGGCGCGGGTGAAGTGCGCCAGGTCGCATGATGGCCGGCAGCACCACCGTGGGAACCGGCCCGCGCGCCGCGATCTGGCCCTGGCTGCTGATCGCGCTCTTCATCATTGCCGCCGACCAGTTCACCAAGGCGCTGATCCTGGGCAACTACCGCTATGCCGACCAGACGGTGGTGACCAGCTTCTTCAACATCGTGCGGGCGCACAACACGGGTGCGGCCTTCTCCTTCCTGGCCGACGCGGCGGGCTGGCAGCGCTGGTTCTTCACCGGCATCGGCGTCGCAGCCGCGGTGTTCATCACCTGGATGTTGAAGTCGCACGCCGGCCAGACACTTTTCTCGCTGGCCATGGCGCTCATTCTGGGCGGCGCCATCGGCAACGTGATCGACCGCGTGATGCACGGCTACGTGGTCGACTTCCTGGACTTTCATTGGGCTGGCCGGCACTTCCCGGCCTTCAACCTGGCCGACAGCGCCATCACGCTGGGGGCCATCCTGCTGATCCTGGACGAACTGCGGCGCGTGCGCAGCGGCAGCAGTAGCAGCCGCTGAAGCCCTCAGGCCTCAACCGGCGCGGCCGGCTGGCCGCACAGCTTCAGCAGGTACTCGTGATAGAGCAGCAAGGGCATGGCAACGAATGCCGTGCCGATCACATAGATGAGCAAGCTCGCCAGCGGAAAGTCGGCGCGAGCGAGCGCCGGTATCGAAGCTGCAAGCGCGGCCACCGCGATGAGCACCATCACCGCCTTGAAGGCATGACCACAAAAAGCAGCCCGCCGTGCGCCCAGTGGATCGTGGCGCTGGTCATCTTGGCGCGCCGTGGCGCGCTTGTCTCCGTTGTTCTGCATGGCCTCTCCGTTTCATGGCAAGGCTCCCCTGGGCCCCTTCTTACCATGCGGATTCGGCGCGCAGCAAGCTAGCAGCTTCCCTATCGCAAGCTGCGCAGGCCGATCGGCGCAGCGCGGCGGCGCAACAAGGCGGCGCGGTAGGGGTCGGTGGCGTCCAGCGCATTGGCCGCCACCAGCAGCTGGCGCATCTGGTCCACCTCATCCAGCACGCGGCCGGGTTGCAGCAATGCGCCCAGCAGGGTGCCGGCTTCCTGTGCCAACACCATCAGCGCGGCATGCAGAAGCCCGGGGGCGCGATTCGCGGTCAGTGAACGATCGAGGGTCGACATGAAATGCTCCTGTTGGGTATCTGGCCTCGATCTTCGGGTCATCCCCGATAGAAGTAAAACGAGTTTTATTGCCAGATGAATGCAATATTTTTGCTTTCAAAAGAGACGGCAAGCTCATGGACATCACCCTGGCGCGTACCTTCCTGGCCATTGCGCAAGCACGCAGTTTCCAGCGCGCGGCGCAGCAGCTGCACGTCACGCAAACCTCGGTCAGCGCCCGCGTGCGAACGCTGGAAGAGCAGCTGGGCAAGCCGCTTTTCGTGCGCAACAAATCCGGCGCGGCACTGACGGCCGCCGGCGAACAATTCATGCCGCATGCGCGCACCCTGGTCCAGGTCTGGGAACGCGCCCGCCAGCAGGTGTCGGTGCCCGCCGGTCGCCGCGCCGTGCTGGCGCTGGGTTGCGAAATCAGCCTGTGGCACCCGCTGCTGCCGCGCTGGCTCATGTGGATGCGCGAGCGCGCGCCCGAGCTGGCGCTGCGCAGCGCCGTCGGGGCGCCGCGCGACCTGCTCGACCAGGTGGCCAACGGCGTGCTCGATGTCGCAATCGCCTATGCACCGCAGCAAAGGCCCGGCCTGCGCGTGGAACTCTTGATCGAAGAGAAATTGGTGATGGTGAGCACCAACCCGCAACTGCGTTCTCCACTGGCGGAGAACTACGTCAACGTCGATTGGGGGCCGGAATTCGAGGCACAGCACGGGCTGGCCTTCCCGGCGCTGTCCAACGCGCCGCTGCAGGTCGGCCTGGGGCCACTGGGCCTGGAGTACGTGCTGACGGCGGGCGGCACCGGCTACTTCCGGCAAGACGTGGTGCGCAGCCACCTCGAGGCCGGGCGCCTGCACCGGGTGCCCGACACGCCCGAGTTTCTCTATCCGGCCTATGCGGTCTACGCCGCAGGTGCCGAGTCGCCGGCGCTGGGCGCCGCGCTGGCCGGCCTGCGCGAGACGGCCGCCGGCACCTGGCAGGCGACGGGCAGTCCGGCGGACATGGGGAAAAAGCCTAGGGCGCGCGCGTCGAAAAATTGACGCGGGTCAAGCGCAACGCGCCGACCGCCCACACAGAATCCGCCAGAGATGCGACGGATATCTGTGGATACGAGACGAGGCTTAGTTCAGACCGATGCGCGCGGCGCGCGTGCGCAGCGCAGCGGCACGGACCGGGTCGGTCGCCTCGGCGGCATTGGCCGCGACCAGCAGGACGCGCATCTGCTCCACCTCTTGCAGGATCTTGCCCGGGTTCAGCAGGGCTTGGACCAGCACCGAAGCCTCTTGCACAAAGGTCTTCAGCGCGCCGCTGAGGCCGCTGGTGGCGATGGAACCGGAAGACGGGTTGAGCGTGGACATGACAGGAAGCTCCTCGTATGTGGAAACTGCGAATTGACACGATTTTATAGGGTTTACCCCGATTTAGGGGAAAACCCTCAAATTTCATCCGCCCACGCCAAAAAGTGCCGGCGCTCCACTCTTCACCCCCCTGGCAGGCCTATCCCATGACGACTCTGATCTACACCCATGAAGATTGCCTGGAGCACCGTCCGGGACCGCACCACCCCGAGTCGCCGGAGCGCCTGCAGGCCGTGCTGGCGGCATTGCACGCCCCGGAGTTCGACAAGGCACAGTGGCGCGAGGCGCCGCTGGGCACGCGCGAGCAGGTGCTGCTGGTGCACACCCCGGACTACGTGGCCAGCGTCGAGGCGATGGCGCCCATGGAGGGCTACCAGTTGCTCGACGCCGGCGACACCATCATGTCGCCGGGTACCTTGCAGGCGGTGATGCGATGCGTCGGCGCGGCCTGCGCAGCAGTGGACGCTGTGGTGTCGGAGCCGGGACGCAACGCCTTCTGCGCCACGCGCCCCTGCGGCCACCATGCCGAGGCCGACCGCGCCATGGGCTTTTGCGTCTACAACCAGGCTGCCATCGCGGCGCTGCATGCACGTGCGGCGCATGGGCTCTCACGGATCGCGGTGGTGGACTTCGACGTGCATCACGGCAACGGCACGCAGCACGCCTTCTGGGGCGACCCAGCGCTGTTCTACGGCTCCTCCCACCAGTCGCCCTTCTATCCCGGCACCGGCGCGCGCAGCGAGACCGGCGCGGCCCACAACATCGTGAACGTGCCGCTGTCGATGGCCTGCGACTCGGCCACCTTTCGTGCGCGCATCAATGCCGAACTGCTGCCGCCGCTGCGCCGCTTCGAGCCCGAGCTGCTCATCATTTCGGCCGGCATCGACGCGCACTTCAAGGACCCGCTGGGCGGCCTCAGCTTCACCGATGACGACTTCCACTGGATCACCGCCGAGCTGATGAAGGTGGCCAATGCCACCGCCGGCGGCCGGGTGGTGTCGATCCTCGAAGGCGGCTACAGCCTGCAGGCGCTGGCCAGTGGCACGGCCGCCCACGTGCGCGCACTCATGCAGGGCTGAGCCGGGCGCGGGTTGACCCGGATATTGATTCTTTGAAAAGTTGACCACGGTCAATCCGTGATCTTTTGGCAGCGCGCAGCATCCCGTCTCGTAGGGGACTCCATCGAGTTCACCGACAAAAAAAGAGCTGCATCAACTTAGGAGACATCATGATCAAGAGCCTCGCGTCCCGTGTCCGGTCTTGTCGCACCAAAGTCTGCACAGCAGCCCTGCTGGCGCTGGCGGCCGCAGCACCAGCCTTCGCATGGGAACCCACCAAGCCAGTCGAATTCGTGGTGCCCGCCGGAACCGGTGGCGGCGCCGACCAGATGGCGCGCCTGATCCAGGGCATCGTCATCAAGCACAAGCTGATGAAAGAGCCGCTGATCGTCGTCAACAAGTCGGGCGGCGCTGGCGCCGAAGGCTTCCTGGCGGTGAAGGAAGCCAAGGGCGATCCGCACAAGATCGTGATCTCGCTGTCCAACCTGTTCACCACGCCGATGGCCACCGGCGTGCCCTTCAACTGGAAGGAGATGACGCCGGTCGCGATGATGGCGCTCGACCAGTTCGTGTTGTGGACCAATGCGGAGCAACCCTACAAGTCCGCCTCCGAGTACATCGCGGCGGTCAAGGCCGCCGGCCCCAACAAGATGAAGATGGGCGGCACCGGCTCCAAGCAGGAAGACCAGATCATCACGGTGGCGATCGAAAAAGCCACCGGCACCAAGTTCATCTACGTGCCCTTCAAGGGCGGCGGCGAAGTGGCGGTGCAGCTGGTGGGCGGCCACATCAACTCGACGGTGAACAACCCGATCGAGGCCGTGGCCCAGTGGCGTGCCGGCAAGCTGCGCGCGCAGTGCGTGTTCGATTCCGAGCGCATGCCCTACAAGGCCAAGGTCACCGACACGCAGTCGTGGAACGACATCCCCACCTGCAAGGAAGCCGGCGTGCCGACCGACTACACCATGCTGCGCGGCATCTTCATGCCGCCGGGCGTGAAGCCTGAGGAGCTGGCCTTCTACGTGGATCTGCTGACCAAGATCAAGGCCACGCCCGACTGGGCCGAGTACATGGAAAAGGGCGCCTTCAACCAGACCTTCCTGACCGGCGAGCCCTTCAAGAAGTGGCTGACCGAGGCCGAAGCCACCCACAAGACGCTGATGACCGAAGCCGGCTTCATGGCGGGCAAGTAAGTCCTTCCTGGCGACCGCCCCTTAGAAGCCCGTTGATGACGATGCCGCCCGGCGCGCCGGGCGGCGGGGCGTTCTTTGCCTTTTGTTTCGTGAGACCTACGATGGAGATGAGCAATGGAGCAGCGTGAGGAGACAGCCCGAACGGGCATTGCCACCTGGGTGGTGGAAGCGGTGGTTTCGGCGGTCCTGCTGGTCGTGGGCGTCGTCGTCATCTTCGAGAGCCGGCGCCTGGGCGCAGGCTGGACCAGCGATGGGCCGGGCTCGGGCTATTTTCCCTTCTACATCGGGCTGATCATCACGATCTCGGCGCTCGGCATCCTTTACCAGGCGGTGCTGGGCAAGGCGCGCAACACCGATGTGTTCGTCGACAGCGAGCAGCTCAAGCGCGTGCTCTCGGTGCTGCTGCCGGCTGCGATCTACGTCGGCTTGATCGCGGTGCTGGGTCTTTATGTGGCTTCCGCCATCTACATCGCCCTGTTCATGATCGTGCTGGGCAAGTACTCGTGGATCAAGAGCGTGGTCGCCGCCTTCGCGGTCAACGCGCTTTTCTTCTGCATGTTCGAAGTGTGGTTCAAGGTCCCCCTGTTCAAGGGCGCCTTCGATCCCCTGCGCTTCCTCGGCTACTGAACCTCACCCACGGAGCGACGCGAAATGGAAGAGATCAACGCCCTGCTATCGGGCTTTTCCGTGATTCTCACGCCCATGAACATCCTCTTGATGTTCGTCGGGATCATCCTGGGTGTGCTGATCGGGGTGCTGCCCGGCCTGGGCGGCGCCAACGGCGTGGCCATCCTGCTGCCCCTGACCTTCACCATGTCGCCGACCTCGGCGATCATCATGTTGTCCTGCATCTACTGGGGGGCCCTCTTCGGCGGCGCCATCACCTCGGTGCTGTTCAACATCCCGGGCGAGCCGTGGTCGGTGGCCACCACCTTCGACGGCTATCCGATGGCGCAGCAGGGACGAGCGGGCGAGGCCTTGACCGCCGCCTTCACCTCCTCCTTCATCGGCGCGCTGGTGGCGGTGGTCATGATCACCTTCCTGGCGCCGCTGGTGGCCAGGTTCGCGCTGAAGTTCGGCTCGCCGGAATTCTTCTCGGTCTACCTGCTCACCTTCTGCAGCTTCGTCGGCATGGGCAAGGGCTCGCCCTTCAAGATCCTGGCCTCGATGGCACTGGGCTTCGCCCTGGCCAGCGTGGGCATGGACACCGTTACCGGCCAGCTTCGCCTGACCTTCGGCCAGCCTGAACTGATGCGCGGCTTCGACTTCCTGATCGCGGTGATCGGCCTGTTCGGCATCGGCGAAATCCTGTTGTCGATGGAAGAAGGCCTGGAGTTCAAGGGCAAGAGCGCCAAGATCGATCCCAAGGTGGTGTTCAAGACCTGGGCGCAGCTGCCCAAGTACTGGGTCACCTCGATCCGCAGCTCGCTGATCGGCATCTGGATGGGCATCACGCCCGGTGGTGCCACCCCGGCTTCCTTCATGAGCTACGGCCTGGCCAAGAAGATGTCCAAGTCCGGCAAGAAGTTCGGCCAAGGCGAGATGGAAGGCGTGGTCGCGCCCGAAACTGCCGCCCACGCAGCCGGCACCAGTGCCCTGCTGCCGATGCTGGCGCTGGGCATCCCCGGCTCGCCCACCGCGGCGGTGCTGCTGGGCGGCCTCCTGATCTGGGGCCTGCAGCCTGGCCCGCTGCTGTTCGTCGAGCAGAAGGACTTCGTCTGGGGCCTGATCGCCAGCATGTACCTGGGCAACATCGTCGGCCTGATCGTCGTGCTCTCCACGGTGCCTTTGTTCGCCTCGATCCTGCGCATCCCCTTCTCGATCATCGCGCCGGTGATCATCGTGATCTGCGCCATTGGCGCCTACACGGTGCACAACGCGATGCTCGACATCTGGTTCATGCTGGGCTTCGGCGTCGTCGGCTACCTGTTCAAGAAGCTCGACTTCCCGCTGGCGCCGCTGGTGCTGGCCCTGGTGCTGGGCGACAAGGCCGAGGACTCCTTCCGCCAGTCCATGCTGGTGTCGCAAGGCGACGTGATGATCATGTTCTCCAACCCGCTGGTCGGCGGCATCACCACCCTGGCGCTGGTGCTGCTGTTCTGGCCGCTGATCTCCAAACTGCTGGCGCTGGTGAAGCCCCCAAAAGCGGATGAGTTCCACAAGGAGCGGCCGGTGGATTGAGGCCGCGGTTCTGTCGTGATTGCAAAGGCGCCTTCGGGCGCTTTTGTTTTTTCCCTTGCTTGAGTGCTTTCGAGAGTCGGGGCCGCGCGGCAGGTGTTTGCCGCGGCGGGCTCATAGTGCGGCGGTCGATGCTGCGCATCGACTCCGCTGCGATGCTCCCGCAGGGGGCGTGCGTCGCAGAACTCGCGACGTTCACTTCGTTCACTCTGCTCAAACAACTGCGACGAGTCAGATGTTGAAGCGCGTGTGTCCTTCGGCACACGCGCACGCCCCCTGCGCTGCGCTTCTCGCCGCCGCACAAATCGCCCGCCGCGGCAAACACCTGCCGCGCTGACTCGCTGCGGTTGAACAACCCGGAGAAGAACGGCCGATCGAGCGCCCGGCGTCCGGCAAAGGCCTGTGTGCCCCTGTGCCGGCGCGCCTCTCGGGCGCCGAGAAGCGCAGCGGGCCCGGCCCGCACGCGTGCCGAAGGACACGCGTGCCTCAACATCTAGCTTGCGGCAGCTGTTTGAGCAGAGTGAACGAAGTGAACGACGCGAGTTCTGCCGCAGGGCCGGGTCCGCGAGCATCGCAGGGGAGCCGGCGCGCAGCGCCGGCCGCCCGAGCGAAGCGCCGGCGCAGGGGCACACAGGCCTTTGCCGCCCCCCGAACACCCGAACCCAGAAAGCCTCAAATCTTCCCGCGCTTGCGCAACCGGCTCAAAGTTTCCGCAGAGAGGTTGAGATACGAAGCCAGCTCCTTGCTCGGAATGCGGTCGATCAGCTCCGGATGCTTGCGCATGAAGCGATGAACACGCCCCGGCGCGTCGAGCAGATGCAGGGTGATGGTGTGGGCCATGATTTCGCTCATGCCCTTCATCACCGCGTACTCGAAGTGCTCCTTGGCTTCCGCATGTCGGCTGAGAAACGCGATCCACTCCTTCAGCGGCAAGGTGGCGACCCGCGCCTTGGTCACGCAGACGATGCCGTAGGGCGTCGGCGTGCCAAGCCGCAAGGCGGCATAGCTGGTCTCCATGTCGTGCTCGTTGGCAAAGCGCAGGATCATCTCCTTGCCTTCCGCGTTGCTCACCACGCGCTTCAGGATGCCGTCGAGGATGAAGTACTGCGACATGTCCCGCACGCCCTGGTGCAGGAGGAAATCGCCCTTGTTGCCATCGACCACCGTCAAGTGGCCCTCCAGCTCGGTCCGTTCGCTGTCGCTCAACTCCTTGAGCACCACGTTTTCCCGGAGCTGGAGGCGAATGATGTTTTTCTCCGGGTGGTTTTCCAACAACGTCATGGGTCGTCTTGTTCGATTCGTGGTCGCCGCCACTTCGCAGGTGTGCTGGCCGGGCCCTCGTTTTCGGGAAAGTTGACCGAGGTCAACGCGCCGAAAGCATGCTGCGAATCATAGTCTGGCCATCCGAGCAAAAGCTTCAAGGAGAGACATGTCTTCAGTCACCACGGACAAGCAGGCAGCGGCGCTGGATCCGGCGATCGCACGTGCCATCAAGAACATCGCCGACGAAACGCCGGAGCCCGAAACCACCGATGGTTTCCATCTGGTCATCGATGCGCTCAAGCTCAACGGCATCGACACCATCTTCGGCCTGCCCGGCATTCCGATCACCGACCTGACCCGCATGGCGCAGGCCGAGGGCATGCGCGTCATTTCCTTCCGCCATGAGCAGCACGCCGGCAATGCCGCCGCCGCCGCCGGCTTCCTGACGCAAAAGCCCGGCATCTGCCTGACGGTGTCGGCGCCCGGCTTCCTGAACGGCCTGACGGCGCTGGCCAATGCCACCACCAACTGCTTCCCGATGATTCTCATCAGCGGCTCCAGCGAGCGCGAGATCGTCGATCTGCAGCAAGGCGACTACGAGGAGATGGACCAGCTGGCCATTGCCAAGCCGCTGTGCAAGGCCGCCTTCCGCGTGCTGCATGCGGAAGATATCGGCGTGGGCATTGCGCGCGCCATCCGTTCGGCGCTGTCGGGCCGCCCAGGCGGCGTGTACCTGGACCTGCCGGCCAAGCTCTTCGCGCAGACGATGGATGCCGCCAAGGGCAAGGCGTCGCTGATCAAGGTGGTGGACCCGGCGCCCAGGCAGATCCCGGCACAAGAATCGGTGAAGCGCGCGCTCGACCTGCTCAAGGGCGCCAAGAAGCCGCTGATCCTGCTGGGCAAGGGCGCCGCCTACGCCCAGGCCGATGCCGACATTCGCGCGCTGATCGAGAAGACCGGCATCCCCTACCTGCCGATGTCGATGGCCAAGGGCCTCTTGCCCGACACCCATGCACAGTCGGCATCCGCCGCCCGCTCCTACGTACTGCAGGAAGCCGACGTGGTGATGCTGGTCGGTGCGCGCCTGAACTGGCTGCTCTCGCACGGCAAGGGCAAGACCTGGGGCGCCGAGAAAGGCGCCAAGCAGTTCATCCAGATCGACATCGCGCCGACCGAGATCGACAGCAACGTGGCCATTGCCGCGCCGGTGATCGGCGACATCGGCTCCTGCGTGTCGGCCCTCCTGGCTGGCGTCGGCAGCAACTGGACCCAACCGCCGGCCGAGTGGACTGGCGCCATTGCCGAGCGCAAGGACAAGAACCTGGCGAAGATGGCCCAGACCCTGGCCGCGCGGCCCTCGCCGATGAACTTCCACAGCGCGCTGTCGGTGATCCGCGACCAGGTGAAGGCCCGGCCCGATGCCATCGTGGTGAACGAAGGCGCCAACACGCTGGACTTCGCCCGCTCCATCGTCGACATGTACGAGCCGCGCAAGCGCCTCGACGTGGGCACCTGGGGAATCATGGGCATCGGCATGGGCTTTGCCGTGGCCGCCGCAGTGGTGACCGACAAGCCGGTGATCGCCATCGAGGGCGACAGCGCCTTCGGCTTCAGCGGCATGGAGGTGGAAACCATCTGTCGCTACAACCTGCCGATCTGCGTGATCGTCTTCAACAACAACGGCGTCTACCGCGGCACCGACGTGAACGCCAGCGGCACGTCCGACGTCGCGCCCACCGTGTTCGTGAAGAACGCGCGCTACGACAAGCTGATGGAAGCCTTCGGCGGCGTCGGCGTCCATGCCACCACCGCCGACGAGTTGGAGAAGGCGCTGACAGAGGCCGTCGCCTCCGGCCGCCCCACCCTCATCAACGCCGTGATCGACGAGACCGCGGGCACGGAAAGCGGGCGCATCACCAGTCTCAACCCGGCTACGGCCAAGAAGAAGTAATCCCAGGCATCAAAGGAGATATCCATGAGCAGCAACAAACCCCTCAACGGCATCAAGATCATCGACTTCACCCACGTGCAGGCCGGTCCGGCATGCACGCAGCTGCTGGCCTGGTTCGGCGCCGACGTGATCAAGGTGGAGCGCCCGGGCGCCGGTGACGTCACGCGCAGCCAGCTGCGCGACATCCCGAACGTCGACGCGCTGTACTTCACCATGCTCAACAGCAACAAGCGCTCGATCACTCTGGACACCAAGAAGCCCGAGGGCAAGGCGGTGCTGGAAAAGCTGATCAAGGAATCCGACGTGCTGGTGGAGAACTTCGGCCCCGGCGCACTGGACCGCATGGGCTTCTCGTGGGAGCGCATCCAGGAACTGAACCCGAAGCTGATCCACGCCTCGGTCAAGGGCTTCAGCGAAGGCCACCACTACGAGGACCTGAAGGTCTACGAGAACGTGGCGCAGTGCGCCGGCGGCGCCGCCTCCACCACCGGCTGGTGGAAGGGCGAGAACTCGGCGCCCACCATTTCGGCGGCGGCGCTGGGCGACTCCAACACCGGCATGCACCTGGCCATCGGCATCCTCACGGCCATCATCGGCCGCCAGCAGACCGGCAAGGGCCAGAAGGTCGCCTGCTCGATGCAGGACGCCGTGCTCAACCTGTGCCGCGTGAAGATGCGCGACCAGCAGCGCCTGGACAGCGTGGGCTACCTCGAGGAGTACCCGCAGTACCCGCACGAGATGGAAGCATTCAAGGACAAGGTGGTGCCGCGCGGCGGCAACGCCGGCGGCGGCGGCCAGCCGGGCTGGATCCTGAAGTGCAAGGGCTGGGAGACCGATCCCAACGCCTACATCTACTTCACGGTGCAGGGCCATGCCTGGGAGCCGATCTGCGATGCGCTGGGCAAGCCCGAGTGGAAGACCGACCCCGACTACACCACCGCCAAGGCGCGGCAGCCGCACATCGACCAGATCTTCGCCACCATCGAGGACTTCATCAAGGACAAGACCAAGTTCGAGGCAGTGGACATCTTCCGCAAGCACGACATCCCGTGCGCCCCGGTGCTGTCGATGAAGGAACTGCTGCACGACGAGTCGCTGCGCAAGAGCGGCTCCATCGTCGAAGTGCCGCACAAGGAGCGCGGCACCTACTGGACCATCGGCAGCCCGATCAAGTTCTCGGACCTCAAGCCCGAGGTCACCGCATCGCCCCTCCTGGGCGAGCACACCGACGAGGTGCTGGCCGAACTGGGCTACAGCAAGGATCAGATTTCCGCCATGCATGAAGGCAAGGTGATCTGAGGAAACCACGGCCCGCGCAAGCGGGCTGTTTTACTTTGAGCGAGACTCGCGCAAATAAGCGAGAGGGGTGAAACTTGCCTACTTCGAACATCGACCTGAAGCAGCTGGTGGAAGGCGCCGGCGATTCGATCATCGTCTGCGATGCAGCGGGCACGATCGTGTTCTGGAACAAGGCCTCCGAGCGCATCTTCGGCTTCACGCAAGCCGACGCGCTGGGCCAGTCGCTGGACCTGATCATTCCGCAGCGCCAGCAGCAGCGCCACTGGGACGGCTACAACAAGACCATGGAAACGGGCATCACCCGCTATGGCGCCGACCTGCTCAAGGTGCCGGCCCTGCACAAGGACGGCCACACTCTGTCGATCGCCTTCACCGTCTCCTTGCTGCTGGGCGACGACGGCAAGGTCAGCGGCATCGCCGCCTTCGTGCGCGACGAAAGCGCCCGCTTCGCCGAAGACCGCAAGCTGCGCGCCCGTCTGGTAGAACTCGAAGCCAAGATCCAACAAGCAGGAGACAAGTGAAATGGGCAGCAAGGCATTGGAGGGCGTCCGCATCCTCGATTTCACCCACGTGCAGTCGGGTCCTACCTGCACCCAGCTCCTGGCCTGGTTCGGCGCGGACGTGATCAAGGTGGAACGGGCCGGCGAAGGCGACGCCACCCGCGGCCAACTGCGCGACATCCCCGGCGTGGACAGCCTCTACTTCACGATGCTCAACCACAACAAGCGCTCGATCACGCTGGACACCAAGAAGCCCGAGGGCAAGAAGGTGCTGGACCGCTTGATCAAGACCTGCGACGTGATGGTCGAGAACTTCGCCCCCGGTGCGCTCGACCGCATGGGCATCACCTGGGAGCACATCCAGGAGCTCAACCCACGCATGATCGTCGCCTCGGTCAAGGGCTTCGGCCCCGGCAAGTACCAGGACTGCAAGGTCTACGAGAACGTGGCGCAGTGCGCCGGCGGCGCGGCTTCCACCACCGGCTTCGAGGACGGCCCGCCGGTGGTCACCGGCGCGCAGATCGGCGACAGCGGCACCGGGCTGCACCTGGCGCTGGGCATCGTCGCCGCCCTCTACCAGCGCACCCATTCGGGCCGCGGCCAGAAGGTGCTGGCCCCCATGCAGGATGCAGTGCTCAACCTGTGCCGCGTGAAGATGCGCGACCAGCAGCGGCTGGATCGCACCGGCACCATGCACGAGTACCCGCAATACCCCGACGGCAAGTTCGGCGATGCCGTGCCGCGCGCCGGCAATGCGTCGGGCGGCGGCCAGCCCGGCTCCATCCTCAAGTGCAAGGGCTGGGAGACCGATCCCAACGCCTACATCTACTTCATCACCCAGGGGGCCGTCTGGCCGGCGGTGTGCAAGGTGATCGGCGAAGAGGGCTGGATCGACGACGAGGCCTACGCCACGCCGGCCGCGCGCCTCCTGCACCTGAAGCCGATCTTTGCGCGCATCGAGAAATGGACCATGACCAAGACCAAGTTCGAGGCCATGGAAATCCTGAACCAGTACGACATTCCCTGCGGTCCCATCCTGTCGATGAAGGAGATCGCGGAGGACGAGTCGCTGCACGCCAGCGGCACCCTGGTGGAGGTCGACCACCCCACACGCGGCAAGTACCTCACGGTGGGCAACCCCATCAAGATGAGCGACAGCCCGACCGAGGTGACGCGCTCGCCGCTGCTGGGCGAACACACCGACGAAGTGCTCGGCCAGTTGGGCTACGGCGCTGCCGAAGTGGCGGCCCTGCGCGAAGCCAAGGTGATCTGAGAGGCGTTGACATCCGGGGCCGCGCGATGCGGCCCCACTGGAAAACCGTTCGCGTTTATGTATAAGTAATCGTTGATGCAAACAATCAAATAGTTTGACTGTTATTTATTGATCAAGCCCTCGAAGATTCCCCCGTGCCGATGCATTCCATCTTCATCAACCACGCGGCACGCAAGTTCAAGGAAATGGTCATGGTCAACGATTTGCCCGCTCAGTACCGCGACGAGGAACTGGATCGCAACGCCTTCAACGCGGCCTTCAACGAACTCGGCCTGCGCTGGTACTGGGATTGCGAAACCTACGTCGAGCTGCTGCGCCAGAGCGCCAGCAGCGAGGCCCGCATCCGCTACTACCTGGAGACGCAGCAGCCGCACCTGCTGCGCGCCTACGACGCGCAGTTCCTGGTTGGCGTGATCGAAGAGCGGGCCACGCAGCACAAGCAGCGGCTGGCCGCAAAGGGAGCGACGGCGGCCCCCTACTTCAACTGGGCCGAAACGCTCGGCCGCGAACTCGGCATCTAAGGCGACAGTCAGGAAGGACATGGACGTGCTCACCGATTCGACCACCACCGCCGGCCCGACGGCCACCCGCGCCGCCAGCAGCGCTCGCACCCCGTCCCCACGCCATTGGCTGCGCTTTCGCCATGCAGGCAAGACCGGCTTCGGCACGCTGGCGGGCAACACCGTGCACGAGTGGCGCGGCGACATGTTCGGCGCCTGCGAGCCCACCGGCACCATCCACGGGCTGGCCGAGGTGCAACTGCTCTCTCCGACTGCGCCCAGCAAGGTCATCGCGCTGTGGAACAACTTCAAGGCGCTGGGCGAGAAGCTCAACCTGGCGGTGCCGGCCGAGCCCTTGTACCTCTTGAAGTCGCCCAACTCCTTTGCCGCGCACGATGAGCCCATCAAGAAGCCGCTGTGCGAGGGCAAGGTGGTGTTCGAGGGCGAGCTCGGCATCGTCATCGGCAAGACCTGCACCGCGGTGTCCGAGACGGATGCGCCGGACCATGTGTTCGGCTACACCTGCGCGAACGACGTGACGGTGGCCGACATCCTCAACCGCGACGCCTCCTTCGCCCAATGGGTTCGCGCCAAGGGCTTCGACACCTTCTGCCCCATGGGGCCGGTAGTGGCCACCGGGCTGGACCCGGCCACGCTCACCGTGACCACCCTGCTCGACGGTCAGATTCGCCAGCACTATCCCATCAGCGACATGCGCTTTTCGGCGGCCCAGCTGGTCAGCCTCATTTCGATGGACATGACGCTCTACCCCGGCGACGTGATCCTGTGCGGCACCTCGGTCGGTGTCGGCTCGATGAAGCCTGGGAGCACGGTCGAGGTGGAGATCAGCGACATCGGGCGCCTGTCCAACCGCTTCGGCGCTTGAGAGCGCGCGCGCCGCCAGGATTTCAAACTACCTAGGATCGACATGAAGATTGCAGTGATAGGCGCCGGCGCCATCGGCGGCCTGGTGGGCGCGCGGCTTGCCCTGGCCGGCGAGGACGTGACATTCATCGTGCGAGGCAAGAACCTCGATGCCATCAGCACCCACGGCTTCAAGCTGGTCACGGCCGAGGGCGGCGAGCAGGTGGCGCGCCATGTGAAGGCGACGGACAGCTACGACCAGGCCGGCCCGCAGGACATCGTGATCCTGGCGATGAAGGCGCACCAGGTGGAGGCCGTGGTGCACGAGGTGCCCAAGCTCTTCGGCCCCCACACCGTGGTCGTAACCATGCAGAACGGCATCCCCTATTGGTACTTCCAGAAGCACGGCGGCGCGCTCGACGGCACGGCGGTGCGCAGCGTCGACCCGAGCGGCGCCGTTGCGGCCGGCATTCCGCCCGAGCGGGTGCTGGGCTGCGTGGTCTACCCGGCCTCGGAGCTGATCGCGCCCGGCGTGGTCAGGCACATCGAGGGCGACCGCTTCCCGGTGGGCGAACTGGACGGCTCGGCCAGCGAGCGCGCCTATCGCGTGTCGGATTGCCTGGTCAAGGCCGGCTTCAAGGCGCCGGTGCTGGACAACATCCGTTCAGAAATCTGGCTCAAGCTGTGGGGCAACCTCACCTTCAACCCGATCAGCAGCCTGACGCATTCGACCCTGGTCGACATCTGCCAGTACCCGCTGTCACGCGAGCTGGCGGCCCACATGATGCAAGAGGCCCAGGCCGTGGCGACCAAGCTGGGCATCGAGTTTCGGGTCAGCCTGGACAAGCGCATTGCCGGCGCCGAGAAGGTGGGCAAGCACAAGACCTCGATGCTGCAGGACATCGAGGCCGGCCGCGCGCCGGAGATCGACGCGCTGGTGGGCTCGGTGGTGGAGCTGGCCCGGCTGACCGAAACGCCGACGCCGCACATCGACAGCGTCTACGCGCTGGTGAAGCTCTTGGCCAAGACCATGGACGAGGCGCGCGGGCAACTGCGCCTGCAGCCCGCAGGCTGAGCCTGGCGCAAGCGGCACAGCGCCAATGAAAAAGGCCACCCGGTGGGTGGCCTTTTTTTGCCTTGCGGCATTGAATCTGGAGCGGGAAAAGAGTCTCGAACTCTCGACCTCAACCTTGGCAAGGTTGCGCTCTACCAACTGAGCTATTCCCGCATTTGTTCGTGTGAACGAAGCGAATTATACAGCAGGAAAAACGCCGCTTTTTCGCTCGGCCATTCAGTCCAGCAGGCCGGCCAGCTCCAGGCCCTGGCGTCCCGCCGGATGGCGGCAGTCGATCTCCTCGAACTCGTTGATCTTGTCGATCTCGGTGCCCATGGCGATGTTGGTCACCTTCTCCAGGATCACCTCCACCACCACTGGCACGCTGAACTTCTGCGCCATGGCCCGCGCTTCCTGCAGTGCGCCCTGGATCTTCTCGGGGTCGGTCACGCGCAGCGACTTGCAGCCCAAGCCGCGCACCACCGCCTCGTGGTCCACGCCGTAATTCTGCAGCGTCGGGTCTTCCACGTTCTGGTTGTCGAAGGCCAGCTGCACGCAGTAGTCCATGTCGAAGTTGCGCTGCGCCTGGCGGATCAGGCCCAGGTAGCTGTTGTTCACCAGCACGTGCACATAAGGCAGGCGGAACTGCGCGCCCACGGCCAGCTCTTCGATCATGAACTGGAAGTCGTAGTCGCCCGACAGGCCCACCACCTGGCGTGTGGGGTCCGCCGCCACCACGCCCAGCGCTGCCGGCATGGTCCAGCCCAGCGGGCCGGCCTGACCGCAGTTGATCCACTGGCGCGGGCCGAACACGTTGAGGAACTGCGCGCCGGCGATCTGCGACAGGCCGATGGTGGTCACGTAGGTGGTGTCGCGTCCGAAGGCCTTGTTCATCTCTTCGTACACGCGCATCGGTTTGATCGGCGTCTCGGTGAAATGGCTCTTGCGGTGCATCAGCTTCTTGCGCTCGGCGCAGCGGCCCGACCATTCGCTGTAGTCGCGCAGCTTCTTGGCGGCCATGCGCTCGCGCGCCACCTGCACGAACAGCTCCAGCGCGGCCTTGGCGTCGCTGACGATGCCAAGGTCGGGATTGAACACGCGGCCGATCTGCGTGGGCTCGATGTCCACGTGCACGAAGGTGCGGCCCTTGGTGTAGACCTCGACCGATCCGGTGTGGCGATTGGCCCAGCGGTTGCCGATGCCCAGCACGAAGTCGCTGGCCAGCATCGTGGCGTTGCCATAGCGGTGGCTGGTCTGCAGGCCGCACATGCCGGCCATCAGCGGGTGGTCGTCGGGGATGGAACCCCAGCCCATCAGCGTGGGAATCACCGGCACGCCAGTGAGCTCGGCGAACTCCACGAGCAAGTCGGATGCGTCGGCATTGATGATGCCGCCGCCGGCCACGATCAGCGGCTTGCTGGCGGCGCTGAGCATGTCCAGCGCCTTCTCGATCTGCTTGCGCGTGGCGGCCGGCTTGTAGACCGGCAGTGGTTCGTAGCTGTCGATGTCGAACTCGATCTCGGCCATCTGCACGTCGAAGGGCAGATCGATCAGCACCGGGCCGGGGCGGCCCGAGCGCATCAGGTGAAAGGCTTGCTGGAAGACACGCGGCACCAGCGCCGGCTCGCGCACCGTCACGGCCCATTTGGTCACGGGCTTGGCGATCGATTCGATGTCCACCGCCTGGAAATCTTCCTTGTACAGGCGCGCGCGCGGTGCCTGGCCGGTGATGCACAGGATCGGGATCGAATCGGCAATGGCCGAATACAGGCCCGTGATCATGTCGGTGCCGGCGGGGCCGGAGGTGCCGATGCACACGCCGATGTTGCCGGCGCGGGCCCGGGTGTAGCCCTCGGCCATGTGCGAGGCGCCCTCGACGTGGCGCGCCAGGATGTGGCTGATCGACTGGCGCTCGCGCATTTGCGCGTACAGCGGGTTGATGGCGGCGCCAGGCACGCCGAAGGCTTGCGAGACGCCTTCCTTTTCCATCACGAGCACGGCCGCCATCGCGGCTTTCATCTTGGCCATCTTCAGTCTCCTCGGGCATTGAGTTGCGTTGGAGCGGATGGTCGCGGCGCAGCGCCGCCCGCGCTAGCCGTGGCTGGCGCATAACGTCTATTCCTTCGTGGAATGGCGACATGGCGGCCGCGCCTCCTCCTCTGGAGGTGGCGAATTACACGCAGCGAAGCGAAGTGAAAAGCCGGGAGGCTCTTCAGTGCGGAAAGTCCAGCGGCACGATCTGCGCGATCAGGTCCGTGCCGTCCGCCAGCAGAAAGTCCTTGAAGGCCTGCGCCACCGGCGGCAGGCGCTTGGTGCGCCGATGCACCACGTACCAGTTGCGCATCAGCGGAAAGCCCTGCACATCGAGCACGCTGAGGCTTCCGGTCTTGAGCTCCAGGCTGATGGTGTGGCCCGACATGAAGCTCACGCCCATGCCGGCGATCACCGCCTGCTTGATGGTCTCGGTGCTGCGGATCTCCATGGCCACGCGCATCTCGCCGATGTGTGCGCCCAGGCCCTCTTCCATCGAGTTGCGCGTGTCCGAGCCTTTCTCGCGAACGACGAAAGGCTCCTTCATCAGCCGCGCCATCGGGATCTTCTTCTTGCCGCACAAGGGGTGCGTCGGCGGCGCCACGATCACGTAGGGGTGCGGCGCAAAGGGCTGGTTGACGGTGTCCAGGTCGGTGGGCGGGCGCACCATGATCGCCAGGTCGATCTGGTTCTCGGCGATGTGGCGCAAGAGGCCTTCGCGGTTGTGCACCGTGAAGTTGAGCGACACGCCCTTGTGCCGCCCCGCGAACTCCACCAAAAGGCGCGGAAAGAAATAGTCGCCCGCGCTGATCACGCCCACGTTGAGCTTGCCGCCCGAGACGCCGCGGTACTGCGTCATCGCGTTCTCGGCCGCTTCGAACTGGCCGATGATGGCGCGGCTGATCTCCAGCAGCTCGGTGCCCGCCGGCGTCAGGTAGATCTTCTTGCCGAACTGCTCGAACAGGGCATTACCCGCGTGCTCTTCCAGCTTGCCGACCTGGGTCGACACCGCCGGCTGCGTCAGGTGCAGTTCCTCGGCCGCGCGCGAGAAGCTCAGGTGCCGCGCCACCGCCTCGAAGACCTTCAGCTGGCGCAGCGTCGCGTTCTTCACAGGGTGAGAACGGTGCAGCCGGTGGTCTTGCGTGCTTCCAGGTCGCGGTGCGCCTGCTGGATGTCTTCCAGGGCATAGCGCTGGTCGATCGGGATCTTCACCGCGCCACTTTGCACCACGGCGAACAAGTCGTCGGCCATGGCTTGCGTGGCCTCGCGCGTGCTGATGTGCGTGAACAGGGTGGGCCGCGTCACGTAGAGCGAGCCCTTGGAAGCCAGCGTGCCCAGGCTGATCGGCGGAACCGGGCCCGAGCCGTTGCCGAACACCGCCAGGAGGCCGAAGGGCCGCAGGCAGTCGATCGAGCCTTCCCAGGTGTCCTTGCCCACCGAGTCGTAGGCCGCCTTCACGCCCTTGCCGCCGGTGATCTCCTTGACGCGCTGCACGAAGTTCTCGCTGCTGTAGTTGATGGCATGCGCCGCGCCATGGCCGAGCGCCAGCTGGCACTTGGCGTCGGTGCCGGCGGTGCCGATCAGCTGCAGGCCCAGGGCCTTGGCCCATTGGCAGGCGATCAGGCCGACGCCGCCGGCGGCCGCGTGGAACAGGATGAAGTCGCCCTGCTGCAGGCCCTCGGCCGGCAAGGTCTTCTTCAGCAGGTATTGCGTTGTCAGGCCCTTGAGCATCATGGCCGCGCCGGTCTCGAAGGAGATCGCATCGGGCAGCTTGCACACGCACTTGGCCGGCATCACGCGCAGCTCGCAGTAAGCGCCCGGCGGGTTGCTGGCGTAGGCGGCGCGATCGCCCGCCTTGAGGTGCGTCACGCCCTCGCCCACCGCCTCCACCACGCCTGCGGCCTCCATGCCCAGTTGCAGCGGCAGCGGCAACGCATACAGGCCGCCGCGCTGGTACGTATCGATGAAATTGAGGCCCACCGCCTTGTGGCGGATGCGGATCTCGCCGGGGCCCGGCTCGCCGACCTCGACCTCAACCAGTTTCAGTTCTTCGGGACCGCCGTTGCGGTCGATGCGAATGGCTTTGCTCTTCATGGCATGCGTTCCTTCAACTTGTGACAGGCGCACATCCTGCCATGAAGGCATTGGCCTTGCTTGGGCTCAGAAGCTCAATACGTGCCCGGATAGGCACCACCGTCCGCGAGGATGTTCTGGCCGGTCATGTACCCGGCCTGCTGGCTGCACAGGAAGGCGCAGATGGCGCCGAACTCTTCGGGGTTGCCGAAGCGCCTGGCCGGAATGGTCTTCTTGCGTGCTTCCCACACGGTCTGGAAGTCCTGCCCGGTCTTCTTGGCGCTGCCTTCCATGGTGCCCTTGAGCCGGTCCGTCTCGAAGGCGCCCGGCAGAAGGTTGTTGATGGTCACGCCCTTGGCCGCGATGGCGCTGCGCGCCACGCCGGCCACGAAGCCCGTCAGCCCGCTGCGCGCGCCGTTCGACAGGCCCAGGATGTCGATCGGCGACTTCACCGAGCTGGACGTGATGTTGACGATGCGGCCGAAGCCGCGCGCGGCCATGCCGTCCACGGTGGCCTTGATCAGTTCGATGGGGGTCAGCATGTTGGCGTCCACCGCCTTGATCCAGGCCTCGCGGTCCCAGTCGCGGAAGTCGCCCGGCGGCGGGCCGCCGGCGTTGGTGACGACGATGTCGAAATCGGGTTGCACCGCAAACACGGCGGCGCGGCCGGCTTCGGTGGTGATGTCGGCCGCCACTGCCTTCACCCAGGGCTTGCCGGGCGCGCCGGCCGCGACCGCGCTCAGCTTGGCGGCTGCGTCCTCCAGCACCTGCGCACCGCGCGCCACGATCACCACGTTGACGCCTTCGCCCACCAGCGCCTGCGCGCAACCAAAGCCAAGGCCCTTGCTCGCGCCGCACACCAGCGCCGTCTTGCCTGCAATTCCAAAGTCCATGTGAAATTTCCTAGCGCCCTGAGCGCGTGAATACAAAGATGCCTGCGAGGACGAGGAGCGTACCTGCGGCAATCCACATCGTGAACGGCTCGCCCAGAATGACCACGCCCATGAGGATGGTGGACATGGGGCCGACCATGCCGGTCTGCGCCGCCATCGGCGCGCCGATGCGCTCGATGGCCATCATCACGGCCAGCACCGGCAGCGCGGTGCAGACGGTGGCGTTCAGCACCGACAACCAGATCACCTGCGGCGCCACCGCAAAGGCGGTGTCCAGCGGGCGCAGCAACGCGAACTGCGCGATGCACAGCAGGCAGGCCACGCTGGTGGCCAGGCCCACCAGCCGCATTGACCCGAGGCGCTTGACGAACTCGCCGCTGTACACGAGGTACAGCGCATAGCTCACCGCGCTCAGGAAGACCAGCAGGGTGCCCCAGGCCGCGGCGCTGCTTGCGCCCAGCGCCGCCTCATGGCCGAACACCAGCAGCACGCCGGCGTAGCTGATCGCCATGCCGCCCATCTGCATGCGGGTGATCCTGCGGCGATAGAACAGCCAGCCGAACAGCAGCACCAGGGTCGGGTTGAGATACAGGATCAGCCGCTCCAGGCTGGCCGTGATGTAGGCCAGGCCGGCAAAGTCCAGGAAGCTCGCCAGGTAGTAGCCCGAGAAGCCCAGCCCCAGCACGCCCAGCCAGTCCTTGCCCGTCAGCGGCGGCTTGCCGCGCCCAGCCCACCATGCCATCACCGCGAAGAGCGGCAGCGCAAAGAGCATGCGCAGCATGATGAGCGTGACCGCGTCGACGCCGTAACGGTAGGCCAGCTTGACGATGATCGCCTTGCCGCTGAAGGCGATCGCCCCCACGGTGGCCAGGATCAGGCCGGGGGCAAGGCTCTTGTTGTGCGAAGCGTCCGGCGAAGCGGGAGCGCTGGACGCTGCTGTCATTGGTCTCTTGTCAATATCCTGCTGCAAGGCCGTCGCGGCGCGGGTCGCTGGCGGCCACATAGCCCTCCACCGCCGGATCGCCGGCGCGCCAGATGAACTGGCCGGCGCCGAAGTCCTGGTAGGAATCGTTGATCACTTCCATCTTGTGGCCCAGGGCCGACAGGCCTTGCACGGTGGCCGGGTTCATGGCCGCCTCGACGTTGATCTCCAGGCCGGCGTTGAAGCGCCAGCGCGGCGCATCGCAGGCGGCCTGCGGCGCCTGGCCGTAGTCGAGCATGCGCACCAGCGTCTGCATGTGGCCCTGCGGCTGCATGTTGCCGCCCATCACGCCGAAGCTCATCACCGGCTGGCCGTCCTTGGTGAGGAAGGCCGGGATGATGGTGTGGAAGGGTCGCTTGCCCGGCGCCACCTGGTTCGGGCTGCCATCTTTCAGGCTGAATCCATGGCCGCGGTTCTGCAGGCTGATGCCGAACTCGGGCTCCACGCAACCCGAGCCGAAACCCATGTAATTGCTCTGGATGAAGCTCACCATCATGCCGCTCTCGTCGGCCGCCGTGAGGTAGATGGTGCCGCCCTTGACCGGGTTGCCCGCCTTGAAGTCCTGCGCCTTGTTCACGTCGATGAGTTTGGCACGCGATGCGAGGTACGCGTCATCGAGCATTTGCGCGGGGGTCACCTCCATCGACGATGGCTCGGAGACATAGCGATAGACGTCGGCAAAGGCCAGCTTCATCGCCTCGATCTGCAGATGCTGCGAAGCCACCGAATCGACCGGCAGCGATGCGATGTCGAACTTCTCGAGGATGCCCAGCGCGATCAGCGCGGCGATACCCTGGCCGTTGGGCGGAATCTCGTGCAGCGTGTAGCCGCGGTAGTTGCGCGCGATGGGCAGGGCCCATTCGGGCTTCCAGGCGGCCATGTCGCTGGCCTTCAGGCTGCCGCCGTGCGCGATGGAAAACTTCTCGATGGCCTGCGCGATCTCGCCGCGGTAGAAAGCCTCGCCCTTGCTCCGGGCGATCGCCTTCAAGGCGCGCGCCGCGGACGGAAACTTGAACAGATCGCCCACCTTGGGCGCCCGCCCCCAGGGCAGAAAGGCTTCGCGAAAGCCCGGCTGCGACTGCAGCAGCGGCGCGGCCGCTTCCCACTTCTGCTGCACCACCGGCGGCATCAGGTAGCCGCGCTCGGCAATCTCGATGGCCGGCGCCATCAGGTCGGCAAAGGGCAGCTTGCCGAAGCGCTCCGACAGCGCGGCCCAGGCGCCGACGGCGCCGGGCACGGTGACCGAGTCGATGCCGCGCATGGGCGGCGTCGCGCTGTCTGCGCCGTATTTCTTCTTGAAGTACTCCGGCGTCCAGGCCTGCGGTGCGCAGCCCGACGCGTTCAGGCCATGCAGCTTCTTGCCGTCCCACAGGATGCAAAAGGCATCGCCGCCCAGGCCGTTGCTCACCGGCTCCACCAGGGTCATCACCGCAGCCGTGGCCACCGCCGCATCGACCGCGTTGCCGCCCTGCTGCAGGATGCGCAGCCCGGCCTGTGCCGCCAGCGGATGCGAGGTCGACACCACGTTGCGCGCGAACACCGGCAAGCGGGTGCTGAGGTAGGGGTTGTCGTAGTTGAACTTCATGGCGCTCATTCGTTGGTGATCTTGCGCTCGACGATGATCTGC
This sequence comes from Variovorax sp. LARHSF232, assembly GCF_052871435.1. Classification (NCBI taxonomy): domain Bacteria; kingdom Pseudomonadati; phylum Pseudomonadota; class Betaproteobacteria; order Burkholderiales; family Comamonadaceae; genus Variovorax; species Variovorax sp. LARHSF232. Next base: position 642,914 of record NZ_JBIXJS010000003.1, on the reverse strand, counting down.
TTCCACTTGGCCCCGTCCTGCGCCATCAGCCTGGCCAGTTGCTCGGGGGTGCTGGCGACCGGTTCGATGCCCAGGCTGGAAAGCTTGTCATTCAGTTGCGGATCGGCCAGCGCCTCGTTGGCCGCCTTGTTCAAGCGCGCCACCAGATCGGCCGGCAGGGCCTTGGGCCCATAGAGGCCGAACCAGGTGTTCGATTCGAAGCCCGGCAAGGTCTCGGCCACTGTCGGCAGGTCCGGCGCCAATGGGCTGCGCTTTTGCGACGTCACGGCCAGCCCGCGCAGGCGGCCGTCGCGCACGAAGGGCATGCCGGTGGGCAGCGAGTCGAACAGCACGTCGACCTTGCCGCTGACCAGGTCGGGCATGGCCAGCGCCGTGCCCTTGTACGGAATGTGCGTCACGAACACACCGGCCTGCGCCTTGAACAGCTCGGCCGTGAGCTGCACGATGGTGCCGTTGCCGCTGGACGCGTAGTTGAGCTTGCCGGGATTCTTCTTGGCGTAGTCGATCCACTCGCGCACCGTCTTGGCCGGCGAGCTGACCGGCACCAGCATGATGCTGGGCGCATTGCCCACGTGGGCAATGGGCGTGAAGTCGCGCGCCGTGTCGTAGGGCACCTTGGTGATGGCCGGGCCGATGGCGTGGGTGCTGGTGGTGCCCAGCAGCAGCGTGTAGCCATCCGGCGCGGCCTTGGCCGCCAGGTCGGAGCCCAGCGAGCCGCCGGCGCCCGGCTTGTTGTCGACCACCAGGGTGGTGCCCAGCTTCTCGCCCATCTTCTGCGTGAGCGCGCGCGCAAACAGGTCGGTGGCGCCGCCGGCCGGGAAAGGCACGATCAGGCGGATCGGCTTGGCGGGATAGCCCTGGGCGTAGACCGCCAAGGGCAGCAGCACGGACGCAGCACAGGCGCCCAGCAAGGAAGTGACGAGTGTTCTGCGTTTCATGAAGATGATTTTCCCTCAGCGCCTGCTTGCGCCCGAATAAAAAGAGAACGGCACCCGAAGGTGCCGTCCCTTGATGGAAGTGGATGGCCTCAGTCGACTTCGACGAAGGCTTCCTCCCGTTTGGATTTGACCGCCGGCAGCAGCACGATCACCAGCAGCAGCAACGCCGCCGCCAGCAGGCCGACCGAGATCGGCCGCGTGACGAACACGCTCCAGTCGCCGCGCGACAGCAGCAGTGCGCGCCGCAGGTTCTCTTCCATCATCGGGCCCAGGATGAAGCCCAGCAGCAGCGGCGCCGGCTCGCAACCCAGCTTGAAGAACAGGTAGCCGATGAAGCCGAAGGCACCCACCATCCAGATGTCCCAGGTGTTGTTGTTCGTCGAGTACACGCCGATGGCGCAGAACAGCACGATCGAAGGAAACAGGAAGCGGTAGGGCACCGACAAGAGCTTGATCCACATGCCGATCAGCGGCAGGTTCAGGATCACCAGCATCGTATTGCCCAGCCACATCGAGGCGATCAGGCCCCAGAACAGCTCGGGGTTGCTGGTCATCACCTGCGGGCCCGGCTGGATGTTGTGGATGGTCATCGCGCCCACCATCAGCGCCATCACTGCGTTGGGCGGAATGCCCAGCGTCAACAGCGGAATGAAGGAGGTCTGCGCGCCGGCGTTGTTGGCCGCCTCGGGCGCCGCCACGCCGCGGATGTTGCCCTTGCCGAAGGGCACTTCACCCGGCTGCAGCTTGGTCTTCTTCTCGATGGTGTAGGCCGCGAAGGCCGCCAGCAGCGCACCGCCGCCCGGCAGGATGCCCAGCGCGGAACCCAGCGCCGTCCCGCGCAGCACCGCGGGCGTCATGCGCTTGAAGTCTTCCTTGGTCGGGAACAGGCCGGTCACCTTGGCGGTAAAGACCTCGCGCTCTTCCTCGGGCCGTGCCAGGTTCGCGATGATTTCGCCATAGCCGAACACGCCCATGGCGATGGCCACGAAGCCGATGCCGTCGGTGAGTTCGGGCACGTCGAACGAGAAGCGCGCCACGCCGGAGTTCACGTCAGTGCCCACCAGGCCCAGCAGCAGGCCCAGCACGATCATGGCCACGGCCTTGAGCAGCGAACCCGAAGCCAACACCACGGCGCCGATCAGGCCCAGGATCATCAGCGAGAAGTACTCGGCCGGGCCGAACTTGAAGGCCAGTTCGGTCAGCGGCGGTGCAAAGCCGGCCAGGATCAGCGTGCCCACGCAGCCGGCAAAGAACGAGCCCAGGCCAGCGGCCGCCAGGGCCGGGCCGGCGCGTCCACGCTTGGCCATCTGGTGGCCGTCGATCACGGTCACCACCGAGGACGACTCGCCCGGCAGGTTGACCAGAATGGCGGTGGTGGAGCCGCCGTACTGCGCACCGTAGTAGATGCCGGCCAGCATGATCAGGGCCGACACCGGCGGCAGCGCGTAGGTGGCCGGCAGCAGCATGGCGATGGTCGCCACCGGGCCGATGCCGGGCAGCACGCCGATCAGGGTGCCCAGGATGCAGCCGATCAGGCAATAAAGCAGATTGGTGAAGGTGAAGGCAACGCCAAAACCCACCGAAAGGTTGTTGATCAGTTCCATGATGCGGGCCTCAGCCGGTGATGAAGGTGGGCCAGACCTGGATCTGCAGCTTCAGCAGCCAGATGAAAGCGATGTAGCTGCCCACTGCGAGCACGGTGGCCAGTGCGAGGACCGACTTCAACGCATGCTTGCTGCCGGCCTGCGCGGCGATGAGCACCAGCGCGTAGATGGCGATGATCAGGCCCATGGCCGGAATGCCGAAGCTGGGCAGTCCGCCCAGCAGCAAACCGAAGGCCAGATTGGCGCCGAGAATGAATACGACCTGCTTCCAGGCCCACTTGCCCACCGGCTCGCCGTCGGCAGTTTCGACGGTCATGCCCTCGAACGTGATGACCAGGCCGATCAGCGTAAGCACGATGCCCAGCATCAGCGGGAAGTACCCAGGACCCATGCGCGCACCGCTGCCAACGTTGTAGGTGGTTGCGCCCCATGCGAAGGCAACCCCGACGGCGGTGAACATGAGGCCCGCGAAAAAGTCTCTCTGACTTTTGATTTTCACGAACAGTCTCCTCGATTCGATATTCGAACCTGCGGATTCTGCGGGCTGCCAGGGGCCGTCTCGATGTGGATTCCACCTAGCAAAGCGCTAGGGTAATCCCTGAAAACACGGCGCTACTCGAGCGGCGGCGTCGCGCTCAAGACTTCCTCGATGGTGGTGTGGCCCTCGGCCACGCGCAAGGCACCGGCCAGGCGCAGCGGCCGCATGCCGTCGGCCACCGCCTGGCGGCGCAGGGTGGTGATGTTGGGTTCCTTGTGGACTTCGCTCTTGAACTCTTCGCTCAAGGTCAGCAGCTCGTACAGGCCCATGCGCCCGCGGTAGCCCGTCATGCGGCAGTCCACGCATCCTACCGGCCGGTAGGCTCGCACCGAGCCGGAGATCTGCCACGGCTTGACGAACTGGTCGAGCTTCTCGCGCGTGATCGATTCGTCCGGCTGCTTGCAGTGCGGGCACAGGGTGCGCACCAGGCGCTGCGCCAGCACGCCCAGCATCACGGCGTTGATCAGGTAGGACGGCACGCCCAGCTCCATCAGCCGGGTGATGGCGCTGGGCGCATCGTTGGTGTGCAGGGTGCTGAACACCAGGTGGCCGGTCAGCGCCGCCTGCACCGCCATCTCGGCGGTGGCCAGGTCGCGGATTTCGCCCACCATGATGATGTCCGGGTCCTGCCGCATCAGCGCGCGCAGCCCTTCGGTAAAACCGAAATCGAGCTGGGGCTGCACCTGCGTCTGGTTGAACGAGGCCTCGATCATTTCGATCGGGTCTTCGATGGTGCTGACGTTCACCTCTTCGGTGGCCACGCGCTTCAGGGTGGAATAGAGCGTGGTGGTCTTGCCCGAGCCGGTGGGGCCGGTCACCAGGATGATGCCGTGCGGCCGCATCACCAGCTGCTCCCAGCGCTTGGCGTCGTGCTGCGCAAAGCCCAGCTCGTCCAGGTTCTTCACCGTGGTGTCGGGATCGAAGATGCGCATCACCATCTTCTCGCCGAAGGCGGTGGGCAAGGTCGACAGGCGCATCTCGACTTCATCGCCGCGCAGGTTGCGCGTCTTGATGCGGCCGTCCAGCGGGCGGCGTTTTTCCACCACGTCCATGCGGCCCAAAAGCTTGATGCGCGCGACCATCGCGTTCATCACGCCCATCGGCATCTGGTAGGCCGGATGCAGCACGCCGTCGATGCGAAATCGGATCACGCCCTGCTCGCGGCGCGGCTCCAAGTGGATGTCGCTGGCGCGCTGGTCGAAGGCGTACTGCCACAGCCAGTCGACCACCTGCACCACGCTCTGGTCGTTGGCGTCCAGCTGCTTGTTGCTCTTGCCCAGCTCCACCAGCTGCTCGAAGCTCGCCGCGCTCGATGCACCGCCGGCTTTCTGCGCCGCCCGCACCGACTTGGCCAGGGCGAAGAATTCGGCGGTATAGCGATGGATATCGCTGGGGCTCGCGACCACGCGCCGCACCGAGCGGCGCGACTGGCGCTCCACCTCGCCCACCCAGTCCATGACGAAGGGCTCGCAGGTCGCCACCACCACTTCGGTTGGCGTGACCTGCACCGGCAGCACCTTGTGGCGCTCGGCGTAGGCTGCGCTCATGGTGTCGGCCACCTTGCCCACATCGACCTTGAGCGGATCGATGCGCAGATAAGGCAGCCCGGCGCGGCCGGCCAGCCATTGGGTGAGCATTTCCAGGTCGAGCGGCTTGCCGTCGCTCTCGCGCGTCATCGCCACTGCGGCCAAGCGCACCAGCGGAGCCTGCCGGCTCTCGGCGCGGGCACAGCGCGCAATGGTGCGCTGCGCCTCGGCCGGCGAGATCACGCCGTCGCGCGCCAGCCACTCGATCACCAGCTTGAGCTCGAGCAGACCCTGGTGGACGGACGGGGTGGTGGACGTTGAAACGGAAATTGGCGATGCGCTCATTGAATAACCTCCGCGCTGCGCGCTGCGGTATTCGCCTTGGGAACGGCCCGGCGGCTCATGGACTGTAGGCTTTGAACACCCGAAGCCATTTGGACGCGGGCAAGCTCCACCGAGTCTGTATGGTTTGCGCACGCTCGGCAAGCGTGGCGCGGCTCGGGCGACTGGGCTCGCGCTGTGCCAGCACCACCGTGTTGCCTTCGCGCGTCGGACGGAAGGCCCACACGGCTTCTTCGCCAAAGGCCGCGACGATCTTTTCCAGGCTGCGTTCGTAGCTGGAGGAGCGGCCGAACAGGTTGACCGTCATGCAGCCATCTTCGGTCAGCAGGCTGCGGCAATCGCGATAGAAGTCTTCCGTGTCCAATACCGGCGCCGCCGCCTCGTGGTCGTACAGGTCGACCTGCAGCGAATCGACACTGCCCTGCCACTGCGCCTTGCGGACTTCCACCGCGGCATCGGCAGTGATCACCTGCAACTTGACGTCGTCCGGCGGCAGCTTGAACCAGCCGCGGCAGGCAGCCAGCACCTGCGGGTTGAGTTCGATCGCGGTGGTGCGCATGCGCAGCTGCTTGCGGCAGAACTTGGTGAGCGCGGCAGCGCCCAGGCCCAGCTGCATGGCGTGGCGGTTCAGCACGCTGGACGGCTCCACGAACAACAGCCAGGCCATCATGCGCTGCACGTATTCGAGCTGGATTTCAAAGGGCGCATCCAGCTTCATCGAGCCTTGTATCCACTCGGTGCCCAGATGCAGGTAGCGCACGTCTCCCCAGTCGGAGAAGTTGACTTCAGGCAGTTCGTTTGTCATGAGGGGCTGAGCATAATAGCCCTCGCTTTTGCCGGCCCCGGCACCTAATAAGGAGAAAAGCAGAATGAATACGGAAGCGATCTGGACCTTCTTGACCACCCAAGGCGCGGACTTTGGCTTCAAGGTCATTGGCGCACTCATTGCCTGGGCCATCGGCCGCTGGCTGATCGGCCTGGCACAGAAGCTGGTGGCCAAGGCGCTGGAGCGCGGCAAGCGCATGGACGCGACGCTCAGCAACTACCTGGTGTCGATCCTTGGCGTGATTCTCAACATCGTCCTGATCCTGGCGATCCTCGACATGTTCGGCGTGCGCACCACGTCCTTCGCCGCCCTGCTGGCAGGCGCAGGCCTGGCCATCGGCACCGCCTGGGGCGGGCTGCTGACGCACTTTGCCGCCGGCGTGTTCCTGCAAGTGATGCGGCCCTACCGCGTGGGAGACTTCATCTCTGCAGGCGGCGTCACCGGCACCGTGAAGGAGCTGGGCCTGTTCGGCACGACCATCATCACGCCCGACAACGTCAGCACGCTGGTGGGCAACAACAAGGTACTGAGCGACACCATCCAGAACTTCAGCACCCTGGGCTTTCGCCGGGTCGACACCACCGCCAAGGTGGCCAACGGCGTGGACGTGAACAAGGCCATCGAGTTGTTGAAGTCTGAGCTGGCGAAGATTCCCAACGTCTCGACCGAGCAGCCGCCGGATGTCGAGATCCTGCAGTTCACGCCCGAAGGCCCGCTCCTGGCAGTGCGCCCCTACACGCACACCGACCACTATTGGCAGGTGTACTTCGACACGCACCGCGCGGTGGTGAAGGTGTTCGGCGCGGCCGGCTTCCCGACGCCCGAGACGCCGATCGCGCATCGCACCATCGCGCCACCACCGCGAGTCGCGGCCTGAAAAAGAAAAACCCGCCGATGGCGGGTTTTTCTTTGGAGAGCGCGCGCGTCAGGGCTTCTTCTTGACCGCCTCGTTCTGCTCGGTGCCCGGGATCTTCTCGCCGATCTTGTTGCCGGCATTGCGGGTGCCGGTAATGGCCGCATCGCCTGCGCCGGTCACGGCCTTGCCGGTGGCATCGGCGGCCTTCTTGGTACCGCGCTTGGTGGCGTCCCAGCCCTTTTCTGTCCCACTCTTGGTGGCGTCCCAAGCCTTTTCGGTGCCGCTCTTGGTGGCGTCCCAGGCCTTCTCGGCGGTATTGGGCTCGGACTGCGCCAGGGCCGGACCGGCCACGGCCAGCGACATGGCCAGGACGAGGGGCAGTCGATTGAAAGTTCGATTCATGCTTCTAGCTCCTTTTGTAGGTCTTGGTGGCGCTATGGAATTTGCCACGCTTTTGAAAAATGCGCCAACGCATCCCAAGGATGACACTAAAACCCCCGGATCCGCGAAGCCCGCGAACTCGGGCTCATCGACTACACGCCATGTAGGCCGTTGCCCGACACGGAAAGCAGCGCAGCCAGCCTTGGCAGTGCCCCGACCGCATTGGCAGTGGCGGCTTGCGCCAGTGTCTCCAGCGACAGGCCGCGCAACTGCGCGACCGCCTGTGCGATACGGGGCAACTCGGCCGGTTCGTTGCGGCCCTGGGGCTGGCCCTCGCTGCGCTCGGCCTGGGTGGTGTAGAGCCAGTGCGGCGGGATGTCCGGGGCGTCGGTTTCCATAACGATGGCCGACAGCGGCAGGCCGGCTGCCAGGCGGCGCAGGCGCAGCGCACGCTCGAAAGTGACGGCGCCGCCAAAGCCCAGCTTGAGCCCCAGCTCGATGCAGGCCTGGGCCTGCTGCTCGCTGCCATTGAATGCATGGGCGATACCGTGCCAGGGCCGCCCGCCCTGCGCCACGCGCAGCGCCTTGAGCACCTGGTCGACCGAGCGCCGCACATGCAGCAGCACCGGCAGGTCGTGCTTGCGGGCCAGCCGCAACTGGGCTTCGAAGATGTGTTCCTGTTGCCCGGGAACCATGCCTGGCGCGAAGTAGTCCAGCCCGATCTCGCCGACGGCCACCAGCCGCGGGTCGTCGCGATGGGCCGTCAGCGCGGTGTCGAGCGCCGCCAGGTCGGCCTCGGTGGCGCCGGCCGCGCACAGCGGATGGATGCCCAGCGCATAGGCGTCGCCCTGGGCATGCGCCAGTTCGCGCACGGTGTCGAAGTTGAAGGCCGCCACCGCCGGAATCACGCACAGCGCCACATCCTGCGCCGCCGCGCGCGCACGCATGGCGGCGCGATCGGCGTCGAACTCGGATGCGTCGAGGTGACAGTGTGTATCGACAAGGCGAGCCATCGGCCGATGATGCCCCAAGAGCTTGTCCGATCAGATGCAAGCGCGCGCAAAGCGTGCTACCGTGAAGCCTCACGTGTCCTCTTTGTGAAAAGGCGGAGGTGCCCGATGCGCAGGCCTGCTTTGTACAGCCGTTCGCCCCGCGCGCCGCAACAAGCGGAAGGTGTGGGCGAAGTGGACCAGCCGCAGGCCTCGATGGGCCCGGCCCATGCTTCCGATGCTGCCGATGACGCAGCAGCGGCGCCTGCTGCGCCAAGCGCCCCACGGCGGCGCTTCGGCTGGCGCAGCGGCATCGCACTCACGGTGCTGCTGTCGGCACTGGGCGCCAGTGGCTACTACTACCTGCCGCCCCAGACCGCCCACCAGCTCACCCAGAAAGACATCGATGCCGCCGTGCTGCGCAGCCTGCAGACGGCGAGCCTGCCTTCGGCTGCGGCCCGCGCGGCCGACATCATCCGGCCCTCGGTGGTCGAAGTGGTGGCATTGGGCCCGGAAAAGTCCACGCCCGCCGCCAAGGTCGAGAAGCGCGGCCGCAACCTGGCGCGCGGCAAGCCGCCCCAGGCCGACCCGCCACCCGGCGAGGTCGAGCGCGGCGTCGGCACCGGCGTGGTGATCGTCGACAAGGGCGTGATCCTGACCAACCTGCACGTGGTCGCCGGCGCCGAGAAGATCAAGGTCACCTTTGCCGACGGGCTGGAAGCCAACGCCTCCATCATCGGCCTGCAGCCCGAGAACGACCTGGCCGTGCTGCAGGCCGACAAGATTCCGGACGACCTGTTCGCCGCCACCATGCGTTCCACCGGCGACCTGCAGCCGGGCGACAACGTGGCGGTGGTGGGCTTTCCCTTCGGCATCGGCCCCTCGGTGTCGGCCGGCGTGGTGTCCGGGCTGAAGCGCTCCTTCCGATCGCCCGAGGGCCAGCAGGAAATGAGCAACCTGATCCAGTTCGACGCGGCCGCCAATCCCGGCAATTCGGGCGGGCCGCTGGTCAACATGAACGGCGAGGTGCTGGGCATCGTCACCGCCATCCTCAACCCCACGCAGCAGCGCACCTTCATCGGCATCGGATTTGCCGTGCCGATCGAGAACGCGGCTTCGGCCGCCGGCATGCCGCCCTTCTGAATTCAATTCAAGGAACACCGCGCATGAACTCAGCAGACAACAACCCCGCCAGCGCCAGCCACACCGCGGCAACCGCCGCTGCCGACAGCAGCAGCGAGCTGATGGAGCGAATCCTCTACGAGGTCAAGCGCGTGGTGGTCGGCCAGGACCGCTTTCTCGAGCGGGTCATGGTCGGCATGCTGGCCGAGGGCCATCTGCTGGTCGAAGGCGTTCCGGGCCTGGCCAAGACGCTGACCGTGAGGACCCTGGCCGACACGGTGCAGGGCCGCTTCAAGCGCATCCAGTTCACGCCCGACCTGGTGCCGGCCGACCTGGTGGGCACGCGCATCTACAACCAGAAGACCGGCGACTTCAGCACCTCGCTGGGCCCGGTGTTTGCCAACCTGCTGCTGGCCGACGAAATCAACCGCGCGCCGGCCAAGGTGCAGAGCGCGCTGCTCGAGGTAATGCAGGAGCGCCAGGTCACCATCGCCGGCGAAACGCACAAGGTGCCGCGCCCCTTCCTGGTGATGGCCACGCAGAACCCGATCGAGACCGAAGGCACCTACCCCTTGCCCGAGGCGCAGGTGGACCGCTTCATGATGAAGGTGCTGGTCGACTACCCGAGCGATGAAGAAGAATTCGTGATCGTCGAGCGCGTCATCGGCCCGCTGGTGCAGGCCAACCCGATCGCCACCACCGAGCAGCTGGCGCTGCTGCAGGCGCAGGCGCGGCGCATCTACGTCGACCCTTCGCTGATCCAGTATGCGGTGAAGCTGGTGTCGGCCACCCGCACGCCGGAAAAGCACGGCCTGAAGGACATGCGCCGCTTCATCACCTTCGGCGCCAGCCCGCGCGCCAGCATCAACCTCACCGAAGGCGCGCGCGCCCTGGCGCTGCTGCGCGGACGCAGCTATGCGCTGCCGGAAGACATGACGGCACTGGCGCCGGACGTGCTGCGCCATCGCGTCACCCTGTCCTACGAAGGCTTGTCCGAAGGGCTCACGCCCGACGGCCTGATCGAGCGCATCATGCGCGCTGTACCCGCGCCATCCAAAGTCATGGAACATGAAAAGCTGGTGGCCTAACCGGCGCCAACCCGCCGCCAACGACGAAGCGCTGAACGCCCAGGCGGCGGCAGCCGGCGTCGAGCGCGCCCTGCGGCGGCTCGAGTGGACGGTGATCCGGCGGCTCGACGGCCTGCTGCAGGGCGACTACCGCACCCTGATGCGCGGCACCGGCCTCGACCTGGCCGACCTGCGCGAATACCAGCACCACGACGACGTGCGCCACATCGACTGGAACGTCACAGCCCGGCTGCAGGTGCCGCATGTGCGCGTCTTCACCGAAGACCGCGAGATGGCCGCCTGGTTCGTGCTGGACCTGAGCCGCTCGGTCGATTTCGGCTCCGGCCCGAGGGCCAAGCGAGAGATCTCGGCCGGCTTCGTCGGCGTGGTGGCACGCCTCCTGACGCGCCATGGCAATCGCGTCGGCGCGCTGGTCTATGGCAGCAACCTGGAGGCGGTGATTCCGCCGCGCACAGGACGCGCCCACGTGCTGCATATCCTGCATGCCATGGAGCGGCGGGCCGAGGTGCGCGGCGCCAAGCCCGGCGGCACCACCCGCCTGGCCGAACTGCTGGACGCCGCCGGCAGCGTCATCCGGCGCCGGTCCACCGTCTTCGTGGTGTCCGATTTCCTGAGCGCCCCCGGCTGGGAGCGCCCGCTGGGTCGGCTGGCCCTGCGGCACGAGGTGCTGGCGGTGCGCCTGTTCGACCCGCTGGAGCTGGAGTTGCCCGACCTCGGCCTGGTGCCGCTCACCGATGCCGAAACCGGCGAGCAGCTCTGGGTCGATACGCATGATGGCGGCTTTCGCAAGCGCTTCACCCGCCTGGCCCGCGAGCGCGAAGACGCCTTGCGCGAGGCCCTGTCGCGCGCCGGTGTCGACGCGCTGGAACTCTCGACCCAGGACGACCTGGTGGAAGCCATCGTGCGCTTTGCCGAATTGCGCAAGCGCCGGGTACGCACCGGCCTGGCCTATGCAAAGGCGGTGGGATCATGAACTTCCTCTGGCCCCAGTTTCTCTGGCTGCTGCTGGCGCTGCCGCTCCTGATGCTTCTGTATCTGTGGCTGCTGGCGCGCAAGAAGAAGATGGCGATCCGCTATGCCAGCCTGTCCATCGTGCGCGAAGCCATGGGTATGGGGCAGAGCCTGCGCCGGCACATTCCGCCCTTCCTGTTCCTGCTGGCCATGGCGGCGCTGCTGCTGGCGGCCGCGCGGCCGATGGCGGTGGTGATGCTGCCGTCGAACCAGCAGACCATCGTCCTGGCGATGGACGTGTCGGGCAGCATGCGCGCCGCCGACGTGCAGCCGAACCGGCTGGTCGCCGCGCAGAACGCAGCCAAGAGCTTCCTGAAGGAGTTGCCGCGCACGGTGAAGGTGGGCATCGTCGCCTTTGCCGGCAGCGCGCAGGTGGCGCAGCTGCCCACCGTCAACCGGGAAGACCTGGTGACGGCCATCGACTCCTTCCAGCTGCAGCGCGGCACCGCCACCGGCAACGGGCTGGTGGTGGCGCTGGCCACCCTGTTTCCGGACGCCGGCATCGGCATCGACGATTTCGCGCCCAAGTCGACGCAGCGCGGCGTGCCGATCGAGCAGGCGGGCAAGACGCCCCAGAAGGATTTCGTGCCGGTGGCGCCCGGCTCCTACACCTCGGCCGCCATCATCATGCTGACCGACGGCCAGCGCACCACCGGCGTCGACCCGCTGGACGCGGCCAAGCTGGCCGCCGACCGTGGCGTGCGCGTCTACACGGTGGGGGTGGGTACGGTGGATGGCGAAACCATCGGCTTCGAGGGCTGGTCGATGCGGGTACGGCTCGACGAGGAAACCCTGAAGGCGATCGCCAACAAGACGCAAGCCGAATACTTCTATGCCGGCACCGCGAGCGACCTGAAGAGGGTCTATGAAACGTTGAGCTCGCGCCTGACGGTCGAGAAGAAGGAAACCGAGGTCTCGGCCCTGTTCGCGTTGGGGGCAGCGGTGCTGATGCTGCTGTCGGCCGGCCTGTCGCTGCTCTGGTTCAACCGGATTCTCTAGCAGCAATTTCCTGGAATGAATGGAAAGGTTCGGATGTTCGATCTGAAAGGCAAGGTCGCGCTCGTCACCGGCGGCAATGGCGGCATCGGGCTGGGCATGGCCAAGGGCCTGGCGCAGGCCGGGGCGCGGGTGGTCGTGGTCGGGCGCAACGCAGCCAAGTCGGCCGCCGCGGTCGATGCACTGCGCGCGCTGGGCAGCGACAGCTTCGCGCTGGAAGCCGACGTGACCGACGAGGCGTCGGTGCACACGCTCTTCGAGCAACTGGAAGCACGCTGCGGCCGGCTCGACATCCTGGTGAACAACGCCGGCACCACCATCCGCAAGCCGGTCGACCAGTTGCAGCTGTCGGAATGGAACCTGGTGATGGACACCAACCTCACCAGCGCCTTTCTGTGCAGCCGCGCCGCGCATCCCCTGATGAAGCGCGGCGGCAACGGCGGCAAGATCATCAACATCGGCTCGATGGCCTCGATCTTCGGCATGCCCTACGCGCCGGCCTACGGCGCCAGCAAGGGCGGCATCGTGCAGCTCAGCAAGGCCATGGCTGCCTCCTGGGCGGCGGACGGCATCCAGGTCAACGCCGTGCTGCCGGGCTGGATCCAGACCGAGCTGACCGACGGCGCCCGGGCCCAGGTGCCCGGCCTCAACGAACGGGTGATCGCCCGCACTTGCGCCGGCCGCTGGGGCCAGCCCCAGGATCTGGCGGGCGTGGCGGTGTTCCTGGCCAGCAGCGCCTCGGACTTCATCACCGGCACCGCCATCCCGGTGGACGGCGGCTACTCGATCACGGCCTGAGAGGCTGAGAGTCTTTCAAGCGGTGTTTTGCCTCAGCCGGCCAGGCGCCCCGCCGTCAGGCGCAGCACGCGGTCGCAGCGCGCCGCCAGGCCTTCGTCATGCGTGACCATGACGAAAGCCGTGTGGCGCTGGCGCGCCAGCGAGAGCATCAGCGCGAACACGCTGTCGGCGGTGGCGCGGTCCAGGTTGCCGGTGGGTTCGTCGGCCAGCACGCAATCGGGTTGCGTCACCAGCGCACGGGCAATGGCCACGCGCTGGCGCTCGCCGCCCGACAGTTCGGCCGGCCGGTGCGCCAGGCGCTCGGCCAGGCCCACCGCCGCCAGCATCTGCGCGGCCGCTTCGCGCGCGCGGGCCGGCGTTTCGCGGCGAATCTTCAATGGCATGGCCACGTTGTCCAGGGCGCTGAACTCTGGCAGCAGATGATGGAACTGGTAGACAAAGCCCAGGTGCCGGTTGCGCAGGCGCCCCTGCTCGGCCGCGTCCACATGCGCCATGTCTTCGCCATGCAGCTCGACATTGCCGGCGGTGGGCGCGTCCAGACCGCCCATCAGGTGCAGGAGCGTGCTCTTCCCCGAACCCGAGGCGCCGACGATGGCCAGCGTTTCGCCGGCGCGCACGTCCAGATCCACGCCATGCAGCACCGTGAGGTCGATGCGGCCTTCATGGAAGCGCTTGGTGAGGCCCCGAACCTTCAGCACCACGCCATTGCTGTTGGCCGGGGCCGAGGGGCCGCGCAGCGGCTGGGCAGCGATGGCTTCTTCCTTCATCACCAGATCACTCATAGCGCAGCGCCTCCGCCGGATTGACGCGGCTCGCGCGCCAGCTCGGGTAGAGCGTTGCGGCAAAGGCGAGGATGAGCGAGATGACGGTGATGGGCAGAATGTCCGATTGCTGCGGGTCGCTGGGCATGCGGCTGATGAGGTAGATGTCCTTGGGCAGGAAGCTGGCCTGGAACAGTTTTTCCAGCGCCGGCACGATGACGTCGATGTTGTAGGCGATGCCCAGGCCCAGCAGCAGCCCGCCGATGGTGCCGATCACGCCCACCATGGCGCCCTGCACCACGAAGATGCCCATGATGCTGCGCGGGCTCGAGCCCAGGGTGCGCAGGATGGCGATGTCGGCGCGCTTGTCGGTCACCGTCATCACCAGGGTCGACACCAGGTTGAAGGCGGCCACCGCCACGATCAGCGTGAGGATGATGAACATCATGCGTTTCTCGACCTGCACCGCGGCGAACCACGTCTTGTTCTGGCGCGTCCAGTCGCGGATCAAGAAGGAGCCCGGCAGGGTCACGGCCAGTTCGTCGGCCACCTGGCGGGCCTGGTGCAGGTCCTTGAGCTTCAGCCGGATGCCGCTCGGCCCTTCCAGGCGGAACACCTTGGCCGCGTCCTGCTCGTGGATCATGGCCAACGCCGAGTCGTATTCGTAGTGCCCCGAATCGAAGGTGCCCACCACCTTGAACTGCTTGAGCCGTGGCACCACGCCGGCCGGCGTGACCTGGCCGCCGGGCGCGATCAGGGTGACCATGTCGCCCTCGCGCACATAGAGCGAGCGCGCCAGGTCGCCGCCCAGCACGATGCCGAATTCACCGGGCACCAGCCGCTCCAGCGCGCCCTTCTGCGCGGTGGTGGCGATGTCGGTGACCTGGGGTTCCAGCTTGGGTTCGATGCCGCGCACCAGCACGCCCTTCATGTCCTCGCCGCGCGCCAGCAGCGCCTGGGCCGCGACGAAAGGCGCCGCGCCCACCACCTGCGGGTTCTTGCGCGCCGCCGCCATGATGGCGTCGATGTCCTGCAAGGCCTGACCGTCGCGCGAGAAGATCTCGATGTGCGAGACCACGCCCAGCATGCGGTCGCGCACTTCCTTCTGGAAGCCGTTCATGACCGACAGCACGATGATCAGCGCCGCCACCCCCAGCGCGATGCCGAGCATCGACACGCCGGAAATGAAGTTGATGAAGCCGTTGCGCCGCGTGGCCCGCCCGGCGCGGGTGTAGCGCCAGCCGAGCTGCAGCTCGTAGGGAAGTTTCATGGCGGAATTGTGGCATCCCGGACAATAGCCCCATGCCTTCGTCTCCTGGCCTGCGCCACCTTCTGATCCCCTTTGCCGGCCGCGGCACGCCCGGCTGCCGCGCGGCGCTGGCCACGCTCAAGCTGCCCAACCTGGAACGACTTCTCTCGCGCCTGCAACTCGCCCTGGACGACACGCAGGACGAATCCACGCTCTCGCCGCCGCACGAGCGGGCCCTGGCCGCCGCGCTGGGCCTGTCCGCGCCGGACGGCTGCATCCCCTGGGCCGCCTGGCAGGCGCGCGAACTCGACCTGCGCGAGGCCGTGCCCGGCAAGCCCTGGGCCCTGCTGACGCTGTGCCATTGGCAAGTCGGCATCGACGACGCGGCGCTGGGCGATCCGGCCCTGCTGGATATCGCGATGGAAGAATCGGCGGCGCTGCTGGACGCGGTGCGCCCCTTCTTCACCGAAGACGGCATCGCCCTGCACGCCACCGCGCAACCGGGCCGCTGGCTGGCACAGGGCGCGATCTTCGATTGCGTGCCCACGGCCTCGATCGACCGCGCCATCGGCCACCCGATTTCCGAATGGTCCCCGCTGACCGAGGCGACGCGCCCGCTGCGCCGCCTGCAAAACGAAATGCAGATGCTGCTGTACACCCATCCGATCAACGACGCGCGGGCCGAGCGCCGCGTGCCGGCGATCAACTCCTTCTGGGCCAGCGGCACCGGCAGCCTGCCCGCCGACGCCGCGCCCGCAACGGCCGCGCCGCAGGTCGACGACCGCCTGCGCGCCGCCGCCCTGCGCGATGACGCGCAAGCCTGGTCCCAGGCCTGGCAGGCACTGGATGCGCAAGTGCTGCCTGGCCTGCTGGCCGAAGTCGAACGCGGCACCCCGCTGCGCCTGACCCTGTGCGGCGATCGCAGCGCGCGCAGTTTCGAGCCGCAGCGCACAGGTCGCGCGGGCGGTCTGAGCGCCTTCGCCAGGCGTTTGTTCGAGCGCCCGCCGGCGGCTTCCGACATGCTGGGCGCACTATGAAGATCGTGCCCCGCGAAATTCCGCCGCGCAGCGCCTGGGCGCTGGAGCAGGCCGGCGTGCATCCGCTGCTGGCGCGCCTGTATGCGGCGCGCGGCGTCTGCGCCAAGGACGAGCTGGACGACGGGCTGGCCCGCCTGCTGCCGCCCGACACCCTGCATGGCACGCGCCAGGCTGCGGTGCTGCTGGCCGATGCGATTGCGGCCGACAAGCGCCTTTGCATCGTTGCCGACTACGACTGCGACGGCGCCACCGCCTGCGCCGTCGCCATGCGCGGCCTCAAGCGCCTGGGCGCCAAGCACGTGAGCTACCTGGTGCCCGACCGCGTGACCGACGGCTACGGCCTCACGCCCAGCATCGCGCAGCGGGTGGCCGATCGCGGCGCCGACGTGCTGATCACGGTGGACAACGGCATCGCCAGCGTCGACGGCGTGGCCGCCGCCAAGGCGCGCGGCCTCGCGGTGCTGGTGACCGACCACCACCTGCCCGGCCCCGAGCTGCCGGACGCCGACGTGCTGGTCAACCCGAACCAGCCGGGCTGCGGCTTCGAAAGCAAGAGCATCGCCGGCGTCGGCGTGATGTTCTATGTGCTGATGGCACTGCGCTCGGAGCTGCGTGCGCGCGGCATCTTTGACGCGGCCGGCCAACCTAAGCTGGATGATTTGCTGCCGCTGGTGGCGCTGGGCACGGTGGCCGACGTGGTGAAGCTGGATGGCAACAACCGCCGGCT
Source organism: Variovorax sp. LARHSF232 (assembly GCF_052871435.1). Classification (NCBI taxonomy): domain Bacteria; kingdom Pseudomonadati; phylum Pseudomonadota; class Betaproteobacteria; order Burkholderiales; family Comamonadaceae; genus Variovorax; species Variovorax sp. LARHSF232. The sequence continues at coordinate 626,125 of NZ_JBIXJS010000003.1, read as the reverse complement.
GGTGGCGCAGGGCCTGCGCCGCATCCGTGCCGGCGCCATGCCCCTCGGGCTCTCCGCGCTCTTCAAGGCGGCCGGCCGGCAAGGGTCTGCCGCCACCACCTTCGACTTCGGCTTTGCCCTGGGCCCGCGCATCAACGCCGCCGGCCGATTGGCCGACATGACCCTGGGCATCGAATGCCTGGTCACCGAAGATGCGGGCCGCGCGGAAGAATTGGCGCGGATGCTCGACGAGATCAACCGCGAGCGGCGCGGCATCGAGGGCGACATGCGCGAGCAGGCGCTGCGCGTGGCCGAAAGGCTGTTTGCCGACGGCCAGACGCCGCCGGCCGCGGTGACGGTGTTCGACGCCGACTTCCACGAAGGCGTGGTCGGCATCGTGGCCTCGCGCATCAAGGACCGTTTTCACCGCCCCACATTCGTCTTCGCCGCCAGCGGTGCCGACGGCAAGGCGCATGAGCTCAAGGGCTCGGGCCGCTCGATTCCCGGCTTTCACTTGCGCGATGCGCTGGACCTGGTGGCCAAGCGCCATCCCGGCGTGCTGCTGCGCTTTGGCGGCCACGCGATGGCGGCCGGCTGCACCGTGCCGCGCGAGCAGATCAAGACCTTCGAAACCGCGCTGGCCGAGGTCGCCGCCGAATGGCTGGATGCGGCCACGCTGACGCGCCGCCTGGACACCGACGGCCCCCTGGCCGCCGAGTACCTGCGCATCGACCTGGTCGACACCCTGCAGCGCGAGGTCTGGGGCCAGGGCTTTGCACCGCCCACCTTCAGCGAAGAAGTCGAAGTGGTGTCGCAACGGCTGGTTGGCGAGAAGCACCTGGCGCTCAAGCTCAAGCACCAGGGCCGGCCGGTGGACGCGATCTGGTTCGGCCACACCGACCCGCTGCCGCAGCGCGTCACGCTGGCCTTTCGCCTCGACGCCGACGAGTGGCAAGGCGTGCGGCGCGTCCGCTTCATGGTCGAAGGCGCAGAGCTCTAGAAGGATTCAACAAAGATGCCAGTCAACTGGATATCCGTGCTGCAGATGGTCCCCCGGACCGAAGTCATCAGCAACGCACCCAAGATCGCGGAAAAGGCCAGGTCCTTGTGGGACACCGTGTCGAAGAAGCCGCCCAAGGGTGGAGACGCCGGCGCCAAGGGCGCGGCATTGCCCGACCCGCAGGCGCGGCTGGCGGCCCTGGAGGCGCGGCTCGCCGAGATGCATCAGCAGATGAGCGATTCCACCGAGCTGATCAAGTCGCTGGCCGCGCAGAACGCGCAGCTCATTGCGCGCATCGAAGCCAACCGGGTGCGCGTGCGCTGGCTCACTGCCGCCGTGGCGGTGCTGGGCCTAGTCGCGCTGTGGGCCCTGTGGTCGGTCAGGGTCGGCTGAAGGACTGGTTCAGCCCGATGGTGAGGAGGCGCACGCCCTCGCTGTGAATGCGCGCCACGCTGGCATCCAGGCTGAGCGTGGGCGTGATGCTCCAGCGCAGGCCGATGCGCGTGGTGGAGCGATCGAAGGCGCGGCTGTGCTCGGCCAACAGGGCCAGTGCGGGGGCAAAGGCCCAATCGATACCGGCACCCGCGCGCGGCGTTCGTGCGCCGTCCACCGGCGTCCAGTCATAGCCCAGGTTGACGTTGATCGCCAAGGGCTCCAGCACCTGCCAGGTCAGCGGCACCACCAGTTGCCCGCCCCAGCGCTCGTCTTTGCGATAGTCGTAGACGGCGCCAACCACCAGCGCCAGCGCCAGTGGCGCCCCCTCTTCCTGGCCGAAAAAGTTCCATTTCAGCTGCGGGCCGATTTGATCGCCGCGGTCGAAGTCGCCCTTGGCCAGATCCAGGTTCAGACCCAGCTCGACCGGCCCCACGCGGCAGGCCGGCCCCAGGTGAAAGAAGTCGATGGAGCGCGGCTTGCCATGGCCGCCCCAGATCTCGTACTGGCATTCGCCAGGCCCCAGGGTGCCGGCGTCGTCCACGTCGAAATGGCCGCCAGCCTGTACCACCGAGCACCAGGTCATCGCAGCCGCAACGGCCAAGGCCTTGCCTGTTCTCGAACGCCTCGTGCTTGCCATGCTCCCGCCCTTGCTTCAGGTGCGGGGGATTCTAGGTGTGGACCGAGGCGCTCAGAAGCTGTGAATGAATTGGACGTGCGCGAGCAGGCTGTCCAAATGCGTCCAATCTAGGCGCAAAGCGCAGCCGTAGCTCGGGCTACGGCGAGCATTTGCAACGACGAGTGGGCGTGTTTGGGCGGGCTGAGCGTGCATGACCGATTCGTTCACAGCTTCTCAGATGTCGAAGCCCGGCTGCAGCTCGCGGAGGCGCTTCATGGCCACGCCCGCTGCCGCGGTGCGCGTCTCCACGCCCAGCTTGACGTAGACCCGCTCCAGGTGCTTCTTGGCGGTGGCCGGGCTGCTGCCGATGATCTCGCCGATGTCGCGGTTGGTCTTGCCCTTGACCACCCAGTAGAGCACCTCGGCCTCGCGCGGCGTGAGCTTGAGCGCCAGGCTCATGGCTTCGATCACCGCGGTGCCTGCGGCCTCGCGCATGATGATGAGCCAGTCGTCGCCGTCGTCGTCGTGCCCGGTTTGCTGGTGCAGCCGCAAGGTCAGGCTGCGCGCGCCCTGCTCGATCAGCAGCGGCGGCGGCTCGAGCTGGCGCTCTTGCGCGTCGGGCAGATGGCGGCGCAGCCACGCCAGCAGCGCGGCCGGCGTGTCGGGCGCATGGGTGCCGCAGTAGCGCTGCAACAGCTCGCGCGCCAGCGCCGTCTGCCAGATGATGCGGCCGTCGGGCCAACGCACGGTGATGCTGGCATAGCCGAAAGCGTCCAGCGCATTGCGCGCCTGGCCGGCCTGGCGCGCCTGCTGGCGGGCCGCGCGGGCGCCGCGCAGATGCACATTCATGCGCGCCAGCACTTCCTTGGGCTTGATCGGCTTGGTGACGTAGTCCACCCCGCCGGCTTCCAGCGCCGCCACCAGGTGCTCGGTGTCGGTGAGGCCGGTCATGAAGATGATCGGGATGTGGGCGGTGGCGGCGTCGGCCTTCAGCCGGCGCGCCACCTCGAAGCCGTCCAGCCCGGGCATCACGGCATCGAGCAGCACGATGTCGGGCCTGGCCTGGGCCGCGCGGGCCAGCGCCTGTTCGCCGTTGGTGGCCACCAGCACGGTGTAGCCCGATTCGTCCAGCGCATCGTGCAGCACCGCCAGGTTGTCGGGCACGTCGTCGACGATCAGCACCAGGTCGCTGTTGCCGCTGGGGTCGCGCAGGCTGTTCGCCAGCGAGCCCTCTTGCGCTTTGCGCACTTCTTCTTCCGCGTTCATTTTGTTTCCGCCAGGGAACGGCTGAGCGCATCCAGCTGGAACTGGCGCGCCATCGCCCGCTGCCTGTCGGTCCAGGCGCCGCACTCCGGCTGTTCCCGCTCGATCTCGTCGAGCTGGTTCATGATGCCGCGCAAATAGCCCAGGCTCACCGCTTCCTCCAGCAGGCGGATGCGTTCCGGGGACGGCCGCACCAGGGTCGCGGCGACCTGCTCCGGCGCGGCGGGTGATGGGCTGGCCGCTTCGCTGGTCCAGCGCAACTTCAGCCGCTGCTCGAGCCAATCGAGCAATTCGCTGTGGCGCACCGGCTTGACCAGGAAGTCTTCCGGCACGATGCCCACGTCGTTCTCCAATCGCTTGTCGAAGGCGTTGGCCGAGACGATCGCCACTTCACTCTTCAGGTTCAGGGCGCGCGCACGGCGGATGGTTTCCCAGCCGTCGATGCCCGGCATGGCCAGGTCGACGAGCATGGCATCGGGGCGCAGGCCGGCGGCGATCAGGTCGAGCGCGTCGTGGCCGCTGGCGGCGGTGCGCAGCTCGAAGCCCAGCGGCGTCAACACGTCCACTAGCAGCTGGCGGTCGGCTTCCTCGTTGTCGACCACGAGGATGCGCCGGCGTGGGCCTTCGTAGCCGCGTCGGGCCAGCATCGGGGCCGGCCGCTGCCGCGCTGCCTCGGCCGGCGACGCATCGTGCACGCGCGGCAGGAAGAGGCGGACGCGAAACACCGAACCCTGGCCCAGGCTGCTTTGCACCGCCATCTCGCCTCCCATCAGGTCGGTGAGCATCTTGGCGATCGTCAGGCCAAGCCCGGCACCGCCGGCCGCGTTGCCGGCAGCCGTGGCGCCGCGGGCAAAGGGCTCGAACACACGCTCGATCTCCTCGGCGGGCATGCCGGGGCCCGTGTCCTCGATCTCCAGCGTCGCAAACTCGCGCGCATAGCGCAGGCGCAGCGTGACCTGGCCGCGCGCCGTGAACTTGATGGCGTTGCCCAGCAGGTTGATGAGGATCTGGCGCACCCGTTTCTCGTCGGCGCGCACCACCTCGGGCAGCAGGCCGGTGGCCTCGAAGCAAAAGTCCAGGCCCTTCTCCTGCGCCTGCAGCTCGAACATGTCGGCCAGATCCTGCATCGCGTCGGCAAAGCGCATGGGCCGCGCGTGCAGCGTGAGCTTGCCGGCCTCGATGTGGGCGATGTCCAGCGTGCCTTCGATCAGCGACAACAGGTGCTCACCGCCGCGCTTGATCACCGCCACCGCCTGGCGCCGGTGCGGCGGCACCGAGCTGTCTTCGCCCATCAGCTGCGCATAGCCCAGGATGCTGTTGAGCGGCGTGCGCAGCTCGTGGCTGATGGCGCTGATGTAGCGGCTCTTGGCCTGGTTGGCGGCATCGGCGCTTTGCTTGGCGGCCTGCAGGGCGCGGTCGGTCTCGCGGTGCAGCTCGATCTCGCGCATCAAGAGGTGCGTCTGGCGGTTCGATTCTTCCTGCGCCACCTTGCGGCTCTGGTGCGCCAGCACCAGCCACCAGGCCACGATGCCGGCCAGCACCAGCAGCGCCATGTAGGCCTTGAGGAATCCTGATTTCAGCGCAGCCTGCGCGCCCTCGACCCGACCCGCATCGGCCAGTGCCCGCAGCTCCTGCTGATAGAGCACGCCGAACACCGCCGCCAGCAGCGGCACGATGATCAGCGTGAGCAAGAGGAAGTGGCCCAGGCCCGTGTCCAGGTAGCGCCAGCTGCGCTTGGGCAGCACCCAGCGCAAGACCGCCGACCATTGCGCGGACAGGCTCGCCTGCGGCTTGCACAGGTCGCCGCAACGCGCATCCAGCGTGCAGCACAGCGAACAGATCGGGCCCTGGTAGGCCGGGCAATGCGCCATGTCCGGCCCTTCGTACTCGCGCTCGCAGATCACGCAGCGGCGAACTTCCAGCCGCTGGTAGCGATGGGTCTCTTCGGCACTTCTGGCCAGGTAATACTTGCCGCGCGTCGCCCATGCGATGAGCGGCGCCGCGACGAAGGCAGTGCCCAGTGCGATCAGCGCCGAGAAGGCCTGCGCCAGCGGCCCGAACACGCCCAGGTGCGCCGTGATCGACAGGATGGACGCCAGCGCCATCGCGCCCACGCCCACCGGGTTGATGTCCCACAGGTGCGCCCGCTTGAACTCGATGCCGGGCGGCGACAGCCCCAGCGGCTTGTTGATGACCAGGTCGGCCACCACCGCCATCATCCAGGCGATGGCGATGTTGGCGTACAGGCCCAGCACGTCGCCCAGGGCCTCGAACACGTTCATCTCCATCAGCATGAAGGCGATCAGCGTGTTGAACACCACCCACACCACGCGCCCCGGATGGCTGTGGGTCACGCGCGAAAAGAAGTTGCTCCAGGCCAGACTGCCGGCATAGGCGTTGGTGACGTTGATCTTGAGCTGCGAGATGACGACGAACAGCGCGGTGGCCCAGATCGCCCAGCCGAAGTTGGGAAACACGTACTCATAGGCCGCCAGGTACATCTGGTTCGGGTCCACCGCACGCTCGGGCGGCACCATGTGGGAGATGGCCAGGTAGGCCAGCAGCGCGCCGCCCAGCATCTTGGCCACGCCGAGAATCACCCAGCCCGGCCCGCCGGCCAGGACGCCCGCCCACCAGCGGCCGCGATTGTCCTGGGTGCGCGCCGGCATGAAGCGCAGGTAGTCGGCCTGTTCGCCCATCTGGGTCATGAGGGCGATGCCCACCGTCAGCGCGGCACCAAAAAGGGGCAACTGAAAATCTGGCGATGCACTCTTGGCGCCGTTGTAGTGCGTGATGCCCGCAAACGCACCAGGATCGCGCATCAGCACGAACACAAAGGGCACCACCAGCATCAGGAGCCAGATCGGCTGCGTCCACAACTGCAGCCGGCTGATGGCCGAGACGCCGTGCGTCACCAGCGGAATCACCACCAGCGCGCACACCAGGTAGCCCCAGGCCGGCGGTATGCCCAGGGCCAGTTCGAGCGCATAGGCCATCACGGCCGCCTCCAGCGCGAAGAAGATGAAGGTGAAGGAGGCGTAGATCAGCGAGGTGATGGTGGAGCCGATGTAGCCGAAGCCGGCGCCGCGGCTGAGCAGGTCCATGTCGACCCCGTAGCGGGCCGCATACACGCTGATGGGCAGGCCCGCCAGGAAGATGATGAGCCCGGTGCAGAGGATCGCCCAGAAGGCATTGATGAAGCCGTACTGCACCAGCAAGGTGGCGCCTACCGCCTCCAGGATCAGGAAGGATGCGGCCCCGAAGGCGGTGTTGGCCACACGCCATTCAGACCATTTGCGAAAGCGCTGCGGCGTGTAGCGCAGGGCGTAGTCTTCCAGCGTCTCGCTGGCCACCCAGCTGTTGTAGTCGCGCCGGATCTTGACGATGCGCTGCGGCGCCTCGCCAACATCAGGCGCGGGATCGGTCGCTGCCTGGGTGGCAGCTGCGGGTGGGACGGGCGGGCTCACGCCTTGCCGGTGCAACTGTCGTGCCGGGGCGCCCGTCTACGCCATCGGGCGAAGGCACGATCGTTGCAAGACAGCGGGGCTGACGATAAGGTCCGGCCCCATGGAACTGACACCCCGAGAAAAAGACAAGCTGCTGATCTTCACCGCGGCCCTGCTGGCGGAACGCCGCAAGGCGCGCGGCCTGAAGCTCAACTACCCCGAAGCCGTTGCCCTGATCTCCGCCGCCGTGATGGAAGGTGCGCGCGACGGCAAGAGCGTGGCCGCCCTGATGAGCGAAGGCCGCGACGTGCTCACACGCGCCGACGTGATGGATGGGGTGCCCGAGATGATTCCCGACATCCAGGTCGAAGCCACCTTTCCAGACGGCACCAAGCTGGTGACCGTGCATCAGCCCATCGTCTGACACCCATTGGAAGAGACTGCCCGCATGACGCAACGACTCCTCTCCCGCCCCCTTGCCGCCATCACTGCGGGCGCCAGCTCGGCCGGCGCCTGGGCCCACGACGGCCATGGCCTGGGCGGCGCGCACTGGCACGCCACCGATGCCGCCATCTTCATCGCTGCCATCGCCGCGGCCGGCGTGGCGCTGTGGTTGGGCCGCAAGTAAGTCGGCGCTGGCAATGATCCCCGGCGAACTCTTCTGCGACGAAGGCGAGCACTCGCTCAACCCCGGCCGCCGCACCCTCACCCTGGTGGTTCAGAACACCGCCGACCGCCCGATCCAGGTCGGCTCGCACTATCACTTTGCCGAGACCAACGGCGCGCTGGGCTTCGACCGCGAGGCCGCGCGGGGCATGCGGCTGAACATCGCATCGGGCACCGCGGTTCGCTTCGAGCCGGGCCAGCAGCGCACGGTGGAGCTGTGCGACCTCGGCGGCGAACGCATCGTCTACGGCTTTCGCGGCCTGACCCAAGGAAAACTCTAGATGGCAACGATCGGCCGGCGTGCCTACGCCGAAATCTTCGGCCCCACCGTGGGCGACCGCATCCGCCTGGCCGACACCGGGCTGGTGATCGAGGTGGAAGAGGACTACACCCTGCGCGCCGGCGGCTATGGCGAAGAGGTGAAGTTCGGCGGCGGCAAGACCATCCGCGACGGCATGGCCCAAGGCCAGCGCACGCGGGCCCAGGGCACGGTCGACACGGTGATGACCAATGCGCTGATCCTCGATCACTGGGGCATCGTCAAGGCCGACATCGGCCTCCGGGACGGGCGCATCGTGGCCATCGGCAAGGCCGGCAATCCGGACGTACAGCCGGGCGTGGACATCGTCATCGGCCCGGGCACCGAGGTCATCAGCTGCGAGGGCAACATCGTCACCGCCGGCGGCATCGACAGCCACATCCATTTCATCTGCCCGCAGCAGATCGAGGAGGCGCTGGCCTCGGGCGTCACCACCATGCTGGGCGGGGGCACCGGGCCGGCCACCGGCACCTTTGCCACCACCTGCACGCCGGGGCCCTGGCACATCGAGCGCATGCTGCAGGCAGCCGACGCCTTCCCGATGAACCTGGGCTTCCTGGGCAAGGGCAACGCCAGCCTGCCGGCCGCCCTGCACGAGCAGATCGACGCCGGCGTGATGGGCCTGAAGCTGCATGAGGATTGGGGCACCACGCCCGCGGCCATCAGCAACTGCCTGGACGTGGCTGATGCCACCGACACGCAGGTGGCGATCCACTCGGACACGCTGAACGAATCGGGCTTTGTCGAGAACACCATTGCCGCGGTGGGCGGCCGCGCCATCTGCGCCTTCCACACCGAGGGCGCCGGCGGCGGCCATGCGCCGGACATCCTGCGCGTGGTGGGCGAGGCCAACTTCCTACCCTCCTCCACCAATCCCACCATGCCCTACACGGTGAACACGCTGGACGAGCATGTGGACATGCTGATGGTGTGCCACCACCTGGACGCCGGCATCGCCGAGGACCTGGCCTTTGCCGAAAGCCGGATCCGCAAGGAGACCATTGCCGCCGAGGACATCCTGCATGACCTGGGCGCCATCAGCATGATGTCCAGCGACTCGCAGGCCATGGGCCGGGTCGGCGAAGTGATCATCCGCACCTGGCAGACGGCGCACAAGATGAAGGCGCAGCGCGGCAAGCTGCCCGAGGACAGCGAACGCAACGACAACTTTCGCGCCAGGCGCTACGTCGCCAAGTACACGATCAACCCGGCCATCTCGCACGGCATCAGCCACGAGGTGGGCAGCATCGAGGTCGGCAAGTGGGCCGACCTGGTGGTGTGGAAGCCGGCCTTCTTCGGCGTGAAGCCCTTTGCGGTGATCAAGGGCGGCAGCATTGCGCTGGCCGCCATGGGCGACCCGAACGCGTCGATCCCGACGCCGCAGCCGGTGCACTACCGGCCGATGTTCGGCGCCTTCGGCGGCTCGCTGGCCAAGGGCTCGCTCACCTTCGTCTCGCAGGCAGGGCTCAAGGCCGGCATCGGCGAACGCTATGGCCTGCGCAAGCAGCTGTCGGCCGTGCGCAATATCCGCGGCGTTCGCAAGGCGGACATGGTGCACAACAGCTGCACGCCCAAGATGGAAATCGACGCGCAGACCTACGCGGTGCGGGCCGATGGGCAATTGCTGACGTGCGAGCCGGCGACCCTGCTGCCGATGGCGCAGCGGTATTTTTTGTTTTAAAGCGCCTGCAGGTGGGTCCGAATCCATTGCGCGAGCGCAGCTTCTTCCAGCTTGCCGGCAGCCAGCTCGAGGGTTGTCAGCACGCAGTCCGCATCACTGGCTGTCAGTTCGAAGCCGTTGAGAAACAAGAACAGCTCCAGCGCCACGAAGGCGGTGCGCTTGTTGCCGTCGACAAAGGGATGGTTGCGCGCAAGCGCGAAGGCATAGGCGGCCGCCAGGTCGGCAGCGTCGGGGTTGCCGTAGTTCGCCAACTGCTGCGGCCGGGCCAAAGCGGAAGTCAGCAGGTTCGCGTCGCGCACACCGGTCGGCCCGCCATGCTCGGCCAATTGCTCGTCATGAGCAGCACGTACAACGGCCGGGTCCAGCCAGATCCAGCGTGGATTGACCGCGCTCACTTGGCCAGTTCGCGCAAGACGTTGCGGCGCTTTTTCATGATGCGGCGCGCTGCATTCATCTGCTCTTCAAATTCATTGTTGTAGGGTGTCAGCAAATAGCCACCGGGCGCCTCCGACACAAACAGGCTGTCGCCCTTTTCCACTTTCATGCGCGCCAGCATCTCCTTGGGCAGGATGACGCCATAGGAATTGCCAATCTGAGTGACCTTGACTGCTGTCATCGCCATCCCCTGAAGTTATAACGGTTGTTATTATTGTCACCTCCGGCATCCAGTTCAAGACTCCCATGCTCACCGCCAACAAACTCATGCCCCAGGGCCGCGGCCTTGCGCCCGTGCTGATCAAGCGCGCCGCCACCATCGAGCTCGACTGGGACGTGCGGCAGAAGAGCCGCTTCGACGCCACCGATTCGCAGGGCCGGCAGATCGGCGTGTTCCTGCCGCGCGGCACGGCGGTGCGCGGTGGCGACGTGCTGGTGACGGAAGACGGTTCGCTCGTTCGCGTGATCGCGGCGCCGCAGGCCGTGCTGGTCATCACCGCCTGCGCGCAGCACGGCACGCCCTTCGACCTGACGCGCGCCGCCTATCACCTGGGCAACCGGCACGTGCCGATCGAGCTGAAGCCGGACCACCTGAAGATCGAGCCCGACCATGTGCTGGCCGACATGCTGCGTGCCATGCACCTGATCGTGCGCGAAGCCAAGGAGGCCTTCGAGCCCGAGGGCGGCGCCTATGGCGGGCATGGGGCGCACGGTCAGCACGGCCATTCGCATGATGCGCATGAGCACAGCCACGCGGCGCCCGTCGGGCCGGTGCTGCATCCGGACGCGTACGGCGGCGGGCACGAGCACCACGGGCACGGCCACTCGCACTGACTGACCACTGTCCGTCGATGCCTGAACAAGCCAGCGCGTCCAGCCTGCTGCAATTGATCTGGCTCGCCTCGCCGGCACTGCCGGTGGGGGGCTTTTCCTATTCCGAAGGCCTGGAAGCGGCTGTCGAACTGGCGGAGGTGACGAGCGAGGCTGCCGCCACAGACTGGCTCACCCACCAGTTGCACCTGAGCCTGGAGCGCGGCGACCTCGCGGTGGTGGCGCAAGCCATTGCAGCCTGGCGTGCGCAGGCGCGCGAGCGCATCGCCCAGCTCAACGCCTGGGTGCTGCAGACGCGCGAGAGCGCCGAGTTCCTGCTGCAAACCGCGCAGATGGGCCACTCCTTTGTCGAGTGGCTGAAGCTCCACCACACCGATGCCGCCGCCATCTTCAGCAGCGGCAACAACGGGCCGGTCGGCTACCCGATCGCCTTCGCCTTTGCCGCCGAGCGCGCCGGCGCTTCGGTGCGCGATGGCTGCCTGGCTTTTGCCTTCGGCTGGGCCGAGAACATGGTGGGCGCTGCGGTGAAGGCGGTGCCGCTTGGTCAGAGCGCCGGCCAGCGCATGCTGGGGCGCCTGGCGCGCGACATTCCCGACGCGGTGGAACGGGCGATGGCCTTGTCCGATGATGAGCGCCAGGCTTTTTCACCCATGCTCGCCGTGCTGTCGGCGCGGCATGAAACCCAGTACTCCCGCCTTTTCAGAAGCTGATCTTTTTTATGTCATCCGCGCTGCACCACATCCCCCATCGCACCAAGAGACTGCCGCCGCTACGCGTGGGCATCGGCGGCCCGGTCGGCTCGGGCAAGACCACCTTGCTCGAGATGCTCTGCAAGCGCATGCGCGAGAAGTACGACCTGGTGGCCATCACCAACGACATCTACACCAAGGAAGACCAGCGCCTGCTGACCGTGGCCGGTGCCTTGCCGGCCGACCGCATCATGGGCGTGGAAACCGGCGGCTGCCCGCACACCGCCATCCGCGAAGACGCCTCCATCAATCTGGAAGCCATCGACCGCATGCTGGGCCAGTTTCCGGACGCCGACATCGTGTTCGTGGAAAGCGGCGGCGACAACCTGGCGGCGACCTTCAGCCCCGAGCTGAGCGACCTGACGATCTACGTGATCGACGTGGCGGCCGGCGAGAAGATTCCGCGCAAGGGCGGGCCTGGGATCACCAAGAGCGATCTGTTCGTCATCAACAAGACGGACCTGGCGCCGTACGTGGGCGCTGATTTGTCGGTGATGGAAAGCGATACCAAGCGCATGCGCAAGGCGCGGCCTTATGTGATGACCAATCTCAAGACGCAGACTGGGCTCGATGAGGTGATCAGCTTCATCGAAGAGCGCGGAATGCTGATCGGCTAGTTCTTTGCGCTGCTGCCATGTTGCCGAAGCCTGCCAATTGCAATAAAGTGTTAACCATAGGTTGCGTTTTGACCGCCAATCTTGCTTCGCAAAGAACTTCGTCTCTGCGAATGCTGCAGTCTCCGTCGATCGGCACCCCATGCGATGCTTGGCTTGCAACACCGACAATTCCGATACCAATCGCTACTGTGAGAGTTGTGGCAGCCAGTTCGGCCTGGTGTGCTCCCATTGCGGGCGAGAGAACAGTCTTGCGGCCAAATTTTGCGGAGACTGCGGAACCGAAATAGCCTCATCGGCGGTCGCCACTTTTGATGGCGCCGCCTTGCCGCGGCTTGCCGAGCCTCGGGGTGAATTGAAGATCGCAACGGTGCTGTTCGCCGACATTGCGAACTCGACCGAGAAGGTCGCTCAACTTGGGCCGGAAGAGGCCATGCAACGGCTGCAGCCTGCCCTGCGGCAGATGTGCGATGCGGTCGAGCGCTATGGCGGCACGGTGGTTCGCACGCTGGGCGATGGAATCCTGGCCCTGTTCGGGGCGCCCCGAACTCTTGAGGGCCACGTTCGATTGGCATGCGAGGCCGCGTTGCGCATCCAAGCCGTCTTTGCCAATGAGGCCTGGGACCTGGGCATTCGCATCGGCCTGCACACGGGGCAGATTGCTTCCGACCCGACGGTCGGAGTCAGCGCGCGCAGCGATGGCGTGCACGGCTTGACCATCCACATCGCGAGCCGCGTGATGGCAAGCTCTGAGCCAGGAGAGATCCGAATTACCCAAGCCGGCCGGGATCAGGCTGACGAGTACTACGACTTTCAAGTCTTGGGCCCCGTCCCGCTCAAGGGGATCAGCGTCGCAATGCCGCTCTTCGCCCTGGTGCGAAGCAAGATTGGCCCCGAAGTGCTGCTGCGCCGAAACACGCGATCGCAATTTCACGGCCGCGTCCGAGAGATGCGGCTGCTGCAATCGGCCATCCGCCGCGCAGAACGAGGCGATGCCCCTGTCATTGGGATCTCGGGCGTACCCGGTGCAGGAAAGAGCCGCCTCTGCTCGGAGTTTGCAGACTGGTGCCGCAGGCGCGGCCTCGTGGTGCATGAAATCCGGGCGCAACTCTACGGCCATGCGGCACCGCTGCAGCCGGTCCTCGAACTGTTCAGAAGGTGCTTCTTCAATATTTCCGACATCGATGATTCCGTCATCGCGAGAAGAAAAATTGCAGAGACCCTCGCAGTTCAAGGAACGCATGGCGAGCTTGTGCTGGACGAGCAGGACGAAACGCTGCTGGCCGATTTCATCGGCCTGATCAATTCCGAAGACGCATCGCCGACATCTGTATCGACGGCACGCCGCGCACGCCTGCTTGCCATCACCCGGCAGTTGGCCAGGCAGCCACGCGACAGAGTCATATTGATTCTGCTGGAGGATCTGCATTGGCTTGATGAACCCAGCCTCGAGTTCCTGTCCGAGTTGGTCGCCGCCGTCGTTGGAACAAAAATCCTTCTGCTGCTGAACCACCGCCCGACGTTCGTCGCCCCATGGCAGACAGGTCCGAACTATAAAAGGATGGATCTTCCCGATCTCAGCAACGAGATCATCGATCAGATCGTCACCGATCTCACCAGCTATCGCCGCGATTTGTCCGTCGCGCGCGATCTGATCATCCGGCGCAGTTGCGGTAACCCGCTCTTTGCGGAAGAGCTTGTCCGCTCTTTGAACGAAGACGTCATTTCTCTTGGCCAATCGAGGCTGGAAAGCAAGATCGACGCTCTGGAGAGATCCGTCCCGTTCAATGTCCAATCGATCATCGGCGCGCGGATCGACCGTCTGGATGCCGTTGACAAATCCCTGCTTCAAATTTGCTCGGTGATTGGCAAGGACATTCCGCTGGCCGTGCTGGAGCGGATTGCCAAGGAAGAAATTTCAGGCGACATCAGCCAGGGACTGGAGCGACTGTGTGCCATGGATTTCATTCAGCTGCGTTCAAACGAATCCGGGCTTGAGTACTCCTTTCGGCACCCGCTCATCCAGGAAGTTGCCTACGAAACCCAGTTGCGCACAAGGCGATCCGCGCTGCACCAGGCTGCCGCGGCTGCCATGGAGCAGTACTACCGCAGCCGGGGCAAGGAGTTTGCGGCCCTGATTGCCCACCACTACGCGGCGGCCGGCGAATACTTGAAGGCGGCGGAGCATGAAGCGCGAGCGGCAAAATGGATTGCTTCCACCAACGCGGCGCAGGCAACAAGGCATTGGCGACGAGTTCGCGAGTTTTTGAAGGACCAAGTTCCGACAAAAGAAGCTGCTGGCTTGCGTTCCCTGGCCGGGGGGCGGATCGTGCTTCTGGGTTGGCGTGAAGGCCTGCGTCAGGAGGAGATCCAGCAGATCATCGAGGAATCGCTGGCTCACGCAGAGCAGACGGACATCAACCTGATCCAGCTCCTCTTGTTTGCCCAAGGGCGCAGCCTGCAATCCAACGGGGGTGCGTCGGACGAGTACATGCGTTGCGTCAAGAAGGCACTGGCATTGGCCCCGCACTCCATCGGCACAGGACGCAGAGCGCTGTTGAATATTTCCCTGAGCCACGCCTGCGCCTGGTCGGGTCTTCTAAGGGAAGGTATCGCGGCCAATGAAGCCGGCCTTGCAGATCACGCCGAAATCGACGACTACGACCGCGAGTTCATCGGCGTGGACGTTGATCAGTGGGCATATGGAATCAGGACCAGGTTGCTAAACAGGCTGGGCCGCTTTGACGAGGCTCTCCAGCAGTTGACTCAGATCTCCGAGCGGGCTGCCGCAACCGCCGACCCGGTAATGAAGCAGATTGCACATCACGTCCACATTGACTTGGCGTGGTGCGCCGAAAACAGGGACCTTGTTGCGGACCATGCGGTGCAGGTATCGAAGTTCGCCGAGACGTCGAGCAGCGCCTATGCACAGGTGTTCGCGCGCAACAGCGCTGGCCTTGCGGCTTTCGTGCTTGGCAATTTTTCCCAGGCCAGAGAGTCCTTCAATGAGGCATTGGCGCGCTTGCGAGAGTCTCGCGCTGCACTCGAATTTGGGCCAGAAATTTTGGCCAGCTTGGCGGAATGCTGCCTGGCGGAAGGCACGTACGCCAGCGCGATCAGCCATTCAGAAAGCGCTATCAATGCGGCAACCCTGCAAAGCAACAGGTTCGCGGAATGCCGATCGCTCATCGTGCTGGGCGCGGCACTGCTGCGCCACGGCCAGCTTGAGCGGATTCCCCTGCTGCTGGAGCGGGCGAAGGAACTGATCGACGTGACAGGAGCTTCGATCCTGCAGAAGAAACTGGATCTGGCTTGCTACGAGTATCTTCAAGCCTTCAATTCGAAATCGGCGCCATCAAGTAGTGCGGCGACGCACCAATAGGGTGTACTCCTTGATCCCATAGCCGCTCAGCACTTCGACATCCACCCCGAAGCGCTCTTCACAACGAGAGGCCCAGCGCTCGGGCTCTGCGTAGTAAAGCTCTGGAATTCTTGATTCAGCACGCATGGGAGGGCAAAGAAAATTGACGGCGAATCCTCGGCGGCTCATGCGGTGCAGGCATTCAAGGCTGTCACCAACGAGAAGCTCCCAAGCCTCATCGGAGCCTTGCAATTTGACGTTGAACGTCCCGCTTGCGACTGAATAATCCGCGACGCGCGGTGTATTGCAGGCGACGGAAAATTCCGCTAAACGATGGCGGCGCCAGCGCTCGGTCGCCGCCGCAATCATGTCTTGGCTTAAATCCGTCCCCAGATAGTCGACCCGACCGCGCAGCCGCCGCCGGGTCAAATATTGAAGCAGCGCGCCGTAGCCACAACCGACGTCATTCAGCGAAAAATCGCTGCTGAAGTCGCACAGTTTCAGCAATTGCACAAACCGCATTTCTTGCGTGGGAACGCAAGACCAGTCGACACCCAGAGGTACTGCCCCGTATTGCTGGATCTTTTCCGAGTAATAGGAGCCTACGGAGGCAAGCAAAGGCCCCTGTGCAGCAAGCAGCGGCGCTGCCGCACCGGGATTCATCGCCTCTTCAGCTTGCCTTCTTCTTGGCGGCAGCCTTTGCGTTTGCCCTTGCCCTTGCTTTCACCTTCATGGAGGCCCTGGCCGCCTGCACCGACTGCATGGGCAAGGAAATAACGAGGTAGTCCTGCTCCAGGTAATGGATGGGACGGGCCTTTTCAGTGACCTTGACCATCTCGTCTTCTTGCAAACTGTGCGACGTGAAATACACCGGCAATGGAGCCTTTGATGCAAGATTCTTCTTCAAGGCACTAACGATGGCGGCGTCACCATTTTGTGCGCCCTTGTTGGAGGGATGTTGATGCAGACTTCCCAGGTAACCGAGCCATCCATTCTTCGCTTCGGCATTGCGCGCACCAATATTCAATACGGCGGAGCTCGCTTGAAAAGATCGGCCTTCCTTGAATATCTTGAACTCCTTTTGCAAGGCGGCCATTTCTTCGATGCCGCCAAACAGAAGATCTGTGCCCTGAGTAGGAGCAAATCGAAGATTCAATTCATCCAGGATACTGCCGACGTAGATGTCGTGCTTTTGCATGAACCAACCCATGAATAGACTCCTTGTCTGTTGTGATGCTGTTTGGACGATCGCTGAGCAGTCTATACACAATGTAAGAGTGGTCAAGAACTTAAGTTGACATTTAGCAACGATTATTTCTTTCGGCCAGCCAAGAAGCGCGCCGAGCAGCCTGCCACTCGCTCGCCGCCTCGACGTGGACTGTCTTACAGCGGCAACGCCGTCGTCCTCTTGATCCGCTCCAGCACAAAACTCGTCTTGCAGTCCTGCACGCTCGGGTGCTTGAGCAGCGTGTCCATGACAAAGCGCGAGTAGTGCGCCATGTCGGCCACCAGCACCGTCAACAGGTAATCCATCTCGCCGGTGAGCGAGCTGCACTCCACCACCTCGGGCCAGCCCTGCACCGAGGCGCGGAAGGCGTCCATGGGGCTGCGCTTGTGCGTCTCGGCATGCTTTTCCAGGCGCACGTTGATGTAGGCGGTGAGCGTGAGCCCCACCCGCTCGGGCTGCACCAGCGCCACATAACGGCCAATGACGCCCGATTCCTCCAGGCGCTTGACCCGGCGCAAGGTGGCCGAGGGCGACAGGCCCACCTTCTCCGCCACCTGGTCGTAGGTGGCCCGGCCATCGGCCTGGAGCACCTCCAAAACGCGTATATCGATCTTGTCGAGTTGGACTTGTGCGTTCATTTGGAAGATTTTGCAGGATTCCTGCGCATCACACTAGGCAACAGACGCAAAATGCAGTAAACCTGCTCGATGAATTCGTAGCATCGGGAACCATCTAATACTCACCCCTGATGGAGACTGGCATGGCCGATTTGTTTGACAACCCCATGGGACTGCAAGGCTTCGAGTTCGTCGAATTCGCCTCGCCCGCCGCGAACACTCTGGAACCCTTCTTCGAGAAACTCGGCTTCACGCTGGTCGCCAGGCACCGCTCCAAGGACGTGGTGCTGTACCGCCAGGGCGACATCAACTTCATCGTGAACCGGGAGCCGCACAGCCCGGCCGCCTACTTCGCCGCCGAGCACGGCCCGTCGGCCTGCGGGCTGGCCTTCCGCGTGAAGGACTCGCACAAGGCCTACAAGCGCGCGCTGGAACTGGGCGCCCAGCCGATCGAGATCGCCACCGGCCCGATGGAGCTGCGCCTGCCCGCCATCAAGGGCATCGGCGGTGCACCGCTATACCTGATCGACCGCTTTGAAGACGGCAAGTCGATCTACGACATCGACTTCGAGTTCATCGAAGGCGTCGATCGCCACCCGCCGGGCCTCGGCCTCAAGGTCATCGACCACCTCACGCACAACGTGTATCGCGGCCGCATGGCCTTCTGGGCCAACTTCTACGAGAAGCTCTTCAACTTCCGCGAGATCCGCTACTTCGACATTCAGGGCGAGTACACCGGCCTGACCTCGAAGGCGCTGACGGCGCCAGACGGCAAGATCCGCATCCCGTTGAACGAGGAATCGTCCAAGGGCTCGGGCCAGATCGAGGAGTTCCTGATGAAGTTCAACGGCGAGGGCATCCAGCACATCGCCCTGCTGAGCGACAACCTCATCGAGACCATCGACCAGCTCGGCCTGGCCGGTGTGCCGCTGATGACCGCGCCCAACGACATCTACTACGAGATGCTCGAGACCCGCCTGCCGGGCCACGGCGAGTCGATCGGTGACCTGCAGGCGCGCGGCATCCTGCTGGACGGCACCACCGAGGGCGGCAACCCGCGGCTGCTGTTGCAGATCTTCTCGCAGACCGTCTTCGGCGGTCCGGTGTTCTTCGAGTTCATCCAGCGCAAGGGCGACTACAGCGACGGCTTCGGCGAGGGCAACTTCAAGGCGCTGTTCGAATCGATCGAACGCGACCAGGTGCGCCGCGGCGTGCTGCAGACGGCCTGACATGCTGCAACAGGTCAAGCACGGCCTGGCCGGCGGCGCACAACCACACCGCCGCGACTGGACCATCGACCAGGGCTGGGACAACTACTCGCCGGCCGAGCACGCAGTGTGGAAGCTGCTCTTCGAGCGCCAGACCAAGCTCTTGCCTGGCCGCGCCTGCGACGAGTTCGTCGACGGCATGAAGAAGCTGCCCATCGGCCCGGATGAGATCCCCGACTTCCGGCGCCTGAGCGACGTGCTGATGCAGCGCACCGGCTGGCAGGTGGTGGCGGTGCCGGGCCTGGTGCCCGACGAAGTCTTCTTCGATCACCTAGCCAACCGGCGCTTTCCGGCGGGCCAGTTCATCCGCAAGCCCGACGAGCTCGACTACCTGGAAGAGCCCGACGTCTTCCACGATGTGTTCGGCCATGTGCCGATGCTGATGAACCCGGTGATCGCCGACTACATCCAGGCCTACGGCAAGGGCGGCCTGCGCGCGCAACAGCTGGGCGTTCTGGACAAGCTGGCGCGCGTGTACTGGTACACGGTCGAATTCGGCCTGGTGCAGCAGAAAGACGGCGTGCGCATCTACGGCGCGGGCATTGCGTCGTCGCGCACCGAGTCGGTCTTTGCGCTGGACGACGCCTCGCCCAACCGCATCGCCTTCGAACTGGAGCGCGTGATGCGCACGCGCTACCGCATCGACGATTTTCAAGAGAGCTATTTCGTCATCGACGGCCTGCAGCAATTGCTGGAGCTGGCGACGATCGACTTCGGGCCGCTGTACCAGCGCATTGCCGGCAAGGAAGACTACGAACCCGGCACCGTGCTGCCCACCGACCGGGTGATTTCGCGCGGCACCGGCAGCTACCATCGCGCCAAGAAAGACAACCAGGGCCAACAAGCATGAACTTCCAGGACAAGGTGGTGCTCGTCACCGGTGCGGCCGGCAACCTGGGCCGCGCGGTGGCGCAGGCCTTTTCGCAGCAGGGTGCGCGGCTGGCGCTGGTCGACCTGAAGGCCGATGCGCTGCAGCAAGCCTTTGGCGCCGAGCATGATCGACAGGCCTTCTTTGCCGGCAACCTGATGAAAGAGGAAGAAGCGGATGCGGCAGCACAGGCCGTCATCGCGCGCTTCGGCCGCATCGACGTGCTGTGCAACCTGGCCGGCGGCTTTCGCATGGGCGATCCGGTGCATGCCACCGACGCCAAGACCTGGGACTTCCTGTTCGGCCTGAACTTCCACACCGTGCAGCACATGGCGCACGCGGTGGTGCCACAGATGCAAAAGCAGGGCGGCGGCAAGATCGTCAACATCGGCGCCTTCTCGGCCCAGCGCGGACTGGCGCAGATGGGCGCGTACATCGCGTCCAAGAGCGCGGTGATCCGCATCACCGAGTCGATGGCGGCCGAGCTGCGCACGCAGAACATCAACGTGAATTGCGTGCTGCCCACCATCATTGACACGCCGGAGAACCGGGCCGCCATGCCCGATGCCGACCCGACCCAGTGGGTGGCGCCGCAAGACCTGGCCGAAGTGATTGCCTTCCTGGCTTCCGATGCCGCGCGCGCCGTGCACGGCGCGGCCCTGCCGGTCACGGGTCTTAGCTAGGTTCGGGGCGCGCGCTGCGTCGGACTCGCCGCCAAACAAGGCGCGCCTAGGCCACTCTCTGCATGGCGGTCGGCTGTTCAGCGGCAGCGAACACACCGACAAGGCTTGCTGCCTTGTCGATCAACACGCGCAGTATCTCGACGCTGCCTTCTGCTTCGTTGGCCACGCAGACTTTCAGCGTCATCACGTCCTGCGCTGCATAGGCGTACTCTGCTCGCAGCACGTCGATTCCGCGCGAGGCGTACAGACCCAGGATGCGGCAGAGCAAGCCCGCATCACGTTCGATGAGGTAGACCTGCTCAAGATGGGGCGCGGGTAAAAAATGTGGGGGCTTCATCGTTTGATCCCGTTTGCTGAGGGCGCCGGCCGCAGGCAGCGGCAGGCAGCGACATGCGCGTGGGATCGAAGGACGAACGAAATGGCCCGTTCGCGTGGCATCGACCCGGCTGACCGGGACGACGCGCGCGTACCCGGTCAGCGGGGAATTCGAATCTGCTCGGAAATCCAGACAAGGCGAGGCATGGGAGAAGTCTAGCAGCGGCTCCCGCGCCGCCGGCGCTATGCTTGCCGGACGCCCCTTTGACACCTGGAGCCTCCCATGATCGTCGAGCGTATCTGGACCGGCAATGCGTACCGCAACTACAACTACCTGATCGCCTGCCCCGAAAGCGGCGAGGCCCTCGCCATCGATCCGCTGGACCACCAGAAGTGCCTGGCCGCCGCCAGGGAAAAGGGCTGGCAGATCACGCAGATTCTCAATACGCACGAGCACCACGACCACACCGGAGGCAATGCGGCCGTCGTCGCGGCAACCGGCGCCAAGGTGATTGCGCACCATCTGTCAGGATCTCGCATCTCGGGCGTGCATCGCGGCGTCCAGGCCGGCGACGTGATCAAGGTCGGCAAGACCGTCGAGCTCGAATGCATGGACACGCCCGGCCACACGATGTGCCATATCTGCCTGCGCTCTCACACGGAGAACCCGGCACTTTTTTCCGGCGACACGCTGTTCAACGCGGGCGCGGGCAATTGCCACAACGGCGGCAATGCCGAAGCGCTGTACACCACCTTCGTCGAGCAGCTTGCCAAGCTGCCCGCCGGGACGCGCGTCTATCCAGGCCACGACTACATCGAGAACAACTTGCGTTTCACCCTCGCGCGCGAACCCGACAACGCGGCGGCCCAGGCGCTGTTGCCCGACGTCGCGGGGCAGGACCCAGCCAGGGGCCGCGTGACGACGCTGGACGAGGAAAAGCAGATCAACACTTTCCTGCGCCTGTCCAGCCCGAGTGTCATTGCGGCGCTGCGCGAGGCCTTTCCGGATCTGCCCGAGAACCCGGATCCGAAAACGGTGTTCGTCAAGCTTCGCGAACTGCGCAACAAGTGGTGAACCTGCGCGTCCCCGTCCTCTATTCGTTTCGCCGCTGCCCCTACGCGATGCGCGCCCGCTTTGCGCTGGTGGCGAGCGGGCAGCGCTGCGAACTCCGTGAGGTGGTGCTGCGCGACAAGCCGGCCGATCTGCTGGCGGCCTCCCCCAAGGGCACGGTGCCGGTGCTGGTCGATATTGACGGCACGGTGATCGACCAGAGCCTGGACATCATGCATTGGGCCCTGGCACGCCAGGACCCCGGGCAATGGCTGCAACCCGATCGCGGCACGCACGCAGACATGCTGGAACTCATCGCGCGATGCGACGGCGACTTCAAGCAGCAGCTCGATCGATACAAGTATCCGAACCGTTTCGAAGGCGCCGACATGGCCGTGCACCGGCTGCGGGGCGCGCACTTCCTGATGGCGCTGAACGATCGGCTGCAAGGCACGTCACATCTGTTCGGCGATCGGCCCGCCTTGGCCGATATGGCCATCGCGCCCTTCGTGCGGCAGTTCGCGCAGACCGATGCCGAATGGTTCGCGATGCAGCCGTGGCCGATGCTGCAGCGCTGGCTCGACGGACTCACGCAAGGCGCGCTCTGGGCACGGGCCACGCGGAAATACTCAACGTGGAAGGTTGGGGAGCCCGGCGTCGCGTTTCCTGATTAGCGCTGTCGTGCTCGAACTTCCCGTCCGGCTACGGGCAGCACGCGCCTTGCCCGGCCCCACCAACCTGGATCTGGTGGCCGCTTAGGCCTTGAGCTTCAACAGCATGGTCATCACCCCGGCCATCGACTGCTCGAGCTCCAGGTAGCCCTGGAAGTCCTTGCCGTCCATCCACGACGCGTCCCAGTTCTGGCGCTTCAAGGTCTTCTGCCAGGCGTCGGTCTGCACCGCGCGCTGCGCTGCGGCCACCAGTTCGCGCTGGCGCGCCGCCGGCACGGCCTTGCCGGTGAAGATGCCGCGCCAGTTGGCCAGGTCGGCATCCACGCCCTGCTCGCGCACCGACGGAATGCCCAGGAAGGGGCGCTTGGCCGACACGCCGATGGCGCGCAGCTTGCCGCTGGCGATGCCGTCCTTGAACTCGCTGTAGCCCGAAATGCCGGCCACGGCCTTGCCCGATTCGACCGACTCCACCACCTGCGCCCCGCCGGCGTGCGGCAGGTAGACCAGGCTGGCGGTGCTGCCGGCCACACGCGCCAGCATGCCGGCGAACATGTGGTCGACCCCGCCGGCGGAGCCGCCGGCGATGGCGGTGCCGGCCGCGTTCGAGCGCAGCCGCGTGATCAGTTCCTTGGCGGTGGCGATGGGCGAATCGGCCTTCACCACCACCACCTCGTAGTCGCTGGTGAGGCGCGCCACCGGCTGGATTCGGCTCATGTCCACGGCCGGCTTTTGCAGCGCCACCGCGCCCACCATCACCATGCCGCCCATCAGCAGCGCGTCGGGGTCGGCGTCGTACTTCTCCACGTACTTGGCCAGGCCGATGGTTCCGCCCTTGCCGCCGATGTTCTCGTAGACCACCTCGCTGGCCGCGCCGGCCGCCTGGATGGCGGCGCCCAGGGCGCGGCCGGTCTGGTCCCAGCCGCCGCCTTCGTTGGCCGGAATGACGATGCGCAGCCGGGCGATGGGTGCTGCCGCCTGCGCCTTCGCGCGGCCCGCGACGCCCAGGCCCAGGGCAGCGGCGCCCAGCCAGGTGGCGAATTCGCGGCGGCCCAGGGGACCGGACGCCGGGTTGGAGGCTGCAAGCAGACGGGAGGAGTGGTTGTTGTCGGACATGTTTGTAACTCGATGTTTCCCGACGAATCGTAGCCTGCTGCGCCGCCGCGCAAGCGCACGGCGTACCCACCACGCCACAGCTTCCAATGACATTTCGCACGCAAGCCGGCGGCACCTGCCCCATGCGGCCGGCTTGCGCGAAGCAGGCTAGCCCTTCTCCGGCTTGAGCGACTTCTGGTCCGCCAGATCGACCCAGCCGCCACCCAGCGACTTGTATAACGCCGTGGCCTGCAGCAGCACGTTGGCCTGCGCCTGCGCCAACTCCAGCTGTGCGTTGAACAGGCTGCGCTCGGCGTCCAGAACTTCCAGGTAGCTGGTGTAGCCGCCTTCGTACTTGCGCCGCGCCAGCCGCGCGTAGGTCGCCAGCGACTCCACCTGCAGCTTCGACGCATCGAGCGCCTCGCGCGACTTGGTGACGCCGACCAGCGCGTCCTCGGTTTCCTGAAAGCCGCTTTGCACCGCCCTGCGGTAGCGCGCCAGCGATTCGCGCTGCGCAGCCTCGGCGCTGGTCACCTGGCCGGCGATGGCGCCGGCGGTGAAGATCGGCATGCTGATGTCGGCGCCGTAGCTCCAGACGCGCGCCGCCCCGCTGGACAGGTCGGACAGGGAACGGCTGGCTGCGCCGAAAGCGCCGGTGAGCGAGATGCTCGGGAAGTACGCCGCCTTGGCCGCGCCGATGCGGGCATTGGCCGCCACCAGCGACTGCTCGGCGGCCAGCAGGTCGGGCCGGCGCTCGATCAGTTCCGAAGGCAGGCCGGCCGGCACCGGCGGCATGGCCAGGTCGTTGATGGAACGGCCGCGTGCGATCGGACCGGGGTTGCGGCCCACCAGCACCGACAGCGCGTTTTCCTGCTGCGCCGCCGACTGCTCCAGCTGCGGCAAGGTGCGCAGGGCGGTGGCGTATTCCGAGCGCACCTGGCTCACTTCCACCTCCGACACCACGCCGCCCTTGAAGCGGCGCTCGAACAGCTGCAGCGATTCCTTGCGCAGCTGCAAGGTGCTGCGCGCTACTTCCACCTCGCGGTCCAGGTCGCGCAATCGCACGTAGCCGGCCGTCACGGCTGCCACCACCGACAGCACGGTCCCGCGCCGGGCCGCTTCGCTGGCGTTGAGCTCGGCCGTGGCGGCCTCGGTCAGCCGGCGCGTGCGGCCGAACAGGTCGATCTCCCAGCTCGCCAGCAGGCTGGCCTGCACCGTGTTGTAGGGGTTGGTGGCCGGCGCCGGGCTGATGGTCTGCCCGCTGGCACGGGCACGCGTGCCGGACAGATCAGCGCCCAGCTGCGGAAAGAGCGCCGAGCGCGTGGTGCCCAGCGCGCCATAGAACTGATCGACGCGCGCCGCCGCCACTGCCACGTCCAGGTTGTTGGCCAGGGCCTCGTCGATCAGCGCATCGAGCTGCGCGTCGCCGAACTGCTGCCACCAGGCGGTGTCGGCCGCAGTCGGGCTGATGTCGCTGCGCGGCGGCTCGCCGCGGAACTGGTTCGGCACCACCAGCTCGGGGCGCTTGTAGTCGGGGCCCAGCATGCAGCCGGCCAGCAGCAACAGCGCCGCCACTGCCGCCAGCGCCGGCGCCGTTCTCTTCATCATCCGGTCAGTGCGGTGCATGGCCGGCTCCTTCGCCCACTTGCACGGCAGCTTCGACACCAGCAGCAACGTCCTTCTTCTTTCTGGACGTCCGCTCGCTCAAGGTCTCCAGCCCCCAGAAGAACATGGGGATGAAGAAGATCGCGACCGCGGTGGCGCCCAGCATGCCGCCGATCACGCCGGTGCCCAGCGAATGGCGGCTGGCCGACGAGGCGCCGCTGGCAATGGCCAGCGGAATGCAGCCCAGGATGAAGGCCAGCGAGGTCATGACGATCGGGCGCAGCCGGATCTTGGCCGCGCCGACGGCGGCGTCGTAGGCCGACAGCCCTTCCTTGTGGCGCAGCTCCACCGCGAACTCGAAGATCAGGATCGCGTTCTTCGCCGCCAGCGCGATCAGCACCGTCAGGCCGATCTGGAAGTAGATGTCGTTCTGCGTGCCGCGCAGCCAGATCGCCGTGATGGCGCCGAACAGCGCAAAAGGCACCGCCAGCAGCACCCCGATGGGCAGCGACCACTTCTCGTATTGCGCCGCCAAGATCAGGAACACCATCACCAGCGCGAAGGCGAACACCATGCCGGCCGTGGAGCCGGCCTTCTTCTCTTCGTAGGCCTGGCCCGACCAGGCATACGAGAAGCCCTGCGGCAACACCTCCTTGGCGATCTCCTCCATGGCGTCGAGCGCCTGGCCCGAGCTGTAGCCCGGCGCCGGCCCGCCCGAGATCTTGGCCGCGGTGAAGTTGTTGAAGCGCGTCACGATGTCGGCGCCGATCACGTAGCGCGTGGTCGCCACGGCCTTCAGCGGCACCATCTGGCCGTTGCGGCTGCGCACGTACATGTTCTGCAGGTCTTCCGGCTTGGTGCGGTAGTCGGGCTCGGCCTGCAGGATCACCTGGAACAGGCGGCTGTTCTTCGGGAACTGGCTCACGTAGAGCGAGCCGAACAGCGTCTGCAGGGTGGAATACACGTCCTGCACCGGCACGCCCAGGCTCTCGGCCTTGTCGCGGTCCACGTCCACCATCAGCTGGCGCGAGCGCGTGTTGATGGTGGAGTTCACACCTTGCAGTTCAGGTCGGTGCCGCGCCTTGGCGATGATCTCGCGCGTGAGCTGCTCCACCCGCTGCAACGGCGCATCGCCTTCGCTCTGCACCCAGAACTCGAAGCCGCCAGTGGTGCCCAGGCCCGGAATGGAAGGCGGGTTGAGCGGAATCATCACGCTCTCCTGGTCCTTCGAAAACTCCTTGGCGGCGGCATGGATCAGCGCGTCGGCCTTCTCGTTGGGTGCCTGCCGTTCGGCAAAGCCCTTGAGCGACACGAACAAGAGGCCGGCGTTGGTCTTGAGCTGCGAATCGATCAGCGAGAAGCCCGGTACCGATGCCACCGACTTCACGCCCGGCTGCTGGCTGTACCAGGCCTGGGCCCGGTCGGTGGCGGCCTCGGTGCGGTCCAGGCTGGCGGCGTCCGGCATGATGGCCGCGGTGAAGATGTAGCCCTGGTCTTCCACCGGCAGGAAGGACGAGGGCACCTTCTTGAAGAGGCCCAGCATGATCGCCACCATGCCGACGATCAGAAGCAGCGACACGGCCACCCGCTTGATCACCAGAATCGTGGTGCGGCTGTAGCTGTTGGTGAGCGCATCGAAGCGCCGGTTGAACCAGCCGAAGAAGCCCTTGCGCTCGTGCGCGCCTTGGGCGTGCGGCTTGAGCAATATGGCCGCCAGCGCCGGCGACAGGGTCAGCGCCACCAGGCCCGACAGCACCACCGACACCGCGATGGTGATGGCGAACTGCTTGTACAGCTGGCCGGTGATGCCCGACAGGAAGGCCACCGGGATGAACACCGCGCACAGCACCAGCACGATGGCCACCACCGGGCCGCTCACCTCGTCCATGGCCTTCTTGGCCGCGGCCTTGGGATCGAGCCCGAACTCGTTCATGTTGCGCTCGACGTTCTCCACCACCACGATGGCGTCGTCCACCACGATGCCGATGGCCAGGATCATGCCGAACAGGGTCAGCATGTTGATCGAGAAGCCCATCGCCGAGAGGCCGATGAAGGCGCCGATGATCGACACCGGCACCGCCATGATCGGCACCAGCGTGGCGCGAAAGCTCTGCAGAAACAGGAACACCACCAGCACCACCAGCACCACGGCCTCGAGGAAGGTGTGCACCACCTCGGTGATGGACTCCTGCACGAACTCGGTGGTGTCCAGCGCGATGTCGTAGTCCAGCCCGGCCGGGAAGGTCTTCTTCATCTCGGCCAGCGCGGCGCGCACGTCCTTGGCCACCTGCAGCGCGTTGGCGCCGGGCTGCTGGTAGACCGCGATCAAGGTGGCGTTCTTGCCGTTGTACTTGGAGCGGATCGAATAGTCCTTCGAGCCCAGCTCCACGTGGCCGATGTCCTTCACCCGCACGATGGCGCCGGTGCCCTGCTGGGAGGCGCGCAGGATGATGTTCTCGAACTGGGAGGGCTCGGTCATGCGGCCCGAGGTGGCCACCGGGAACGTCTGCTGCACCGGCGTCGCGGTGGGCGAGGCGCCCAGGCGGCCGGCCGCGTACTGCTGGTTCTGCGCCGCCACGGCCTGCTGCACCTCGGTGGCCGTCAGACCCAGACTGGCCATGCGGTCGGGCTTGAGCCACAGGCGCATTGCGTAGTCGGGCGAGCCGAAGATCGAGCTCTGGTTGGCGCCCGGAATGCGCTTGATGGTATCCAACACATTGATGTTGGCGTAGTTGGCGATGTAGGTCGGGTCCTGGCTGGCGTCGGGCGAATAGATCGCCAGGATCATCATGAAGGCTTGCGACTTCTTGGCCACCGACACGCCCTGCCCGCTCACCGCGGAAGGCAAGGTGGGCAGCGCCAGGTTGACGCGGTTTTGCACGTCCACCTGCGCCAGCGACGGATCGGTGCCGATCTCGAAGTACACCGACAGCGTCATGTTGCCGGTCGAACTCGACGTCGAGTTCATGTACATCATGTTGTCGGCGCCGTTGACCTGCTGCTCGATCGGCGCGGCCACGTTCTGCGCCACCACCTCCGAGCTCGCGCCCGGATAGGTGGCGGTGACGGAGATCTGCGGCGGCGTGATGTCGGGGAACTGCGCGATCGGCAGGTTCACCATCGCCACTGCCCCGGCGATCACCAGGACCAGTGAAATGACGCTCGCGAAGATGGGCCGGTCGATGAAGAAATGCGCAAACTTCATCGTGCCCCCGCCAGCACGATGTCGACGCGGCGCGCCTGGACGGGCGAGTTGCCGCCGGTGATATCGGCTGGCGCCTGCAGCGCGATGCGTTCGGCGGAGACGCCGGCCGCGACCAGCGCGTCGCGCACCGCTTGGGCACGCTGCTTGGCGAGTTCCTTGTTGCGCTTGGCGTTGCCGCTGGCGTCGGCGTACCCGTGCAAGGTGGCGCGCGCGGTGGGCTGCCCCTTCATGGCGGCGGCGATGTCCAGCAGGCGGATCTGGCCGGTGGCGTCGATGCCGGCGCGGTTGGCGGCGAAGTAGACGGCGGTCTTGTTGTCCGCATCGGCGGCGGCCGGCGCGGCAGATGCGGAAGGCGCGGCGGTCGGAGCCGGCGCGGCAGACGCGCCAGTCGCTGCAGCCACCTTGCCCGTCGGCCGCGCGGTCGGATCCGGCAGCGGCTCGGCCGGCACGTCCTTGGCCTTGACCGGCAAGCCCGGCGCCAGCCGCATGAAGCCGTCGACCACCACCTTGTCGCCGTCCTTCAGGCCGCTGCTCACCAGCCACTGGTCGCCGAGCCAGTCGCCGGCCTCCACGTGCCGCTGCTGGGCCTTGCCCTCCGGGTCGACCACCCACACGAAGGGCCCCTTCGGGCCTTCGATCACCGCGCGCTGCGGCACCACGATGGAGTTGGGCCGGGTGAAGCCGATCACGTTGACGCGCACGAACTGGCCGGGGCGCAGTTGGCCGTCGGCGTTGGGCAATTCGGCGCGCAGGAGGAAGGTGCCGGTCTCCTGACTGAAGGAGGCATCGGCAAAGGTGATTCGGCCGCGATGCGGAAAGACCGAGCCATCGGCCAGCACCACTTCGACCAGGTAGTTGTCGTTGGGCGCCGCCTTGAGGATGCCGCGTGCGATCTCGTCCTTCTTGCGCAGGCTTTCGTTTTCCGAAAGGCTGAAGTTCACCCGCATCGGATCGAGCCGGGCCACGTAGGTCAGCAGGCTGTTGCCGGGGCTGACGTAGGCGCCGTCCTGGATCTTGGCAAAGGAAGACAGGCCGGCCAGCGGCGAGGTGATGGTGGTGTAGCCCAGCTTGAGCTCGGACTCCGTCACCTTGGCGCGGGCCGCTTCCACCGCGGCGGCGGCGGACTGTTCCTGGCCGGTGGAATCGTCCAGGTCCTTCACCGACAGCGCGTTGTCGGCCACCAGCGGCTTCACGCGGTTCAGGTTGGCACGCGCGGTGGTCAGG
This sequence comes from Variovorax sp. LARHSF232, assembly GCF_052871435.1. NCBI lineage: Bacteria > Pseudomonadati > Pseudomonadota > Betaproteobacteria > Burkholderiales > Comamonadaceae > Variovorax > Variovorax sp. LARHSF232. Next base: position 596,903 of record NZ_JBIXJS010000003.1, on the reverse strand, counting down.
CGCGCCTGCTGTTGCGCCAGCTCGCTTTTGGCAGCCTGCAAGTCGGCCTGGAAGGGCTTGGCGTCCATGGTGAACAGCACCTGCCCGGGCTTGACGAAACTGCCTTCGGTGTAGACGCGTTTTTCCAGGAAGCCGCTCACGCGCGCGCGAATCTCGACCTGCTGAGAGCTTTCGGTCTGGCCGACGAACTCGAAGGTGACGGGAACGGTCTGCGCCTTCACCGTGAGTGCCGACACATCGGCCGGTTGTGCCGCCGGTGCCGTCGACTCTTGCTTGGAACAGGCCGCCATGAGCATCGATGCAGGCAACACCAAAAGAACAAGGCGACGCCATCCAGGCGATGCCGCTTCCCTGCGATTGCGACAGATGTGTGTCACTGCCGACCGCTGCCGAAGCCCGATGTTCATGCGAATTTCTCCTTGCGTCGAGCGCGTCTCGAATCTGACAAAGGGGCTAATGTAAAGTGCAACTGTGCACGCCGGGCAACGGTGCATGGCAAGGCGGCCACCGGCGCCCGCACAAGTCTTGCCATGCCTGGGTGGGGCGCGTGTAATGAAGCCCAAGCAAACACAAGAAGTGCCGACCCATGCTCCATTTGCTGCCGCTACGCACGCCGCTCGCCGGCCTCGGACTTTGCGTCTTGGCGGGTGCCGTGCATGCGCAGGACACGCTCACGGTCTACGGCATAGCCGATATGTATTCCGAAGGCATCTGGGGCGGTGGTGGGCGTGTTTCGCGCCTGCAGTCGGGCGGGCTGTCGGGCTCGCGGCTGGGTTTTCGGGGCCGTGAGAATCTGGGCGGCGGCCTCAACGCCGACTTCGTGCTGGAGACCGGGCTCAACATGGACGAAGGCACCTACGGACAGAACGCGCTGTTCGGCCGCCAGTCCTATGTCGGCTTCGGCTACGAGCCGGCGGGCCGCATCCTGCTGGGGCGCCAGTACAGCAGCCTGTACAACCTGAGCAGCGACTTCAGCATCTTCTCCAACCTGTCCAACGGGCCCAGCAGCGCGGTGGTGGGCGGCTTCGGCGGCTACGAGCCGGTGCGCGGCTCTGCCGACAGCAGCACCGGCAACGGCGGCCCCGCGCGCATCAACAACGCCGTCAAGTACGAGTCGCCGGTGTGGGGCGGCTTTCGCTTCGGCGTGCTGGGCGGCTTCGGCGAAGTCACCAACGATGCCGGCGGCAACCGCGTGGTGGACGCCTACGCGCGCTACGCGCAGGGCCCGGTCGACATCGCCGCCGGCTATGTCGACGACCGCGGCGGCAGCGTGACGCCGCTTGCGCATCGGCGCAGCTGGATCGTGGGTGCGGCCTACAGCTTCGGCAGCCTGCGCCTGCGCGGCGCCTATCTCGCGGTGGATGATCGAAGTGTCGCCAACCAGGACGGCAGCGGCTGGTGGCTCGGCGCCGACTACCGGCTGGGCGTCAGCCTGGTGAAGATCCAGTACGTGGTGAACCGGCCGCGCTACATCGACAACGCGCGCACTGAAGGGCTGGGCATCGGCTATGAATATTCGCTGTCCAAGCGCACCACCCTCTACACGGGCGTGAGCTACTTCAGGAACCAGGACGGCGCCGGCCTCGGGCGCGCTTCCTTCTCGATTCCCTCGGGCATCACCAGCGGCACCGACAACGACCTGACGCAGTGGGTCGGCGGCATGCGCTTCTCGTTCTAGATCAGCGCCAGCCGGCGGCCTTGAGCTTGTCGGCCAGTTCCTGGGCCACCACCGCATAGCCCTGCGCGTTGGCGTGGATGCGGTCCGATCGCAGCGCCGCATCCGACAAGACGGTGGAGTACACGTCCGAAATCAGGAGCGCCTTCTCGGCCTTCGCCACCTCTTCGTAGAAGGCGGCATCGCCAAGCGAGCCGACCGTCGCGCGCAGCGGCTCGGGCGCGGGCGTGGCGATCAGCGCGACGTAAGGCGTGTGCGCCAGTGCCTTGCGCACAATGGCCGCCACGTTGTCCCGGGTGGCCTGCTGCGATACGCCGCGCAGCATGTCGTTGCCGCCGATGCCGACCAGCACCGCGTCGTAGCTGCTCGCCGCCAACAACGACTCCAGGCGCAGCAGAGCACCGGCGGAGGTGTCGCCATTGACGCCTTCGTTGGCGATGTGCCAGCCAGTTTGCTGCGCCAGCAAGGCCGGCCAGGCCTGCTCGGGCGTGGCGCCATAGCCCACCGTGAGGCTGTCGCCCAGCGCCAGCACACGCGCATCGGATTTCAGCGCAGCAACGGAAGGCTTGCGCTTGCCGCAGGCCGCAAGAGCAAGGGCCGACTGCAAGCCGGCCAGCATGAGCAGGTGTCGACGATTCATCTTCTCGATCAAGCTTTCGGAAAGTTAGGCGGCGGGACGGCAGGCGGCGCGAATGACGCGCTCGGTCGGGTTCGGTTCCATGCCCTTGAAGAGCACCGGCTTGGGGTCGTGCATGTAGTCGGCCACGTCGTGCGGATGGCCCTGCCACATCGGCTCCTGGTAGAAGCTGGCCTCCAGGTAGAAGGCGCGCAGGGTGCGGCAGTTGAAGAGCACGCGGGCCTCGTAGGAACGGTACGGCACCTCGTCCCAGTTGCGCCGCTGCTGGGCGCGGCTGACGCGCACCTTCATGGTCTTGAAGTCGCCCTCGGTCTTGAGCGCCACCGGATCGACCTGCAGCGTGTCAGCCTGAGGCTGGCGCGCATCGCCGGTGATGGTGAACCACCCGCCCTCGCCTGCTTCGCCATTCCCGCCCGCCTGCGCGGCCAGCGACGCGGCACCCACCACCAGCGCAGCGCACAAGCCCTTGTTGTTCAAAAGAAAATCCTTGCACGCACACAAACAGAGCGGGCATTCTAGGTGGCGCGCCGGATGCGCTCGATGCAAGCCTGCACGGCATTGCGCGACTGGGCGACGAGCTGCGTCAGATCCGGCTGGCCGCCGGTGCCGATGAAATGGTGGGCGCACAGGCCGTAGAGCACCGTGTGGCTCACGCGCGCCGCCTCGCGCAGGCGCTCCGGCGGCAGCGGGTCGCTGGCCGCGGCGAAGGCCTCTGCCCAGCCGTCGACGAAGCGCTCGTACATCTTGCGGTAGGCGTCGGCACTGGACAGGTGCCGCTCCAGCAGGTAGTGCGCACCCCATTGCGGCGGATGCCCGCGGTGCGCGTCGGCCAGTGCGTCGACGATGGCCGCCGCGATCTCGGCCAGCGGCCGCCCTGCATGCTGCTGGCCGGCCTCGTGCATGGCCGCCAGCAGCGCCTTGCTGCGCAGGTGCAGGCAGACGCGGGCCAGATCGTCCTTGCTGGCGAAGTACTGGTAGAAGCTGCCGAGGCCGGTGCCCGCCACGGACACGATCTCGCGGATGGAGATGCGCGCGTAGTCGCGCTCGGCCAGAAGCTGAACAAAAGCCTCCTGCAGCGCACGCGAGGTGTGCTGCGCGCGCGACTGTTGCGGCCGCCTGCGCGGCGCGGGCGCGTTGGCGCGGCCGGCCTTTGCCTTCATCGGTCCGAACATGAACGCCCGCGGCCGGGCTTGTTCCTAGAATTTGCTGCTTCGGCATGCATGGCGCCCATTGTGACCCCGTGGCCGTCGTCCCCTTCCACAGGAAAAGTCCATGACCAACCAAGCATCACATCCGGCGGCGGTGTACTCGCGCCAGGGCGAGCTCTGGCATCCCAGCGCACTGTCACGCGGCCCCTGGGATCCGCGTGCACAGCACGGCGGCGCGCCCTGCGCGCTCATCGTGCACGTGGCCGAACAGGCGATGGCCGAGCCCGGCTGGCAGCTGGGGCGTGTCACGGTCGAACTGGTGCGGCCGGTGCCGGTGATGCCGCTGCGTACGCAATGCAGCGTGCAGACCTCGCGCACCACCGCGCGTCTTTCCATCGATCTGTTCGATGGCGATACGCTGGTGGCGCGCGCGCATGCGCTGATGCTGCGCCAGCAGGCCATGACGCTGCCGACCGACGTGCCGGGCTGGACGCCGGCGCGCCTGCTGCCCTTGCCGGGCGACTGCAGCGAGCGCCTGCGAATCCCCGGCCTGCCCGATGGCGTGTCTTTCTACGGCAGCGCGGTGGAAACGCGCAACGCGCAGGGCGACCCATCCAGGCCGGGCGGCGGCGCCGCCTGGTTCCGCCTGGCCGTGCCCTTCATCGACGGCACGGCCACCTCGCCGGCCATGCGCGCGGTGGCCGCCGCGGATTTCGGCAATGGCCTGAGCTGGGTGCTGCCCGCCGAGCGCTACGTGTTCGCCAATGCCGACCTCAGCCTGCACCTGCATCGCCAGCCGCAGGGCGAATGGATCGGGCTGCAGTCCCAGACGCAGGCGGACGCCAGCGGCGCCGGCACCACCTTGTCGCAGCTGTTTGACGAGCGCGGCAGCATCGGCGTGGCGGTGCAGACGCTGGTGCTGCGCCAGCGCGGCTGACGCACCCTACAGTGTCTGCACGAGGGCCATGATGTTGCCTTCGCTGTCCTTGAACCAGGCCGCCTTGGCACCGCCCTCGGTGTAGATGTCGCCGCCGTCGTTGCCGGGCATGTCGTAGTGCTCGAACACCACGCCGCGCCCTTTCAACTCGGCCACCTCGCGCTCGATGTCGGCCACCTCCCAGAAGGCCTGGCTCGCCAGCGAGGTTCCGGCATTGGGGGTCGGGTACAGAAAGCAGGCGGTGCCGCCGGCGCACACGTAGGTGACGCCGCCGCCGATTTCGCGCGAGGGCTTGAAGCCCAGCTTGTCTTCGTAGAAGCGCCGCGCACGATCCACGTCCTGCGCGGGAATGTAGGAATACATGAGAGCGTCTTGCAGCATGGCATCTCCATGGCAGCTCGGGGACTTGCATTGTCCCCACAGCCCTTGGCGCATACGCGCCGCCGCGGGCAGACCGTTTGCGTCGGAGGGTCTCAGTCAGTTGCTCCATCGCGCGTCGCGCGACCCACGACGCATGAAGCCGGCACAACCGAAGCCAGTAGCGCCGCGGAACCGGCTTTGCCGAGCCGCAGGGGCTGTCCCCTTGAGGGGGTACTCGGCGACACGCAGTGCGCCGATACGGGGGTGGGCTTTCACCTCAGCTGAACACCGCCTCGAAGTCGATTTCGGCTTCCCCGGGCATCTCCAGGCGCAGCGTGCGCTCCACATGGTCGAGGTGTTCGACCATGAGCGCGCCGGCTGCCTTGGCATCGCCCCGTTCCAGGGCATCGACGATGCCCACATGCTCCTCGTGCGGGCAGGCCGGCGTGCCCGGCGCGTCGTAGAGCGCGATAACCAGGCAGGTCAGCGCGCACAGCTCGCGCATGTACTTCTCCAGGTAGGGGTTCTGCCCCACCTCCGCCAGCAGCACGTGGAACTGGCCCGACAGCCGGATGGTGGCGCGCCGGTCGCTGCGCGCCCGCGCGTCGGCCTCCAGGGCGATGTTCTTGCGCAGGCGCGCGATCTGCTCGCGTGTGAGCTGGCCGCACAGCCGGTTCAAGAGCGCCACCTCGACCACCCGGCGCGCGTCGAACACTTGCCGCGCCTGCGCCACCGTGGGACTGGACACGAAGGTGCCGCGGTTGGGCTCCACCGTGAGGATGCCGTCGTGCGAGAGCCGGGCCAGGGCCAACCGGATCTTGGTGCGGCTGACGCCGAAGACCGCCGCCAGCTTTTCTTCCACCAGCTTGGTGCCGGGCGGCAAGCGGTGTTCCCAGACGGCGCCCAGGACGCGCTCGCTGATCTCTTCGACCGATGCCGCGCCTTCGTTTTCGTCCTTGCTGGGTGTTGTCTTGTTCATGTTCGCCTCATCTTGCACGCTGCAATTCAATAGATTGTATGGCGGCTTGGCGGCCAATTCCTGTTTTATGGGTCCAAAGCGCTCTGGGACAAGCCGCCAGTTGAATTGAATTCAAGGGTTTTCCCTTTAATTTGCGCCATACAAAATCAAAATATGTGAAATACAAAAATCATCTTGATTGCACATCGGTTATGGCCTATCTTTCGTCCAAGCCGCATGCAGCGGCCCACGACAACACCGACGGAGACAACCATGCAAGCGTCCATGCCCCTGAGTGCCAGTGCCGAGCTGCAGGCCGGCCCATCCTCGACCCGCCGCGTGGCGGCGGCCAGCCTGGCCGGCACCACGCTCGAGTTCTACGACCACTTCATCTATGGATCAGCGGCGGCGCTGGTCTTTCCCAAGCTGTTCTTTCCGCAGAGCGAGCCACTGGTGGCCACCCTGCTGTCCTTCGCCAGCTACGGCGTGGCCTTCGCGGCGCGGCCGCTGGGGGCGGCGATCTTCGGCCACTTCGGCGACAAGCTGGGCCGCAAGTCGATCCTGTTCATCACCTTGCTGATGATGGGCCTGGCCACCTTCCTGATCGGCTGCCTGCCCACCTTCGGGCAGGTCGGGATGCTGGCCCCGGTGCTGCTGGTGGTGCTGCGCATCATCCAAGGCTTGGCGCTGGGCGGCGAATGGGGCGGCGCGGCGATCATGGTCAACGAGCTCGACCCCGAAGGAAAGCGCCGCGGCCTGCTCGGCGCGGTGGTGCAGGTGGCGGCACCGGTGGGCCTGCTGCTGGCCAACGGCGCCTTTGCCCTGGTCACTTGGCAGGTGTCCGAGGAGGCCTTCCTCTCGTGGGGCTGGCGCGTGCCCTTCCTGATGAGCGCGCTGCTGGTGGGCGTGGGCCTGTACATCCGGCTGCGGGTGCAGGAATCCAAGGTCTTCGAGAAGGAGGCCAAGGGCCACGAAGAACACGCCCCCATCATGGAAGTGCTGCGCCACTACAAGCCGCAGCTGGCCATCGCCTTCTTCGCCCGGCTGGGCGGCGACATCGCCTTCTACGTGTTCACGCTGTTCCTGCTGTACTACGTGCCGACCAAGCTGGGCCTGCCCAAGAGCATCGCGATCAATGCCGTGCTGCTGGGCGCGCTGGCTCAGATCATCTTCATTCCGGTGGCCGGCTGGCTGTCCGACCGCATCGGCCGCCGTCCGGTGCTGATGATCGGCGGCATCGGCGGCGCGCTGTGGGCCTTCGCCTTCGTGAGCCTGGTGCAAAGCGGCAACGCCGGCGCCATCATGCTGGCCTCCTTCGTGGGCATGGTGCTGGTGTCCTTCATGTTCTCGCCGCTGGCGTCCTTCCTGCCCGAGCTGTTTGCCACCCGGGTGCGTGTGACCGGCGCCTCGCTCGGCTTCCAGTTCGCCGGCGTGTTCGGCGGCGCGCTGGCCCCGCTGATCGCCACCGGCCTCATCGCCCGCTTCGACTCGATCACGCCAGTGGCTGTCTACCTGGCCATCGTCTGCGCGCTGATCGCGGTGGCCGCCTTTGCGGCGCGCGAGACTGCGCACATCGATTTGAAGGATGCTGGCCACTGACATGCCCTTGATCCTTTGAACGAAAGACAGCCGTGAACGACTTCGACACCGTGATCCGCCACGGCACCGTGGCCACCGCCTGCGACACCATGCAGGCCGACATCGGCATCCGTGACGGCCGGGTGGTCGCCATCGGCCTGGGGCTGGCGCGCGGCCGCGAAGAGATCGACGCCACCGGCCTGCTGGTGCTGCCCGGCGGCGTCGACGCCCACTGCCACCTGGACCAGCCCATGGGCGAGGGCCTGCGCATGGCCGACGACTTTTTGACCGGCACGCGCTCGGCCGCCTGCGGCGGCACGACCACGGTGATTCCCTTCGCCGCCCAGGAAAAAGGCCAGTCGCTGCGCGCCGCGGTGGAGGACTACCACCGGCGCGCCGAAGGCAAGGCCCTGGTGGACTACGCCTTCCACATGATCGTGACCGACCCCACGCGCACCGTGCTGCACGAGGAGCTGCCGGCCCTGATCGAGGCCGGCTACACCTCCTTCAAGATCTACATGACCTATGAGGACATGCGGCTGGACGACCGCCAGATCCTGCAGCTGCTGGCGGTGGCGCGCCGGCATGGCGCGCTGGCGATGATCCATGCCGAGAATGCGGACTGCATCGCCTGGCTCACCGAGACGCTGGAGGAAGCCGGTCACACGGCGCCCAAGTTCCACGCCACCTCGCGCCCGATGGCGGTGGAGCGCGAAGCGACGCACCGGGCCATCGCGCTGTCGGAAGTGGTGGATGTGCCGATCCTGATCGTCCACGTGTCGGGCCGCGAGGCAATCGACCAGATCCGCTGGGCTCACGCGCACGGCCTGCGCATCTACGCGGAAACCTGTCCGCAATACCTGTTCCTGACCGCGAATGACCTGGACGACGGCTACGAGGGCGCCAAGTGCGTCTGCAGCCCGCCGCCGCGCGACAAGGCCAACCAGCGGGTGGTGTGGGACGGCCTGGCGGACGGGCTGTTCACCATCGTCTCGTCCGACCACGCGCCTTTCCGCTTCGATGATCCGCAGGGCAAGAAGCCCGGCGGTCAGGAGGTGCCCTTCCAGTACATCCCGAACGGCATCCCCGGGCTGGAGACGCGGCTGCCGCTGCTCTTCTCCGAAGGCGTGCTCACCGGCCGCATCACGCTCAACCAGTTCGTCGCACTCACCGCCACCAACCCGGCCCGGCTCTATGGCCTGCACCCGCGCAAGGGCACCATCGCCGTCGGCGCCGACGCCGACATCGCCATCTGGGACCCGCATCGGGAAGTCACCATCGAGAACCGCCTGCTGCACCACGCGGTGGACTACACGCCCTACGAGGGCATGCGCGTCACCGGCTGGCCGGTGACGACCCTGGTGCGCGGCCAGCGCGTGTGGGACGCGGGCCAGGTCTGCGGCCAGCCCGGCCAGGGCCGCTTCCTGCCCTGCGGCAAGCCCGAGATGGCGCGGCCCAAGGTCGTCGACCCCGCCGCCGGCGGGCATTACGTGGCCAACTTGCCGGACGCGCTGCGCCAACTGACAAGGGCGCGCCATGAATGAACTGAACGCCGGCGCCATCGCGGCGGCCGTCAACGCCGGCCGGCTCGATCCGGCGCAGGTGCTGGCCGCTTTCCAGCAACGCATTGCCGAACGCAATCCGCAGCTCAACGCGGTGGTGGGCGATGCGCCGACCGACCTCGCGCAGCAACTGGCCGAACTGAAGCAGCGCCTCGAACTCGGCAAGGCGCCGCTGCCGCTGGCGGGCGTGCCGGTGGTGGTGAAGGACGTGATCTGGGTGCGCGGCCAACGCGTCACCCAGGGTTCGCGGCTCTTTGCCGACTTCGTCGCGCCGCGCGATGCGCTCGCGGTCGAGCGGCTGCGCCGCGCCGGTGCCTTACTGATCGGCATGGGCAACAGTTCGGAGTTCGCCTGCAAGGGCCTCACCACCAACCAGGTCTACGGCCTGACGCGACATCCGCAGGATGTGTCGCTCACCCCCGGCGGCTCGTCGGGCGGCTGCGCGGTGGCGGTCGCCGCCGGCCTGGCGCCGCTGGCGCTGGGCACCGATGGCGGCGGCTCCAGCCGGCGGCCGCCGGCGCATGTGGGCGTGGTCGGCTTCAAGCCTTCCTTCGGCGCGATCGCCGACCCCTTCGGCTTTGCCCATGCCTTCATCGGCCTGCAGGCCATCGCGCCGATCGCCCGCAACGTGGTGGATGCGCGGCGCATGTTCGAGGCCATGGTGGGCGCCGACCCGCGCGATCCGCAGTCGATCACCCTGCCGGCCGAGGACGCGCGCGAGCCGCGGCACCTGCGCATCGCCTACAGCCCGCGCCTGGGACTGGACGTTCCGGTGGATCCGGACGTCAGCGCCTGCATCGAGGCCGCCATCGAGCGCCTGCGCGCCGCCGGCCTGGACATCGTTCGCGACGACCCCGCCTGGCCGGCTGGCGCCAACGAAGACGCGCTCATGCCACTGCAGCACGTGGGCCTGGCCAACCTGTTCGGCGCGGACTGGCAGCGCGACCCTGCGCTTTTCGACCCCGACATCGGCCAGCAGATCGAGCGCGGCCTGCAATGGCGCGGCGCCGACGTGGCGCGGGCGCGCGAGGCCGGCCTGCAGATCGCGCTGACTTTGGGCGAATTCCTGACCCGCCACGACCTGCTGCTGTGCCCCACCACGCCCTGCGTGGCCTGGAACAACGACCGCCTGGGGCCGGCCACCATCGAAGGCCGCCCCGTGGAGCCGCGCGCCCATGCAGTGTTCACGCCCTTCGTGAACCACGCCGGCGCGCCGGCCATCTCCATTCCCTGCGGACAAGGCCGGGACGGCCTGCCGGTGGGGCTGCAACTGGTGGCGGCACGCGGCCGCGACCGAATGCTGCTCGACGCCGCCGCCGCCTGCGAAGCTGCACTGCGGCCCGCCTAAGCTCGTCACACACATCCTCTGGAGCTCTCATGCGCATCCTCGTCCTGAACCCCAACACCAGCCAGGGCATCACCGACCGGCTGATGCACGCGGCGCGGCCGGCAGCAGCGGCCGGCACCGAACTGGTGGCGCTGACCGCGCCGCGCGGCTTTCCCTACATCGCCACCCGCGCCGAAGCGCAGATCGGTGGGGCCATCGCGCTGGAAATGCTGGCGCAGCACCACACGCAATTCGACGCCGCCATCATCGCGGCCTTCGGCGATCCCGGCCTGTTCGGCGCGCGCGAGCTGTTCGACCTGCCGGTGGTCGGCATGGCCGAGGCGGCGATGCTCACCGCCTGCATGCTGGGCAAGCGCTTTGCCATCGTCACCTTCGCGCAGGCGCTGGGGCCGTGGTATCAGGAGTGCGTGGAAGCGCACGGCCTCACCAGCCGGCTCGCCGGCATTCGCATGCTCGACGGCCGCTTCGCCTCGGTCGCCGACGTGCAGGACGAAAAGGAAGAGCTGCTGGTGCAACTGGCCAACGCCGCGGTCAGCGAGGACGAGGCCGACGTGGTGATCCTCGCCGGTGCCCCGCTGGCCGGCTTGGCCGAACGCGTGAAGGAGCGCATTCCGGTGCCGGTGGTCGATCAGATGGCGGCGGCGGTCAAGCAGGCCGAGGCGCTGGCCACCTTGCGCGTGCGCAAGGCCACGGCCGGCACCTTCCGCCGGCCGGCCGCGAAACCCACCATCGGCCTCGCGGCCGAGCTGGCGGCGCGCTTCGGGCCGGCCTGAAGCGCTTGAAGGGCCTGCAGCGCCGGCCTGGCGCCGCTCAGCGCGCTCTCGCCTTGGCGCCAGCCGGAATGCCCGCCAAGCGCTCGGCCAGGCGCTGGCGCTCGAAGTGCGTCACGGCGAAATCGACGAAGGCGCGTGTCTTGGCCGGCAGCAGCTTGCGGTTGGCGTAGTAGATCGAGATGGAACCGAGGTCGGCATGCCACTTGGGCAGCACGCGCACGAGCGCACCGCTGTCCAGCAAGGGCAAGGCGCTGGCCACCGGCAGCAGCGCCACGCCCAGGCCGAGCTGCGCGGCGCGGCAGGCCGCGGCGGGATCATTCACGACGACGTGCTCGCGCGGCTGCGCGGCCACTTGCGCACCGGCTGCATTGCGCATGAGCCATTGGCGCATCCGGCCGGTGCGCGTGGAGCGCAGACCGATGCAATCGAAGGCCGACAGCCCGGACGGGTCCGCCGGGGGCTTGCGTCCGCGCAGGAAGGCGGGCGAGGCCACCGCGATGATGTGCGCCGGCGCCAGTGCCCTGGCCACGACGCCGGGGCCCAGTTCGAAGCCGCCGCCGATGGCGGCGTCGTAGCCTTCGGCGATCAGGTCGACCTGGCGGTTGTCGAACTGCCAGTCGGGCCGCACCGCGGGATAGCGTTCCAGGAAGGCCGGCAACAGCGGCAGCACGTAGTCCACACCGAAGCTCACGGCCACGCTGACCTTGAGCACGCCGGCCGGCTCGCCTTGCTGCTGCGTCATGCCGGCGATGGCGGCCTGCACGCCGTCCAGGTGCTGCTCCACCTCGAGCAGGAAGCGCTCGCCGGCCTCGGTCAGGGTGAGCCGGCGCGTGCTGCGCTGGAACAGCCGCTGGCCGATGTTGCGCTCGAGCATGGCGACGTTGCGGCTCACGGCAGCCGGCGTCAGGCTCATCCGCCTGGCCGCGCCGGAAAAGCTGCAGGCCTGGGCGCTGCGCACGAAGGATTCGAGATTGGCCAGGGTTTCCATTTTTTTTGGCGGGATCGCTTTCAACGAATGCTTGAAGAAGATTCCATCGATTCTCGGCTACCGTGAAGGTAATTCAAAGCCCACCATTCGCTCCTTCGTCAATTTCAACTGGAGCGATTCATCATGGAAAGCAGCAACAACAAGAACCTTCCCCTGGCCGGCAAGTCCGCGCTCGTGACCGGCGGCTCGCGCTCGATCGGCGCGGCCATCGCAGAGCGGCTGGCGGCCGACGGCGCGCAGGTGGCCATCACCTACAGCGCATCGCCGGACAAGGCCAAGGCCGTGGTCGCGCAGATCGAGGCAGCCGGCGGCCGCGCGCTGGCGATCCGGGCCGATGCCGGTGACCCGGCGGCCGTGCGTGCCGCCGTGGCACAGGCCGCCAAGGCTTTCGATGGCCTGGACATCCTGGTCAACAACGCCGGCATCTTCCTGCCAGGCGCCATCGAGGAGATTCCCTTTGCGGACTACGAACGCATGATCGCGGTCAACGTCACCGGCGTCTTCGTCGCCACGCAGGAAGCGGCGCGCGTCATGAAGACGGGCGGACGCATCGTGCACATCGGCAGTTCGATGACGCGCTATGGCACCTTCGGCGGCGCCTCGCTCTACACCTTGACCAAGGGTGCCGTGACCGGCTTCAACCGCAGCCTGGCGCGCGACCTGGGTCCGCGCGGCATCACGGTGAACACGGTGCACCCGGGCCCCACCGACACCGACATGAACCCGGCCGACGGCGCCATCTCGAAGCTCGCGACGCCCGGCATTGCCATCGGCCGCTATGGCCGGCCCGAGGAGGTCGCCAGCGTGGTGGCCTACCTCGCGCGCCCCGAATCGAGCTTCGTGACGGGTGCGGACATCGTGGCCGACGGCGGCTTCACGGCCTGAACGACGCCCTTCAGCGCACCTTGGCGATCTGCGTCAGCGGCTTGATGCTGGTGTAGTTGGGCACGTCCTTTCGGATTGCCGAGCCGTGCGGGCCGAAGGCCTCGTAGAAGGCCGCGGTCGATTCGAAGTACATGTGAACGGCGGCGACGAATGGCGGCCGGCTGTCGGGGGCGGCACCGGACAGCCCCTCGTCGATCTCCACCTTCAGCAGCGCTTCGCCCAGGAGCTGCTGGCACAGCGGCACGTGCTTGTCGATGTAGTAGTCCATGTCGAAGGTGCTGCCTTCGTCGTTGGGATAAATGACGCTGACCTTGATCATGCTTGCGCTCCTCGTTTGGCTACCAGGGTCAGGATGTCGTAGCTGGCGACCAGCTCGCCATCCTGGTTCGTGACTTCCACGTCCCACGCCACCACGCCCTGGCCGATGCCGTTGGCGTCCTTGCGGTTGCGGTCGATCTTGCGCTTGCAGGTCAGGCGCGCGCGGATGGTGTCGCCGATGCCCACCGGCTTGACGAAGCGCAGCGTGTCCAGGCCGTAGTTGGCCAGCACCGGCCCCGGCGCCGGCGAGACGAACAGGCCGGCCGCCGCCGACAGCACGAAGTAGCCGTGCGCGATGCGCTTGCCAAAGGGCGATTCCCGGGCCGCGATCTCGTCGAAGTGCATGTAGAAGTAGTCGCCCGAGATGCCGCCGAAGGCCACGATGTCGGCCTCGCTCACGGTGCGGCGGTGCGTCAGCAGCGAATCGCCGATCTGCAGGTCCTCGAAGTGCTTGCGGAAGGGATGCTGCTCACCCTCGTTGAGCTTGGCGCCGCGCATGTACTCGCCGGTGATGGCCGCGAGCATCGAGGGCGAGCCCTGCACCGCCGTGCGCTGCAGGTAGTGCTTGACGGCGCGCAGCCCGCCCAGCTCCTCGCCACCGCCGGCGCGCCCCGGGCCGCCGTGCTTGAGCTGCGGCAGCGGCGAGCCGTGGCCGGTGGATTCGGCCGCGGCTTCCCGGTCCAGCACCAGCAGGCGTCCGTGCAGCGCGGCCACGGCCGGCACCACCCTGGCCGCGGTCTTCGGGTCGCGCGTGACCAGCGTGCCGACCAGGCTGCCGCGCCCGCGCGCCGCCAGCGCCACGGCCTCGTCGATGCCGTCGTAGGGCATCAGGGTGCTGACCGGGCCGAAGGCCTCGACGTCGTGCACCGCATCGTGTTCCAGGGGCTTGCGCGACAGCAGCAGGGTGGGCGCGAAGAAGGACCCCTCGGCCACGCCCTCGCCCACCGGCGCGAAGCCATCGCGCTCGCCATACACCAGCTCTGCGGCCTGCATCAAGGTGGCGACGCGGCTTGCCACGTCGGCGCGCTGCGCCTGCGAGGCCAGCGCGCCCATGCGCACGTCTTCGCGCGCCGGGTCGCCCACCACCGTCTTCGCCAGGCGCGCGCGCAGCTTTTCGGCGACCGCGTCCAGATGCTGGCGCGGCACGATGGCGCGGCGGATGGCGGTGCACTTCTGGCCGGCCTTCACCGTCATCTCGCGCGCCACTTCCTTGACGAACAGGTCGAACTCCTCGTCATCGGGCGACACGTCGGGCGCCAGGATCGCGCAGTTGAGCGAATCGGCCTCGGCGTTGAAGGGGATCGACTGGCGCACGATGTTCGGGTGCACGCGCAGCTTGGCTGCCGTGTCGGCCGAGCCGGTGAAGGTGACGACGTCGCTGCCGCCCAGCCGATCCAACAGGTCGCCGGTGCCGCCGATCACCAGCTGCAGGCTGCCTTCGGGCAAGAGGCCCGATTCGTTCATCAGGCGCACCAGCGCCTCGGTGAGATAGCTGGTGGCGGTGGCGGGCTTGCCGATGCAGGGCATGCCGGCCAGGAAGCTCGGCGCAAACTTTTCCAGGAGGCCCCACACCGGGAAGTTGAAGGCATTGATGTGCACCGCCACGCCATGGCGCGGCACCAGGATGTGGGTGCCGGCAAAGCTGCCCTTCTTGCCCAGCGGCATGGCCGGGCCTTCATGCACCAGGTTGCCGGAGGGCAGCTCGCCGCTGCCCATCGCGGCGTACGCGGCCAGCGTGCCGGCGCCGCCCTCGATGTCGATCCAGCTGTCGGTGCGGGTGGCGCCGGTGTGGGCCGAGATGGCGTAGAGCGTTTCCTTGTGCTGGGCCAGGTACTTGGCCAGCGCCTTCAGGCGCTCGGCGCGCTGCTGGAAATCCAGCGCCAGCAGGGCCGGCAGGCCCTTGCCACGCGCATGCGCGACCGCTTCGCCGAAGTCGATGGCGTCGGCGTGCGTGGTGGCCACCGTCTGGCCATTGATGGCGCTGCGCAGGTCCTGTCCGGGCTCGCTGCCGATCCAGCGGCCGGCGATGTAGCTTTGGAGAATGCTAGTCATGGTCTTGAGGTTCCAGGTTCAGGCAGCGGCCTTGGTTCCGATGCCGAGGTAGGTGTCGATGATTCGACGGTCGTGCAGCAGGTCGCGGGCCGCGCCACTGAGCGCCACCTGCCCCATCTCCAGCACATAGGCGCGGTCGGCCACTTGCAGGGCGGCACGCGCGTTCTGCTCCACCAGCAGCACCGATACGCCGTGCTTGCGCAAGCTGGACACCACTTGCAGCACCTCGCGCACGATCAGCGGCGCCAGGCCCAGCGAGGGTTCGTCCAGCATCAGGAGGCGCGGGCGCGCCATCAGCGCACGGCCGATGGCCAGCATCTGGCGCTCGCCACCGGACAGGGTGGACGCCAGCTGCACATGGCGTTCGCGCAAGCGCGGGAAGATCTGGAACACCTCTTCCATGCGCGCCTTCTGGTCGCGCTGGCCCTTGCGCCAGCGGTAGAAGCCGCCGAGCAGCAGGTTGTCTTCCACCGACATCTCGCCGAAGAGCTCGCGCCGCTCGGGCACCAGGCCGACTCCGCGTGCCACCAGCGCCTCGACGCTGGGGCGGCCGACGCGCTCGCCATCCAGCATCAGCTGGCCGCTGGAGGGCAGCAGGCCCATGGCCGCGCACAGCAGCGTGGTCTTGCCGGCGCCGTTGGGGCCGATCACGGTGACGATCTCGCCTTCGCGCACTTCGAGGGCGACACTGTGCAGGGCCTCGACCGTGCGGTAGGAGACGCAGAAGTCCTTCAGCTGCAGAAGTGGCGCACTCATGCCGCGGCCTCCAAGGGTTCGTCCGCCCCGCCCAGATAAGCATCGAGCACCTTCGGATTGGCCTGCACCTCGGCCGGCTTGCCCTCTGCGATCACGGTGCCGAACTCGAGCACGGTGATGCGGTCGGCCAGGTTCATGACGAATTCCATGTCGTGTTCCACCACCAGGATGCCCAGGCCTTCGGCCCGCAGTTGCGAAAGAAGTTCTGCCAGTGCGCGCTTTTCCAGATGACGCAGGCCCGCGGCCGGTTCGTCCAGCAGCAGCACCGCCGGCTGGCTGGCCAGGGCACGCGCAATCTCGACGATGCGCTGCTGGCCCAATGCCAGCGAAGCGGCCGGCGCATCGGCGTGGGCCGCCAGGCCGCAGCGCTCGATCTGGCGACGCGCCTCGGCCTGCAGGGCGGCTTCTTCGGCCCGGTCCAGCCGCAGCATCGACGCCAGCCAGCCGCGCCGGGCGCGCAGGTGTGCGCCCAGGGCCACGTTGTCGACCACGCTGCGCTGGCCCAGGAGGCGCACATGCTGGAAGGTGCGGCCCAGGCCCAGGGCGGCAAAGGCGCGCGCGGGCTTCGTCTGCATGGGCTGGTCCATCAGGCGCACTTCGCCTTCGGTGGGATCGTCCACGCCGGAGATCATGTTGAAGAAGGTGCTCTTGCCTGCGCCGTTGGGCCCAATCAGCGCATGGATCTCGCCGGCCTTCACGTTCATCGTGACCGCATCGTTGGCCACCAGGCCACCGAAGCGCTTGGTCACGGCCTGCGATTGCAGCAGCACCGTGCCCTTGGACGGCAGCACGCGGCGCGCCAGTTCGGCGACATGGCGCGGCGCGCGCGCCTTCTCCGGCCGCAGCAAGCGCTGGCCGATGCGCTCCAGCGCGGGCCAGATGCCGTCGGCGAAGCGCTGCAGCACCAGCAGCATCAAGAGACCGAACACGATCACTTCGAAGTTGCCGCTGCTGCCCAGGAGGCTGGGCAGCACGTCCTGCAGCTTCTCCTTGAGCAGGGTGATGAGGGCCGCGCCCAGCACCGCGCCCCACAGGTGGCCGGCGCCGCCCACCACCGCCATGAACAGGTATTCGATGCCGATGTTGAGATTGAAGGGTGTCGGGTTCACGAAGCGCTGCATGTGCGCGTAGAGCCAGCCGGAGATGGCCGCCATCAGGGCCGCCAGCACGAACAGCTTGATGCGGTGGCGGGCGGTGTCCACACCCATCGATTCGGCCATCAGCCGGCCGCTCTTGAGTGCTCGGATCGCCCTGCCCTCGCGCGAATCCAGCAGGTTGTGCAGAAGCCACAGGGCGATGAGCAAGGCGAACCAGATCACGATGCCCAGCGAGCGCGGCGAAGCCAGCGAGTAGCCGAAGACGACCAGCGCCGGCACGCCGGTGATGCCGGTCTGCCCGCCCAGGAACTCCATATTGCCGAACAGGTAATAGAGGCCCAGGCCCCAGGCGATGGTGCACAGCGGCAGGTAGTGGCCCTGCAGCTTGACGGTGACCGCGCCCAGCATCCAGGCCAGCGCAAAAGTCAGCACCAGGCCCAGCGCCAGGCCGAACCACGGCACGATCGCGCTGCCGGCCAATGGGCCCAGCCACTGCGCCGCCGTCGGCGAAGTGCAGATCCAGGCAGTGGCGTAGGCGCCCATGCCGACGAAAGCGGCCTGGCCGAAGGAGGTCATGCCGCCCACGCCGGTCAGCATGGCCAGGCCCACCGCCACCAGCGCATACAGGCCGATATAGCTGATGACAACCACCGTGAACTCGGGCAGGAAGCCCCAGGCCAGCGCGAGCGCCAGCACCGCCGCCACGGTGAGGCCGCGGCGCGTGAGGAAGCCGCGCGACGCTTCCTTGTTCGAGTCGGCAGTGGCGCTTTGTGCTTTGTCCATGATCGCGCTCACTCCTCGTCCTCCACATGGCGACTCTTCAGGGAGCGCCACCACAGCACCGGAATGATCAGCGTGAACACCAGCACCTCCTTGTAGGCGCTGGCCCAGAAGGACGAAAACGATTCGAGCTGCCCCACCAGCAGCGCCCCCGCCAGCGCCAACGGGTAGCTGGCCAGCCCGCCGACGATGGCGGCCACGAAGCCCTTCAGGCCGATCAGGAAGCCGGTGTCGTAGTAGATGGTGGTGATTGGTGCGATCAAGAGGCCCGACACCGCGCCGATCAACGCCGCCAGCGCAAAACTGATATCGCCCGACAACTCGGTCGGCACGCCCATCAGGCGCGCGCCGACCCGGTTCATGGCAGTGGCGCGCAGCGCCTTGCCCACCATGGAACGGCCGAAGAACTGGAACATGAGAATCACCAGTGCCAGCGTGACGACGATCACGACCAGCGACTGGCCGGTAACCTGCAGACCGCCAAGTTCGAAGCGCGCTTCGGAGAAGGCCGGCGTGCGCGAGCCCTCGGCGCCGAAGAAGAGAAGGCCGAGCCCGACCAGCACGCCATGCAGCGCCACCGACACGATCAAGAGCGACAGCACCGTGGCCTGCGCCATCGGCCGGTAGGCCAGGCGGTACAGCAAGGGGCCCAGCGGCGTGATCAGCACCAGCGTGCTGAGCGCCTGCGCGGCCAGGCCGGCGGGGCGCCAGAGCAGCAACAGCGCGCAAGCCGCCAGCGGAAAGGCCACGGCCCACAACAGCGCGGAGTTCCAGTCCACCGCCACGCCGCGCTTCCAGCGCCAGGCCTCCACCACGAGCACCGCGGCGGCCAGCACCAGCAGCAGCCACAAGGTCGGCGGCACCTTGCCGCCCTGCATGAGCGCCAGCGAAAGCGCGCCGAAGGCGACGAATTCGCCCTGGGGAATGAAGATGACGCGGGTCACCGAAAACACCAGCACCAAGGCCAGCGCCATCAGCGCATACACCGCGCCATTCACGAGGCCGTCCTGCGCAAGCAGCAGGGCGATCTGAGCATCCATGTTCTTTCCAGTATCAAGCCAGGGGCCGGCGTAGCCCGGCCTGTTCGGGAGCGCCCGCGGAACCGGCTTTGCCGGGCCGCTGGGTGCGCCCCCTTGAGGGGGGATCCGAGCTACACGAAGTGAGCGAGATTCGGGGGTGGGTCAAGGCTGGTATTTCCAACCGCCGTTCTCGATCTTGACCATGACGCGCGCGCGCTGGTCCAGGCCCAGGTGATCGGTGGCGGACATGGTGAAGATGCCGTGCGCGCCGGGCATCTCGTCGATCTTCTCCAGCGCATCGCGCAGCGCGGCGCGGAACTCCGGCGTGCCGGGTTGCGCCTTCTTCAGCGCGACCGGCACGGCAGCCGTCATCAACAGGCCCGCGTCCCAGGCGTGCGCGCCGAAGGTGGACACGCTGCCCTTGCCATGCGCGGCCTCGTAGGCGGCGATGTAGGCCTGCGCGCTCTTGCGCACCGGGTTGTTCTGCGGCAGCTGATCGGCCACCAGCACCGGGCCGGCCGGCAGGAAGGTGCCTTCCACGTCCTTGCCGCCCACGCGCAGGAAGTCGGCATTGGCCACGCCGTGCGTCTGGTACATCTTGCCGGCGTAGCCGCGCTCCTTGAGCGTCTTTTGCGGCAGCGCGGCCGGCGTGCCGGAGCCGGCCACCAGGATCGCGTCGGGCTTGGCCGACATCAGCTTGAGCACCTGGCCGGTGACCGAGGTGTCGGTACGGCCGAAGCGCTCGTTGGCCACGACCTTCAGTCCCTTGAGCCCGGCAGCCTTGCTGAATTCCTGATACCAGCCTTCGCCGTACGCGTCGGAGAAGCCGACGAAGCCCACCGTCTTGATGCCGGTCTTGTTCATGTGCTCCGCAATGGCCAGCGACATCATGATGTCGTTCTGCGGCGTCTTGAAGACCCACTTCTTCTTGTCGTCCATCGGCTCGACGATGCGCGACGAGGCCGCCATGGAAATCATCGGCACCTTGGCCTCGGAAGCCACGTCGATCATGGCCAGTGATGCCGGCGTGATGGTGGAGCCGAGCACCACGTCCACCTTGCTGTCGGCAATCAGCTTGCGGGTGTTGGACACGGCCGCCGTGGTGTCGGACGCGTCGTCCAGCACCACGTAGTTGATCTTCTGGCCCGCGATGGTCTTGGGCATCAGGGCGATGGTGTTCTTCTCGGGAATGCCCAGCGATGCGGCCGGTCCGGTGGCCGACAGCGTGACACCGACGTTGATGTCGGCCTGCGCCACGAACGTGGCGAGTGACAGCAGGCTCGCCAAGAGCAGGGATTTCTTCTTGAACGACTTCATTCTTGTCTCCATGGTTTGCGAAAAAAAACTTGGTTTGTTAGTGGAACGGTGTCAGGGCGCTGTCGTCATCGGGATGTTCCCGCGCCGGCACGCCATCAGCGCTCGTCGAAGGACAACACCACCCGCTCGGTGAGCGGGTGCGCCTGGCAGGTCAGGACGAAGCCGTTGGCCACTTCCTTCTTGTCCAGCGCGAAATTGCGTTCCATCCGCACCTGGCCTTCGATCAGCTTGGCGCGGCAGGTTCCGCACACGCCGGAGGTGCAGGAATACGGCACCTCCATGCCGGCGGCGGACGCGGCGTCGAGGATGCTGGGCTGCTGCTTGGTGAACGAGATCTCGCGCGACAGGCCGTCGCGGATGATGACGATGCGTGCGGTTTCGGCGTCACCCGGCTTGGCCTCGTGCACCACCGCGCCCACGGGGCCTCCAGGCGCATTGGCTGGCAGCGCCACGCCGAAGCGCTCGATGTGGATGCGCTCTTCCGGCACGCCCGCGGCCAGCAGCGCAGCCTCGGCCTCGTCGTTCATCTGGAAGGGGCCGCAAACGTAGACGTGGTCGATGTCATCGGCCGGCACCACGCTGCCCAGGAACTCGCCGATCTTCTCGCGGTTCATCACGCCGTGGTTGAGCGGCGCGTCGGTGTGCTCGTCCGAGAACACGTGCTGCAGAGAAAGCCGCGTCATGTAGCGGTTCTTCAGGTCCTCGATCTCCTCCTTGAACATGGTCGACTGCAGGAGCCGGTTGCCATAGATCAGGGTGAAGCGGCTGTGCGGCTCGCGCGCCAGCACCGTCTTCATGATCGACAGGATGGGCGTGATGCCGCTGCCCCCGGCAATGCCCACATGGTGGCGCCGGGCCGCCGGGTCGAGCGGCACGAAGAAGCGGCCTTGCGGCGCCATCACGCTGACGGTGTCGCCGGGCTTCAGGTGCTCGTTGATCCAGTTGGAGAACACGCCGCCGCGCACCTTGCGCACGCCCACGCGCAGCTCGCCGTCGTCGACGCCGGCGCAGATGGAATAGGAACGGCGCAGGTCCTGGCCGTCGATGTCGGTGCGCAGGGTCAGGTACTGGCCCTGGGTGAAGCCGAAGACTTCGCGCAGATCGGCCGGCACGTCGAAGGAGACGATCACCGCCTCCTGCGTGTCGGGCTCGATGGCGCGCACGCGCAAGGGATGGAACATGACACTCATGGTGGGCGCTCGTTCAGATGGGCTTGAAATGCTCGAAGGGCTCTTTGCAGGCCAGGCAGCGATAGAGCGACTTGCAAGCGGTGGAGCCAAAGGCGGAGAGCCGCTCGGTGTGATCGCTGCCGCAGCGCGGGCAGGCCGGCGCCTTCGCGTCGATGCGGCGGCCGAAGAAGCGGATCGGCACCGCACCGTCCGCGCGCGCCGCCGCGCCGGGCGGGGCAATGCCGTAGTCGGCCAGCTTGCGCTTGCCTTCGGCGCTGATCCAGTCCGTGGTCCAGGCCGGTGCGCGGCGCAAGGTGGCGCGCGCCGGGCCCAGGCCCGCGGCCTCGATGGCGGCCAGCACGTCGCGCTCGATCACCTCGGTGGCGGGGCAGCCGGAATAGGTGGGCGTGAGCACGATCTCCAGCCCGTCGCCACGCGCCAGCACCTCGCGCACGATGCCGAGGTCGCACACGGACAGGGCCGGCACTTCCGGGTCGAGCACGGTGGCGAGCACGTCCCAGGCGGCCTGGATGCGCGCGTCCTGCCGGGGTGCAACGGCCGCCAGCGCCATCACCACACCCCGCCGGGAAAGGCGCGCTGCAAGTACTGCAGCTCGGCCAGGATGAAGCCCATGTGCTCGCTGTGGCGGCCACGCTTGCCGTCGCTCTGGAACTTGCTGTCGGCCGGCAGCGCGAAGCCGGCTTCGCGCAGGATCTGTTCCATCTCGGCCTGCCAGGGCGCCTCCAGCGTCGACCAGCGCGGGCCCCAGCCGGCGTCGGCGGCCGCTTCGTCGGTGGCATCGGTGTCGAACAGCTCGGCGGCGTAGCGCCACAGTGCAGCCAGCGCCGCTTCCATGCGAGCACGCGATTCATCGGTGCCGTCGCCCAGACGCACCACCCAGTCGCCGGAATGCTGCTGGTGGTAGCGCGCTTCCTTCAGTGCCTTGGCGGCGATGGCGCGCAGCTCGGCATCGCTGCTTTCAGCGGCGAGGCGCTCCCACAAGAGCTTGAGCCAGGTGGCGATCATCGTGTTGCGCAGCACCGAGAAAGCGAAGTCGCCACGCGGCAGCTCGACCAGGGTGACGTTGAAGTAGTCGCGCTCGTTGCGCAGGAACGCCAACTGGTCTTCGTCATGCGAGCGGCCTTCGATCTCGCCGGCGCGCGTGAGCACGGCGCGCGCCTGGCCGATCAGGTCCAGCGCGATGTTCGACATCGCGATGTCCTCTTCCAGGACGGGCGCGTGGCCGCACCATTCGCCGAGGCGCTGCGCCAGGATCAGGCAGCTGTCGCCGATGCGCAGCAGGTACTGCGTGGCGGGCGTGAGATCGAGTTCGATGGAGGCGGTGGACATGGGTCGTTCTCGCTCATTCACATGTGGTCCACGGCCTTGGGCAGCTGGTAGAAGGTCGGGTGGCGGTACACCTTGTCTTCGGCCGGATCGAAGTACATGTCCTTGTCGCCGGGGTCGCTGGCCACGATCTGGTCGGAGGGCACCACCCAGACGCTGCAGCCTTCCTGGCGGCGTGTGTAGACGTCGCGCGCCATCTGGATCGCCATCTTGGCGTCGGCCGCGTGCAGGCTGCCGCAATGCTTGTGGTCAAGTCCGGCCTTGCTGCGCACGAACACTTCCCACAGCGGCCACTCTTTTTGAACGTCGGAACTCATGCTGCCTCCTTGATCGTTGCTTGCTTGCGGGCGTGGGCCAGCGCGGCTTCGCGCACCCAGGCGCCGTCGTCCCAGGCCTTGACGCGGGCGCCCAGGCGCTCGCGGTTGCAGGGGCCGTCGCCGGCGATGACGCGCCAGAACTCTTCCCAGTCGATGGGGCCGTGGTCATGCGCCTGGCGCTCCTCGTTCCATTTGAGTTCCGGGTCGGGCAGCGTCACGCCCAGGATGCGCGCCTGCTCCACCGCGGCGTCGATGAACTTCTGGCGCAGCTCGTCGTTGCTGACGCGCTTGATGCCCCAGCGCATCGATTGCGCGCTGTTGGGCGACTGGTCGTCCGGCGGGCCGAACATCATGATCGAGGGCCACCACCAGCGATTGACCGCGTCCTGCACCATCGCCTTCTGCTCCGGCGTGCCCTGCTGCATCATGGTGAGCAGCGCCTCGTAGCCCTGGCGCTGGTGAAAGCTCTCCTCGCGGCAGATGCGGATCATGGCGCGCGCATAGGGCGCATAGGAGCATCGGCAGATCGGCACCTGGTTCATGATGGCCGCGCCATCCACCAGCCAGCCGACGGTGCCGATGTCGGCCCAGGTCAGGGTTGGGTAGTTGAAGATGGAGCTGTACTTGGCCTTGCCGGTGTGCAGCGCATCGAGCATCTGGTCGCGCGAGGTGCCCAGCGTCTCGGCCGCGGCATACAGGTACAGGCCGTGGCCGCCTTCGTCCTGCACCTTGGCCAGGAGGATCGCCTTGCGCTTGAGCGTGGGCGCGCGGGTGATCCAGTTGCCCTCGGGCAGCATGCCGACGATTTCCGAGTGCGCGTGCTGGCTGATCTGGCGGAGCAAGGTCTTGCGGTAGTGATCGGGCATCCAGTCCTTGGCCTCGATGAAGTCGCCGGCATCGATGCGCTCGTCGAAGCGCTCCTGCAGGCGCATCTCGTCGGCCGAGCGCACGGCCTTCTGGCCGTCGGCGCCGTCCTTGCCCATGGTGTCCATGGCTTGGGTGTACATGTCGTTCCTCCTGGAATGAAGTTCAGCAGCGCGTCACTTGGGCCGCTTGTCGATCACGCGCCTGGCCTTGCCGGTCTGGGTGCGCTCGATGGTGTCGGGGTTGAAGACCCGCACCGAGGTGGAGATGCCCACCATCGTCTTGATGCGCTGCTGCACCCACTTGGCGATCTCGCCGCGGGCGTCTTCGGCCAGGCCCACCAGGCCCGGCTGCAGCTCGCAATGCACCTCGACCTGATCCATCAGGCCCTCGCGGCTGAGGTGCAGCTGGTAGACGCCGGTGAGCTTCTCGTGCGCCAGCACGATCTCTTCCACCTGCGTCGGAAACACGTTGACGCCGCGGATGATCATCATGTCGTCGCTGCGCCCGACGATCTTGCCCATGCGCCGGAACGAGCGCGAGGTGGGCGGCAAGAGGCGCGTGAGGTCGCGCGTGCGGTAGCGGATCACCGGCATCGCTTCCTTGCTGAGCGAGGTGAAGACCAGCTCGCCCTCTTCGCCATCGGCCACCGGCTCGCCGGTCTCCGGATTGATGATCTCGGGATAGAAGTGGTCTTCCCAGATCACCGGGCCGTCCTTGCTTTCGATGCATTCGCTGGCCACGCCCGGGCCCATCACCTCGGACAGGCCGTAGATGTCGACCGCATCGATGCCGGCCTTGTGCTCGATGTCGCGCCGCATCGCCTCGGTCCAGGGCTCGGCACCGAAGATGCCGACCTTCAGCGAGCTGGCGGCCGGATCCAGCCCCTGGCGCACGAACTCCTCGATCAGCACCTGCATGTAGCTGGGCGTGACCATGATGATGTCGGGCTTGAAGTCGTTGATGAGCTGCACCTGCTTCTCGGTCTGCCCGCCCGACATCGGCACCACGGTACAGCCGGCGCGTTCGGCGCCGTAGTGCGCGCCCAGGCCGCCGGTGAAGAGGCCATAGCCATAGGCCACGTGCACCATGTCGCCGGGCCGGCCGCCCGCGGCGCGGATCGAGCGCGCCACCAGCTCGGCCCAGACGTCGATGTCGTTCTTCGTGTAGCCGACCACCGTGGGCTTGCCGGTGGTGCCCGACGATGCGTGGATGCGCGCGACCTGCGCACGCGGCACGGCAAAGAGGCCGAAGGGATAGTTGTCGCGCAGATCCGACTTCACGGTGAAGGGGAACTTCGCCAGGTCGGACAGCTGCTTGAGGTCTTCCGGGTGCACGCCCTTGGCGTCGAAGGCCTGGCGGTAGTGCGGCACGTTGTCGTACGCGCGCTGCAGGGTGGCCTTCAGGCGCGTCAGCTGCAGGGCGGCGATCTCGTCGCGGCTGGCTTTCTCGATGGGCGCCAGGTCGCCGGGGGCGGGGGTCTTCACGGTCATCTGATATGTCTCCCGAATTCCGAATCAATGGAGGCCGGTCAGAACGCCGGCCTGCCTTTGCCGGCTAGAACGCCGGCTTGCCTTTCATGGTGTGCGAGCGGCCGCGGAACACGGCGATGCGCTCGCCATGCTGGTTGGTCACCTCGCAGTCGTACAGGCCCGTGCGGCCGGCCTTCGACACTTCGTGCGCCTGGGCGGTGAGCAGGTCGTCCTTGCGGCCTGGCGCCAGGAAGTCGACGGCGATGGAGGCCGCCACCGTCAGCTCGCCATGCGAGTTGCAGGCAAAGGCGAAGGCCGAATCGGCCAGGGTGGAGATCAGTCCGCCATGGCAGGTGTCGTGGCCGTTGAGCATGTCTTCGCGCACGCGCATCGTCACGGTGGCGCGGCCGGGCGAGATGTCGACCACCTGCATGCCCATGGCGCGGGTGGCGCGGTCGTTTTTCAGCATGCCGTCGCGCACGCGCTCGGCCATTTGTTGGGGCGTGGTTTCGCTCATGTCTTTCAGCGGTCGGTGAACTTGGGGGCGCGCTTGTTGCGGAAGGCGTCGACACCTTCCAGGTAGTCGTGTGCGGCGCCCAGTTCGGTCTGCAAGGTGGCTTCGTGCTGCAGCGCCGAGCGCAGGTCCATGTCCTGCGCCGCGGACAGCGCGTGGCGCGTGGCGACCAGGGCGCGCGTGGGCATGGCGGCCAGGCGCGCGGCCAGCGCGTTCACGGCGTCTTGCAGCGCCGCGTCATCCACGCACTGCCAGATCATTCCCATCTGCGCCGCCTGCTCGGCGGAAATCTTGTCGCCCGTCATGGCGATGGCCAGCGCCCGCGCATGACCGACCAGGCGCGGCAGCAGCCAGGTGCCGCCGGTGTCGGGCACCAGGCCGATCTTGGAGAAGGCCTGGATGAAGCTGGCGGCGCGGCCCGCGATCACCACATCGCAGCAGAACGCCAGGTTCGCGCCCGCGCCTGCGGCGACACCGTTGACCGCGGCGATCACAGGCACCGGCATGGAGCGGATGCGTTCCACCAGCGGCAGGTAGTGCGCCTCGATCAGCGCGCCCAGGTCCTTGCCGGGCGCGGCTTGCGGGTCGCCCAGGTCCTGGCCGGCGCAAAAGCCGCGGCCGGCGCCGGTGATGACCACGCAGCGCACCTGCGCTTCATCGGCGGCGGCGTTCAGCGCCGTCAGCAGCTCGGCATGCATTTCGGTGGTGAAGCTGTTCATCGCCGCCGGCCGATTCAGGGTCAGCGTGCGGGTGGCAGCTGCATCTGCCACCAGGACCAAGGGTTCCGTGCTCATCGTGGGATTTCCTTAAACACTATTGACCGACCGTTCGGTAGATTTTAGGATGAGGGACACGAAAGCTTCAAGACATACCGGTCTAGTGCAAACCCTAGGAGCGCCCAATGCCCTGCTATTCCATCGAAGGCGTGGTGCCGGTCATCGACCCCAGCGCCCATGTGCATCCCACGGCCGTGCTGATCGGCGACGTGATCGTGGGGCCCGGCTGCTACGTCGGCCCTTGCGCCAGCCTGCGCGGCGACTTCGGACGCATCGTCCTGCAGCGCGGCGCCAATGTCCAAGACACCTGCGTCATCCATGGTTTTCCGGAGCAGGACACGGTGGTCGAGGAGAACGGCCACATCGGCCATGGCGCCGTACTGCACAGCTGCATCATCCGGCGCGACGTGCTGGTCGGCATGAACGCGGTGGTGATGGACGAGGCCGAGATCGGCGAAGCCTCCATCGTGGCCGCCTGCGCCTTCGTGCCGGCCGGCATGAAGGTGCCGCCCAGAAGCCTGGTGGCCGGCATGCCGGCCAAGGTGAAGCGCGCGCTGAGCGACGCCGAGGTGGCCTGGAAGCTGGAAGGCACCCTTACCTACCAGGACCTGACGCGCCGCTGCCTGGCGACGATGGTCGAGGTGGCGCCGCTCGCGGCCATTGAGCCCGGGCGTCCGCGCGTGAAGAGCGTGGAGGTCAAGTCGCTGATCGAGACCCGGCGCGGCGGCGCTTCCTGATCCCGCTCAGGCAAGATCGCGCCTTTGCCTTCAACCAAGAACAAATCACTGAGGAAGCACCGGCATGGCACGCGGACGATCAGCCAGCTACCAAGGCCAACGGGAAATGATCCTGGCGCAGGCGGCGCAGCTCTTTGCCCGGCGCGGCTACTCGGCCACCTCGATGAATGAGGTGGCGCAGGCCTGCGGCTTGTCGAAGGCCACGCTCTATCACTACTACCGCGACAAATACAGCCTGCTGGTGAGCATCGCGGACGACCACGTTTCGCGGCTGGCCGCGCTCATCGACGATGAAGAGGCGAAGCATCTGCAGGGCGAAGCCAGGCTGCGCCACCTGATCCGCCGCATCGTCGAGGAATACGCTGACGCGCAGAACGCGCACCGGGTGCTGACCGAGGACGTGAAGTTCCTGGAGGAAGCCGACCGCCAGCGCGTGCTCGACAAGGAGCGCCTGGTGGTCGCCGGTTTTGCGCAGGCGCTGGCCGAGATGCGCAAGGGCACCGCCAGCGAGCAGATGGCCAAGCCCCTGACCATGCTGCTGTTCGGCATGATCAACTGGATGTTCACCTGGATGAAACCCGAGGGCCAGCTCGACTACGACGCCATGGGACCGATCGTGGCCGATCTGTTCCTGGGCGGTGTCGGCGAGGTGAAGCTGCCTGTGGCCGCGGGCCGGGACGGCTGAGAGATTGAATCGATGTACCTGACCGGCTCCGAACAGCGCGCCCTGCGCAGCGTCTTCGCATTGCTGGCGGACGATCACGACGAGACCGAGGTACGCGAATGCCTGGGCCGGTCGCTGCTGGACCTGCTGCACGCCGACCAGTTCGCCTCCTTCGTGTGGAACGCGCATGCCGGCTGCTTCGACCGGCGCGTGGCGCTCCACATGGACCTGGGCAACCTGGACCGCTATGGCGAATGGCATCAGCACCACGATCCCATCACCTTCTTGCTGCAGAGGCGCCGCCGCGCCACTTGCGTGACCGAAGTCATGCCGCAGCGAGAACTGATGCGTACCGCCTTTTTCAATGACTTTCTCTCGCGCGATGGATTGCACTGGGGTATCAACCTGCATGCATTCGACGGCGGCGACCGCGCGCTGGGCGATCTGCGCATCTGGCGGCGTCGGGGTCGCGGCAATTTCGGAGACCACGAAAAGGCCTTGCTCGATCTGATCGAGCCGGCCTTCATCGGCGCTCTGCAGCGCGCGCGGTGCATGGCGCCCTGCGCCGCGGGCCTCCCCGCCGCCGCAAAGTGGAATGCGCTGAGCCTGCGGGAGCGCGAAGTCGCAAGAGCGGTGTGCGAAGGCCTGACGGACAAGGAGATCGCCCGCCGCATGGCCGTGGGCGTGCCCACCGTGCGGACCTACCTGCGACGCATCTTCGACAAAGTCGGCATCGAAAGACGATCCGCGCTGGCCGGCTGGGCCAGCCGCTGAACGGCCAGCCGCCTACTTCGCTGTGGGTTTCGGCAGACGGCCCAACTCGCGCTCCACCGCCAGCCCGATGGCAAGCAGCCTGCGGTCGCTGCCGGCCGGACCGTCCAGTTCCAAGCCCACCGGCAAGCCGGACGTGGCACCCAGCCCGGAGGGCAGTTGAATGCCCGGAATGCCTGCATTGCTGCCTGGGTCGGTGTTCTGGATGAGCGCCCCGAAGTTCTCCGGGCTGCTGGCTTCGGGTGTGGCCGCCAGGGCCACCCGCGGCACGGTTGGGAACACCAAGGCATCGAGCCTGTTCCTGGCGAAGGTATCGCGGTAGAGCTTTATCAATTGCGGCCGTGCGACGCGCATCGCGTTGTCATAGGCCGGTTTGGCATCGACCACGCCATTGGCCGCAGGCAACTTGCGCGGGATCACCAGACCCTCGAAGGTGCCCTTGACGTCCGGGCTGGCGATGCCGGCCACCAGTTGAGCGATGTCGATGCCCGTCGGGTACCTGGCGAGGTAGGCGACCATGTCGTCGTGCGCTTCGAAGAGCGCCACCGGGAAGCCGACGGCACCGTTGAGTTCCATGAGCTTGGGCATGTCCACATCCACCAGCGCGACGCCGGCGGCGCGCAGCTTGGCCAGCGCTGCATCCGTAGCGGCCTTCGTGTCCGCATCGAGGTTGGCGTAGAAGGCGGGCACCACGCCGAGCCGCACGCGCTTCAAGTCGGCCGGCTTGATCGCCTTGCCACCGGCAATCACGCGATCGAGCAGCGCAACGTCGGCCATCGACATGGCCATCGGGCCTGCTGTGTCGCGCGTGTGCGAGATGGGTGCAATACCCTGCTGCGAATAGCGCCCCATGGTCGGGCGTAGTGAGGCGCAGCCGTTGAATGCGCAGGGGATGCGCACCGACCCGCCGGTGTCCGTACCGAGCGCCGCCGGTGCCATGCGAGCACCGAGCGCCGTCCCATTGCCGGAGGAGGAGCCCCCGGCGATGCGAGCCGTGTCGTAGGCGTTGCGCACACCGACCTCCGGGCCGGTCTGGAAGGCGGGGTTGTAGCCAGACACGCCGAAGGCCAGTTCGTGCATGTTCGTCTTTCCCAGGATGACGGCGCCGGCCGCCCGCAGCTTGGCGACGACCGGCGCATCGGCCGCAGGCACGAAGGCCTTCAGTGCCGGCGTTCCGGCCGTGGCGGGCAGGCCTTGCACATGAATGTTGTCCTTGATGACCACCGGCAGGCCGGCCAGCGGCTTGCATGCATCCCCGCGCCGCCGGGCCGCATCGGCGGCCCGCGCAGCCTTCAACGCCCCAGCTTCATCGAGGGTGATGAAAGCGTTGAGGTTCGCCTTCGTCTTGGCCTGCGCAAGATAGGCGGACACCAGGTGCTCGCTGCCGAGGGTGCCCGCGCAGATCTGCCGCACAGCCTCGCTGGCGGTCAGCTTGGCGACGTCCGGCGCGTTGGTCTGGGCGTGCGCGGATGAACCGATGGCGGCCAGGCACAGCAGTGGCAAGGTCAAAGCGAACGGAGCGGATGTCGGGATGAACATGGAAAAAATCTCCGAAAGAGGATTTGCCATGCTGCGCCGTTTACGCCGCCCCGTCTGTCATCGAAACCGATGACACGCAAGGAGCAATGACCCTAGACGCAAGTCGCCGCATCCCGCACCTTCTGCAGGGCAAGCTTCAGCACCTCGAGCGGCACCGAGCCCAGCGCCACCCGCAGCGCCTGCGGCACATGGGCGGTGGCCGCGAAGGGCTCGGCGTTGCTCAGCAGCACGCCCTCGCGTTGCAGCGCGCTCACCACGGGGTCTGCGCGCAAGCCCTCGGGCAGCGCCAGCCAGAGGTAGTAGGACGAGGGATGTGCACACAGGGCGCAGCCGCGCAGCACACGCCGCGCCAGTGCCTGGCGCTGGCCCGCATCGCGGCGCTTCGCCTCCTCCAGCGCGTCGACTTCACCCGACTCGATCCAGCGGCAGGCCAGGGCCACCACGACGGAGGGCGTGTTCCAGGTCGAGGCCCTTTGCGCCTGCTCCAGCGCCGGCACCAGGGCGGGTGGCGCCGCGACAAAGCCGACCCGCAAGCCCGAAGCCACGCTCTTGGACAGCCCCGAAACGTAGATCGTGCGCCCGGGTGCCAGCGTGAACAGCGGCGAAGGCGCCGGCTCGGCCAGGAAGGCATAGGCGCCGTCCTCGATGATCAGCAAATCGTGCCGCTCGGCCAGCGCCACCAGGCGCTCGCGATCTGCCAGGCTCATCACCGACCCGAGCGGGTTGTGCAGGGTGGGCATGCTGTAGACGGCGCGGATCCTGCGGCGCCGGCACAGCGCCGCCAGCGCATCCAGATCGGTCTGCCCGCCGGTCTGCGGCAGCGCGCACAACGCCAGGCGATGCGCCGCAGCCAAAGCCTTGATGCCGGGGTAGGTCAGGGCATCGACGGCGATCGCGTCGCCGGGCGCAAGCAGCGCCATCGCCGCCAGTGCGAGCCCTTGCTGAGCGCCATTGACGATCAGCACTTGCTCACCGCCGACGCGGATGCCGCGATTGCGCAGGTGCCTGGCCGCCGTCTGGCGCTCGTGCGGTCGGCCACCCTGGGGCGCGGAGTGCAACAGTGCGTCCAGATCACCCGCAGCGGCCAGGCTGCGCAGACCCTCGCGCAGGAGTTCGGCCTGGCCGGGCAGGGCCGGGTAGTTGAAACTCAGGTCCACCACGCCACCGCCGGGTTGCTGCGGCAGGCCGTGGCTACGCGGCAGCGAGGTGTCACGCACAAAGGTGCCGCGGCCCGCCTCGCCGACCACCAGGCCGATCGCCTCCAGCGAGTTGTAGACGCGGGTGGCGGTCGCCAACGCCACGCCCTGCTCGCGCATCAGCGCACGCACCGTGGGCAGCTGCTCGCCGGGGCGCAGCTCGCCGCTGCGAATGCGGCGGCTGAACTCGTCGATCAAGGGCCGGTAGCGGGCAGGTCGCATGATTCACCGTATCTAGAACAATTATTTGTCTGTATCAAATACGAAGACTACGCTGCGAAACCTGGCGGGGCAATAAGGGCCCGCCTTCACACACAGGAGCTCGACGTGCCGGTGATGGAACCCGCCTCGCTGGGGCTCTTCGCAGCCGCGGTGCTGCTCTTGCTGATGTCCCCGGGGCCGAACATGGCCTTCGTGATCGCACATGGCGTTGGCTACGGCTGGCGCGGAAGCGTGGCGGCTTCGCTGGGCATCGGCCTGGCCGATCTGGCCCTGACGGCCCTGACGGCGCTTGGCATCACCGCCATCGTCGCGCAAGGGCCGCTGGCCTTCGATCTGATCAGGCTGGCCGGCGTGCTCTATCTTCTGTGGATGGCCTACAAGGCCTGGCGCAACCCCAGCGTGCTGACGACCCAGGCGGGGAGCCGGCGTGCGCTGTTCTCGGTCACGCTGCGTTCCATGCTGAACAGCCTGCTCAATCCCAAGGCCTTGCTGTTCTTCATGGTCTTCCTGCCGCAGTTCGTCGATGCCGCCAAGGGGCAGGTGCCGCAGCAGCTGATCGCGCTGGGCGTGCTGCTGACCATGATCAGCTTCGTCTTCCATGCGGCGCTGGGCGCCCTGGGCGGTGTGGTGAACCGATGGCTGGCCGGCAACACCCAGGCTGCCCGCTGGCAGTCGCGCACCCTGGCTCTGGTACTGGCGCTGCTGGCACTGCGGCTGGCACTGATGGCGCGGCCGCAGTGAAACGGCCGCCCTTCAGTGCGGATACGCCATTCGCTTTTCCATCCAGCGCTGAACCTGCTCGAAGCTCAGGCTGAGCACCCAGTAGACCCCGGCCGCGGCCATGTACAGCTGGAAGGGCTGGAAGGTGGTGGAGATCAGCTCCTTGGTCGCCAGCATCAGCTCGGTCACCGCGATCACCGAGACCAGCGAGGTGTCCTTGATGAGGCTGATCAGGCTGTTGGACAGGCTGGGCACCGCCGCCCGCAGCGCCTGCGGCCCAACCACGTGGCGAAGGGTCTGGCGGCGCGTCAGCCCCAGGCTGGTGCCGGCCAGCCACTGCCCTTGCGCCACGGCATTGATCGACCCGCGCAGCGTCTCGCTCATGTAGGCCGCGACGTTCAAGGTCAGAGTCAGGATGCCCGCCGTGATCGGCGACAACTCGATCCCGACGCTGGGCAGGCCGTAGTAC
The DNA here is from genome assembly GCF_052871435.1 of Variovorax sp. LARHSF232. Lineage (NCBI taxonomy): Bacteria > Pseudomonadati > Pseudomonadota > Betaproteobacteria > Burkholderiales > Comamonadaceae > Variovorax > Variovorax sp. LARHSF232. The sequence continues at coordinate 563,938 of NZ_JBIXJS010000003.1, read as the reverse complement.
ACGATGAAGACCTGCACCAGGAGCGGCGTGCCGCGCATCACGCTGACGTACAGCGCCATCACGCCGGACAGCCCCCATATGCCCAGCACGCGAACCAGCGTGACAAGGCCTGCCAGGGGCAGGCCGAGGATCATCGAGACGACGGCGAACAGCAGCGTGTAGCCGGTCCCCTTCAGCATCACCGGCCATGCCAGCGCGAACAGCGATTGCAGATCCATGGGCGGCGCCGAACGCGGGTCAGCGGCCGGACGGCGGCACGCTCACGTCACGCTCGAACCACTTGTTGGAGATCTTCGCGTAGCTGCCGTCGGCCTTCAGCTCGTCCAGGGCCTTGTCGATGGCCTGCTTGAACTTGGGATTGCCCTTGCGGAAAGGGATCGCGTTGCTCTCGGGCTTGCCGATCTGGGCGCCTGCCTTGACCGGCAGCTTGGTCTTCGCGCGCAGGTAGGGAATGAGCAGGCTGTCGTTGATGGCCGCGTCGATGCGCCCGGTGGCGAGATCCTGCAGGTATTCCGGCGCGCCGGGGTAGGTGCGCACCTCGGCGCCTTCGATGCCCTTGGCCAGTTCCGCATAGTTGCTGCCCTGCCCCACGCCGATCTTCTTGCCCTTGAGGTCGGCCGGCGTCTCCAGCTTGCGCGTCTCGTTGGCCCGCACGATCAGCTGCGGGTAGGACATGACATAGGGCCCGCTGAAGTCGAAGGTCTCGCGGCGCGCGTCGGTGGCGGCCACCTGGTTGATGATCACGTCGTACTTGCCGGCCTGCAGGCCGGCCAGGATGCCGCTCCACTCGGAGGTCACGAACTCCGGTTTCACGCCCAGCTTGGCGGCCAGCGCCTTGCCGATCTCGACGTCGAAGCCGGTCAGCTGGCCCTGGTCGTCCTTGTAGTTGAAGGGCGGATAGGTGCCTTCGCAGGCGATGCGAAGCGTGCCGCGCGCCTTCGCTTCGTCGAGCAGGTCAGCGGCGCTGGCAGCGCTGGTGGTCAGGGCGATGCCGGCCAGGAGCACCGAAGCCAGCCAGGAGGTGGGTGTCGTCTTCTTCATGGGAAGGTTCCTTGGGTGGTCAATACAGGATGGATGTTGCCACCAGTCGCGGCGGCGAGGCAGCGATCAGGCGTCCCAGCGGAACAGGTGCGTCGCGCGCGGCCGGCTGGCCGCGATCAGGCGGGCATTCGGCGCGTCGGTCTGCGCCACCCAGGCCAGCGCGTCATCCCTGCTGCGGCCGAATTCCTCGTGGCGCTGCGCGAGGCGGTGCTCGCGCAGCCGATCGTCCACCTCCACGTACCAAGCTTCATCCAGCAGCGGCGCGATGGCGTTCCAGGGCGCCTGGTCCAAGAGCAGGTAGTTGCCTTCGGTGATGACCAGGCGCACCTGCGGCTCGATGGCGATGGCGCCTGCGACGGCTTCCTCGATGTCGCGCCGGAACTCGGGCGCGTAGATCACTTCGCTGTCGTCGCGCGGCGGCTGGCGCAGGCGCTGCAGCAGGGCCAGGTAGCCGGCCGCGTCGAAGGTGTCCGGCGCGCCCTTGCGCCCTGCCCTTCCCAGGCGCTGCAATTCGGAATTGGCCAGGTGGAAGCCATCCATCGGCAACACCTGCGACACCTCGGCAAAGGCGGCTTGCAGTTGCTGCGCCAACGTGGACTTGCCGGCGCCCGGCGGCCCCACCAGGCCGAGCAGGATGCGCGGCGCCCCCGTCGCCAGCAATGCCTCGACCCGCGCAAGGGAGGACGGGGGTATTGCCGGGCGAGAAGGCGCCATGTTCTCTGTCAGCCGCGCGCCGGGATCGTCAGCCCGCGCGCCACGGCTGGACGTGCGACGAAGGCGTCCAGCACGCGCCTGACCTCGGCAAATTCCGAGAAGCCGACCAGCTCGCCCGCCTCGTAGAAGCCGACCAGGTTGCGCACCCAGGGGAAGATGGCGATATCGGCGATGGTGCATTCATCGCCCATCACCCAGGCCCGGCCCTTCAGGCGCTGGTCGAGCACGGCCAGCAGGCGCTTGGACTCGGCCACATAGCGATCGCGCGGCCGCTTGTCTTCATAGTCCTTGCCGGCAAATTTGTGGAAGAAACCGAGCTGGCCGAACATCGGCCCGATGCCGCCCATCTGGAACATCAGCCACTGGATGGTCTCGTAGCGGGCGGCCGGATCCTGCGCAATGAACTTGCCGGTCTTGTCGGCCAGGTACAAGAGGATGGCACCCGATTCGAACAGCGCCAGCGGCTTTCCGCCCGGGCCATCCGGATCGATGATGGCCGGGATCTTGTTGTTCGGATTGAGCGAGAGGAACTCGGGCGACAGCTGGTCGTTCTTGCCGAAGTCCACCAGGTGCGGCTCGTAGGGAAGGCCCGTTTCCTCCAGCATGATCGACACCTTCACGCCATTGGGCGTGGGCAGCGAATAGAGCTGAAGCCGCTCGGGCTGGGCGGCGGGCCACTTGCGGGTGATGGGGAAGGAGGCGAGTTGGTCGTTCTTCGTCATGGCGCGCATTCTGGACCAGGCAGGCGCCGCAGGTACAAGTCCGCCGACGACCGTGCCGAAGGCCTTTGTGCTAGGCCTTGCTAAGCCTCTTCACGCCAGACCACCCCGTCGCGGCCTACCAGTGCACTGGCGGCAGCCGGGCCCCAGGAGCCGGCGCTGTACGGCTTGGGTGCCTGATCCGACTGCGCCCAGCCATGCAGGATCGGCTCGCACCAGCGCCAGGCGGCGTCCAGCTCGTCGCGCCGCATGAACAGAGTGAGGTTGCCGCGGATCGCATCCATCAAGAGGCGTTCGTAGGCCTCCATGGGGCGCTGCCTGAACTGCTCGGCAAAATCCAGGTTCAGTTCCACCGGCTTGAGCTTGAGCGTGTCGCCCGGCACCTTGGCCATCATGAAAAGCTTGAGCTCTTCGTCGGGCTGCAGCCGGATCACCAGCCGGTTGCCCGGCGTGCCGGCGCCGGCGCCCGGAAAGATCGAATGCGGCACCGCGCGGAAGTTGACGACGATTTCGGCCACCCGCTCGGCCATTCGCTTGCCGGTGCGCAAATAGAAGGGCACGCCGGACCAGCGCCAGTTCTGCAGCTCGGCGCGGATCGCCACATAGCTTTCGGTGCTGCTGCCGGCCGGAATGTCCGGCTCTTCCAGGTAGCCCGGCACGCGCTGGCCGCCAATGGCGCCGGCCCGGTACTGGCCGCGCACGGTGCGCGTCTCGACATCGGCCGGCGTGAAGGGGCGCAGCGCATTGAGCACCTTGAGCTTCTCGTCGCGCACCGCATCCGGGTGGATGGAGTTGGGCGGCTCCATCGCCAGGATGCACAGCAGTTGCAAGAGGTGGTTCTGCACCATGTCGCGCAGTGCGCCGGTGCGGTCGTAGAAGGCGCCGCGCGTCTCCACCCCCACCTGCTCGGCGATGGTGATCTGCACGTTGCTGACCCAGGTGCGGTTCCACAGCGGCTCCAGCAGCGCATTGGCAAAGCGCAGCGCCAGGAGGTTCTGCACCGGCTCCTTGCCCAGGTAGTGGTCGATGCGAAAGATCTGCGATTCGGCGAACACGCTGCCCACGTCCTCGTTGATCTTCTGCGCCGAGGCCAGGTCGCGCCCCAGGGGCTTTTCCAGCACCACGCGCGATTGCGCATGCACCAGGCCGGCGGCCGCCAGGTTCTTGCAAATGGGCGCGAAGAAGTCGGGCGCCGTCGACAGAAAGAACACGCGCACCGCCGCCTTCGAATCCTTCAACGCCGCTGCGAGGGCTTCGAAGTGCTGGGGCGTGTTGGCCTCTACCTGCAGGTAGTCCAGGCGCTGGGCGAAGGCGTCGAAATCCTTGGCATCGCGTTCGGCTGCCGGCACGAAGCGATCGAAGCTCGCGCGCACCTTGTCGATGAATTCGCCGCGGCTCATGGTTTCGCGCGCCAGCCCGACGATGCGTCCGTGCGCCGGCAGATCGCCGCCGCGGTGGCGCATGTAGAGCGCCGGCAGGAGCTTGCGCATGGCGAGGTCGCCGGTGCCGCCGAACAGCAGCAGGTCGAAGGACGGGGCTTGGGTCGGTGATGGCGCAGTGGTCATTCAGGCGTCGTCTTTGAGAAAGAGGTCGCGGTCGGGCGCGAAGCTGCCGTACAGCGGCAGCAGGGCGCCGCCGATGGCGCGTGCATCGGCGCCGATGGCGCCGGCCATCAGGGACGGGCGGGTCACGCCTTCCCAGTCGTAGCGGTCCAGTGCGGCATCGACCTGCGCCAGGGTGGCGGCCAGCAGCTCGCGGCTGAAGGAGCCATCGATGATCACGCCGTCCAGGTCCAAGAGCGCCGTTGCGCTGTGCGCCGCCAGCGCGATGCCTGGCGCCGACTTCTGCAGCCAGGACTGGGTGACGGGCAGCCAGGGCTGCTGCATGGCGCGGGCATCCACGATGGCACCGGTATCGAGCCCAGCCTCGCCGTACATCTTTTCCAGGGTGAAGAGGGATGCCACGCTGAGCAGCTGGCGCGGCGGCTCGCCATGCGCCGCGCCCAGCCCCAGCGACAGGGAACCGATGGCGCCCGCGTTGCCGGTGCCGCCGCTGCGCAGGTGGCTGTCGATCACCAGGCCGCCGCCGATGAAGGTATCGACGAAAACGTAGAGAAAGCTGCGCACGCTGCGCCCGCGCCCGGCCACCAGCTCGGCCACGCAGGCGGCAGCCGTGTCCTTGCACAGCGCGACCGGCAGCGGCGTCATGTCCTGCACTTCGGCCTCGATGTCGATGGCGTTCCACTTGGCGGCCTGCGCCGGCGGCACGCCCAGCAGCGACTGCCAGCCGCCCAGCGACAACGGCGCCGCGATGCCGACCCCGCGCAGCAGCGCAGCGCGCTTGGGGCCCAGGCTCTTGCGCAAAAGCTTGAGGCGCGCGCGGATCTCGCCGAACAGCGTGTCGGGATCCGGAAAGTCGTAGTCCAGCGTGAGGCGCTCGCGCACTTGCGCCGCAAAGTCCAGCAGCAGCACGTCGAGGCTGCGCCGCCCGATCTTGATGCCGATGGAAAAGGCGCCGTCGGGGTTGAGCGCCATCGGCACCGAGGGCTGGCCCATGCGCCCGCGCAGCGGCGCGTGCTTGAGCACCAGGCCCTCGGCCTCCAGCCGCGCGATGATGATCTGCACCGTCTGCGCCGTGAGGTTGGTCAGGCGCGCGATCTCGGCCTTGGGCAGCGGCCCGTGCAGCCGGATCGCCTGCAGCACCACGCGCTCGTTGAACTGGCGCATGCCCACCTGGTTGGAGCCGCGCGGGCGCAGGCGCTCTGCGTCGCGTTCGAGCGGCATCGTCGGTTCCATCTCGGCACCGTCTCTGCCGGCGCTCATGCAAATGCCTGGTGCGGCAACTCTTCGGGGCGCATGGCCCCCGTCATGACGGCGACGGTGTCGCTCATGCTGATGTTCTTCGGATTGACGATGCAGGCGCGCTTGCCGAGGCGGGCGATATGGATGCGGTCAGCGATCTCGAACACATGCGGCATATTGTGGCTGATGAGAATGACGGGCAGCCCGCGGTCGCGCACCCGGCGAATCAGCTCCAGCACCATGTTGCCCTCTTTCACGCCCAGCGCCGCGGTGGGCTCGTCCAGGATCACCACGTGGCGCGCGAAGGCCGCGCTGCGCGCCACCGCCACGCACTGGCGCTGGCCGCCCGACAGCGTCTCGACCGCCTGCGTCATGGAGCGGATGCCCACCTTCAGGTCGTTCATGCGGGCGATGCTCTCTTCCAGCATCTTCTTCTTGTCGATGCAGCGGAACAGGCGCGAGAAGAAGCCCGGCCGGATGATCTCGCGGCCCAGGAACAGGTTCTCGGCAATGGTCATGGCCGGCGCCACCGCCAGGTCCTGGTAGACCGTCTCGATGCCTTCGCGGCGTGCGTCCATGGGCGACTTGAAATGGATGGGATTGCCATCCAGCCAGATCTCGCCTTCGTCCGGAAGGGTGGCGCCCGACAGCGCCTTGATCAGCGACGACTTGCCGGCGCCGTTGTCGCCGATCACCGCCATGATCTCGCCGGCGCGCAGCTCGAAGTCGGCGCCGTCCAATGCCGTCACGTTGCCATAGCGCTTGACCAGGCCGCGCGCTTCCATCACCAGCGGGGTATGCGAATGTGCGGGGGTGGTCATCAGCGAACTCCCTTGCGTGAAATCTGGTCGGTGGCCACCGCCAGGATCACCAGCACGCCGGTGATCAGCACCTGGTAGACCGAGGACACCCCCATCAGCGTGAGGCCGTTGCGGAACACGCCGACGATCACCGCGCCCAGCAGCGTGCCCAGGATGATCCCGCGCCCGCCAAAGAGGCTGGTGCCGCCCAGCACCACGGCGGTGATGGCGTCCAGGTTCTCGGTCTGGCCGGCGTTGGGGTCGCCCACCGCGGTGCGCGCCACCGACAAGAGCGACGCGATGCCGTAAAAGAGGCCTGCCGTGACATACACCGCCAGCAGCACCTTGTCGGTGGCGATACCGGTCAGGCGCGTGGCCTCGGGGTTGTTGCCGACCGCGTAGATATGGCGGCCCGGCTGCGTGTCGCGCAGGCCCCACCACATGAAGATGTAGAGCGCGACCATGAACAGGGTGCCGTAGTTGATGGCGGCGCCGCCGATGGCGATGGTGTTGCCGAAGAAGGTCATCTCCGGCGGCAGGTCGGTGATGGTCTGCGCGCCCGAATACAGCTGCGTGATGGCGAAGGCGATGTTCATGGTGCCCAGCGTCACGATGAAGGGCGGCAGCTTGATGCGCGTGACCAGGAGGCCATTGATCAGGCCAAAGGCCATGCACACCAGCACGCCGCACAGGATCGCCAGGTAGGCGTTCATGCCGCTGGCCACCGCCAGCTTGGTCATGACGATGCCGCCCAGCGCCATCACCATGCCGCAGCTCAGGTCGATGCCGGCCGTGAGGATGATCAGGGTCTGGCCGATGGCGATGGTGCCCACCACCATCACCTGCTGCAGGATCAGCGAGAAGTTCTGCACCGACAGGAAGCGGTCGCTCTGCGTCGAGAAGAAGCCCACTGCGAGCAGCAGCGCGATCAGCGGGCCCAGGGTGGCCACGGGCGGCAGCTTGAAGGCCGCCGCCGGCGCGGCGGGAGTGGTGGTGGCGGACATGGCGCTTCCCTTGTGCGTCAGTTCTGGCGCTGACTTACTTGTTGCCCCAGCACAGCTCGGTGCCGACCTTGGTGTCCTTGCTCTCGACGCCGGCCATCGGCTTGTCGCTGATCAGGGTGACGCCCGTGTCGGTGTAGCCCTTGACCTTCTTGCCGTCCTTGGCGTACTGCACGCCGGCGGCCACGCCCATGGCGGCCATCTTCAGCGGGTATTGCTGCGAGGTGGCGGCGATCACGCCGTTCTTCACATTGCGCACGCCGGCACAGCCGCCGTCGACCGACACGATGACGACGCCCTTTTCCTTGCCCGCTGCCTTCAGCGCCTGGTAGGCACCGGCCGCCGCCGGCTCGTTGATGGTGTAGACCAGGTTGATGTCCGGGTTCTTCTGCAGGCAGTTCTCCATGGCGGTCTGGCCCTTGGCCTGGTCGCCGAAGCTGTCGGCCGAGCAGACGATTTCGGAGGCCTTCGACAGCTCGTTGCTCTTGGCGTCGAAGGCCTTCAGGCCGAAGCCCTCCATGAAGCCGTTGTGCCGCTGCGCGCCCACCGGGTGGCCCGGGAACAGGTCGAGCGTGGCGATCTTGGCGGGCTTTCCGGCCATCGCCACCTTGGCGTAACGGCCGATCAGCTGGCCGGCCTTGTAGTTGTCGGTGGCGAACAGCGCGTCGGTGGCGTCGGCCGGGTCGGCGGGGCTGTCCAGCGCGATGAACATCACGCCCTTTTCCTGCGCCTTCTTGATGGCCGGCACGATGGCCTTGGAATCGTTGGGCGTGATCAGGATGGTCTTGGCACCGCCCGCGATCATGTTCTCGATGGCCGTCACCTGGCCGGCGTTGTCGCCGTCCACCTTGCCCGCGGCGCTCAGGAGCTTGGCACCCTGCTCCTTGGCTGCGGCCTGCGCGCCCTCTTTCATCTTCACGAAGAAGGGATTGGTGTCGGTCTTGGTGATGAGGCCGATCACGGGCTGCTGCTGGGCCAGCGCGCCGGCACTGGCGCACAGGCCGGCGGCGAGGGTGGCGGCGATCCGGGTGAAGGCGGTCTTCGACATGAGGCATCTCCTGTTTATGTGATGGACGATGCGAATTCTGGTCACCTTGACTAACTAAATCAATGCGATTTACTAAGTGATTTCCCGAGTTCCCGCGGCACCCGGGCTGCGCGATGCTCGCGGCGCAGTCCGGACGCAGTTGCGCGTGCGGCCTTTCTTTTCAGGGAAGTGGAGGCAGTCATGTTTGTGGTTTGCGGCGAAGCCTTGATGGACGTGTTCGCGGCCGGGGACACGCCCACCGGCACCACGCTGGATGCGCGCATCGGCGGCTCGCCTTTCAACGTGGCGCTGGGCCTGGCCCGGCTGGCCCAGCCGGTGGCTTTTTTCAGCGCGGTCTCCAGCGGTTTTTTGGGCGAACGCCTGATGCAGGCGCTGCGGGTCGAAGGCGTGGCCACCGGCACGGTGGCGCGTGTCGACGCGCCGACCACGCTGGGCCTGGTGGGGCTGGACGCGCACGGCGTGCCGGCCTACAGCTTCTACGGCGAGGGCTGCGCCGACCGCCTTCTGCGCATGGAGGCGCTGGCTCTGCTGCCGCACAAGATCAGCGCGCTGCAACTGGGCTCGTACGCGACGGTGGTCGAGCCCATTGCATCCACCCTGCGCGCGCTGGTCGAGCGCGAGCGCGCACGCACGCCGATCTGCTTTGACCCGAACGTGCGCCTGAACGTCGAGCCCGATCTGGCGCGCTGGCGCGACATGCTCGCCTGGATGCTGCCGCGCACCCATCTCCTGAAGATCAGCGAGGAAGACCTTGCGCTCTTGCGCCCGGGCCAGGGACGCGCGCAGTTTGCCGGCGAAGCGCTGGCCGCCGGTGTCGGGCTGGTGGTGCTGACGCGCGGCAGCGAAGGCGCCACTGCCTGGAACCGCCAGGGCGAAGCCGAGGTTCCGGCCCGGGTCCTGACGGTGGTCGACACCGTGGGCGCCGGTGACACTTTTCAGGCCGCCCTGCTCACCTGGCTGGCCGAGCAAGGCTGCCTGGCGATCGACGCCATCGGCGCGCTGTCGTCGGCGCAGCTCGCGCAAGCCATCGAATTTGCCGTGACCGCGGCCGCCATCACCTGCTCGCGCCGCGGCGCCGACCTGCCGCGGCGGGCCGAGCTGCCGGCGTAGGAATCAGCCCGCCAGCCGCATCACGCCGCCGCGCGCTCCTGCGCAGCCACTGCGGCTGCCGCGGCCGGCGGCGCGAAGCAGATCACCGTCCAGCCTGCCTCGACCCTGAAGGCCTGCTCGCTGGAATAGATGCGGAACATGCCGGCGGGCGAAACGCCGCCGACCAGCCACCAGTCCTTGCCCACTTCGCCCATGCGCTCGGTGAACTCAGCCCAGCCGTAGCTCGTGGTGAGGTTGGTGGTCTGCGCCGTCCAGCCTTCCTGCAGCAGCGCATTGAGGGTGTGGAAGTTGGCATCCTGGTGAAAGGCGACGTAGCCGCGCTGCTGCAGTGACACCTCGCCGGCCGCCTGCCCCGATCCGCGGCTGACCGCCAGCTGGAAGGTGCGGTGATGGCCGACGCGGCGCCCCTGCGCCTTGCACACCAGGGCGTTGTAGGAATCGTTGTCGGTGGCGCACAAGAGGTAGCTCAGGTGCTGTACTTCCAGCGTTTCTTCGGCATGCTCGGACAGGAACTCGCCGTAGAAGACCTCGATGCCTTGCATGCGCGCGAGCTTGAGAGCGTCGTAGTAGCGGTCCACCACCAGCACGTCGATCTGCAGCTTTTGCAGCGCCAGCGCCAATGCGCAGGTAAAGGGCGAGGCGCCGACGATCAAGAGGCCCGAATCGCTGCCTGCCGCCAGCCCCAGCTTGCGCGCGATGCGGCCCAGGCTCAGGCCATGGCACAGCACAGTACTGATGACCAGCAGGAAGGTGACGGGCAGCAGCTTTGCGGCATCTGGGTAGCCGGCAGCCACCAGCGCCGGGCCGAAGATGCCGGCGGTGGCCACCGCCACGATGCCGCGCGGTGCGATCCAGGCCAGCAGGAGCTTGTCTTCCTTGCGCATCGGCGCGCCCAGCGTGGCCAGGCCGATGGTCAGCGGGCGCACCACGAACACGATGGCCAGCACGAAAGCCACCATGCGCCAGTCGATCAGCTTGAGTTCGCCGGCCTCCAGCTGGCTCGGAATCACGATGAACAGCACCGACAGCAACACCACCGTCAGGTCTTCCTTGAAGCGCTGCAGTGCCTCGCGCTCCACCAGGTCCATGTTGCCGATCACCAGCCCCATCACGGTGACGGTGAGCAGGCCGGCCTCGTGCTGCACCTGGTTGCTGAGCCAGAAGACGGCCAGCACCAGCACCATGAGCACCGGCGCCTTCAGATGCTCGGGCGCGCCGCCGCGCCGGTACAGCCAGCCGATCAGCCAGCCACCCAGACCGCCCAGCACCAGCGCCACCGCGATGGCGGCGCCCAGCGCCTTCAGGGTGGTGGCCAGGCCGCCGCCGGAAATGGTGAAGTACTGGAAGGCCAGCACCGCCATCAGCACGCCGATGGGGTCGTTGACGATGCCTTCCCATTTCAGGAGGGCCGCCGATTCCTTGTTGAGCCGCGCCTGGCGCAGCAGCGGAAGGATCACTGTGGGCCCGGTCACCACCAGGATGGCGCCCAGCACGATGGCCACCGGCCATTCGAGGCCGCCGATGTAGTGCGCCGCCAGGCTGCCAAACAGCCAGGCCAGCGGCGGGCCCAGCACGGTGAGCCGGCCCACGCCGTGGCCGACGCGCTTGAACTCGCTGAGCTTCAGGTCCATGCCGCCCTCGAACAAGATGATGGCCACGCCCAGGCCGATCAGTTCGCTGAGCTGCTCGCGTTCGATGTCGAGGTGCACCACGCCGCTGACCGGCCCCAGCAGGAGGCCGACGGCGATCAGCACGACGATCGCCGGGAGCCGGATCTGCGCCGCCAGCCACTGGCTGGCCAGGCCGGCGCAAAGGATGATCAGGAGAAGGGAGGCGGCATGCACGTTTGTGACTCGTTCTTGTTGCTTGGCGACGGGCTGCGGAGCCTACCTCGGATTCAGGCATCATCGGCCGGCGGCTGCGCGGGGGCAGGAAAGTTCCCTGCGGTCCACTGGAGGATTCTTCGTGATGCGCGTCCCCGTCCTGTTGCGTTCCTGGGCCCTGTTGATGCATGGCGCCCGCTCCCCGGTTGCTTGCCTGCTGCTGATGCTCGGCTTGCTGCTGCCGGCGTCGGCATGGGCCCAGGCGGGCGCGCCCGAAGGGGCTGCCGCGACGACGACGATGCAACAGGCGGCGCCGGCGCCGGCCCACGTGGTGGTCCTCAATCGCAAGGTGGCCCTGCTGCGCGCCTATTTCCTCGGCGTGCCGCCGGCCGAGCGCGCCCAGCGCGCCGAGCAGACCATCCGTGACCTGCTCGACAAGGGCGGCCCCGGCACGGTGAGCGTGCAGCAGGCGCCGCAGGGCAGCCTGCTGATGATCGACGGCGCCTTCGCGCTGATCCTGGTGCCGGAAGACGCAGACAAGGTCAGCGGCGAATCCTTCGAGGCCCTGACACAGCGCAGCGCGCAGGCGCTGTCGCACGCCATTGCCGAAACCCGGGAGGCGCGCGACAAGGGACGATTGATGCGTGCCCTGCTCTACAGCGCGCTCGCCACGCTGGTCTTCGCGATCGCGGTGTGGGGCGCGTGGCGCCTGCGGCAGCTGCTCATGGCGCGTGCCGCACGCATGCTTGAAAAAAGAACAGCCAAGCTCCAGGCGGACGAAGCGTCCTTGCTGCATCCCTCGCGGCTGCGCACCGCCGTGCGCTGGCTGCTCGGCTTCGCGGCCTGGCTGGTGATGGCGGCGCTGGCCTACGAATGGCTGGTGTTCGTGCTGACCCGCTTCGCCTACACGCGAGCCTGGGGCGAGCAGCTCGGTGACTTCCTGTTCAGCGTGCTGCAGCGCATCGGCGGCGGAGTGCTGCGCGCCCTGCCCGACCTGATCATCGCGCTCGCCATCTTCCTGCTGGCGCGCGGCGTGATCGCCCTGCTCAAGCCGATGTTCGAGCGTGCCGAGCACGGCCGGGGCGGCGGCCCTGGCTGGCTCGACCAGGACCTGGCCGTGCCCACGCGCCGCATCGTCACCGCAGCGGTGTGGCTGTTCGCCATCGCCATGGCCTACCCTTACCTGCCGGGCGCGCAGAGCGAGGCCTTCAAGGGCATCTCGGTGCTGGTGGGCCTGATGCTCACCCTGGGCGGCTCGGGCCTGGTGGGCCAGGGCGCCAGCGGCCTGCTGCTGATGTATTCGCGCACCATCCGGGTGGGCGAGTATGTGCGCATCAACGACCAGGAAGGCACGGTGACCGAGCTGGGCACCTTCACCACCAAGATCCGCACCGGCCTGGGCGAAGAGATCAGCCTGCCCAACTCGCTGATCATGAGCTCGGTCACCAAGAACTACTCGCGCACCATCCGCGGCAAGGGCTACATCCTGGACACGGTGATGACCATCGGCTACGACACGCCGTGGCGCCAGGTCGAAGCCATGATGACCGAGGCCGCCCGGCGCACCGAAGGCGTGCTGGACACGCCGCCGCCCCGGGTCTTCAAGACTGCGCTGCAGGACTTCTACGTGGAGTACCGGCTGGTCTGCCAGGCCATTCCGGCCCAGCCGCGTCCGCGCGCCGAGGTGATGCAAGTGCTGCACTCGAACCTGCTTGACGTGTTCAACGAGCACGGCGTGCAGATCATGTCACCGCATTACCTGGGCGACCCACCCGCGGACAAGGTGGTGCCCCGCTCGAACTGGTATGCGGCGCCGGCGAAGAAGTCGGAAGACGCCGCGCCGGCCACCTGAGGCCGGCTGGCGGCGGCGGCCTACGCTAGAATCGCGACCCCCGCCAGCCCTCTCCCCGTGAGTGAAGCCAGCCAGCAACCCCTGACTGTGCCTCGCGCCTTCACTCACTCATGCCACCGCACCGCCGCCTTCCTTCCCTTGCCTCCCTGCTGTTGACGCCGCTGGCCTGGGGCATCTCTCCATGGGCCTGTGCCCAGGCTGCCGATGCGCAGGACAAGACGCCCGCTCTGCAGGAAGTGCGCGTCAACGCGGCGGCCGAGCAGGACGTGGGCTTCGCGCCGACCGAATCGCAGACCGCCGGCAAGGGCCCGATGCGCAGGCTCGAGACGCCGCAGTCGATCAGCGTGGTGACACGCGAGGAAATGGAATCGCGCCAGATCACGACCCTGCAGCAGGCGCTGCAAACGGTGGCCGGCGTGAGCCCGGTCAACTTCGGGCGGCGCGGTTTCGACGACATCAACATCCGCGGCTTTCGCTCCACCGAATCCATCCTGATCGACGGGCTGGTGCAAAGCCCCGGCATGTGGACGCGACTGGTGCCCTACGGCTACGAGCGCATCGAGGTGCAAAAGGGCGCCAACTCGGTGCTCTACGGGCAGGTACAGCCCGGCGGCTTCGTCAACGCCATCAGCAAGCGCCCGCGCAAGGACGCCTTCGGCGAAGTCAGCGCGGAAGTGGGCAGCTTCGGCTTCAAGAGCCTGGCGGCCGACTTGAACCGGCCAATGTCGGAATCGGGCAAGACGGCGCTGCGCATCAACGCCTACATCTCCGAGACCGACGATCCGGTCGACCACGTGTGGCGCAAGGACCAGTGGCTCGCGCCTTCGCTTTCCCTCGACCTGGGCCCCGATACCGACCTGGTGCTGTTTGCCACCTACAGCCACTCGCGCTGGATTCGCATGCAGGGCATCTCGCCCTACGGCACGGTACTGCCCAACCGCAACGGCAAGCTGCCGCTGAGCCTGTTCACCGGCGAGCCGAACTTCGGGCCGTACGACGTGGAACAGTCCACCGTGGGCTACGCGTTCGAGCACCGCATCAATCCCAAGCTGGTACTGCGCCAGGGCGTGCGCTACGAGAAGGAACAGGGCGAAGGCCGCCTGGTCGCCAACGGGGCACTGGCCGCCAACCAGCGCACGCAAAACCGCACGGCCTCGCTGCAGGACCTGAACTACGACATCCTGGTGACCGACACCTCGCTCCTGTCCGAATTCGAGGCGCTGGGCCTGTCGCACCGCCTGGTCGCCGGGCTGGACGCACGCAAGGGCAGCAGCGACCAGGCCAGCACCGCCTGCCGCATCGGCGCGCTGGACCTGTTCGCCCCGACTTACGGCATGCCCGTGACCTGCCCGGCCAAGCCGACCACGCACGCGCCGTCCGAACTGACCGTGGCCGGCCTGTACCTGCAGGACCAGGTCAAGTTCGGCGGCGGCTGGAGCGCGCTGCTGGGCCTGCGCAGCGAGCGCTCGCGCAACGAGATCACGGACATGGTGCGCAACACCTTCACCGTGCAGAAGGACCAGGCCACCACCGGCTCGGGTGGCCTGGTGTACGAGTTCACGCCGGGCTGGGCCACGTATGCCAGCTACAGCGAATCCTTCCTGCCCGTCAGCGGCCAGAGCTTCGGCGGCACGCCCTTCGTGCCCGAGACCGGGCAGCAGTGGGAGACCGGCCTCAAGTACGAGCGCCCTGGCGGCGGCTTGACCGCTTCGGCGGCGATCTACGACCTCAAACGCCAGAACGTGACCACTTCTGACCCGGTGAACACCGGCTTCTCGGTACAGACCGGCGAGCAGCGTGCGCGCGGCCTGGAACTGGAGGCCGGCGCCGACCTGGCGAGCGGCCTCAAGCTGACCGGGGCCTACGCCTACACCGACGCCGAGGTCACGCGCGACACCAACCTGGCCCTGGTCGGCCTGCCGATCAACCTGACGCCTCGCCACACGGCGGCGCTGTGGCTGACCTGGCGCCTGCCGATGCTCCAGCGCGTCACGCTGGGCGCCGGAGGACGCTATGTCGGTTCGCAGCGCGGTGCCCTGCCCTTCTCGCTGCCCGCCTACTTCGTGGCCGATGCCTCGGTCTCCTACCTGGGCGACAACTGGCGCCTGACCTTCGGCGTGAAGAACCTGTTCGACGAGACCTACTACGACGGCGCCGTCAACGCCAACGTGGTGTCGCCGGGCCTGCCGCGCAACTTCGCGCTCAGTGGCACCTACTTCTTCTGAAGCCCGAAGAAAGGCGCCACCCGCCATGACCTCGAAACGCACGCTGAACATGCTGTTCACGATCCATTCGTGGGCCGGCATCGTCACCGGCCTGCTGATGTTCGTCGTCTGCTTCTCCGGTGCCGTGGTGGTGTTCAAGAACGAGATCGACCTGTGGGCCAACCCGAGCCTGGCTGCGCTGCCGCGGGCGAGCGCGCCGGCCTCGCTCGACGCGATCGCGCGCAACGTGCACGCCCGCTACCCCGGTGCCCGGATCGAGACCATCCTGCTGCCCGATGCGGTGACGCCCAGCCATTTCGTCTTCGTGCGCGAGCAGGGCGGCGGGGGCGCCGATGGGCAGCGCACCAAGCTGGCCGTGCGCTCGGACACCACCGAGGTGGTGGGCCCGGTGGACAGCCAGCTCGGCCAGTTCCTGCGCTCCCTGCACGTGTTCCTGTTCTTCGGGCCGCGCTGGATCGTCGGCTTCCTGGGCGTGGCGATGCTGGTGCTGATCGGCACCGGCTTCGTGATCCACCGCAAGATCATTGCCGAGCTGTTCACCCAGCGCTGGGGCCGCAGCTTCCGGTTGGTGATGTCGGACCTGCACAAGGCGGCCGGCATCTGGGGCCTCGCCTTTCACCTGCTCATCGCCTTCAGCGGCGCCTGGCTGGGCCTGGCGCCGGTCTTCGAGCGCGCCTTCGATTACCTCGTGCAGCCGTCGGCGCCGGCCACCACGCCGAAGCGGGCGCCGGCGGCCGCCATGGTGGCCCTGGACGAAGCGCGCGCCGCCGCGCTGCGCGCCGTGCCGGGCTTCGAGCCGCGCCAGATCACGCTGCGGCAATGGGGCCGCGCCGACGCACAGGTTGCGTTCGCCGGCGGCCTCGCCGACCATCTGGCCAGCACCGTGCGCGTGCAGGTCGCGGGCGCGAGCGGCCATGTGCAAAGCGTTCTCGATCCACGCGAGCGCGGCTTCTGGAGCCAGTTCAACGGCCTGATGGAGCCGCTGCATTTCGGCGACTTTGGCGGTCTGGCGCTCAAGTGGCTGTACTTCGCGCTCGGCATGACCCCGGCATTCCTGTCGCTCTCGGGCACCTTGATCTGGCTGGACGGGCGGCGGCAGCGCCGGGCGGTCGATGCCGGCCGCGGCGTGCGCGCCTGAGGACCGCGCGCGCCAATGGACAAGCCGTCACGAATCCGCGATGCCACGCTGGCCGAGCGTCTCCTGCTCGGCCTGCACGCCAGCCTGCCTGCCGCCTTGCTGGCCTGCGGCCTGCTGCAGTTGTTTCCACCGGCTTCATGGAGCGCGCCCGCCCAGCGCCCGCTGTGGGCGGCGTGGGCCGGCATCGGGG
Organism: Variovorax sp. LARHSF232; assembly: GCF_052871435.1. Taxonomy (NCBI): domain Bacteria; kingdom Pseudomonadati; phylum Pseudomonadota; class Betaproteobacteria; order Burkholderiales; family Comamonadaceae; genus Variovorax; species Variovorax sp. LARHSF232. Next base: position 547,476 of record NZ_JBIXJS010000003.1, on the reverse strand, counting down.
CGTGGCTGGCGCTGTCGCTGATGCTGGCCGCACTGCCACGGCGGCTGCTGCTGTGGCGCTGGGCGCTCACGCTCAGCGCAGTCCTGCTGCTGGCTGCCGCGCTGGCCGGCACTGCGCTGCACAGTGCCCAGGCGTTGTCCTTCGCGCTGGCGCTGGTGCTGCTGGGCGCCGTCTGCGCTGCACTGGCGCCCGCGCTGGGGCCGCACCGCTTGCGCGAACACTGGCGCGCAGCGCCGAGTCCGGCCCACGCGCAAAAGGAATCGGCGCGTCGATGGCCCCTGCCAGCTTGGCGGCGCCTGTGGCGTGCACTGCCTTTCTGGGTGGCCGGCGGCCTGCTGCTGGAGGCTTTCAGGCTGGCGCACATCGTGGCGCGCGAACCGCAACGCGGCACCGGCATGGTGGGCATGCTGACCGCCTTCTTCCTGCTGCTGCCGGCCGCGACCCTGGCGCCCTGGCTGCCGCGCAGCACGGCGGCGCTCGCCGTCGCCGCCGCCGCGCTGCATGCCTGGCTGGGGTTGCGCTCCGGGCTGCCCCAGTGGTGGGCGGCCGCCGCGCTGTCGCTGCTGGTGGCGTGGCACGTGCTGCTTCGGCGGCGAACACCGCGCCCGCCCGGGATCCGCACATGACGGACGTTGGCGCCATGCTGGCCGCCTGGAGCACCTTGGCCGGCCTCGCCGACTGGTGTTCGGCAGTGCCCACGCGGGCGTTGGGGGAGCCGCAAATCTCACGGCGAGGACGGAGGTGGACGTTGGTCGCGCTGCTGCTGACGGCGCAGCTGGCCTGTGCCACCGCCCTGCTCGGCCTGGTGGGCGGGCCGACCCTCGTGGCCTGCGCCTGGATGCTCGGGGGCTGGGCTTTTGCCATGGCGCTCAACGCCTGGCCTGCCGGTACTCTCGCGTGGTCGCGTCGCAGCGGCTGGCTTGCGTTGGCGGGATCGGCGGGGCTCGCGGCTTGGCGCTTGCTGACCTAGAGTGGTCTGGCGGAGAGTGTGAGATTCGAACTCACGGACGGTTGCCCGTCGGCAGTTTTCAAGACTGCTGGTTTAAACCACTCACCCAACTCTCCGAAAGAAACTTTGCGGCAGCCGCGGGTGCCCGGCTGCACATGCATTTTAGTCGCTGCGTCGATGGCGGCGGCGCCATCAGCAAACAACCAGCATCAAGCCTCTGGCAAAAAGATCTCCTGCAGATCGCTCAGGAAGTCGAAGCCCTTCTCCGTCGGCCAGGCGTGCCACAGGTCGCGCGCCAGCAAGCCCTTCTTCTCGGCCTCTTCCATGCCGCGTTGAATCGCGGTAACGGCCAGGCCGGTGCGCTCGCCGAACTGGGCCAGCGTGAAGCCATCCTTCAGCCGCAGCGCATTGAGCATGAACTCGAAAGGCAGATCGGCAATGGCCACCTCTTCGTTCTGCGCCACCGCATTGGCGGCCAGCGCGTTGTCCATGTACAGGCGCGGATCGCGAAAGCGCACCTGCCGCACGATGCGATGCGCAAAGCTCAGCTTGCTGTGCGCGCCGGCGCCAATGCCCAGATAGTCGCCAAACTGCCAGTAGTTGAGGTTGTGGGCGCAGCGATGCCCCTCTTTCGCATACGCCGATATCTCGTAGCGCTGCATGCCGTGCGCTGCCGTTCGCTCCGTGATGCGGTCCAGCATGGCGTAGGCCTCGTCCTCCGGCGGCAGCGCCTTCGGCGGGTACTTGGCGAAGTAGGTGTTGGGCTCCAGCGTCAGGTGATAGACCGAAAGGTGCGGCGGCGCCAGCGCCAACGCCTGCGTCAGGTCCGCGTCCAGATCGGCAATGCTCTGGCCCGGCAGCGCATACATCAGGTCGAGGTTGAAGGTGTCGAAGGCGCTCGCCGCTTCTTCCAGCGCCGCAATGGCCTGGGCCCGGTCATGCACGCGGCCCAGTGCCTTCAGATGCGCGTCGTTGAAGCTCTGGACGCCCACCGACAAGCGCGTCACGCCGGCCGCGCGGTAGGCGCGAAAGCGCTCGCGCTCGAAGGTGCCGGGGTTGGCCTCCAGCGTGATCTCGCATTCGGGCATGAGCTTCAGGCGCGCCCGCACATCGCTGATCAGGCGCTCGATGCTTTCCGGCGAAAACAGGCTGGGCGTGCCGCCGCCGATGAAGATGGTGTGCACGCTGCGGCCCCAGATCAGGGGCAGCGCGGCATCGAGGTCGGCCATCAGCGCGTCGAGGTAGCGCTGCTCGGGAACGCCATCGCCTCCTTCGCGCCACTCGTGCGAATTGAAATCGCAGTACGGGCACTTGCGCAGGCACCACGGCAGATGCACGTAAAGCGACAAGGGCGGCAAGGCGGCAAGCTGCAGCGGGCCGGGCCGCATCTGGTGCAGCACGTCATTGGCCTGGGCTGCGCCCGCACCGCTCGCAGCGGCTACGGGCTGGATCGGGATGGTCACGACAGTACGGAAGAGGTCCAGCGTTCGCGCATCAATGCCAGCATCTGCCGGGCCGCCTGACCGCGGTGGCTGTTGGCATTCTTCACGTCGGGGGGCAGTTGGGCGAAGGTCTTGCCGAACTGAGGCAGGAACATCACCGGGTCGAAGCCGAAGCCGTTCTCGCCCACGGGCTCGCGCGTGATCTCACCCACCACGCGGCCGGCGGCAATCAGCGGCTCGGGATCGTCATGGCTGCGCAGCGCCACCAGCGTGCTGACCAGGGCGGCGCGGCGGTTGGTCACGCCCTGCATCTGCTCGAGCAAGGCGCGCACGTTGTTGCCATCGCCCTTGGGGTAGCCGAACTGCGTCGCGTAGTAGGCGGTGTCCACGCCGGGCAAGCCGCCGAAGGCATCGACGCACAGCCCCGCATCGTCGGCGATGGCCGGCAGGCCGGTGGCGGCACTGGCGTGGCGCGCCTTGGTCAGGGCGTTCTCGACGAAGGTGCGATGCGGCTCCTCGGCCTCGCTCACGCCCAGCTCGCTCTGGCGCACCAGTTCGATCCCCAGGGGCGCGAACAGCTCCTGCAGCTCGGCCAGCTTGCCGGCGTTGTTGGAGGCCAGGACCAGCTTCAACATGACGGTTTCAGGCGCCTTCCAGTGCCTGCGTCTGCAGTGCGATCAGCTCGCCGATGCCTTTCTCGGCCAGGCCCAGCAGCAAATCCATCTCGGCACGCGAGAAGGCCACGCCTTCGGCCGTGCCCTGCACTTCGACAAAATGGCCGGCGCCGGTCATCACCACGTTCATGTCGGTGTCGCAGGCCGAATCCTCGGTGTATTCCAGGTCCAGGAGCGGCGTGCCACCGACGATGCCCACCGAGATCGCGGCCACGTGGCCCTTGATGGGCGATGTGGCAATGAGCCCGCCCGCCAGCAGCTTGTTGACGGCGTCCTGCGCGGCCACGAAGGCTCCGGTGATGGCTGCGGTGCGGGTGCCGCCGTCGGCCTGCAGCACGTCGCAGTCGAGGTGGATGGTGCGCTCGCCGAGCGCCGCCAGGTCGAACACGGCGCGCATGGAGCGGCCGATCAGGCGCTGGATCTCCTGCGTGCGGCCGGTCTGCTTGCCCTTGGCGGCTTCGCGGCTGCTGCGGGTGTGGGTGGCGCGCGGCAGCATGCCGTACTCGGCCGTCACCCAGCCTTCGCCGCTGCCCTTCTTGTGCGGCGGCACCCTCTCTTCGACCGAGGCGGTGCACAGCACGCGGGTCTGGCCGAACTCGATCAGCACCGAGCCTTCGGCATGGATGGTGAAGCCACGGGTGATGCGCACGGGGCGCAGCTGGTCGGCGGCGCGGCCGCCGCTACGGGTGTAGTCAGTCATGTTGGATGCGAAAAAAGAAGAAAGAAGCGCTCAGGTCTTGCTGCGCGCCGCAGAGCGGCGGATGGCCTCGTTGATCTCGGCGATGGAGCGCTCGATGGCGTCCTCGTCGAGGTCGGCCGCCTCTCCGTCGGCAGGCATGCCGGCCTGGATGGTGGAGGCAAACACGCCTTCGCTGATGCTGTCGGTGGAGATCCCGCGCTCCACGCCCGGGGTGTCGGGCGTTTGCCATTCGAGCGCGATCATGGTGACGTTGTCGCCGTTGGCGCCGCCGCGGCGCAGCGCCATCTCGACCAGTTCGGGTGCCGCGTCGGCCACCGACCGGGTGGCGAGGATGCGCACGATCTGCATTTCGTCCATCACGCCCCACAGGCCATCGGAGCACAGCATGATGCGGTCGCCCTGCTGCAGCGGCAGCGGTTCCGCCATGTCGAACATCGGCGTGGTGGGCGAGCCCAGGCAGGTCAAGAGCAGGTTGCGGTTGGCGCTTTCGGGCCCGGGGTGCGGACGCGGGCGCTCGGCATGCGAATGATCGAGCGTGCGGGTGAGCAGTTCGCCGTCGCGCACGACGTACAGGCGCGAGTCGCCGCAGTGCACCCAGGTCGCGCAGTTGTCTTGCAGCACCGCGGCCACCACGGTGGTGCGCGGCGTGTCGAGCATGCCCTTGCCGCCGGCGTAACGCATGATCTGCTGGTGCGCCGCCATCACGGCCGAACCCAGGAAGGCCTTGACGTCCTTGAGCAGCGGCCGCGCCTCGCGCTGGTAAAGCGCGGCAATGGTCTGCAGCGCCAGCTGCGCCGCCACCTCGCCCTCGGGGTGGCCGCCCATGCCGTCGGCCAGCACGAACAGGCCCGATTCCCGCGTGTAGCAATAGCCCATGCGGTCTTCGTTCTTGAGACGGCCGCCCTTGCGGCTGACCTGGAATACGGAAAACTTCATTGGATCTCGAGAAGACGAAAGTTCATGCCGGACGGGTGGTGGGCGCCGCCGCCTTGGGCAGCGACTTCTTCTCGGGCGAGCGAATGTTGTCGATCGAAAGACGCACCTTCTCGCCGACGGTGAGCTTGGTGTAGCGGCGCTCGCCTTCGCGGCTGAGCTCCTTTTGCAGCGCAAACACCGACTGCGGGCGCGATAGCGGATCGAGCGACATGCACCACTCCACCACCTCGATCAGGTTGTCGGAATAGACGCCGCGCAGGCGCGACAGCGAGAGCGAGAGCCGGTCTTTCTCGATGCGCTGCGGCGCGTCGCTGGGCGGATAGCCCTGCATGCAGGCGTAGATGCAGGCGCCGATCGCGTAGATGTCGGTCCAGGGCCCCATGGAGGAGTCGCGCCGGTACATCTCGGGCGCGGCGAAGCCGGGGGTGTACATGGGGCGGATGAAGTTGCCCTCTTTGCTGAGCACCTCGCGCGCGGCACCGAAGTCGATCATCACCGCGCGGTCGTCGTCGGTGACGAAGATGTTGGCCGGCTTGATGTCCAGGTGCAGCATCTTGTGCTGGTGCACGATGCGCAGGCCGCGCAGGATCTCGTCGAACAGCGAGCGGATGGTGGACTCGCGGAACACCTTCTGCTTTTTCAGGTCGCGCGCGGTGACGATGAAATCCTGCAGGGTCGCGCCCTCCAGGTAGTTCATCACCATGTAGACCGTCTCGTTTTCCCGGAAGAAGTTGAGGACGCTGACCACCGAGGCGTGCGAGATCTGGGCCAGCGAACGGCCCTCTTCGAAGAAGCTCTTGAGGCCCAGGCGGTAGAGCGAAAGTTTTTCCGGCGCCACCACCGGCAGCAGCTCGCCAACGCCACGGGTGGCCAGCGAAGACGGCAAGTATTCCTTGATGGCGACCTGCTGGCCGCCACTGTCGACGGCCAGATACACGACGCCAAAACCACCCGCCGACAGGCGGCGCACGACGCGATATCCGCCTATGACCGTGTCCGGCAACAAGGGCGAAGGTTTGACCTTTGACATAATCCGGGAGTTTCGCCCGAAGGCGGCAGTGCGGCAAGCGAACAACGTGCCGGCGCCGCCCGTGCACACAACAGAACACAGCGAGGCGCAATGGCAGTTTACAGCATGACCGGCTACGCAAGTGGCCAGACCGCAAGCCCAGCAGGCACCACCGAAAGCGACGCGCGCCCCTCGGCAGCGGGCCGGCTTGGCCTGGAGATCCGATCGGTCAACAGCCGCTTTCTCGACCTCACCTTCAAGCTTCCGGAAGAGTTGCGCCAGCACGAAGCCGGCTTGCGCGAACTGTTGGGAGAACGCCTCAAACGCGGCAAGGTCGAGGTGCGCGGCGCCATCGAAAGCACGGCGCCCGGCGGCGTGGTGGAGCCTTCCGCACGCTTTCTGCAGCGCCTCAATGGCGTGCAGGACAGCATCCGCGCCTGGCTGCCGGAAGCGCGCGAGCTGAGCGTGGCCGATGTGCTGCGCCTGGCCGGCGGCGATAGTGCCGCGCACGGCGACTGGGGCCCGGCGCTGACCGAGTTGGCCACCCGCGTGGCCGACGAGCTGCTCGCCGCACGCGCCCGCGAAGGCGCCCGCCTGGCGACCATGCTGAGCGGCCGCGTGGCGCAGCTGCGCAAGCTGGCCGAGCAGGCCGCTCCGCTGGTGCCGCAACTGGTCGAGCAGCAGCGCACCCGCTTCCTGGAGCGCTGGCAAGAGGCCATGGGCCTGGCGGCCGGCAGCACCTTGCCCGAAGCGGCGCAGGACCGCGCCCTCTCCGAAGCCACCGCCTTCGCCATCCGCATCGACGTGGCGGAAGAACTGACCCGGCTGGACTCGCACCTGGACGAAATCGAGCGCCTCCTGAAGAAGGGCGGCGACATCGGCAAGCGACTCGATTTCCTGATCCAGGAACTGCACCGCGAGGCCAACACGCTGGGCTCCAAGTCGGCCACCCTGGAGCTCTCGCGCATCGGGGTCGACATGAAAGTGCTCATCGAACAGATGCGCGAGCAGGTACAGAACATCGAGTAAAACCGGCCATGGACTATCCCGGAAACATCTTCGTGGTCGCGGCGCCCAGCGGCGCCGGCAAGTCGAGCCTGGTGAAGGCGCTGATGGAGCTCGATTCGGCCGTGCAACCTTCGGTCTCCCACACCACCCGTCCACCGCGCGGCCAGGAAAAGCATGGGCGCGAGTACTTCTTTGCCTCCCATGCCGAGTTCGACGCCATGGTCGAGGGCGACGCCTTCGTCGAATGGGCGCATGTGCACGGTCAGCGCTACGGCACCTCCAAGAAGGCGATCGAGGAGCGCATTGCGACCGGGGCAGACGTGGTGCTGGAAATCGACTTCCAGGGCGCCCTTCAGATCCGCAAGACCTTTGCCAACGCGGTGCTGATCTTCATCCTGCCGCCCAGCTGGGAAGAACTGCGCTCCCGCCTGGAGCGGCGCGGGGAGGACAGCAACGAGGTGATCGAAGTGCGCCTGAAAAACGCTGCAGAGGAAATGGCACAGGCCCGGGAATTCGATTTCGTTATAATCAACGAGTTATTTGAGCGCGCGCTTTTCGATCTCAAAGCGATCGTCCACGCGCAGCGGCTTCGGTATTCCGCACAGCGCCGCTTTCGCGCCGACACTTTTGCCGCGCTGAACATACCCTGACAGACCACCACCCGAAAGCACAACGATGGCCCGCATCACTGTCGAAGATTGCCTGCAACAGATCCCCAACCGCTTTCAACTCGTGCTGGCGGCCACCTACCGTGCCCGCATGCTGAGCCAGGGCCATGCCCCGAAGATCGAAAGCAAGAACAAGCCCGGCGTGACGGCCCTGCGCGAAATCGCGGACGGCAAGGTCGGCCTGGAAATGCTGAAGAAGGTTCCCGGCTGATAGCGGCTGGTCACTTCCCCCGAGAAAGGCACCCACTGTGGTGCCTTTTTTGTGCCCGGACACGGGCCGGCGGCCGGCGCGCTAAAGTCGAGGTATGAGCGCGGTCGCCAAACCCAAGGCCAACGCCCCGGGGGGCGGGGCGCACCATCGCCCCACGCCGGCAGCGCTCAATGCCGCGGCCGCCAGCTTTGCCGCGCTCACGGCCAAGCTCGACTATTTGAACGCGGAAGACACCGAGCAGGTGCGCCGCGCCTACCGCTTTGCCGACGAGGCCCATCTGGGCCAGCTGCGCAACAGCGGCGAGCCCTACATCACCCACCCCATCGCGGTGGCCGCCCAGTGCGCCGAATGGAAGCTGGATGCGCAGGCCCTGATGGCCGCCCTGCTGCACGACGCCATCGAGGACTGCGGCGTCACCAAGGCCGAGCTGATCGAGCGTTTCGGCGCCCCGGTGGCCGAACTGGTGGACGGCCTCACCAAGCTGGACAAGCTGCAGTTCAACACCCGCGAGGAGAACCAGGCCGAGTCCTTCCGCAAGATGTTGCTGGCCATGGCGCGCGACGTGCGCGTCATTCTCATCAAGCTGGCCGACCGCACCCACAACATGCGCACCCTGGACGATGTCCCGCGCGAAAAGTGGGGCCGCATCTCCAAGGAAACGCTGGACATCTACGCGCCGATCGCGCACCGCCTGGGCCTGAATCAGACCTATCGCGAGTTGCAGGAGACATCCTTCAAGCACCTGCTGCCTTGGCGCTACGCGGTGCTGTCCAAGGCGGTGACCAAGGCCCGCAGCCGCCGGCGCGACCTGATCCAGAAGGTGCAGCGCGAGGTCGAGAGCGCCTTCACCGGCGCCAGCATCAGCCTGCGCATCGCCGGCCGCGAAAAGACGCTCTATTCCATCTATCGCAAGATGCAGGACAAGCACCTGAGCTTTGCCCAGGTGACCGACATCTATGGCTTTCGCCTGATCTTGCCGACGGTGATCAGCTGCTACACGGGTCTGGGGATCCTGCATCAGATGTACAAGCCGCTGCCCGGCAAGTTCAAGGACCACATCGCGATTGCCAAGGTCAACGGCTACCAGTCGCTGCACACCACCCTGGTCGGCCCCTCGGGCGTGAACGTCGAGTTTCAGTTGCGCACCGAGGCCATGCACGTGGTGGCCGAATCCGGCGTGGCGGCGCACTGGCTCTACAAGGCCTCCGACCCGACGCCGGCCAGCAACGAACGGCTGGGCACCAAGTGGCTGCAGTCGCTGCTCGACATCCAGGACGAAACCCGCGACGCCGCCGAGTTCTGGGACCACGTCAAGGTCGACCTGTTCCCCGACGCCGTCTACGTCTTCACGCCCAAGAGCCAGATCCTGGCGCTGCCGCGCGGCGCCACCGTGATCGACTTTGCCTACGCCATCCACAGCAACGTGGGCGACCACACCTCGGCGGCGCGCATCAACGGCGACCAGGTGCCGCTGCGCACCGAGCTGAAGAACGGCGACGTGGTGGAAGTCATCACCGCGCCGACGTCCAACCCCAATCCGGCCTGGCTGGGCTTCGTGCGCACCGGTCGGGCGCGCTCCAAGATCCGCCACTACCTGAAGACCCTGGCGCAGGCCGAATCCGAAACGCTGGGCGAACGCCTGCTGGCCCAGGCGCTACGCGCCGAAGGCCTGGGCAGCCTGCCGGCCGACGACGAAGAGCACCAGGCGATGTGGGAGAAGCTGCTGCGCTTCACCGGCAACCGCACGCGCGCCGAACTGCTGACCGACATCGGCCTGGGAAGGCGCATCGCCACCATCGTGGCCAAGCGGCTGATGGCCCTCTTGGGCGAGCGCGGCGAGAAGCCGGACGCGCTGATGCTGAGCCGCGAACGCTTCACCGCGCATGAGACGGTGTCGCAAGGCGCCGTCACCCTGGATGGCAGCGAGAACTCCTCGGTGCGCTTCGCCCTGTGCTGCCGTCCCATTCCGGGCGACGAGATCGTCGGCTACCTGGGGCATGGCGAGGGCCTGGTGGTCCACACCGAGCAATGCGGCGTCGGCCAGCGCCTGCGCTATCGCGACAGCGAGCGCTTCTTCGCGGTCGAATGGGCGGACGAGCCGGTGCGCACCTTCGAGACCGGCGTCATCATCACCGTGCGCAACGACAAGGGCGTGCTGGCGCGTGTGGCAGCGTCGCTCTCGGCCGCCGAAGCCGACATCACCCACGTGGAGATGTCGGAAGAAGTGCCACAGGACTCGACCGACCTGCGCTTCGTGATCGCCGTGCGCGACCGCGTGCACCTGGACGCGGTGCTTCGCGCGGTGCGGCGAACGCCTTCGGTGCTGAGCGCCGTGCGCACCGTGCCTGCGCCTTAAGCAGGCGTCGGGTAGCGCACCTCCAGCACCTCGATCTCGTGCACGCCGCCGGGCGTGACCAGCTTCACCACGTCGCCTTCGCGCGCTTTCAGCAAGGATCGGGCGATGGGCGAGATCCAGCTCACCTGGTGCTGGCTGCTTTCGGCTTCGTCGATGCCCAGGATGGTGACGCTGTTTTCCTCGCCGTGCTCGTCGGCATAGGTGACGGTGGCGCCGAAGAAGACCTGGTCGCGGCCGTGGTGAACCGAGGGGTCGGTCACCTCGGCGATTTCCAGCCGCTTGGTGAGGAAACGGATGCGCCGGTCGATCTCGCGCAGGCGCTTCTTGCCATAGAGGTAGTCGCCGTTTTCCGAGCGATCGCCGTTCTTGGCGGCCCAGTGCACGGCCTCCACCACCTTGGGCCGCTCCTCGTCCATCAGTTGCAGAAGTTCCGCGCGCAGACGGGCGAAGCCGCCCGGCGTCATGTAGTTGCGGGTGCCGGCGGGAATGGACGGCAGCGATGCGCCGTCTTCCTCATCGTCGGTGTCGCTTTCCTTGGTGAATGCCTTGTTCATCTGCCTATCTCGTGCATGTCTCTTCGCGCGTTCGATGATAGTTTGCGACTAGAATTCGCCCACTGCAGGAGAGCGGGCATCCATGCCCCACCGAAGGCGCAAACTCCCATAAACGCTCAGGTCGGCCCCAAGTCAAGAGGGGCCTCGTACTGCAGATACTGAAAAAGCCGTCTGGAGAGCCGTCGCGCAACATGCGCGCGACGCACCGAAGGAGCAAGTCCGCTGCGGGTGCAGCGGATGAATCTCTCAGGTACCAAGGACAGGGGGAGCGGCAACTTGGACGGCATTCGCGTGCGTTCCGGTTGCCCATCGCTCCCCGATGGCATCCACGCATTTGCCTGTCGTTCAAGCGCTGCACCTTCGAAAGGTACTGCAATGCGCGTGATCGTCCTCGGCGCCGGCCTGCTCGGCACCACCTCGGCCTACTACCTCCAGAAACTCGGCCACGAAGTGACCGTGATCGACCGGCAGGGCACCCCGGCCGCCGAAACCAGCTTCGCCAACGGCGGCCAGATCTCCGTGAGCCATGCCGAGCCCTGGGCCAACCCCGGTGCGCCGCTGAAGCTCCTGCAATGGCTGGGCAAGGAAGACGCCCCCTTGCTCTTTCGCCTGCGGGCCGATGTTCGCCAGTGGCTGTGGGGCCTGTCCTTCCTGCGTGAATGCACGCCCGCGCGCACTCGCCACAACATCGAGCAGATCGTGCGCCTGGGCACCTACAGCCGCGGCAATCTGCAGGAGCTGCGCCGCGACACCGGCATTGCCTATGACCAGCGCAGCCAGGGCATCCTGCACTTCTATACCAACCAGAAGGAGTTCGATGCCGCCCTGGCGCCGGCCGAACAGATGCGCCAGCTGGGCTGCGAGCGCCGCGTGATCTCGGCCGACGAGGCGGTGGCGCTGGAGCCAGCGCTGGCCCACATCCGCCCGCAACTGGCCGGCGCCACCTACACCGCAGAAGACGAATCGGGCGACGCCAACGCCTTCGCGCGCGAGCTGGCCAAGCTGGCCCAGGCCAAGGGCGTACAGTTCCTGATGAGCCACACCATCACCGCGTTGCGGGAAGCTGGCGGGCGGCTGGACCACATCGAAGTGACCGACGCCACCGGCCGCTTCCAGCGCATCCGCGGCGACGCCTACGTGCTGGCCATGGGCTCTTTCAGCCCGCTGCTGGCTGCACCCCTGGGCATTCGGCTGCCGATCTACCCGGCCAAGGGCTACTCGGTGACGCTGCCGGTGAAGGACGCCAGCCGCGCCTATGAAACCTCGCTGACCGACGACGAATTCAAGCTGGTCTTCTCGCGCTACACCTCGGCCCAGGGCGATCGCATGCGCATCGCCGGCACGGCCGAGCTCAACGGCTACGACCGCGACCTCAACCAGGTGCGCTGCGAAGCCATCGTGCGCCGGGTCGAAGCGTTGTTCCCGGGTGCCGGCGACACCACGCAGGCCCAGTTCTGGACCGGGCTGCGGCCGGCCACGCCGAGCAACGTGCCGATCATCGGCAAGTCGAAGCTTTCCAACCTCTTCCTCAACACCGGCCACGGCACCTTGGGCTGGACCCATGCCTGCGGCTCGGGCAAGTCGATCGCCCGCATCGTGAGCGGGCTCGCGCCCGAGGTGGATTTCGCTTTTGCCGGCATGCCGGCACCCGCGGCTGGCCGGCTGATGCCGGCCTGATTCAGGCCACCACCGGCCGGCCCGTGCGCACGGCTTGCAGAAAGCCCTGCACCACCGCATTGGCCGGCCCGGCGCGCCAGACGCAATAGGCTTCCGAGCGCGCCGCCTCGCCTTCCAGCGGCCGGAACACGGCCCCGCGCAGGGCTGCGTGGCGCATGGCATCGGGCACCAGCGCCACGCCCATGCCCTGCGACACCAGCGAGACCACCGACATCCAGTGGCGCACCTCGTGCCGAACCTCGGGCGCAAAGCCCGCGTCGGCGCAGATGCCCAGGATGCGCTCGTGATAGTCCGGCGAGACGCTGCGGGCGAACAGCACGAAGGGCTCGCCCTTCAGCTGCGCCGGATCCACCGTGCGCCGCCGTGCCAGCCGATGCGCAGTGGGCAGGCAGGCGACGAAGGGCTCGGACAGCAGCAGCACATGCGCCAGCTCGGCCGGCATGCGGCTGGTGTGCACGAAACCGACGTCGAGCCGGTCGTGCAGCAGCTCGGCAATCTGCTCGCGCGAATTGAGTTCGGCCAAGGTCACCTTCACGGCAGCATGCTCGAGCTGGAACTTGCGCAGTGCCTGCGGCAAGCCGCGATAGAGCATGGCGCCGACGAAGCCGACACGCAGCCGGCCTGCCAGACCCTGCGCCACATCACGCGCCTCGAGCGCCGCCTCTTGCGCCTGGCGCAGCAGCTGACGCGCCGACACCTGCAGCGCCTGGCCGGCCGGCGTCAGGCGCACCTCTTTGCTGTTGCGCTCGAACAGTTGCGCCCCCACCGATGACTCGAGCTGGCGGATCGCCACGCTGAGCGGCGGCTGCGAGATCGACAGGCGGCGTGCAGCGCGGCCGAAATGCAGTTCCTCGGCCAGCACGACGAAATAGCGCAGGTGACGCAGCTCCATGCGGGCAGTCTTGCACGATAGGAAGATCAGATCAAGCAAGTCGTATTTGATATTGGACACGAATCGTCCGCGCCTTGAAGATTTCTGCAAATCAAGGAGACACGCATGTCCAGCAGCACGATCCCGGCGGCCGATTCCAAAGCCGCCGAAGCCCATCCCGTGCCCGACCGCCACGGGAAGAACCTCTACACCACCGACAGCGAACTGCACGGCCTCTTGGGCCTGTACCTGCCGCCCGATCTGCTGCGCCACATGCAGCCGCACTTCGAGCGCCTGGGCGCCCTGGCCGGTGGCCCCTTGGATGAACTGGCCCACACCGCCGACCAGAACCCGCCGGTGCTGGAGCACCGCACCCGCACCGGCATCGACGCGCAGCGCATCGTCAAGCACCCCGCCTACGTGCAGATGGAGCGCCTCGCCCTGAGCGAATTCGGGCTGGCTGCCATCTCGCATCGCGACGAGACTCTGGGCTGGAAAGGCAAGATGCCGCCGCTGGTCAAGTACGTGCTGACCTATCTCTTCGTGCAGGCGGAGTTCGGCCTGTGCTGCCCAGTCTCGATGACCGACTCGCTGGCCCGCACGCTGAAGAAATTCGGCAGCCCGGCGCTGGTCGAACGCTTCCTGCCGCGATTCCAATCGCTGGACTTCGACACCCTGGCCCAGGGCGCGATGTTCATGACCGAGCAGGCCGCCGGCTCCGACATTGCCGTCACGCAGACGCGCGCCTGGCAGGACGCGGATGGCCAATGGCGGTTGGCCGGCGACAAGTGGTTCTGCTCCAACCCGGACGCGGACTTCGCCATGGTGCTGGCCCGGCCCGACGGCGCACCGGCCGGCATGAAGGGCGTGTCGCTGTTCCTGCTGCCGCGCCAGCTGGAAGATGGCAGCGCCAACCTTTACCGGATCATCCGGCTCAAGGACAAGCTGGGCACGCGCTCGATGGCCAGCGGCGAGATCCGGCTGGAAGGCGCGCTCGCCTACCTGGTGGGCGAACTCGGCCGCGGCTTCGTGCAGATGGCCGACATGGTCAACAACTCGCGCCTGTCCAACGGCGTGCGCGCCGCCGGCCTGATGCGCAGGGCGGTGGCCGAGGCCGAGTTCATCGCCAGCGAACGCCGTGCTTTCGGCCGGCGCCTGGCCGACATGCCGCTGATGCAGCGCCAGTTGCTAAAGCTGCGGCTGCCGGCCGAACAGGCGCGCACCATGGTGTTCCAGACCGCCCTTGCATTGGCCCGCTCCGACGGCGGCGATGCCAGCGCCTATCCACTGCTGCGCATCCTCACCCCGCTCATCAAGTTCCGCGCCTGTCGCGATGCGCGCAAGGTCACGGGCGATGCGATGGAAGTGCGCGGCGGCTGCGGCTATATCGAGGAGTGGAGCGATCCCCGGCTGGTGCGCGATGCGCACCTGGGCTCGATCTGGGAAGGCACCAGCAACATCGTGGCGCTCGATGTGATGCGCGCCATCCAGCGCGAGGATTCGCTCACCGCGCTCAAGCGTCACTTCGGTGCGCTGCTGTCGGAAGCCGGCGTGGCGTCGGGTTTTTCACAGGCGCTGCAAGGGGCACTGGAGCGCGCTTGCGCGTTGGCCACGTGTGCCGCCGCCGCAGGCGGCGATGCGCTGGCGCGCCAGGCCGCATCGGCGCTCTATCACTGCTGCAGCGCCATCGCAATGGCCTGGGAAGGCATGCGCAGCGGCTCGGCGCAGCGCGTGCAATGGGCGCAGCTGGTGCTGCTGCACCGGGTGCTGCCGCGCGATCCGCTGGCGCCCGATGCGCTTCCGACTGAATGGAACGCCGGGTAGGCGCTCGCTCGCTTCTTCACACATCACAACCAGGAGACACAAGACATGAAGCTGATCCACACCCTCGCCCTGGCCGCCGCCGCGGCCCTCTCCCTGGCGGCAGTACCGGTGCACGCCGACGCTTTCCCGGACAAGCCGGTCGTGCTGGTCGTTCCCTTCCCGCCCGGCGGCCCGACCGATGCGATGGCACGCACCCTGGCGGCCGAGCTGAAGGACCGGCTGGGCCAGCCGATGATCGTGGAGAACCGCGCCGGCGCCGGTGGCAACATCGGCGCGGAATACGTGGCGCGGGCGCCGGCCGACGGCCAGACCTTGCTTTTCGGCACCTCGGGGCCGCTGGCCATCAACGCGAGCCTGTACCGCAAGATCAACTACAACCCGGTGAAGAGCTTTGCGCCGGTGATCCAGGTCGGGCACCTGCCCAACATCCTGGTGGTGCACCCCTCGGTGTCGGCCAGCAACGTGAAGGAGCTGGTGGCCTATGCCAAGGCCAATCCGGGCAAGCTGAGCTACGCTTCTTCGGGCAACGGCGCCTCGTCGCACCTGGCCGGCGTGCTGTTCAACTCGACCGCCGGCGTCGACCTGCTGCACGTGCCTTACAAGGGAACGGGGCCGGCACTGAACGACCTGCTGGGCGGCCAGGTGAGCATGAGCTTTACCGACGTGCTCACCGCCATGCCCTACATCAAGGCCGGCAGGCTGCGCGCGCTGGGCGTGACCACCGCGACCCGGTCGCAAGCCCTGCCCGACGTGCCCACCGTGGCCGAGCAAGGCTACAAGGGCTTCGACGTGAGCGTGTTCTTCGGCATCGTGGCGCCGGCCGGCACGCCGCCCGATCGCATCGCCAAGCTCAACAGCGCCTTTGCAGAAGTGCTGGCCTCGCCCAAGGTGAAGGAACTGTTTGCCGAGCAAGGCCTGGAATCGGCACCCTCCACCTCGCCCCAACAACTGGCCAAGTTCATCCCAGAGCAGATGGCCATGTGGGCCGGCGTGGTGAAGCAGTCCGGCGCGCAACTCGATTGATCGCATCGCCATCATCATCATGAAATCCAGCAGTCAGAAAAATGCGAAGGGCTCGCTCGCCGGCGTGCGCGTACTCGACCTGTCGCGCGTGCTCGGCGGCCCCTACTGCGGCCAGATCCTGGGCGACCACGGCGCCGATGTGCTCAAGATCGAGCCGCCCCAGGGCGACGACACCCGAAGCTGGGGCCCTCCCTTCAAGGATGGCGTGGCTTCCTACTACCATGGCCTGAACCGCAACAAGCGGGTGCAGCACCTGGACCTGTCGTCCGAAGAAGGGCGTGTCGCATTGATGGCGCTGCTGCCGCAGGCCGACGTGCTGATCGAGAACTTCAAGACCGGCACCATGGAGCGCTGGGGCATCGGCTACGGCAGCTTGTCGCAGCGCTTTCCGGGCCTGGTGTGGTGCCGCGTTTCAGGCTTCGGCGCCGACGGCCCGCTGGGCGCCCTGCCCGGCTACGACGCAGCGGTGCAGGCCATGACCGGCATCATGAGCATCAATGGCGAAGAAGGTGGTGGCCCCTTGCGCGTGGGCCTGCCGGTGGTGGACATGGTGACCGGACTCAACGCCACCATCGGTGTGCTGCTCGCCTTGCAGGAGCGTGCCCGCAGCGGGCGCGGCCAACTGATCGAGGCCGCGCTGTACGACAGCGGCCTGTCGCTCCTGCATCCGCACGCGGCCAACTGGTTCCTCGACGGCAAGAGCCCCAAGCGCACCGGCAATGCGCATCCCAACATCTATCCCTACGACGCCCTCTGCACCGGCACCGACCCGATCTTTCTGGCGGTGGGGAACGACCGGCAGTTCGCCAGCCTTTGCCAGTGCATCGGCGTGCCAGCCCTGGCCGAGAACCCGCTGTATGCCGACGCGCGCTCGCGCTCGGTGAACCGCGACAGGCTCAAGATGCAACTGGAAGCCGCGCTGGCCAGCTTCGATGGGCGACAACTGGTCGACACCCTGATGGCCAGGGGCGTGCCTGCGGCGCCGGTGCTGCCGGTGGACGCCGCCCTCACGCATCCGCACACGGCGCATCGCGGCATGGTGGTGGAACTTGAAGAAGGCAGCTATCGCGGCATTGCCTCGCCGATCAAGCTGAGCCGCACGCCGGCCAGCTACCGGCATGCGCCGCTGAAGCCGGGCGTTGCCTTCGAAGACTGAAGCAAGGCGCCAGACAAAAGTAAGCGGCTGGCCGTCCCAACTTGAACGATCGAGCCCGAATTCCTGGGGCTCACGAAAAAACCCCGGCTGTTTCCAGTCGGGGCAAGAGGTCGGTGGTCGACCTTGGAGAAACGCTGTTGGCCGTCAGACCCAAAACTGGGTCAAACGTTCCATCCCGATCAGCCCTTTTTCCTACAGACTGCCGCCGTTCTGTCCCACCGGCTGCGCGCAATCAGAGTCGTGATACTGGACTCGCCCAAGCATTCGCAAAGGAATTCAGATGAAGCAAAAACGACGATTCATTGCGCCCGCGCTAGTTGCACTTCTGCTCGGCGCCAGCCTCGTGCCGGCAAGCTACGCAGCTGGTGGTGGCGGTGGTGCCGGAGGCGGTGGTGGTGGAGCCGGCGCCGGCGCCGGCGCCGGTGCTGGCGGAGGCTCTGGTGGTTCCGCTGGAGGTTCCGGTGGCGGCTCTGGTAGCGGCGCATCTGGCAGCGCGGGCGGGTCCACTTCGACGAGCGGCCCTGGCAACTCATCAAGCTCGAACGCCAGCGCCACTGGATCAGCCAATGCTGCAACACCAGCAACCCCGGCTACCCCAGCAACTCCCGCAACTCCTGGGACGTCAACAACTACGACTGTTCCGGCTACGCCTGCAACCCCAGCAACCCCAGCAACGCCATCGACGAAGAAATAGCTGCCATCCCCTTCACGAATAAAGCCCGCATCGCGCGGGCTTTATAACGAAGGCTTGCGTATAGGAGGCACAAATGATCAAGCGTGCAGCAGTGTCGGCCCTCATCGGATTGATGGCGCTCGGCACCGGAGCCTTCGCCGACGAAGGCAAGGACGAGTCTGGCAAAGGAAAGCAACGAAGCGAAGAGCGGAAGCAGCACGGAGGAAACTCCTCGTACTTCCACCAGCACGGCTACACCCGCATTCCCAACGGCCACTTGCCGCCTCCAGGAGAATGCCGCGTTTGGTATCCGGACCGGCCGGCCGGTCATCAACCACCGCCGTTCAAATGTGGTCAAGGTCGCGGTCGGGTTGAGCCAGGTGGTTGGCTGATCTCGCCCGGATCTCGATCTCAGGAAGTCGAGGTGGCCGTCTATGACGCCCGGCGGCCCGGCATCGTGATCGACGTTGGCATCTTCGACGCGCGCACCGGCTCCATGATCCGCATCGTCGGCACCAAGTAGCGGCGGGGGTCCGCGGTGCCGCTGATCGAGATGCTGGATGAGCAAGCGCGGCGGAGAAAGCCGTACCCGCTGTCTTGGTCAGAGCAAGCGCAGTTGGTTCCGGAGCGCAGTGTCTTTGTGATCCCGGCTGCGCAGTTCAAGGGCAAGCGCGGCCAACACCTTTAAGTCGCGCAAAAAGAAAAAGGGTTAGGACACGCTAGCGTCCTAACCCTTTAAGAGAGTGGTGCGGGTGGCAGGATTCGAACCCACGACCCCTTGGTTCGTAGCCAAGTACTCTATCCAACTGAGCTACACCCGCACAGCTTGCAATTATAGCATGGTTGAACATGCTCCCTTTCGGGGCGGCTTGAATTTGATGACTCAAGGCGCATAAATCGCGAAGCCTTCAAGTATAGCGTGATTTTGGCCGGGCCCTGCCAAGTTCTCGAATCGCGGACCAGCTGGCCTGGGGATTGCTTAGTGGCAAGTGCTGATTGAATATTTTCTTCCATCGCACTATCTTGTAATTTTTTTTACATCGCACGCTGCTCTTGAGCGTGCGCCGCCCACATCCCGCATGGCATCTCCCGCCGCCGCCACCGTCGCTCAGCGCATTGCGCAGGCCCTGCCGCAAATGACCCGCTCGCAGCGGCAATTGGCCGATCACGTGCTCGAGCGCCCTTTGCAGGTGGCCACGCAGCCCATCGATGAGCTGGCAGCCACCGTCGGCGTTTCGGTGGCCACGGCCAACCGCTTCGCACGGGTGCTGGGCTTCGATGGCTACGCGAGGTTTCGCGCCGAATTGGTGCGTGGCTTCGAGCCGCTGGTGGCACCCGTGGTGCGCTTGCGCGGCAACCTGGCACAGCCGACCACGGTGGCCGATGTTTTCGCCATGGCGCTGGAAGAAAGCCAGCACAACATCGCGGCGACGCGCCAAGCCCTGGACCGCGCTTCCTGCGAGGCCGCGGTGGCGCGCGTGCTTGGGGCGCGCACCGTCTTCATCGCGGGCTATGGCGCCAGCGCCTGGCTGGCCGGGCTGTTGCAGCACGGGCTGGATGCCTACTGCGCGGACGTGCGCCTGCTGCCCTCGATGAGCGGCGTGACGCATGGCGCGCGCGCGCTCTCGCGTGGCGGTTCGCGCGACTTGCTGGTGGCACTGAGCTTTCCGCGCTATTTGACCGACACCGTGGCATTGACGGAAATCGCCCGCAGCCACGGCGTCGGCGTGCTGGCCCTGACCGATCGGCCCAGCTCGCCGGTCGCGCCGCTGGCCGACGTGGTCCTTTACGCGCAGACCGAAACCCGCTATCGCCCCAACTGCGAGACCAGCGTGCTGGCGCTGATCGAGGCCCTGACCAGCGCCGTCGCCCTGCGCACGCCGCAAGCCCTGCGCGCCGCCAGCGGCGTGGTGCACGCCGTCATGCCCTGGCTGCACGGCGCGCAAGACCTGCGAATCAACCACATGCCAAAAATCAAACAAGCATCGCCGTCGCGCGCGCCGGCGGCAAAGAAGAAGAGACCATGAATACAACACCCGCCATTGCCATTCACGGCGGCGCCGGCACCGTCAGCGCCGCGGCGCTGGATGCCGGCGCTGCCCTGGCGTATCACGAGGCGCTGCGCGGCATCGTGCAGGCCGGCCAGGCGCTGCTGCTGCGCGGCGCCAGCGCGCTCGATGCAGTCTGTCTCGCGGTCGAGATGCTGGAGGACTGCCCGCTCTTCAATGCCGGCCACGGCGCGGTCTTCACCCATGCCGCCACGCACGAGCTCGACGCGGCTGTCATGAACGGCGCCGACCTGCGCGCCGGCGCCGTGGCTTGCGTCAGCCACATCCGCCGCCCGGTGCGCGCCGCCCGCGCCGTGCTGGAAGACGGCGCCCACGTGCTGCTGGCCGGCGCCGGCGCCGAGGCATTCGCGCGCGAGCGCGCGCTGGAGATGGTCGAGCCTTCGCACTTCTCCACCGAGGCGCGGCGCTTGCAATTGGAGCGCGCCCTGGCTGCCGGCCGTGTCGCGCTCGACCATGACGGCACGGCCAACAACGCCACCACGCCGCTGGACGAAGGCCAGAAGTTCGGCACCGTCGGCGCCGTCGCGCTCGACCTGCACGGCCACCTGGCGGCCGCCACCTCCACCGGCGGCATGACCAACAAGCGCGTCGGCCGCGTCGGCGATTCGCCGCTGATCGGCGCCGGCACCTACGCCGACGACGAGAGCGCCGCCGTCTCCTGCACCGGCAGCGGCGAGATGTTCATCCGCGCGGCCGCCGCCTACGACGTGTGCGCGCGCATGCGCTACGCCGGCCAATCACTGGAACAAGCCACGCATGCCGTGGTGATGCAGTCGCTGCCGCGCATCGGCGGCAACGGCGGGCTGATCGCGGTGGACCGCCACGGCAACATCTGCCTGCCCTTCAACACCGAAGGCATGTACCGCGGCCATGCCCGCGGCACAGAGTTGCCCCAGACCGCCATCTACCGATGAACGCTGCGGTCCTATCCTCTCCCACGGCTGCCTTGCAGCTGCCCGAGCAACGCGTCCTCGAGGTGGACGGCCTCACCGTGCGCTTCAGCACCTCCGAGCGCACCGTCGATGCGGTGCGCCAGCTGGGCTTTCATGTCGATCGCGGCGAAACGCTGGCCATCGTCGGCGAGTCCGGCTCGGGCAAATCGGTCACCTCGCTGTCGCTGATGCGGCTGGTGGAATACGGCGGCGGCCGCATCCTCGACGGCCGCATGGCCTTCCGGCGGCGCAACGGCCAGGTGCTGGACCTGGCCAAGGCGCCGGACGCGACCATGCGCGGCATCCGCGGCGCCGACATCGCGATGATCTTCCAGGAGCCGATGACATCGCTCAACCCGGTGTTCACCGCCGGCGACCAGATCGCGGAAGCCATCACCATCCACCAGGGCAAGGACCGCGCCGCCGCGCGCGCCGAGGCACTGCGCATGCTGGAGCTGGTGCGCATCCCTGAGGCGCGCGGCGTGCTGCAGCGCTATCCGCATCAACTCTCGGGCGGCATGCGCCAGCGCGTGATGATCGCGATGGCGCTGTCCTGCCGGCCCTCGCTGCTGATTGCCGACGAGCCCACCACGGCGCTCGACGTCACCATCCAGGCGCAGATCCTGCAACTGATCCGCGAGCTGCAGGCCGAGATGCACATGGGCGTGGTCTTCATCACGCACGACATGGGCGTGGTGGCCGAGGTGGCCGATCGCGTCCTGGTGATGTATCGCGGCGACAAGGCCGAGGCCGGCAGCGCCGAGCAGGTGTTCGCGGCCCCGCGCCACGCCTATACGCGCGCGCTGCTGTCGGCGGTGCCGCAGCTGGGTGCGATGCGCGGCACCGAGCTGCCGGCGCGCTTCGAACTGCTCAAGGTCGACGAGGCCGGCGCCAGCGTGAACACGCCGCGCCCGCAGGACACGGTTCGGCGCGACGCCCCGCCGATCCTGCGCGTGAAGAAGCTGGTGACCCGCTTCGACCTCAAGAGCGGCCTGCTGGGTCGCGTCACGCGCCGCGTGCACGCGGTGGAAGGCATCAGCTTCGACCTGCATGCGGGCGAGACCCTGGCGCTGGTGGGCGAATCGGGCTGCGGCAAGTCGACCACCGGCCGCTCGCTGCTGCGCCTGGTCGAGAGCCAGGGCGGCGAGATCGAGTTCAAGGGCCGCAACGTGCTGGCGCTTGCAAAAAACGAACTACAGGCGCTGCGACGCGACATCCAGTTCATCTTCCAGGATCCTTTCGCTTCGCTGGATCCGCGCCTCACCGTGGGCTATTCGATCATGGAGCCGCTCCTGGTGCATGGCGTCGCCAAGGGCGGCGAGGCGCAGGCGCGGGTGCGCTGGCTGCTTGAAAAGGTGGGCCTGCCGGCCGACTATGCGCAGCGCTATCCGCACGAATTCTCCGGCGGCCAGCGCCAGCGCATCGCCATTGCCCGCGCGCTCGCGCTCGACCCCAAGGTGGTGGTGGCCGACGAATCGGTCTCTGCGCTGGACGTCTCGATCCAGGCCCAGATCGTCAACCTGATGCTCGACCTGCAGCGCGAGCTGGGCGTGGCTTTTCTTTTCATCTCGCACGACATGGCCGTGGTGGAGCGCATCAGCCACCGCGTGGCCGTGATGTACCTGGGCCAGATCGTCGAGATCGGCCCGCGCCGCGCGATCTTCGAGAACCCACAGCACGACTACACCAAGCGCCTGATGTCCGCCGTGCCGGTGGCCGACCCGACGCGCCGCAGGCGCCAGCACGCGCTGCTGCAGGGCGAGGTGCCGAGCCCGGTGCATCCGGTGGGCTACCAGCCCGAACTGGCGCCCTTGGTCGAGGTCGGGCCGGGCCACTTCGTCGCGCGGCATCCGGTTGCCGCCGATTCCTGATTCACCTGATTCAGTTTTTTTCCTCCCTCAAGACGTCAAAGGAGTCTTCACATGAACCAAGGTCTTTCCAAAATCGCGGCCGCCCTCGCGCTCGCCGGCCTGGCCCTGTCGGCGCAGGCCGCCGGCAAGGACCTGGTGGTGGCCGTTCAGTCGACCTTCACCACCACCGATCCCTACGATGCCAACGACACGGTCTCGCAGGCGGTGGCCAAGTCCTTCTATCAGGGCCTGTACGGCTTCGACCACACCATGAAGATGGTGCCGGTGCTGGCCGACAGCTACACGGTCAGCAAGGACGGGCTGGTCTATACCTTCAAGCTCAAGAGCGGCATCAAGTTCCACGACGGCACCGACTTCAACGCCCAGGCGGTGAAGGCCAACTTCGACCGCGTCACCAATCCCGAGAACAAGCTCAAGCGCTACAACCTCTACAAGAACGTCATCAAGACCGAGGCGCTGGACGCGACCACGGTGCGCTTCACGCTCAAGGAGGCTTTCTCGCCCTTCATCAACTCGCTGGCCCATCCGTCTGCCGTGATGATCTCGCCGGCGGCGCTCGCCAAGTACGGCAGCAAGGGCATCGCGCAAAACCCGGTGGGCACCGGCCCCTTCAAGTTCGTCGAGTGGAAATCCACCGACTACCTGAAGGTCGCCAAGTGGGACGGCTACTGGCGCAAGGGCTATCCCAAGATCGACAGCATCACCTGGCGCCCGGTGGTGGACAACAACACCCGCGCGGCCATGATGCAGACCAACGAAGCGCACTTCGCCTTCCCGATGCCGCCCGAGGCCGCGCAAACGCTGACGAGCAAGCCCAGCCTGGAAGTGACCAGCGCGCCCTCGATCATCCATCGCTACCTGTCGATGAACACGCAGCAAAAGCCTTTCGACAACCCGAAGGTGCGTGAGGCCATGAACTACGCGATCAACAAGGAGGCGCTGGCCAAGGTGGCCTTCTCCGGCCATGCCATTCCGGCAGAGGGCGTGCTGCCCAAGGGCGTGGAGTTCGCGACCAAGCTCGGCCCCTGGCCTTACAACCCGGCCAAGGCGAAGGAACTGCTCAAGGAGGCGGGCTATCCGGAGGGCTTCGAGTCGACGCTGTGGTCGGCCTACAACCACACCACGGCCCAGAAGGTCATCCAGTTCGTGCAGCAACAGCTGGCGCAGGTGGGCGTCAAGGTGCAGGTCCGCGCACTGGAAACCGGCCAACGCGTGGAGCTGGTGGAAAGCGCGCAAGACCCGGCCAGCGCGCCGGTGCGCATGTACTACGTGGGCTGGTCGTCCTCCACCGGCGAGGCCGACTGGGCGATGCGCCCGCTGCTGGCCTCGGAGTCCTTCCCGCCGAAGCTCTTCAACACGGCCTACTACAAGAATGCGGAGGTCGACGCCGACATCGCCAAGGCGCTGGTCGTGACCGACTCCGGCGAAAAGGCCAAGCTGTACGCCGATGCGCAGCAGCGCATCTGGAAGGACGCGCCCTGGGTCTTCCTGGTGACCGAAAAACTGCTGTCGGTGCGCGCACGCAACCTGACCGGCTTCTACGTGATCCCGGACGGCAGCTTCAACTTCGACGAAGCCGAGCTCAAGTGATCGTTGCGAAAGAAGAAGCCATGGAGCGCGCGGCATGATCCAGTACGTGCTCAAGCGCCTGCTGGGCCTCGCGCCAACGCTGCTGATCGTCTCGGTGCTGGTGTTCCTGTTCGTCCATATGCTGCCGGGCGATCCGGCGCGACTGGCCGCGGGCGTGGACGCATCGCCCGAGACGGTGGAACTGGTCCGCCAGGACCTCGGCCTGGACAAGCCCTTGCCGCAGCAGTTTCTGAGCTTCTTCGGCAACATGCTGCAAGGCAACTTCGGCAAGTCGCTGCGCACGCAGCGCCCGGTGTCCACCGAGATCGCGGACCGCTTCATGCCCACCCTGCTGCTCACCCTCACCAGCATGGCGTGGGCGGTGGTTTTCGGCATGGCCATCGGCATCACTTCGGCGGTCTACCGAAACCAATGGCCGGACCGGATCGGCATGACGCTCGCTGTGTCGGGCATCTCCTTTCCGGCCTTTGCACTGGGCATGCTGCTGATGCAGATCTTCTCGGTGCAGCTGGGCTGGCTGCCCACGATCGGCGCCGACTCGTGGCGCCACTACATCCTGCCCTCGCTCACGCTGGGCGCGGCGGTGGCGGCCGTGATGGCGCGCTTCACCCGCGCGTCATTCGTCGAGGTGATCCAGGAAGATTTCGTGCGCACCGCGCGCGCCAAGGGCGTGTCGGAAAAATGGGTGGTGCTCAAGCATTGCCTGCGCAACGCGCTGATCCCGGTGGTCACCATGATGGGCCTGCAGTTCGGCTTCCTGCTGGGCGGCTCCATCGTGGTGGAGGCGGTGTTCAACTGGCCCGGACTCGGTCGCCTGCTGGTCGACGCCGTGGAGATGCGCGACTACCCGGTGATCCAGACGCTGGTGCTGCTGTTCTCGCTGGAATTCATCCTGATCAACCTGGTGGTGGACGTGCTGTACGGCTTCATCAACCCGACCATCCGTTTCAAATGAGCACGCCTCCCGCAGACACCCTTTCCGCCGCCGCAACGCAGTCGCAGCAGGAGGCCGACACGTCATCGTCGCGCGTGCGCACGCCCTGGAGCGAGTTCTGGCGCAAGTTCCGCATGCAGCACGTCGCCATGGGCGCGGGCGTGTTCGTGCTGCTGCTGGTGGCAGTCGCCATCCTGGCGCCCTGGATCGTGCCCTACGACGCCGAGAACTTCTTCGATTACGACAGGATCAATGCCGGCCCTTCCGCGGTGCATTGGTTCGGCGTCGACCCCCTGGGCCGCGACATCTTCAGCCGCATCCTGATGGGCGCGCGCATCTCGCTGGCCGCCGGTTTTCTTTCGGTGGCACTGGGCGCCATCGTCGGCACTGCGCTGGGCCTCCTGGCCGGCTACTACGGCGGCTGGTGGGACCGCATCGTGATGCGCATCTCCGACGTGCTGTTCGCCTTCCCGGGCATCCTGCTGGCCCTGGGCGTGGTGGCGATCCTGGGCAGCAGCATGACCAACGTGGTGGTGGCGGTCTCGGTCTTCAGCGTGCCGGCCTTCGCGCGCCTGGTGCGCGGCAACACGCTGGCATTGAAGAACCTCACCTACATCGAGGCCACGCGCAGCATCGGCGCGAGCGACCGCACCATCCTCTTGCGGCACATCCTGCCCGGCACCATCTCATCCATCGTCGTGTACTTCACGATGCGGCTGGGCACATCGATCATCACGGCCGCCAGCCTGAGCTTCCTGGGCATGGGCGCGCAGCCGCCCATGCCCGAATGGGGCGCCATGCTCAACGAAGCACGTGCCGACATGGTCAATGCGCCGCATGTGGCGCTGTTTCCCTCACTGGCCATCTTCTTCACCGTGCTGGCCTTCAACCTGCTCGGCGACGGGCTGCGCGACGCGCTCGATCCGAAGATCGACCGCATCTGACCGTGACCGTGACTGCGACGCCTCCGCGCATCGGCGCATTGCCCTCGGGACCGCATGACGCCATCACCGACGTGGCCGGCGTCACGGTCGGCCATTGCACGCTGGACGAAGGCGCCGTGCAGACCGGCGTGACGGTGCTGCGGCCCCATGCCGGCGACCCCTACCTTCAGCGCGTGCCGGCGGGCGTCGCTGTGCTCAACGGCTTCGGCAAGAGCATCGGGCTCTTGCAGGTGGAGGAGCTGGGCCTCTTGGAAACCCCGATCGCGCTCACCAACACCTTCTCGGTCCCGGCCGTCGCGCAGGCGCAGATCAGCGCGTGCATCGCCGCCAACCCGGAATGCGGGCGCAGCCTGCCCAGCGTCAACCCTCTCGTATTTGAGTGCAACGACGGCTTTCTCAACGACATGCAGCGCATGGCGGTGGGCCAGCAGCACTACCTGGGCGCCCTGGCCGCAGCGGCAGGCGAAGCGGTGGAACAGGGCTCGGTCGGCGCCGGCCGCGGCATGTCCTGCTTCGGGCTCAAAGGCGGCATCGGCAGCGCCTCGCGCCGCGTGCCGGCGCCCGGCAACAACAGCGGCGCAGCGCACACGGTGGGCGCGCTGGTGCTCGCCAACTACGGGCTGCAATCCAACCTGATCCTTGCCGGCCGCCCGGTCGGCGCGCGGCTGGCGGCCCAACGGGCCGAGGCCAAGCCCGCGGCCGAGCCGGAGAAGGGCTCGATCATCATGCTGATCGCCACCGATGCGCCGCTGGACGCGCGCCAGCTGCGCCGCCTGGCCTTGCGTGCCGGCGCCGGCCTGGCGCGCACCGGCTCCGTCTTCGGCCACGGCAGCGGCGACATCGCGCTCGCCTTCTCCACCGCCTACACGGTGCCGCAATTGCGTGATGCGCCGATGCCTGCGCCAACGCTGCTGCACGACGCCCTGCTCGACGGCTTGTTCCAGGCCGCGGCCGACAGCGTGGAGCAGGCCATCCTGCATGCGCTGTGGCGCGCCCAGGCCGTCACGGGGCGCGACGGCCATGTGCGGCCGGCCCTGCGCGACCTGCTGGACAGCGTGGACGCCTTCGCCAACTCGTAGAAGCTCTTTCTCCCCAAAATGAAAATCCTGATCTCCGTCGACATCGAAGGCGTGGCCGGCGTCTTCCATTCGCAGCAGGTGCGCGCCGGCAACCCCGAGTACGAACGGGCCCGCCGGCTGATGACCGAGGAGGCCAACGCCGCCATTGCCGGCGCCTTCGACGGCGGCGCCACCGAGGTCTGGGTGAACGATTCGCACGGCGACTTCCGCAACATGCCGCCGGACCTGCTGGACGAGCGGGCCCAGGTCATTCAGGGCAAGCCGCGCTACCTGAGCATGGTGGCCGGGGTCGAGCTTGGCGTGGATGGGGTCTGCATGGTCGGCTATCACTCGCGCGCCGGCGGGCGCGGCATTCTGGCCCACACGATCAACAGCTTTGCCTTCGCCGGCATCGAGATCAATGGCGAGCCACAGGGCGAGGCCGGCATCTACGGCACGCTGGCCGGAGAGTACGGCGCGCCGGTGCTGATGGCCAGCGGCGACGATGCCTTCATCGCGGAGAACCGGCCACTGTTCCCGCATGCGACTTTCGTGCAGACCAAGCGCGCCACGGGGCAGAACAGCGGCATCTCCCTTTCGCCGGCGCAATCCTGCGCCGCGATCCGTGAAGGGGTGAGCGCGGCCCTGGCCGCCCGCGGGCAGGCCCGGCCGCTGCTGCCGGCCAGGAAGCCCCTGGCCGTCGTGTTGCGCACACAAACGCCCGCCCTGGCCGATCTGTTTTGCCAATGGCCCGCCTTCGAACGCAGCGGGGCCACCGAATTGCGCTTCGACGCCCCCTCGATGGAGGCCGCGGTGCGCATACTCAATTGCTGCTCGGCCATGTCGGCGATGCTGCGCTGAGGGGCTGCCGGCCCGAAGATGAGGCCGAAAGGCCTCTCTTTTCAGACTTTGCCGCTCGTGCTTCGCTTCGTACAGTCTGGCCCTTCCCCGAGACTTACTTCGATTCAGAGCAGCAAGATGCCCAGATTGATCATCCTGACCAAGGACCGCAGCACAAGGCAGGTCTACATCAGCGGCCGCATGACCACCATCGGCCGCCATCACAACAACTCGCTCGTCGTCGACCGCGACCGCGTCAGCCGCCAGCACGCCGTCATCGACTGGAACGGGCAGCAGTTCGCGATCGCGGACGTCGGCAGCCGCAACGGAACCTACGTGAACGGCTTGCGCGTCACGCAGCGCCCCTTGCGCAACGGCGACACCATCACCATCGGCGACTGCAATCTGCGCTTTCTGAACGATGTCAGCACGCCGGAAGAGAAGGCGCTTCGCCTGATCACGATTCCGGGTGTCCTGGTGGATCTGGAACCGGCAGCATTGGCAGCCTGATATCAGGCCGCGCCGAACTGGAAAAGCGCGCCATGCAGGCACGCGCCATGCGCGCGGCGTGATGTCGGCGCACAAGAATGGCAGGTCGTGCCTGGCCTGCCGCGCTGATTGCCATTCGACCCGGACGCCGTCGGGGCGCAAGCGCCCGCCCGGCGCGGTCGTCAGTTCGGTCAGCCCGCGCTGGCGCGCCTGGGCGACCACAGTGTCGATGTTCCGGGGCAGCAGCGCGAAATCGACAAGACCTTCGCCGGCGGCATCCAGCACCCGCCACCAGCGCTCCTGCGGCGACGGGGCGGAATAGGCGATCAGTTCTAGGTAGCTGCCATCTTCGAACACCACCAGCGCGTTGGCCGTGTTGCGTCCCGGATGCTTGCCGCCTTCCACCACGGTGAAGCCCGCCTGGGGGTAGTCGGCAACTGTCTAGGCAAATGCGCTTTCGAGTGCGGGACACGACAAGGCAGAATCCGCGCCACGCGGCCACCCAAGTGCCGCGACAACGAGGGGTCACATGACAGAGGCGATATGGGGGTTCCTTGGCGCCCTCCTGGGCGGAGGCGTGAGCATCCTCACGACGATCATCACGAATCGGAACGCGGCGAAGCTGCACAGCAAGGCGTCTCAGGCCGCGCGGGCAGAGCAACACCGGATTTTTCAGCACGACACGCTGGCCGCGCTGCAAGACACGCTCGATATCCTCCTGAAGGACGCTTTACAGGCAGGCACGCGCAAGAAAGCCAAGACGATCGACCTAATGTTGGGCGCCCTGGGCGCGGGCTACACGCAGACGGAAAGGACCATACTGAAGTTGACGCAGCGCGTGGCCGACGATGCCTTGCGCAGTCAACTCATGTCGATCCTTGAGACGGCAACGATGGCGACCAACACGGAAAGCACGGACGAGTGGAACCACCTGTGCAACGACTTGCTTGGCGCCGTGGGTAGTGCGCAAGAGCAGATAGGTGAGGCGCTGCGCGCTCAGTACTAGGCCCTTGGCTTCAATTGATTGGGAAAGAGCATGAACGAACCGGCGGGCGCTGAGGGCTCGGCAAAGAGGACGTTGGCGGACTTTGCATTCAACCTAATGACCATTCCGATCCGGCTCCGCCACCGCTGGAAGAATCGCAAGAGACTCAGCACTTCCCGCAAGCTTCAAAAGACGTTCAAGAACAACATTGAGAAGGCGCGCACTTACAGGTTGCCCACCTATGAGGGCGTCTTCAATGTGGGGCTCTTCATTGCTATTGCTGAACAAGACTTGAGC
Organism: Variovorax sp. LARHSF232; assembly: GCF_052871435.1. Taxonomy (NCBI): domain Bacteria; kingdom Pseudomonadati; phylum Pseudomonadota; class Betaproteobacteria; order Burkholderiales; family Comamonadaceae; genus Variovorax; species Variovorax sp. LARHSF232. Next base: position 517,736 of record NZ_JBIXJS010000003.1, on the reverse strand, counting down.
ACCTATGCCGAGTCCATCTTGCACGGGCGCTCCCAGTGGCATCGAAAGTTCCATGCCCGTGGACTTGCTGTTCTGTTGTATGAGTTGGCTGAAGATTTGCCCGAGCTCTTGGGCAAGAACTATCGCAAGTGGCTGATCGAACTGGGCCTCGGTGATGAGTGGCTTGATCGACTAAATGCCATCACAAAGTCCATAGCTGCTTTCCGTAGAGCGCATGAACCATTCTTGCTCAAGGTGCGCAACTATGTCGGTGCCCACCGCGACCACGACGCATACGCGCAACTTGAAGTGCTGGAAGGCCTTGACGTGCTTGAGGTGTTTGGTCTCGCACCTCTTCTTTCATCCCCGCTCGACCAACTTGTCGTTTTCAACATCGACCTCAACCGCTACCTCAGCAAATACAACGTGATCCTTGCCCAAATGGCACGCGCCGAGCGTTGATCGCTCAAGTTAGTCGGCCGCCTCGGCAACCGCCCTCAATCTGGAGTTGCGCATCCATCTTTGGAAAAGTGGAGGCGGAGTGGAGACGGACTTAAAAACCAAAAAGCCCGCTACCGATTCGATAGCAGGCTTTTCAATAACCACGCGGTGATTTTGGTAGGCCGTGCTGGGCTTGAACCAGCGACCAACGGATTATGAGTCCGCTGCTCTAACCAACTGAGCTAACGGCCCACGTGGGGCGCCATTCTACTTTCGCTACTTTCGGTGGCTGAGCGCGTTGCTCACCAGGCGCGAGGTGATGTCGACGATCTGGATCATGCGCTCGTACGGCATGCGCGTCGGGCCGATCACCCCCAGGGTGCCGACCACCTGGCCGTCGACCTCGTAGTTGGTGGTGACCACCGACAGTTCTTCATAGGGCACGACCTGGCTTTCGCCGCCGATGAAGATGCGCACGCCCTCGCCCTTGCTCGATACGTCCAGGAGGCGCATCAGCTGCGCCTTCTGCTCGAACAGGTCGAAGGCGCGACGCAGGTGGGTCATGTCGCTGGAGAAATCGCTCACCGACAGCAGGTTGCGCTCGCCGGAAATCACCACTTCGTCCTCGGCCTGGCTCAGCGCCTCGGCGCTGACCTGCACCGCGGCCTGCATCAAGGTTGCGATCTCGCTGCGCAGGGTGTCGATCTCGGACTGCAGGCGGTCGCGCACCTGCTCGAGCGTCAGCCCCGAGTAGTGCATGTTGATGTAGTTGGAGGCCTCGACCAGTTCCGACTGGCTGAAGTCGATCTCCGGAAAGATCACCCGGTTCTGCACGTCGCCTTCGGGCGAGACGATGATGACCAACAGGCGCTTTTCCGACAGCCGCAGGAATTCGATGTGGCGGAAGGTGGAGGTGCGGCGCGGCGCCATCACCACGCCGACGAACTGCGACAGGTTCGACAGCATGTTGGCCGCGTTGGCGATCACCTTCTGCGGCTGGTCGGCCGCCAGGGTAGGTGCCGCAATCTCGTCACGCTTGGCGGTCAACATGGTGTCGACGAAAAGACGATAGCCGCGCGCCGTCGGCACGCGGCCGGCCGAGGTGTGGGGGCTGGCGATCAGGCCATGCTCCTCCAGGTCGGACATCACGTTGCGGATGGTTGCCGGCGACAGTTCCAGCCCCGGCACGCGAGACAATGTGCGCGAACCCACGGGCTGGCCGTCGGCGATGTACCGTTCCACCAGGGTCTTGAGCAAGAGACGTGCGCGATCGTCCAGCATTTGATGATTTTAATGTTGTAATTTGTACATGACCCCCCGCTTCCGGCACGTTGCGCTCATCGGTAAATACCAGCAAAGCGGTGTGCGCGCGCAATCCAGCGCTCCGGACGAGATGCTCGACAGCATCGGCCTGTTCCTGCAGGCCCGGGGTTGCCAAGTGTCGGTGCAAAAAGGCGAGGACGACGACGCGGACGGCGCCGAGCCGCCCGGCCGCTACCCGGCCCTCAGCGTCGAAGAAATCGGCCAGCAGTGCGACCTGGGCCTGGTGGTGGGCGGCGACGGCACCATGCTGGGCATCGGCCGGCAGCTGGCGCCCTTCGGCGTGCCGCTGATCGGCATCAACCGCGGGCGCCTGGGTTTCATCACCGACATCCCGCTGGACAACTACCAGTCGACCCTGGTGCCCATGCTGGCTGGTGAGTACGAACAAGAGCGCCGCGGCCTGATGCACGGCCAGGTGCTGCGCGACGGCCAGATCGTGTTCGAGGCGCTTGCCATGAACGACGTGGTGGTCAACCGCGGCGCCACGTCCGGCATGGTGGAGTTGCGCGTGTCGGTGGGCAGCCATTTCGTGGCCAACCAGCGCGCCGACGGCCTGATCATCGCCACGCCCACCGGCTCCACCGCCTACGCGCTGTCGGCCGGGGGGCCGCTTCTGCATCCGGCCGTCTCGGGCTGGGTGCTGGTGCCGATCGCGCCGCACACCTTGTCGAACCGGCCGATTCTTCTGCCGGACGACGAGGAAGTCACCATCGAACTGGTGGCCGGCCGCGACGCCAGCGCCAGTTTCGACATGCAATCGCTGGCCACTCTGGCGCACGGCGATCAGATCGTGGTGCGGCGCTCCGGCCTGAACGTGTGCTTCCTGCACCCCAAGGGCTGGAGCTACTTCGACACGCTGCGCAAAAAACTGCATTGGAACGAGGGGGGTTCCTGACTTGGCTCTGCGAAGGATCACTCTGCGCGATTTCGTCATCGTGCGCTCGCTGGACATCGACCTGTCGTCCGGCTTCACCGTGCTCACCGGCGAGACCGGTGCCGGCAAATCCATCCTGATCGACGCGCTGCAACTGGCGCTGGGCAGCCGCGCCGACCCCGGTTCCGTGCGTGAGGGCGCCCAGCGCCTGGACGTGAGCGCCGAGTTCGACGCCGCGCCATCGCTCGACGCCTGGCTGGACGAAGGCGGCTTCGAATCAGCAGCCGCCGGCGACGCCCTGCTGCTGCGCCGCACCGTCGATGTGCAAGGCCGCAGCCGCGGCTGGATCAACGGCAGCCCGGCCACCGCGGCACAGTTGCGCGAGCTGGGCGAGCGCCTGCTCGACATCCACGGCCAGCACGCCTGGCAAAGCCTGACCCGGCCCGACTCGGTGCGCGGCCTGCTCGATGCCTATGCCGGCGCGCGCCAGGACACGCTCGAAGCGCCCTGGCAGGCCTGGCGGCAGGCCGTCGCCGCCCTGGATGCCGCACGCAGCGCCCAGGATTCGCTGCAGCGCGAACGCGAGCGCCTTCAGTGGCAGATCGCCGAAGTCGCCAAGCTCGCGCCTGGCGCCGACGAATGGGAAGAGCTTTCCACCAGCCATTCGCGCATCTCCAACGCCCAGGCGCTGATCGACGCGGCCGAGGGTGCCCGCCTGGCCATCGAGGATGACGACCAGGGCGCGCTCAGCGCACTGAATCGCGCCTTGGCCCTGCTGCAGGACTGCGAGCACATCGAGCCGCAATTCAAGGCGCTCGGCGACGTGCTGGCCTCCAGCGTGGCGCAGGCCGCCGACGCGGCCCACAGCCTGCACGGCTACCTGCGGCATACCGAAACCGACCCGCAGCGCCTGGCCGAGCTCGACGAGCGCATGGGCCTGTGGATGTCGCTGGCGCGCCGCTACCGCCGTCCACCTGAAGAGTTGCCGGTGCTGCTGGCCGGCTGGCAGGAAGAGCTGAAGGCACTGGATGCGGCGAGCGACCTCGAATCGCTGGAGCGCGCCGAAAAAGCGGCCTTGCAAGCCTATATGAAGGAGGCGCGCGCCCTGGGCAAGGCGCGCCAGGCCGCGGCGCCGCGGCTGGCCAAGGCGATCACGGAAGCGATGCAGGGCCTGGGCATGAAGGGCGGCCAGTTCGAGGTGGCACTCGCGCCGCTGGCGCAGCCCAGCCGTTTCGGCCTGGAAGACATCGGCTTTCTGGTCAGCGGCCATGCCGGCAGCACGCCGCGCCCGATCGGCAAGGTGGCGTCGGGCGGCGAGCTGTCGCGCATCGCGCTGGCCATCGCGGTCACCACCAGCCAGCTCGGCGAAGCGCAGGCACTTATCTTCGACGAGGTCGATTCCGGCGTGGGCGGCGCCGTGGCCGAGACGGTCGGCCGCTTGATGCAGCAGCTGGGCCGCGACCGCCAGGTGCTGGCCGTGACCCACCTGCCGCAGGTGGCGGCCTGCGCCGACCATCACCTCCTGGTGTCCAAGCGGCAGTCGCAGGACGAAGCTGCCGCCGGCCCGCGCACCGAAAGCAGCGTGGTGCTGCTGGAAGACGGCACGCGCGACCAGGAAATTGCCCGCATGCTGGGCGGCGAACGCGTGTCTCAGACCACACTGGCCCATGCGCGCGAAATGCTCGGCCGAAAGCCGGCGGCGCCGGTCAAGGCGGTCCGAGCATGAGCCCCCGCCCGGCCGCTCCGAAGGGGGCTCGCACCGCAGTGCGCAGCACGAAGGTTGCCTTATGAGCGCAGCGGGAAATAGCGAACCATCGATGAGCCTCGAAGTCGTCCTCATCACCGGGATGTCCGGTTCGGGCAAGTCAGTCGCGCTGCACGCGCTGGAAGACGCCGGCTACTACTGCGTCGACAACCTGCCGCCCGAGCTGCTCTCGGCATTCATCGCGCTGGAGCGCCAGCAGCAGGCGCGGCGCGTGGCCATTGCGATGGACGTGCGCAGCGGCGTTTCTTTTCCGCTCATTCCGCAGCAGCTGGAGGCGCTGCGCCAGGAAGGCGTGTCGCTGCACTCGCTCTTTCTCGATGCCACAACCGACGCGCTGGTGCGGCGCTTTTCCGAGACCCGGCGCCGGCATCCGCTGTCGCGCCAGGAGGGCGATGTCGATGCGCCCGAGCGGCACCGCGCCCTGGTGCAGGCCATCGAGCTGGAGCGCGAGCTGCTGGCCGATCTGCGCGAGGGCGCCGACATCATCGACACCAGCATCATCCGTCCGGCGCAGCTGCAAAGCTACATCAAGGACCTGATCGCGGCGCCGCAAAGCGCGCTGACCCTGGTGTTCGAATCCTTCGCCTTCAAGCGGGGGATTCCGCTGGATGCCGACTATGTGTTCGACGTGCGCATGCTGCCCAATCCGCACTACGTGCCGGCGCTGCGCCCGCTTACCGGCCGCGACTCGCCGGTGATCGATTGGCTGCGCCAGCACGACGAGGTGCTGCGCATGTACGACGACATCGAGGGCTTTCTCGGCCGCTGGCTCGATGCGCTGGCGCGCGACCACCGCAGCTATGTCACGGTGGCGATCGGCTGCACCGGCGGGCAGCATCGCTCGGTATTCCTGGTCGAGCAGTTGACGCGCACTTTCGAAAAGCGCTGGGCGGCGCTCAAGCGGCATCGCGAGCTCAGCGAGCTCTAATCCAATTCTTGAAGGAGCTTGCGCACGGGCGCCGGCAGCCCCAGGCCAGGCCAGGCCTGCGCGTCGAACCAGGCGCCGTGCGGCGAGATTCGCGCGCCCTCCTGCGTCGTCCAGCCCACCGGGTGCAGATGCAGATCCTTGTGCGTCAGCACGTGCACGAAGGCTGGCGCGTCGTGCAGCTCGCTTTCTTTGTGATGCGCAGGCAGGGCCGCCAGCAGCGCCTGCCGGTCGTCGAAGCAGGGCAGGCAATACAAGCCGGCCCAGATGCCGGAGGCCGGCCGCTTTTCCAGCCAGACGCGGCCCGCAGCATCGCGCGCGACCAGCATCCACAGCGCCGCTGCACTGCGCTTGAGCTTGCGCGTCTTGACCGGAAAGCGCTCCGGCTCGCCGCGCGCGTGGGCGGCGCAATCCGCAGCGGCCGGGCACGCGCCGCAATCGGGCTTGCGCGGCGTGCACACGGTGGCGCCCAGGTCCATCAGGCCCTGGGTATAGGCCGTCATCTCGGGCTTGCTTGCGGCAGGTGGCAGCAGCTGCGTGGCGATGTCCCACAGCGCGCGTTCGTTGGCGCTGCTGGCCAGGTCGGCCTCGAAGCCGATGTAGCGCGTCAGCACCCGCTTGACGTTGCCGTCCAGGATCGCCACGCGCTCGCCAAAGCAGAAGGCCGCAATCGCCGCTGCCGTCGAGCGCCCGATGCCAGGCAGGCTTTGCAGCGCTTCAGCCGTGCGCGGAAACTCGCCGCCAAAGCGCGCCACCACCTCCTGCGCGCAGCGATGCATGTTGCGCGCGCGGCTGTAGTAGCCCAGGCCGCTCCACAGCGCCAGCACCTCGTCCTCGGTGGCGGCGGCGAGGTCGGCCACTGCGGGAAAGCGCGCCAGAAAGCGGGCGAAGTAGGCGAGCACGGTGCTGACCTGCGTCTGCTGCAGCATCACTTCCGACAGCCAGACGCGATAGGGGTCGCGCGTGTTCTGCCAGGGCAGCTCGCTGCGGCCGTGGCTGCGCTGCCAGCGCACGACCTGCGCGGCGAAAAAGCCTGCATTGGCGAGATAGGGAACCGGCGCCGCCTCGCGCAGCGGCGCTACTGCAGCCATGGTCTTGCTCAAGCGACGGCGCGCAGGTCCGGTCGACCGCCGAATTCGCCGGACTCCTGGCTGGTCAGGAGCATGCTCAGCTCTTGCAGGCGTTCGCCAAGCTGCTTGAGCGAAGCCTCCTGCATGGCAATCTCGGCCAGCCGTTCGTCGAGCCCGCCGGCGGCGCTCTGGATGCGCTCCACCGCCTCGATGCGCCGGCCGAAGTTGCGGCGGCGTTCCTTGAGCTGTGCGTCGAGCTGGGCGCCGGCGCCCTTGCTCCAGCGCTCGACCTCGGTCATGGCGGCTTCGTTGACCACCCTCAGCCGGCTGGCCAGGGCCCGCACCAGCTTGTCGCAAAACTCGGGCTGCGCCAGCTTGAGCATGTTGCCCACGCCCAGGTACTGGATGTGGCTCTGCTCGATCTGGCTGAGCTGCTTGACGAAGCCCGTCAGGTCCGGCTCGGCGGGCGCCAGCAGGGTGAAGCCGTGCTCGGCATTAAGCTGGCGGAAGGTGGCGTTGAGCATGGCCTGGATCTCGGCCGTGGTCTCCTGCACCTCGCGCAGGTTGCCGCGCAGCGCATCGAAGGTGGCGCCATAGACCTTGCGCACATTGAGCTTGATGCCAGGGCGCTTGAGCGCCGCCGCCAGCCGCGCCATGTCGGCCTTGAGCGCCGTGCTGCCCAGCACCGCATACACCTCGCGCAGCAGCTTGCTCTGCACCGAGCGCAAGGCCAGGATGCGGGCGTTGCTGCTTTCGAATTCGGATTGCTCGCCCTCGATGCGCGTGCGCATGTGGCGGATCACGCTCGAGTTCTTGCCGCGCAGGCCCTGCAGTTCCAGCGCCTGCTCCGACAGGTCCCGTGCGCGCACCTTCAGGATGCGCTCGGCCTCGGCGCGCAGGGACGTGATGCCGGTGTTGATGGCCAGGCGCAGCACTGTTTCGCGCTTGCCCAGCAGGCCTTCGCCCAGCACCGCCTCCAGCGCCGGCAGGCGGCTGGCCTGCAGCAGCGGCGCGTCACGCCGGATCTTGGCCTGCAAGCCTTTTTGCGCGGACACCGGCAGCACGTGCTCCAGCGGCACGTCCAGCACCTTGGCCGAAGCCCTGCACTGGCGGTCGATCTGCTTGTCGACTTCCGCCGGGCTGTTCAGGATGTCCCACAGCGTGTCGATCTTGTTGAGCACCACGATGCGGGTGTCATTGACGTCGCCTTCGGTGATCAGGTGCTCGCGCCAGATCGACAGGTCGGAGCGCGTCACGCCGGTATCGGCGCCCAGGATGAACACCACGGCATGGGCCTGCGGGATGAGGCTCACCGTCAGTTCGGGCTCGGCGCCGATGGCGTTCAGGCCCGGCGTGTCGAGGATGACGAGGCCCTGCTCCAACAGCGGATGCGGCATGTTGAGCACCGCATGGCGCCAGCGCGGAATCTCGACCCGGCCGTGGGCATCGGGCGCGGGGTTGTCGTCGGGGCTGTCGTCGCTCCAGAAGCCCAGCCTGCGTGCTTCTTCCAGCGGCACCCAATCGACCTCGGCCACCTTGTGCATGGTCTGGGCCAGCGCCTCGGCGTCGCGCACGTCGATCGGGAATTCGGCCCAGCGCTCTTTTTCCTCCCGCCAATGCGTCAGCGAGTGCGGCTCCATCCGGGTCTCGATGGGCAACAGCCGCAGGCCCGGCACCAGCGCCGGGTCGTAGCCCAACTCGGTCGGGCACATGGTGGTGCGGCCAGCGCTGGCGGGCATGATGCGGCGGCCATAGCCGGCGAAGAAGATCGCGTTGATCAGCTCCGACTTCCCGCGCGAAAACTCGGCGACAAAAGCCACCATGACCTTGCTGGTGCGCATCTGCGCCTCCAGCTCGCGCAGGCGCTCGCCGACTGCCGCGTCGAGCAGGTCGTTCTCGCGCAGCCATCCAGTCAGCCATTTGAGCCGATGGGCGAAGTTGCGCCGCCAGGCACCGTGCTGGTCGAATTGCTGATTGAAGGAGCGGGTCAAGGGGTCGAGAATGTAAACATCGACTTACAAAATATAGCACCCGCCCCTGCTGCAAGGGCCCTCAATCGCACCGCCAGTCTGGTTTCGTTGTGCGCATGCCCAAATGGCAGGGGCCGCCCGGCAAGCGCTTAGTACTTTTGGCAGCGTGGGCAGTAGTAGGTGGAGCGTTGGCCCTGGCGCAACTGGCGGATCGGGGTCGCGCAAATGCGGCAGGGCTCACCGGCGCGACCATAAACCATGGCTTCCAACTGGAAATAACCGCTCTGGCCGTCGACGTTGGAAAAATCGCGCAAGGTGCTGCCGCCCCGCTCCACCGCGCGCGCCAGGATGCTTTGCACCGCCTCGCGCAGGAGCGCCGCCCGGGGTCGGCTGATGCGCGCGGCCGCCAGTGTGGGACGGATGCCGGCGGCAAACAGCGCCTCGGACGCATAGATATTGCCGACGCCGACCACCAGGTCGCCGGCCAGCAGCACCTGCTTGATGGGCGCCTGCCGACGCCGCAGGCCTGCATGGAAGACATCCAGGTCGAAGCCATCGCCCAGCGGCTCCACGCCCAGGCCGCCCAGGAGTTTGCGCGCGCCGGGCGCCGCCTCTCCCTCGGCATAGACCACGGCGCCGAAGCGGCGCGGATCGTTCAGGCGCAGGGTGCCGCGGCTGGTGACCAGGTCGAAATGGTCGTGCTTGCCGGGCTCGGGCATCTGGTCGGCAAAGCGCAGGCTCCCCGACATGCCCAGGTGCAGCAGCAGCAGGCCAGGCTCCAGGTCGAGCAGCAGGTACTTGCCGCGCCGGCGCACGGCCTGCACCCAGCGGCCGGCCAGCGCGGCCGGATCGATGCCCAGGCCCCAGCGCAAGGGCTTGCCCAGGCGCACCGCCTGGACCTGGGCGCCTGCAATCCGATCGGCAAATCCGAGGCGGGTGACTTCGACTTCGGGTAGTTCTGGCATGAATTACGTTGTGGGCAGCGAGGCCGTCGAAGCCGGATGGGCCCCTTGCAAACGTCGCCAAAGATGCTTGGATTATTATGGTCCGATGACCCTTCCGCCCCGCCGACTCCGCCTTGCGGCGGCCGCGTTGCTCGCTCTCAGCGCATGCGCCTGCGCGTCCATCGACAAGGCGCCGCAAGCCGACTCTCCTCCTGCCACTACACCCCCTGCTGCAGTCGCTCCGCCCCCCGCGCCGGCCGCCGCCGCGGCTGCGCCCGCCGCCAGTCCGCCCAAGCCCCCAGCCGAGTCCCAGGCAGTGCCTTCGGCCATGACGGCCCAAGTGTTCTACGAAGTGCTGCTGGGCGAGCTGAACCTGCGTTCCGGCGACCCGGGCACCGGCTATGCGCTGATGCTCGATTCGGCGCGCCGCACGCGCGATGCGCAATTGTTCCAGCGCGCCACCGAGATCGCCCTGCAGTCGCGCTCCGGCGAGGCCGCATTGACGGCAGCTCGCCTTTGGAAGCAGACCCTGCCCGATTCACGCGACGCGCGCCGGCTCGAGCTGCAGATCCTGATCGCCCTCAACCGCATCGGCGAAACCACCGAGCCGCTGCGCGCCGAGGTCGCCGCCACGCCGCAAATCGAGCGCCCGGTGCTGATGAACGTCATTGCCCGCAACTATTCGCGCGCCACCGACAAGAAGCTGGCCGCGTCAGTGGTCGAGCAGGCGCTGGCGGACGAGCTGAAAACGCCGGCGACGGCGGCGCCCGCCTGGGCCGCCATCGGCCGCGTGCGCCTGGCTGGCGGCGACATGGCAGGCGCGCTGGACGCCGCCAGCAAGGGCCTGGCGGCTGCGCCCGCCGAAGAAGCGCCGGCCGTGCTGGCGCTGGACCTGGTGGATGCCGACCAGCCGCAAGCCGAGGCTCTGCTCAAGCGCTACCTGGACGGCCCCAAGGCCGCTGCCGAAGTGCGCCTGGGCTACGCCCGCGTGCTGGCCCAGGACCGCCGCTATGCCGAATCGAGCAGCCAGCTGTCGATCCTGACCCGCCAGCAACCCGCTTTGCCCGAGCCCTGGCTGCTGCTGGGCACCTTGCAAGCGCAAGCCAAGCAGGACGCCGCCTCGGAAAGCTCGGTCAAGCGCTACATCGAGCTTTCGAAAAGCCAGCGTGATGTGGAAGAACGCAGCCGCGGCCTGACGCAGGCCTACTTCGTTCTCTCGCAGATCGCGGAGCGGCGCAAGGACTACCCTGCCGCCGAAGCCTGGCTGGCCAAAGTCGACAGCACGGAAGACCTCACGGCCACGCAATTGCGCCGCGCCACCTTGCTGGCGCGCCAGGGCAGGCTGGCCCAGGGGCGCGAACTGATCCAAGCCCTGCCTGCGAGCTCGGCCGACCAGCGGCGCCAGAAGCTGCTGGCCGAGGTGCAGCTGCTGCGCGACACCAAGAACTACCAGGATGCCTACGACCTGCTGGTACAGGCCAGCGATGCCGCTCCGAACGACGCCGACCTGATCTACGACCAGGCGATGGTGGCCGAGAAGCTCAACCGCATGGACGAGATGGAGCGCCTGCTGCGCCAGCTGATCGTCATGAAGCCCGACAACCAGAACGCCTACAACGCACTGGGCTACTCGCTGGCCGATCGCAAGGTGCGGCTGGAAGAAGCGCGCACCCTGATCCTGAAGGCCGTGCAACTGGCACCGGATGACCCCTTCATCGCCGACAGCCTGGGCTGGGTCGAATTCCGCATGGGCAACACCCAGGAGGCCTCGCGCATCCTGGAGGCGGCCTACAAGCAGCGGCCCGACGCGGAGATCGGCGCGCACCTGGGCGAAGTGCTGTGGGTCAGCGGCCAACGCGATCGCGCCTTGTCGATCTGGAAAGAATCGGTGGCCGCCGATGCCGACAACGAAACCTTGCAGGAAACGCTCAAACGCCTGCGCGTGAAGCCGTGACGAGCCGGAGGCTGGCGCTGGCAGCGGGGGCGGCCGCGCTGCTGGCCGTACTGAGCGGCTGTGCCAGCGTTGGCAGCGGCGCCTCGGCGGCGGCGCCGGATTTAACGGCCAGCCGCTGGAGCGGACGCATGTCGCTGCGCGTGGACAGCGCGCCGCCGCAAAGCTTCTCGGCTTTCTTCGACCTGCGCGGCAATTCGCGCGCCGGCGAATTGCAGCTCACCAGCCCGATCGGCAGCACCCTGGGCCTGGCGCGTTGGACGCCGGGCGAGGCGGTGCTGCAAAACGGCGCGGACATCCGGCGCTTCGACTCGGTCGAGGCGCTGATCGAAGCGGCCACCGGCGCTGCCATTCCGCTGGACGCCCTGTTCGGCTGGCTCGACGGGCGCGACGAGCCGGTGCCCGGCTGGAAGGCCGACCTGAGCCAGGTCGGCGCCGGGCGCCTGCAGGCCACCCGCCAGGCGCCGCCGCCGGGCGCCGAGCTGCGCATCGTGTTCGAGCGGCCATGAAAGCCATCTACGACCTGCCAGCACCGGCCAAGCTCAACCTCTTCCTGCACATCACCGGCCGGCGCCCGGACGGCTACCACCTGCTGCAATCGGTCTTCATGCTGATCGATTGGTGCGACACCTTGCATGTGGAGTTGCGAAGCGACGGCGAGCTCTCGCGCGAAGACCTGACGACCCCACTGCCGGCCGATGACCTGGTGCTGCGGGCTGCACGCGCGCTGCAGGCGCTTGCACCGGGCGGGCTCGGTGCCCATATCGGTGTTGCCAAGCGCATTCCGGCCCAGGCCGGCATGGGCGGCGGCTCCTCGGACGCCGCCACTTGCCTCTTGGCGCTCAATCGCCTTTGGCAGTTGAACCTGCCTCTTGCCAAGCTGGAGGACATCGGCCTGGCGCTGGGCGCCGACGTGCCCTTCTTCCTGCGTGGGCACAATGCCTGGGTGGAAGGCATCGGCGAGCAAATCACGCCGATCGAGCTGCGCGCTGCCGATGTGGTGGTCGTCAAGCCGGACCAGGGCTTGGACACGAAATCAATTTTTGTTGCACCGGATCTTGAGCGCGCTACAACGCCTGCTATAATCTCTGGCTTTGCTGCATGCGGTGCACAAGGAGTCGAGCAAATGTTCGATTTCGGGCGCAACGACCTGCAGCCGGTTGCACAGAGGCTTTGCCCCTCGGTCACCCAAGCCATCGAATGGCTGGGCGCCAAGGGACTCAAACCCAGGATGACCGGTTCGGGTAGCGCTGTGTTCGCTGCGGCAAGATTGCAAGAAGCGAACTTGTCCTTGGACTTGTCCGATGTGCCGCAAGGCTGGTCGGTTCGTCAATGCAGAAATTTGTCGGTCCACCCCCTGGCCGGGTGGGCAGACAGCGACAATTCATAGGTCGCCGGTTGCTGCCCTTCGGGGTGTTTCCGGAGTCCCGTGTAGGGGAGTCGCCAAGCTGGTTAAGGCACTGGATTTTGATTCCAGCATGCAAAGGTTCGAATCCTTTCTCCCCTGCCAAATTTCTCTGATCAAGACCACCGACGGCCCGAAGGGGCCCTTCGCATTGCCGGGACGCAAGCATGCAGGCTCCACATCCTGATTTCATGGTTTTCACCGGCAACGCCAACCCGGGCCTTGCCGCAGAAATAGCGCACAACCTCGGAACCACGGTGGGCGCTGCCCGCGTGGGCCGGTTCTCCGACGGCGAAGTCACCGTCGAGATCAACCAGAACGTCCGTGCGCGCGACGTGTTCGTGGTGCAGTCCACCTGCGCCCCGACCAACGAGAACCTGATGGAACTGCTGATCATGGTCGACGCGCTCAAGCGCGCCTCGGCCGAACGGATCAGCGCCGTGATTCCCTACTTCGGCTACGCCCGCCAGGACCGCCGCCCGCGCTCGAGCCGGGTGCCGATCTCGGCCAAGGTGGTGGCCAACCTGCTGCAGACGGTGGGCGTGAGCCGGGTCCTGACCATGGACCTGCACGCCGACCAGATCCAGGGCTTCTTCGACATCCCGGTCGACAACATCTATGCCTCGCCGGTGCTGCTGGGCGACCTGCGCGCCAAGAACTACGAAGACCTGATCGTGGTCTCGCCCGACGTCGGCGGCGTGGTCCGCGCCCGTGCGCTGGCCAAGCAGTTGAACACCGACCTGGCCATCATCGACAAGCGTCGCCCGAAGGCGAACGTGAGCGAAGTGATGAACGTGATCGGCGAGATCGACGGACGCAACTGCGTGATCATGGACGACATGATCGACACCGCCGGCACCCTGGTGAAGGCGGCCGAAGTGCTCAAGGAGCGCGGCGCCAAGAAGGTGTATGCCTATTGCACGCACCCGATCTTCTCGGGTCCGGCGATCGAGCGCATCACGCAGTCGGCGCTGGACGAAGTGGTGGTGACCAACACCATTCCGCTGTCCGACGGCGCCACCGCCTGCGCCAAGATCCGCCAGCTGTCCGTGGCGCCGCTGATCGCCGAGACGGTCCAGCGCATTGCCAAGGGCGATTCGGTGATGAGTTTGTTTTCGGATCAGGACAACCTGTTCTAAGTAACCGAGAGGTCGGGTCCGAACCAAGAGCGGGCTTCCAATTCAAGGAGGCCCTTTTTCAATCGACGTCGCACTGGTCGCGGTCGGCGTCTCAAGGAGTCAGCTATGAAATTCGTCGCTTTTGAGCGCGCCATGCAGGGTACGGGTGCGAGCCGCCGTCTGCGCATCTCGGGCAAGACGCCCGGCATCGTCTACGGTGGCGACACCCAGCCGCAACTGATCGAACTCGATCACAACGCGCTGTGGCACGCCCTGAAGAAGGAAGCCTTCCACTCCTCCATCCTCGAGATGGAAGTGAACGGCGCCGTCAGCAAGGTCCTGCTGCGCGACGTGCAATACCACCCGTTCAAGCAACTGGTGCAGCACATCGACTTCCAGCGCGTTGACGCGCGCACCCGCCTGACCGCCAAGGTGCCGCTGCACTTCAAGGGCGAGGAAGAATCCGAAGCCGTGAAGCTGAACCACAACCTGGTGAACCACGTGATGACCGAACTGGAAGTCACCTGCCTGCCGGCCGACCTGCCCGAGTTCATCGAGGTCGACCTGACTGGCCTGACCAGCGGCGCCACCGTGACCGTCAAGGACGTCAAGCTGCCCAAGGGCGTGAAGTTCGTTCCGCACGGCAACAAGGTGAACCCGGTGGTGGCATCCGCCGTGGCCCCGCGCGTCGAAGAAGAAGCTGCCCCCGCTGCCGAAGGCGCTGCCCCGGCCGAAGGCGCCGCTGCCGCCAAGCCGGCTGCCAAGGGCAAGAAGTAATCGCGCCCTGTGCGTGAATGGAAAAAGCCCGCCTCGGCGGGCTTTTTCTTTTTGGGGCCGGCTGCGCGCTAGGCCTTGAACGCCTTGCGGAATTCCTCGTCCTTGAGCAGCCGCGCCACCAGGCGCCGGTACAGCGCCGCATAGCGGTTGGCGGCATCCGGAATGGCGACCGCGCCGACGAACGATGAGGGCCAGGCGTCGCTCTCGACGAGTTCCTTGTCGAACAGGGTCTGGCCCGCGCGCGCCACCTTGATGCGGGCGCCCAGGCTCGCCGCACCTTGCGACATGCCGGCCTCGACCATGCTCTTGGTCAACTGTCCACTGATCACCGTCGAAGATCCCGGGTCGAGCAGGCCCGCGGCCCGCAGTTCGCTGCTGAGCGTTTCCTGCAGGTACTTGGCCAGGGAGTTGTCGAACGGCGACGAGAAGTTGTTGCTGCGGATATCGACCCCATGGTCGAGGCTCTTGGGCAGCCCGGCCGAGAGCGTGAAATCGCCGACAGCCGTTGCAGGCATGCCCGATGCCTTGGCAGCCTGAATGCCTTCTGCGCTGGGCGTGGGCGCACCCAGCTTGACCTGCGCGCAGCCCGTCAGGAGCGAAAGCCCCAACGCAAGGGCGGCCAGCGACAGCGCCCGCATGAACTCGAGACGCATCATGGTCCGCGCTTACCTGAAGGACGGGTCTTGCGACAGGTCGTTGAGCGCTGTACTCAACACCTGGTTTGTCATCATCGTGACGGCTTCCCCAATGTCCTTCACCTCCTTCGCGTCGCCCGGCGACTTGGCGGCGCCAATGGTGGTGTGAATGACATGGCGCGCCGTCTTGACGATGGGCTGCTGCTGCCCCGGAGCCATGTAGCTCACCGTGCAGATGTAGCCATCGGACACTTGGGAGCCGGCCAGCCCGAAGGTAAGGCCGGTGACAAAGCCCTTGCTGAAGGCATCGTCCTGCATCGGCACGTTGTTGAGCTTGACGCTGAGCAGGGCGCCGCCGGCCACGGGCTTGTCTTCGATCGAAGAGAACAGCCCGCTGGACGCAACCTGGTCCTGAATCATCTTGCGCGTGTAGTCGGTGGCCTTTGCGTTGGCCACGCCCTTGGTCTCGAACTCGTACAGGAACTGCACCGGCGCAGGAGCCGCGGGCCGCTTGAACTCGGACGCCTGGATGCCCTTGGTGGCACCGTCCACATAGTGCGTGGCGCATCCGGTCAGGACGCTCAAGGCCACTCCGCCCACCAGCGCAGCAAATGCGCGCGCGAAACCTTGGCGCCACTCGGCGCGCAATGCGAATTGCATGATTACTCCCTTTGATTCCATGCCTTGCAAATCGCCGACCAGCCCTTTTGCCAATCCAGCGAGGCCGAATGTAACTGATTGAAACCTCGCGCCGGGGAGCCATCGATAATCCAAAACATGATCAAGTTGTTCGTCGGCCTGGGCAATCCGGGCCCTGAATACGAAGCGACGCGGCACAACGCGGGCTTCTGGTGGATCGACGCCCTGGCGCGCGACCTGAAGGTGGCGCTGGTGCCCGAGCGCAGCTATCACGGCTATGTGGCGCGCACCAGCATCGGCGGCCAGACCGTGTGGCTCTTGGAGCCGCAGACCTTCATGAACGTGTCGGGCAAGTCGGTGGCGGCGTTGGCGCGCTTCTTCAAGATCGCGCCCGAAGAAATCCTGGTGGTGCACGACGAGCTCGACGTGCTGCCCGGCCAGGCCAAGCTCAAGTTCGGCGGCAGCCATGCGGGCCACAACGGCCTGCGCGATGTCCACGCGCAGCTGGGCACCGGCGACTACTGGCGCCTGCGACTGGGCATCGGCCATCCGGGCGCCAAGTCCGAGGTGGTGAGCTGGGTGCTGAAGAAGCCGCTGCGCGAGCACCGCGACGCCATCGACGAAGCCGTCGCGCGCACGCTCAAGGCCGTACCCGCGCTGGCGGCCGGCGAAATGGACAAGGCCACGCTACTAATTCACACCAGCAAGCCGCCCAGGCCCAAGCCCCCGAGAAAAGACCCTGGCGAAGGCGGCGAAACACCTCCAAGCTAGCGGCATCAAAACAAGGAGGGGGAGGAATGCATGACCACGCTGTCATCGCATTGGATCGCGCTGGCCTGCGCGGCAGCTGCCGCCGCCGCTGTTGCGCAGGCGCTTGCCGCGCCCGCTACCACCATCTGGCGCTGCGGCAACAGCTACTCTGACACGCCCTGCGAGGGCGCCAGGCCCATCGAGGCCGATGCGCCGCCCAGCGCCGAGCGGCGGCGCCAGGCCGACGAAGGCACGCGGCGCGACATGGAAGCCGCCAACCGGATGCAGCGCGAGCGCCTGAGGCTGGAGGCCGAGCATTCGCGCCGGGGCGCCGTCGTGATCGGTGCGCCGGCACGCGGGGAAGCGGCCCGCGCAGCCCCGGCGCCCACGCTGCTCAAGCCCGGCAAGAAGAAGCGCCTGGAAAAGCCCGACGCTTTCGTGGCCAGCTACGCCAACCCCGACGGCAACGAGAAAAGAAGCAGCAACAAGAAGAAGAAAAAGCCGAAGGCTGCGGCGGACGGCAACTGAACTAGGGAACTAGGAAGAGGACGTGGGCGCCGCCGGCGTTGCGCCGGCGGCGCGTGCCGCCTTGGCCGCAGCCAGGCGCTCGAACTTCTGCCACAGCGTTTCGCGCGACTCGGTGTGCGCGGGGTTCACCGGAATGCAGGCGACAGGACACACCTGCACGCACTGCGGCTCGTCGAAGTGGCCGACGCATTCGGTGCACTTGTGCGGGTCGATCTCGTAGATCTCCTCGCCCATGTAGATTGCGTCGTTGGGGCACTCCGGCTCGCACACATCGCAATTGATGCATTCGTCGGTGATCATGAGGGCCATCCCTGCAATTATCGACTTGCCACGGCCGGCCTGCCGACATGCACCGGCAAGGCCCCAACTGCCTCCGGTGCAATCCCGGCATGGGAGTTGCAAACCTCGGGTTATGCTGCGGCCCGCCCTATGAGTCTGTTCCTGTTCAAGCGCATCCTGACCTTGATCGCCACGCTGGTGGGCACCTCGGTCATCGTTTTCCTGGTCCTCGAAATCCTGCCGGGCAACGCGGCGCAGATGCTGATGGGCGCCGATGCGTCGCCCGAGGCGATCGCTGCCAAGACGATCGAGCTGGGCCTGGACCAGCCGGCCTGGGCCCGCTACTGGCACTGGGTCGGCGGCCTGCTCACCGGCAACCTGGGCAACAGCTACGCCTACGGCTCGCCGGTGCTCGACCTGGTGCTTGAACGTCTTTCGCTCACCATCCCCCTGGCCCTGCTGGCCATGGCCTTCACCACCGCACTCGCGCTCGTCGTCGGCGTGACGGCGGCGGCGCGCCACAACAAGCTGGGCGACGTCGGGCTCATGGGCCTGACGCAGATCGGCATCGCCATTCCCAACTTCTGGTTCGCGATCCTGCTGATCCTGGTGTTCTCGGTGCAGCTGCAGTGGTTCTCGGCCGGCGGCTTCGACGGCTGGAGCGAAGGCATCCTGCCCGGCCTCAAGGCCCTCCTGCTGCCCGCCCTGTCGCTGGCGGTGGTGCAGGCCGCCATCCTGGCGCGCATCACGCGCTCGGCCGTGCTCGAAGTGATGCGCGAGGATTTCGTGCGCACCGCGCGCGCCAAGGGTGTGTCGCAGCGCGCCGTGCTGTGGGGCCACGTGCTGCGCAACGCGATGATCCCTGTGGTCACCGTGATGGGCCTGCAGTTCTCCGAACTGCTGGCAGGCACCATCGTGGTGGAAAACGTGTTCTACCTGCCGGGGCTGGGCAAGCTCATCTTCCAGTCCATCGCCAACCGCGATCTGATCGTGGTGCGCAATTGCGTGATGCTGCTGGCGGCGATGGTGGTGATCGTCAACTTCGTGGTCGACGTTCTTTACGCCTTGATCGACCCGCGCTTGAAAGCAAGCGACATATGAGCAGCCTTCCCGTCCCCGTCCCCAGCGGCGCCGCGCTCAAGCTGCCCGGCTTCTGGCGCCGCGCCTCGCAGCACCGCAGCTTCGTGATCGGCGGCGTGCTGACAGCGCTGCTGCTTCTGGCGGCGGCTCTCTCCTTCGTCTGGACGCCGTGGTCGCCCTACGAGATGGACATGGCCAACAAGCTGCAGCCGCCCGGCGGCGCGCACTGGCTGGGTACCGACGTGTTCGGGCGCGACGTGGCTTCGCTGCTGCTGGTGGGCGCGCGCAGCTCGATCCTGGTGGGCATCATCGCGGTGGGCATCGGCCTGACGGTCGGCACGGCCCTCGGCCTGCTGGCTGCCGCGCGGCGCGGCTGGGTCGAGGAGGGCATCATGCGCCTGACCGACTTCACGCTGGCCTTCCCCGCCATCCTGTCGGCCATCATGATGACCGCGGTGTTCGGCGCCGGCATCGTCAACGCCATCGTCGCCATCGGCATCTACAACATCCCGACCTTCGCGCGCATCACGCGGGCCTCGGCCAACGCCGTGTGGTCGCGCGAGTACGTGGCGGCGGCGCGCGCCTGCGGCAAGGGCGCCTTCGCCATCACCATGCAGCACGTGCTGCCCAACATCTCGGCGGTGCTGATCGTGCAGATCACGATCCGCTTCGCCATCGCCATCCTGGCCGAGGCCGCCCTCTCCTACCTGGGCCTGGGCACGCAGCCGCCGCAGCCTTCGTGGGGCCGCATGCTGGCCGAGGCGCAGACCATGATGTGGCAGGCACCCCTCCTGGCCGTGTTCCCCGGCACGGCGATCGCAATGGCGGTGCTGGGCCTCAACCTGCTGGGTGACGGCCTGCGTGACCTGCTCGATCCGCGGCTGGCCCGCGCCCGCTGATTCATCCCCGTTCTTCATGGCCCTGCTCGACGTCGAAGACCTGCACATCCGCCTGCAAACCCAGCGCGGCCCGGCCGAGGCGGTGCGCGGCATCTCCTTTTCGCTGGAGCGCGGCGAGACGCTGGGCATCGTGGGTGAATCGGGCTGCGGCAAGTCGATCACGGTGCAGTCGCTGATGGGCCTGTTGCCTTCCACGGCGCAGGTGAGCGGCAACATCCGCTTCGACGGGCAGGAGCTGGTGGGCCTCGCCGAGCGCGAGATGTGCAAGATCCGCGGCGACCGCATCGGCATGATCTTCCAGGAGCCGATGACTGCGCTGAACCCGGTGCACACCGTCGCGCGCCAGGTCGGCGAGCCGCTGCGCCTGCACCGCGGCCTTTCCACCGGCCAGGCGCGCCAGGAAGTGCTGGCCCTGCTCGAGCGCGTGGGCATTCCGGATGCCGCCTCGCGGCTCGATGCCTACCCGCACCAGTTTTCCGGCGGCCAGCGCCAGCGCATCGGCATTGCGATGGCGCTGGCCTGCGGGCCCGACCTCTTGATTGCCGACGAACCCACCACCGCGCTGGACGTCACCATCCAGAAGCAGATCCTGGAGCTGATCCAGGGCCTGGTGGCCGAGCGCGGCATGGCGCTGATCCTCATCTCGCACGACCTGGGCGTGATCGCGCAGAGCGTCTCGAAGATGCTGGTGATGTACGGCGGCAGCATCGTCGAGAGCGGCCCCACGGCCACCGTGTTTGCCGACCGCGAGCATCCCTACACCCAGGGCCTCTTTGCCGCCCGCCCCGCGCTGGGCGCACCGCGCGGCCAGCGACTGGCCACCATTCGCGGCAGCGTGCCGGAACTGGTGGACCTGCCCGTCGGCTGCCCCTTCGCGGGGCGCTGCGGCTTCACGGTCGACGACTGCCACACGACGCGGCCGCCCGCCACGCGTCTGCAGCATGGCCACGATGTGCGCTGCATCCGCCTGGATGCCGTGCACGCCGACCGAGCCAGCGAGTTCCGCAGCGCGAAGTGAAAAGGCAAGATTGTTCCAATCCGCGCGGCTGCTCGCCGCAAGATTGGAAGCATGTTTTTTGCATGGGGACCTAAGCTTCCCTGAACCTCACTCCATTGCCTGGCTCACCATGAAACTCCGCTTCAATCCATTGCTGCTGGCCGCGCTCGTGTGCCTGGGCCAGTCCCCCGCCATGGCACAGACCGACAGCAGCAGCAAGCCGCTGCGCATCGTGGTGCCCTTCGCGGCGGGCGGCGCGCAAGACGTCATTGCGCGCTACCTGGGCAACAAGCTGAGCGCCAAGACGGGCACGCCGGTGATCGTCGACAACAAGGCCGGTGCCGGCGGCATCGTCGCCGCGGACTTCGTGGCCAAGGCCGGCGACGGCGCGACGGTGCTGATGGCCACGGGCGGCGCCATCACGGTGGCGCCCCAGTTGCAAGCCAAGCTGCCCTTCGACCCGCGGCGCGATCTGGTGCCGGTGGCCCTGATCGCCGACACGCCGATGACCGTGGCCGTGCGTTCCGACAGCCCCTACAAGACGCTGCCCGAGCTGCTGCGCGCCGCCAAGGCCAAGCCGGGCGAGCTGAGCTATGCATCCACCGGCAACGGCACCGTATCGCACCTGGCCGGCGCCCTGCTCGGCCAGGCCACCGGCGTGTCGCTGCTGCACGTGCCCTACCGCGGCGCGGCGCCCGCCCTGACCGACCTGATGGCCGGCCAGGTGACGATGATCATCACCAGCGCCGCGTCGATCGATCCCATGGCGCAAAGCGGCAAGGCGCGCGTGCTGGGCACCTTCTCGAAGGCGCACCTGCCATCGTTGGGCAATCCGCCGACGGTGAGCGAAGCCACCCAACTCGCGGGACTGGAAGTGCCGATCTGGGTCGGCGTGATGGCGCCGTCGCGCATGCCCGCCGAGCAGCAGAAGAAGCTCTCGGCCGCGCTGGTCGAGGTCTGTCAGCTGCCCGAGACGAAGGAGCACTTCGCGCAGCTGGGCGCCGTCAGCGCCTGCGGCGCATCGGCCGAGATGGAAAAGGTGCTGGCCGAAGACAGCGAGCGCTGGGCCAAGGTGGTCAAGCTGGGCGGCATCAAGATCGATTGAGCCGCCGCCGAGGCGCCTTCAGCCGGTGAAGGCGGCGTAGGCGCCCTCGTCCATCAGCGCCTCGAGCTGTCCCGGCTCGATCGAGGCGAGCTTGAACACCCAGCCTGCGCCCATCGGATCGGCATTGAGCAGCTCCGGCCGATCGACCAGCGCCTCGTTGCGCTCGACGATCTCGCCGGTGGCGGGCATGTGCAGGTCCGCCGCCGTCTTGCTGGATTCCACCACGCCCACTGCCGCGCTCTGCGCATGCCGGCCGAGGGCGGGCAGCTCGATCATCACGATGTCGCCCAGGGTCTCCTGCGCATGCCGCGTGATGCCGACCGTGGCCGCAGCGCTGCCCTCTTCGAGCTGCACCCACATGTGTTCTGGCGTGTAGCGGATCATGCGCCGGCCCCTTCGTTGTCAGGAACGATGGGCTCGCCCAGGTTGAGCATGAGCCGGTTGGCCCAGGCGAACAGCGCCACCGAATGCACCAGGTCGAGGATCTCCATCTCGGTGAGGCCAACCTGCCGCAGCGCTTTCACATGCTCGGCGGACAGCGCATCGGGGTTCAACGCGAGTTCGCCCGAGAACTCGACGATCGCCTTCTCGCGTGGCGTGGTGCCGGCGCTTGAAGGATCGCGGAACAGCTGCTCGATCACATCGCTGCGCTTGGCCAGCTGCTCGAAGCGCCGCGCATGCACCGAAGCGCAGTAGATGCAGCCGTTGAGCCGCGACTCGACCGTGGCGCCCAGCTCGCGTTCGGCGCGCGGCATGCCGCCGGGCGCGAACATGATCGCGTTGAAGGCGACCGAGCGCTGCAGCAGCATTTCCGGCTGGTGCGCCAGCAGGAGGAAATAGGCAGACTGCTTGGCCTCGGGGCTCATCGCCTCCAGCGCCTCGATCTGTTCGGGCGTGGCGCTGTCCAGCGCGACCGTGTCGAGCCAGGCCTTCCAGCCCAGCACCTCGTTGGTGAAGCCGCCCGCGCGGATCGGTTCAGCGCTCATGCTGCGCTCCCTTCAGCCGCCATGGCCTGCAGGCCGGCAGCAAGGCGGACCTGGTAGGACAGGAAAGCGATCAGCTGGCCCAGCGCCACGATGGCCGGCGTCGTCAGGCCGACGCGCACGAGCGAATCGACAGCCGCGCGGTCGCCTTCGATCGGGCGCGCAATCAGCTTGGCGGTGAAGCCCAGCATGGTCTGCAGGCGCTCGTTGTCGAGCGAGGTGGCTTCGCCCCTGGCCACCGCATCCACCAGCGCGGCATCCGCGCCTTCGGCCAACAGGCGCTCACGGTAGTGCGCGGCCAACTCGCTCGCCTTCGATACGCGGCAAGCTTGCAGTGCAACGAACAGGCGCTCGGTCACCGAGATGCCCTGCACCGCCGGCGAGAACATGGCGTCGTAGCTGCCTTGCGTGGAGGCGACGATCTTGGGCCGCTCGCGCCGCAGCGCGTACAGGAGATGCTCGGGCGCGAGCGGAACGACGCTGTCGATCACGTCGGCTTCAGTCGGGGAAGAAGATGTCATGGGTTGCATCTGATGATGTCGTCGTCAGGAAACAGGTGAAAACTCGCGCGAGCCCGGCAAGGGAGAAGGCGTCCATTCGTCGCCGAACAGTTCAGGCTCGGCAAAAGCCTCGAGCCGCGCGTAGTGCGTCTCGAAGTCCTCGCGATAGAACAGGCTGGCCAGGCCGCTGGCCAGGCGCTGCGCGCCGTCGCTGATGGCGGGGATGTCGCCCGACACCGTGCCGTGCGAGAGGGCGGCCGGGTAGCAGAAGCAGTGGATGCGCTCGATCCCCGGGCAGGCGCCTTCGCTGCGCTGCTGAAACTCGAACACCGGACCGAGATCGGGCGAATCGGACAGTTCGCCATCCTCGCTGCCCGGCTGCGGCTCATAGCGGTCGCCCCAGGTGCGGATGTGCGGCGCGATGGCGCTGAACTCGGCACGGCTCGCCCAGTCCACGCGAAAGCCGGTGGCCACGATCAGGAAGTCCAGTTCGAAGTCGGCCTTGGGCGTCGCGACGTGGATCACGTCGTCCGCCAGCCGCAGGCCGCGCACCGGGCAGCCGAAGTTGAAGTAGGCATTGGGAAAGCGCGACACGCGCAGCGTGCTGCCGTGCGGCGGCGGCACGTTGGCCACGTTGATGTAGTGGCGCAGCTGCCACTTGAGTGGGTCAGGCAGATCCCAGTGGCCTTGCGTGAGGCCGGGAACGCCGGCGCCCTTGCCCTTGTTGACGCGCGGCAGGTCTTCGCGACGGATCAAAAGCTCGACGCTGTGCGCGCCCGCTTCCAGCGCGGTGCCGGCGCTGTCCATGGCCGAAGAGCCGGCGCCGATCACGCCAACGCGCAAGCCGGCCAGGCGCCCATAGTCCAGCTCGTGCGAAGAGTGCGCCCACTTGGCGCGCGGCAGGTTCTGCATGAAGGCCGGTATCGCCGGCCCGCCCAGCCCATCGCGGCCGGTGGCCAGCACGACACGGCGCGCCAGTACGCTGCTGGCACCGGCTGGCGTCTTGAGGTCGAGGCGCACCCTGCCGTCAGGGCGTGGATGCAGGCCGACCACCTGCGTGTCGTTGCGCACGTCCACCGCCATCACGCGCCGGTACCAGCGCAGGTAGTCCATCCATTGCAGCCGGGGGATCTTGTCCAGCGCCTCCCAGGCGGCCAGGCCGAACTGGGCCTCGAACCAGGCGCGGAAGGTGAGCGCAGGCAGGCCCATTGCCGGACCCGTCAGCTCCTTGGGTGAACGCAAGGTTTCCATGCGCGCCGTGGTGGCCCAGGGGCCTTCGCAACCGGCACTGGCGCGGTCGAAGATCAGCGCGCGAATGCCCAGCTGCGCCAGCCCCACGGCCGCCGCCAGCCCTGCCTGCCCGCCGCCGATGATGGCGACGTCCAGCACGTCCTGGCCCTCGTGCTGGCGACGCGGCATCCAGTCGCGCGCCGGCCCGCCCAGCCATTCCAGGTCCTGGGCCAGGCGGTGCTCCAGCGCGGCGAGACCAGCGGCCCTCGGACTCGCCGCCAACGATGTGGTGATGGATGAAGAATCAGATTTCATGCTTTTGAAAGAACGCGCGAGATCAATCCACGCTGATGTTGGCAACCTTGGCGACTTCGGCCCACTTCAGGCGGTTGGCATGCACCGTCTGCTTGAATTCGCTGGGCGATTCGATGCGCACGGTGTTGCCCTGGCTCTCGAACTTGGTGCGCAGCTCGGGCTGTTCCATCACGGTGCGGATGGCCGCGTTGAGCTTGTTGACGATGGCCGGGTCGACGCCCTTGGGCGCGAACACCGCGAACCAGATGGAGCTGTCGAAGCCCCGGGCGCCGGGCAGGCCGCTCGACGCGATGGTCGGCACGTCCGGGATGACTGCCACCGGCTTGATGGTGGTCACGCCCAAGAGGCGCACCTTGCCGGCCTTGACCTGCGGCAGTGCCGTCTGCACCTGGTTCATGATGCAGCAGGTCTCGCCGCGCACCACCGAAAGGATGGCCTCCGGACCGCCCTTGTAGGGCACATGCGTCATCTGCAGCCCCAGCCGCGAGTTGAATTCGGCAAAGGCCATGTGCGTGCCGGTGCCGTTGCCGGTGGAGGCGAAGTCGTACTTGCCCGGGTTGGCCTTGACGAGGTCGACGAACTCCTTGAGCGTCTTCACGTCCATGACGGCGGGATTGACCATGAGCACGTTCGACACGTCGAGCACCGGCGACACCGGCACGAAGTCGGCTTCCACGTCGAAAGGCAGCTTCTTGTAGAGCGCCGCATTGCTGCCATGCGTGGCGGCCGTGCCGAACATCAGCGTGTAGCCGTCGGGCCTGGCGTTGGCCACGTACTCGCTGGCGATGTTGCCTGCCGCGCCCGACTTGTAGTCGATCACCACCGGCTGACCCAGTTGCCTGGCCAGCGGCTCCTGGATGGCGCGCGCCACCACGTCGACGCCGGAACCGGCCGGGAAACCCATGATCAGGGTGACGGGCTTGCTCGGCCAGTCCTGTGCAAAGGCGGGCTGCGCGGCCAGCGAACAGGCCAGCGAACAAGCCGACGCCAGGCCCAGGACGGTGCGTTGAAGACGGTTGCGCAATGCGTGCATCGGGTTTCCCAGGAAAGTTGAAAGATCACTGAATCATGCAACGACCGTGCAAGCCCCGCGCGGCTCAACGGTGCTTGTGCAAGCGGTCCAGTGCGGATTGCATGTCGCGCACCAGGTCGTTGCACGACTCCAGCCCGGCGTGGATGCGCAGCAAGGGGCCCTCGTGCGTCCACGGTCGCACCGCGCGGGCGGGCGGATCCATCGGCAAGGCCAGGCTCTCGAAACCGCCCCACGACAGGCCGATGCCGAACAGCTCCAGGCTGTCGAAGAAGGCCTCCAGCGCCACGCGTCCGACCGGCTGCAGGACCACCGCGAACAGGCCGCTGGCGCCCTTGAAGTCGCGCCGCCACAGTGCGTGCCCCGCATCGCCGGGCAGTGCTGGATGCAGCACTTGCGCCACCATCGGATGGCGCGCCATGTGCTCGGCCAGCAGCACGCCGTTTTCCCAATGCCGGTGCAGCCGCACCGACAGGCTGCGCAGGCCGCGCAGGGCCAGGTACAGATCGTCGGGGCCGGCGGTCTGCCCGAAGTCGTGCGCCGCCTGCTGCAGTTGCGGCCAGGCACGCTCGTTGGCAGTGACCACACCCAGCAGGGCATCCGAGTGGCCCACGATGTGCTTGGTGGCTGCCTGTATCGACACATCCACCCCATGCTCGAAAGCCTTGAAGAACAGCGGACTGGCCCAGGTGTTGTCCATCACCACGAAGGCGCCCACCTTGTGCGCCTCGCGCGCGATGGCCGGCACATCCTGCACCTCGAAGGTGGCGGAGCCGGGCGACTCGACGAAGACGACACGCGTGGTCGGCCGCAGCTGCGCCTTGATGTCGGCGCCGGCCAGCGGATCGAAGAACTCGACCTCGATGCCGAAGCGCACCAGCAGCGTCTGCGCGAACGCGCGCGTCGGGCCGTAGACGCTGTCGGTGATCAGCGCGTGATCGCCCGGGCGCAGGAAAGCCAGCAGGCTGTGGGTGCAGGCGGCGAGGCCGGAGGGAAAGACGATGGCCTGGTGCCCGCCTTCCAGCTCGGCGATGGCGCTTTCCAGTGCGCGCGTGGTGGGCGTTCCGAAGCGGCCGTAAGACGCATAGGGGTTGCCCGGCAGCTTGCGCGACTCCCACTCGGTGAGCGAGTTCGACAGGATGGTGGAGCCGCGGAAGACCGGCGTGTTCACCATGCCGTGGTGGCTGGCGGAACTGCGCCCGGTGCGCACCAGGCAGGTTTCGGATTCGAAGGCGGTCAAGAGAAAAAGCTTTCGCGACAAGGAGGCGCTGTGTGGATGGAAACCAAGTCTAGGAAGGAAGGTGCGCGTTTGTTTTGCGAAAGATTGCGGTCATCGGCTCAATATTAGTAAGATATTCCCTAAATACGGCCATCTGTCGAACAAACGCGCTTTCAATGGACAAAATCGACAAATCCATCCTCGAGGTGCTGCAGGTCAATGCGAGCGCCTCGCTCCAGGAGATCAGCGAAAAGGTCAGCCTCTCGCCCACCCCCTGCTGGCGCCGCATCCAGCGCCTGGAGCGTGAGGGCTTCATCCTGCAGCGCGTGGCCCTGCTCGATCCGGGCAAGCTCAACGTGGGCGTGACCGTGTTCGTCTCGGTGCGCACCAGCGAGCACAACGAGCGCTGGTTTCGCCGCTTCACCGCGGTCGTCGCGGCCATTCCGCAGATCGTCGAGTTCTATCGGATGAGCGGCGACGTCGACTACCTCTTGCGCGTGGTGGTCCCCGACATCAAGGGCTACGACGCCGTCTACCAGCGCCTGATCCGGGAGATCGAGCTGTCGGACGTAAGCTCCAGCTTTGCCATGGAGCAGATCAAATACACCACGGCGCTGCCGCTCGACTACGCTTGACCGTGTCGAGCCGCCACGCCCCAGGAGGAGTTTTGCAGTGACCGACGACGTCCCTCTGCTCGAGGTCGAGAACCTCGTGCGCCACTACAGCCTGCCGCGCGAAAGCCTGTTCGCCCCGCCGCCGCAAGTGAAGGCCCTCAACGGCGTGAGCTTTCGCCTGGAAGCGGGGCGCAGCATGGGCATCGTCGGCGAATCGGGCTCGGGCAAGTCGACCATCGCGCGCCTGGTGATGGCGCTGGACCATCCCACCTCGGGCACGGTCAAGCTGCTGGGGCGCGACTTGCACCAACTGCCCCGCGAAGAACTTCGCGCCGCGCGGCGCGACGTGCAGATGGTGTTCCAAGACCCGTATGGCTCGCTCGATCCGCGCCAGACGGTAGAGCGCATCGTCGCCGAGCCGCTGGCCGCGCTGGACGGCAGCACGCGCGCCGAGCAGCGCGAGCGCGCCGAGCAATCGCTGGCCGCCGTCGGCCTGCGCAGCAGCGACCTGCACAAGTACCCGCACGAGTTTTCCGGCGGGCAACGCCAGCGCATCGCCATTGCCCGGGCCCTCATCACGCGACCCAAGCTGATCGTGGCCGACGAGCCGGTGAGCGCGCTCGACGTGTCGGTGCAGGCCCAGGTGCTCAACCTCATGCAGGACCTGCAGCAGGAGTTCGGCATCAGCTACTTGTTGATCAGCCACGACCTGGCGGTGGTCAATCACCTGTGCGACGACGTCTGCGTGCTGCACCGCGGCCTGGTGGTCGAGCGCGGCGCGCCGGCCGACCTGTTTGCCCACGCGGAGCACCCCTACACGCAAGCCCTGCTGGCGGCCGTGCCGCGCGCCGAACCGCCGGCGCTTCGCGCATGATGTAACGTCCCTGTTTCCTTTTTCCTTCATCGATCCGGAGTCCATGACATGCTGAAACGACGCACCCTCCTGACCACCGCCGCCCTGGGCAGCCTGCCGCTGGCGCTGCCGACGGCCTTCGCGCAAGCGAACAAGAGCGCCATGGTGTTGGGCATGACCTTGGAACCGCCGGGCCTGGATCCCACCGCCAACGCCGCCGCGGCCATCGGCGAAGTGGTGCTCTACAACGTCTTCGAGACGCTCACCAAGATCAATGCAGACGGCAAGGTCACGCCGCTCTTGGCCGAAAGCTGGGAGATCTCGCCCGACCTGCGCACCTATACCTTCAAGCTGCGCAAGGGCGTGAAGTTCCAGAACGGCGAGCCTTTCAACGCGCAGGCCGTCAAGTTCTCCTTCGACCGCGCCGCCGCCGAGAAGAGCACCAACAAGGACAAGCGCACCTTTGCCAACCTGAGCACGCAGGTGGCCGATGACTACACGGTGGTGCTGATCAACAAGGAGATCGACCCCGACCTGCCCTTCCTGCTGGGCCAGCCGACCGCCGTGATCTTCGAGCCCAAGAGCGCCGACGGCAACGCCACGCAGCCGGTGGGCACCGGCCCCTACAAGCTGCAAAGCTGGGTCAAGGGCTCTTCATTGGTGCTGACGGCCTGGGACGGCTACCGCAACCCGGCTGCCATCAAGCTCAAGCGCGTCACCTTCCGCTTCATCTCGGATGCGGCGGCGCAAGCCACCTCGCTGCTGGCGGGCGACGTCGACGCCTTCCCGCGCATCGCCACGCGCGTGGTGCCGCAGTTCAAGGCGAACCCGCAGTTCCAGGTGATCCTGGGCGGCTCGCGCGCCAAGACCATCCTGGCCATCAACAACAAGAAGAAGCCGCTGGACGACGTGCGGGTGCGCCGCGCCATCCTCGCCGCGCTCGACCGCAAGGCGGTGATCGACGGCGCCGCCGACGGCTTCGGCGTGCCGATCGGCAGCCACTACGTGCCCGGCGCCGCCGGCTACGTGGACACCACCGGCATCAACCCGCACGATATCGAGAAGGCCAAGAAGCTGCTGGCCGAGGCCGGCGTGAAGACGCCGCTGGAGCTCACCATGACGCTGCCGCCGCCGCCCTACGCGCGCCAGGGCGGCGAGGTGATCGCGGCGCAGCTGGCCAAGATCGGCATCGTCGTGAAGCTGCAGAACGTCGAGTGGGCGCAGTGGCTCAGCGGCACCTACGGCGGTGCGCACAACTACGACCTGTCGATCGTGTCGCACGTCGAGCCCTTCGACCTGGGCAACTACGCCAAGCCCGACTACTACTGGGGCTACCAGAACAAGGAGTTCGACGCCCTGTTCAACAAGATCAGGAACACCGGCAACGAAGCCGAGCGCAACAAGCTCCTGGGCGATGCGCAGAAGCTCCTGGCCACCGATGCGGCCAACGGCTTCCTGTTTCAGCCGCAGTTTCCCGTCATTGCCAAGAAGGGCGTCAAGGGCTTGTGGACGGCCATGCCGATCTTCTGCAACGACCTGTCGGCGATGAGCTGGTGACAAGGCATCGCGAACTGCATTCCCTGGGCGTTGCGGAACTCGTCCGCGGCTACGCCCAGGGCGAGCTGTCACCGGTCGAGGTGACGCAGGCGGTGCTCGATCGCATCGAGCGCTGGGACGACGCGCTGCAAGCCACCTGGCTGCTGCGCCCCGAGTACGCACTGGATCAAGCCAGGGCCTCGGAAGCGCGCTGGCGCCGCGGTGCGCCACTGGGTCCGCTGGACGGCGTGCCCGTGAGCATCAAGGAAAACGTCGCCACCCGCGGCGACCCGATGCCCGCCGGCACCGCGGCGGTAGACCTCAAGCCCGCCGCGCAGGACGCACCGCCCGCGGCGCGCCTGAAAGAAAGCGGCGCCGTCTTCGTCTGCAAGACCACCATGCCCGACTACGGCATGCTGTCCTCGGGCCTGTCCAGCTTTCACCGGCTGGCACGCAACCCCTGGGACCTCAGCCGCACGCCCGGCGGCTCCAGCGCCGGCGCCGGCGCGGCGGCGGCCGCCGGCTACGGCCCGCTGCACCTGGGCACCGACATCGGCGGCTCGCTGCGCCTGCCGGCCAGCTGGTGCGGCATCTTCACCCTGAAGCCAAGCCTGGGCCGCATCCCGATCGACCCACCCTACATGGGACGCGCGGCCGGCCCCATGACGCGCAGCGTGTCGGACGCGGCGCTCGCCATGCAGGTGCTGGCGCTGCCCGATGCGCGCGACAGCATGAACCTGCCGCCGCAAGACATCGCGTGGTCCAGTTTCGACGTCGCGCCCGAGCATCTGCGCGGCCTGCGCATCGGCCTGCTGCTGGACGCCGGCTGCGGCCTGGCGGTGGAGCCCGAAGTGCGCGCCGCCGTCGAGCAGGCCGCGCGCCGCTTCGAGGAAGCCGGCGCCATCGTCGAGCCCATGCAGCCCTTCATGTCGCAAGCCATGCTGGACGGCATGGATCACTTCTGGCGCATGCGCTCGCTGGTGGACATGAAGGCCCTGCGCGCCGAGCAGCGCGCCCGCGTGCTGCCCTACATCCGCCAGTGGGCCGAGAGCGCGCATGACTTCAGCGGCGAGCACGTGTTTCGTGCCTTCAGCCAGTTCCATGCGACGCGCGTGGCGACGGTGGCGGCCTGCGCACGCTATGACTACGTGATCTCGCCCACCGCGCCCAACCTGCCGGCGGCGGCCGAATTGCCATCGCCCACCAACGACCCGCTGCGGCCGCTGGAGCACATCGGCTTCACGGTGCCCTTCAACATGTCGGAGCAGCCGGCGGCGTCGATCAACTGCGGCTACAGCGGCGACAAGGGCCTGCCCATCGGGCTGCAGATTGCCGGCCATCGATTCGACGACCTGGGCGTGCTGCGCGTGGCGCGCGCGTTCGAGCAGATCCGCGGCGCTCAGCGGCCCTGGCCGGAGCCGGCGGACGCTTGAGAAAGAACAAAGGGAAGAACATGCCCATCGGGCGAAGCATGCAATCGAAGATCTTTCGCGTGGCGCTGTCGGCTTCGGCGGCGGCCGTCGGCGGCTTTGCGGCCTACTGGACGCTCCTGGCCACGCGCCAGGAGCACATTCTTTTCGACGTCCGCAAGTTGCCGGTCGTTCACCTCTCCGACGACTTTTCCACCTATTCGCACATCGTGCCGGGCGGCATGGTGCGCGGCTATGTCTATCACCCCCAGGGCGAGCAGGCGCTGCAAGACCTCTTCGTCTACTTCGCCGGACGGGGCGAAGACGTGCGCGCCACCGCGCAGGCGCTGCACTGGCTGCCAGAGGGCTTCGGCTTCGCGGCGGTCAACTATCGCGGGGTGGCTGATTCCGAAGGCCATCCCTCCGAGGTCACCTCCGTGGAAGACGCATGCCGCCTGGCCAATCATCTGCGCAAGGCCTTCCCGCAAGCGCGCCTGCACGTGATCGGCCGAAGCCTGGGGACAGGCGTGGCCATTCAGTTGTCGGCGCTACAGGACTTCGCCAGCCTGCAACTGGTCACCCCTTACGACTCGCTGGTGGAAGTGGCCAAGAGGCGGTTTCCGCTGGTTCCGCCCTTGCTGCTGCGCCATCAGTTCAATTCGCTGGCGCATTGCAAGGAAGTGGCGGCCAAGACCCAGGTGCTGCTGGCCGAGACCGACGACGTGGTGCTGCTCGAACGCTCGCAAAAGCTGATCGACGCCTGGCCGACGCCGGTCGGCGTGAAAACCATTCCCGGATCCGACCACCACAACATCATGCGGCTGGAAGAAACCTGGCTGCGCCTGGTCGACTTTGCGCTGACGGCGGTTCTTCCGGAGCCGAAAGCGGCGTGAAGGCGGACATGAGCCCTCGCCCGACCGCTCCGAAGAGGGCTCGCACCGCAGCGCGTAGCGCGGAGGTTATCCAATGAGCGAACAGGACGATCCGCAGGACACCGCCGAGCACATCCCTTTCGCGGAGTTCAGCAACGGACTGCCACAGGGACGTTTCCGGGTCATCGTCAACCCTGCACTGGCAGTGCCCTTCGTGGCCCACTGCACCCGCGCCACGCCGCTGGCAATGGCCATCATCGGCCCGGGCGTCGCCGCAGCGCTGGTCGGCTACCCGTGGATCGGCGGCTTGCTGGTGGCGCTGGGCATCCTGCTGCGGCGGCTCGTCAAGTCCCAGGCGCCGCGCATCCTGCTGCACCTGGCCACGCGTTTGCCCTCGGTGTACGAGCAGGCCACGGAGCACGGCGTGCTGGAAGTGCGCCGCGCGTAATGACGACCACAGCTGGCCATCGTCTGGTCATCGTGGAAGGCATCATGGGCTCGGGCAAGTCGACCACGACGCGCTTCATTGCGAAGCGCCTCCAGGATGCAAACCGCCTGGCGATCGCTGTCCACGAGAGAACGGATCCGCACCCGGTCCGGGCAACCGACGAGCTGGAACACTGGTTCCAGCCCTGGCTCGACACAACACCAGCGCAGCTTGCTGCGCGAAGTGTCGCCAGGTGGGCCACGCTGGTCGAGGCGACGAAAGCGGACGGCACCGTGCGAGTGATGGATGGCCAGCTGTTCCACGGCGACCTCACCAACCTCTTCCTCATGGAAGCCGATGCAGCCACGCTTTCGGGCCATGCACGAGCGGTCGCAAAGACCATCGCGCCGCTGAATCCGCTCGTCGTGTACTTTCGTCAGGACGATGTCGAGCAAGCCATCCGAGCCGTCTGCGAGGAGCGCGGCGCGGATTGGGTGACCTACCAGGTCGACTGGAAGCTTGCCGCTCCCTACAGCGTGCGGCGGGAGCTGGCGGGTCTTGAAGGCTTGATCGCCTTGTACCGGGACTACAGGCGCCTGACCGACGAGTTGTTCGAGTTGCTTCCTCTCGACAAGTTGGCAATCGAGAACTCGACGCAGGATTGGCCCGCTTGCCAAGGACTCATCCTGCAGGCTTTGGGCCTTGGGCCTCGCTGCCGTTCTGCCTGACCAGGGGCGGCACCATCGCAGGACGCGATCACTTCGACTGGCGCGAAAGGAACGCGAGCGCCTTGGGCACGAAGTCGGCATGGAACTGGAACACGGCGCCGTGCCCGGAATCGGGATAAATGATGAGATCGCTGTTCGGAAGGCGCCGAGCCAGATCACCCGTGTTCTTGCTTGGGACCATGCGATCACTGTCGCCGTTCGCGACGAGGACGGGGTGGTGAACCATTGACAGATCCGCGGGCTTCTTCGCGCCCCATTTGCGCAGCGCTTTCAACTGGGCCTGCAGCGCGGCCACGGTGATTGCCTTGTCACGGTCTTCGGAGCGTTCTTTCAAGCGCTGAAGAAATTCCTTGCCCGCGCGGATCCCCGCGGGCGTCCTGGTGAAGAACAGGAACTGTTTCGGATCCTGGAAGCTGAGCCAGCCTCGGATCATGTCGAGGTACGTCACGCGGGCCACCTTGCTGATGCCCTCGCCGCCAGCAGGACCCGTCCCCGTGATGATCATCTTGCGCACGAGTTGCGGCGCCATCAGCACGATCTCCTGAGCAATCATCCCGCCCATCGAAAACCCGAAGAGGTCGACCTGATCGAGACCCATGGCCTTGATGAATTGGATAGCGTCCCTGGCCATCTCCTCCATCGATGTCGCGGGCTCCCCGCTCGACGCGCCGACGCCTCGATTGTCGAAGGTGATCACGCGATGCTTTGCTGCGAAGCCGTCGACGACCCGAGGGTCCCAGTTGTCCAGAACGGCTGCCAAGTGGATGAGGAAAACCACCGGCGTACCCGGATTGTCCGTCCCGAGTTCCCGGTAGGCGAACTCCACGCCACCTGCGGTGATCGTTCGCGTCGGAACGTCCTTCCAAGTGACTTTCAATTTCTGCGGTGCGCTCATGTTGCTCTAGCTTTGCGGTATTCATGGGGATCGGCCGGCCGGCATCGTTTCGCCGCGTGGCCCGACCGCCAGCGCTGTCACGGCAAATCAGGCCGCAAGTGCCGGATAGTCGATGTAGCCTTTTGAACCAGGGGTGTAGAACGTCGCCATATCCACGGCATTCAGCACCGCATTGGCCTGCATGCGCGCCACCAGGTCGGGATTGGCGAGGAACGGGCGGGCGAAGGCGATGAGATCTGCCTGGCCTGCCCTGAGCGCACTTTCGGCACTGGCGCGGTCGAAACCACCGGCCAGGATGAACAAGCCGTCGAATGCATCGCGAAGTCGAGATTTCAAGTCGGCAGGCACCGGCGGCGCGCCCAGTGCCGAATGGTCCAGCAAGTGGAGGTATTGCAAGCCCAGCTTTGACAGTTCTTGAGTGAGCGCCAGGTACTGAGCGTCGACATCGGGGAACGCGCCCGTGCTGTTGAACACGCCGTAGGGCGACAGGCGGATCCCGACACGATGAGCCCCGATGGCGGCCGCAGTGGCGCGGGACACCTCGAGCGCGAAGCGATTGCGGCCTTCATTGCTGCCGCCGTAGGTGTCGGTGCGCTGGTTCACATTGGCGTTCAGGAACTGCTCGATCAGATAGCCGTTCGCGGCGTGCAGCTCGACACCGTCGAATCCCGCTTCGATGGCGAGCAGCGCAGACTTCGCATACTCGTCGACGGCATGGGCGATGTCGGTCACGCTCATCGCTCGCGGGGTGCTGTGCGCTTGCGCGCCCTGCGAGTCGGTGTACATCTCGCCGGGGCACACCTCGGCCATGGGCCCGAGCACTTCCGCGCCTGCCGGCAGGTTGGCCGCGTGGGTCACGCGCCCGGTGTGCATGAGCTGCACGAAGATCTTGCCGCCCTTGGCGTGGACCGCATCGGTGATCGCCTTCCATCCACGCACCTGCGCATCATTGAAGAGGCCGGGGATGCGCGGGTAGCCCAGGCCATTGGGCGACGGCGAGGTGCCCTCGGTGACGATCAGGCCAGCCGAAGCACGTTGGCCGTAGTACTCGGCCATCAACGCGTTCGGGGTGTTGGCATCGACGGCACGGCTGCGCGTCATCGGCGCCATGATGGCGCGATTGGCGAGTTGAATCGACGCGGCGGTGAGAGGTTCGAAAAGCATGATGGTCCTTGGGTGCGTGGAGGTCGTTCGAGACTTCGTCGCTGGCAGAGGATGGGCCGCGATCGAATCGAGGCTCAGGAGGCCTGCGGCAGGTAGCTGGGCCGGGCCGCCGTCATCCCTTGCTTGACTTGCAAGGTGAGTTCATCGGCCAGCACCTCATCGAGGCCGGATTCGAGCCCATCGAGCGCGCGCTTGACGATCTGCTCGGGACTGGACTTCGGGACATCGAAGCCGCGCGTGAGGTCGGTATCGACGTAGGCCATGTGCAGTGCCAGCACCTGCGTCTTCTGCGCCGCCAGCTCGCTGCGCAGCGCGTTGGTGAGCGACCAGGCCGCGGACTTGCTGGCCGAATAGGCGGCCAGTTCGCCGCCGTTCACCCACGAGGCGACCGACAACACATTGAGCAACGCGCCGCCGCCGTTGGCCTTGAGAGCCGGCGCAAAGGCCTTGCTCATGCGCAACATGGCGAAGAAGTTGGTCTCGAAGATGCGTCGCGCGACCTCTTCGCTGTCCGGCGCAAGAAAGCCGCCGGGTTGGGCAATGCCGGCGTTGTTGATCACGAGCGTCACATCCGACGCCAGCTGGGCGGCGGTCATCACGTCATCTGCCTTGTTGACGTCGAGTCGCAGGGGCTGGACACCGGGTTGCATGGCGGTTGCGGGGTCTCGCGCGCCGGCGTAGACCTTGCGGGCACCGCGGGCGAGCAACTCGCGCGTGAATGCCAGGCCGATGCCACGATTGGCACCGGTAACGAGGACAACAGAATTCTCGATTTTCACAATGAAACTCCATGGTTGAGGGGAACAGGCTCACTTGATCTTGACGACGACCTTGCCCTTCGCGCGGCCTGCTTCGACATAGGCCAGGGCTTCGTTGGTCGACTCGAACGGGAAGACCCGATCGATCACGGGCCGGATGGCCCCGGTCTCGATGAGTCGGGTGATCTCGCGCAGCTGGCTCCCGTTCGCCTTCATGAAGAGGAACGAGTAGCCGATGCCTCGGCCCCGCGCCTTTCGCCTGACGCCTGCGCTCAGCAGCCGCATGACGAGCTTCACGAAGCCCGGTGCCGCGATTTCCTTGCCGAATTCGGGGTCAGGCGGCCCGGAGATGGAGATGAGCTTGCCGCCTCGCTTGAGCAAGCGAAGCGACTTCTCGAGCGTCTTGCCATCCTGGCTGTTGAGGACCACGTCGTAATCGCGGATGACATCCTCGAAATTCTGAGTCCTGTAGTCGACGACGACGTCTGCACCCAGACTCTTCACGAGTTCGACGTTGGCCGAACTCGTGGTCGTGGCGACAACTGCGCCCAGATGCTTGGCCAACTGGATGGCGAAAGTGCCTACGCCGCCGGAGCCTGCCTGAATGAAGACCTTGTGTCCCTTCTTCAGATTGGCTCTGTCGATCAGTGCCTGCCATGCCGTCAAACCCACCAGCGGGATCGAAGCGGCTTCCTCCATCGTGAGGTTCTTCGGTTTAAGGGCAAGCGATGCTTCCTTGACCGGAACGAATTGGGCGAAGGTGCCGATCCGGAAATCATCCGACCGGGCATAGACCTCATCACCCGGCTTGAAGTGCTGCACCCGTGGCCCCGCCTTGACCACGATGCCTGCCACGTCGTGCCCCAGGATGAGGGGCAGGCGATAGGGCAGGATGAGCTTGAACTCGCCGTTCCTGATCTTGGAATCCAGCAGATTCACGCCGGCGGCATGGACCTCGACCAGGACCTCGTCATCGCGCAGTTCCGGCGTCGGCATTTCTGTCGAGCGCAATGCGCGCTTTTTTCCATAGCGCTCCAGGACAAATGCTTTCATGGTCTTCCGTTTTGCATGATGGTCATCATATGTAAAGGCGAATGAATAGGCGGCATCCATCCGCGGTCTCAGGGACTCGTGGGGGTCAGGTGCTTGAGCGCGGCTTCGCGCAAGCCATCCGACAGAGTTGGATCATCGACTGCGCGAGCCAGCATCAGCGCGCCGACCATGGTGGCGACGGTCACGAGTGCGCGTTCGTGGGCGCTGGGTTGCCCCCAGTCCGGCAACTGGCGGGCGACAAGGTCGATCATTTCCTTGATGTGCCGCGTCGCCACCCGACGCACTTCGCCAGCCTGGCGTGAGGTTTCGGAGCCCAGTGCGGCCAGGGGGCATCCCAATTCGGCGCGCTCCATATGTTCCCTGGAGAGGTAGGCACTCAGCATGGTTGCCAGCGCCATGTCGGAGGGCACTCTGGCCGCAACGCCAGCCGCAGCGGCAGCGGACTCCGCGCATGCCTTTCCCGCCGCTTCGGCCAGCATGGCCTCGCGCGAAGAGAAGTGCGCATAGAAGGCGCCATGCGTCAGGCCGGCCTCCTTCATGATGTCCGCGACGCCGGTACCGTCGTAGCCGCTGCGACGAATCGCCCGGGCCGCCACGGCCACGATGCGCTCGTGCGTGGCGTCCTTCGCGGCTGCTCTGGCGCTGGGCTTCCTGGTTGGCATGATGCTCATCATACACAGTTATCCAGCAGCGTGCTGCCCGCCCTACCCCAACTGCGAAGCCAGCAGTTCGCGCACCCGCCCCACCAGCTCGCTCTCGCCCCGCCGCCCAGGCAGGAAATGAAAGACGACGCGCGGCAAGGCCGGCAAGCCATGCGGCGGCGCCAGCGGCGCCACGCCTTCGGCCATGGCCGATTCATTGAGGCAGGCCACGCCAAGCCCGGCCGCCAGCGCCGACTGCAGGCCGGCCACGCCCGAGGCCACATGGGCCACGCGGTAGTCCACGCGGCGCTTTTGCAGCAGCTGCTCGGTGAACTGGCGCAGCGAACAGCCGTCGGTCAGCACCAGCAGGGGCAGCGGCTCGCCCCGCGCCGGCGGCTGCCAGCCGCCGGCCGCCAACCACGCCAAGGACTCGCGGCGCAATGCGGGATCCTTGGCGGCGCTCGTATTCGCGGCAACAACGCGCATCGACAGGCCGATGTCGATCTCGCCGCGCGCGTGCATCGCCTCGATCTCGCTGCTCTTCTTGATGCTGACATTCAGGCGCATGCGCGGATGGCCCTGGGACAGGCGCGCCAGCATGCGTGCCAGCTCGCCCGGCCGGAAATAGTCGGTGACGGCCAGCCGCAATTCGCCCTGCAACGATTCGCCGCGCAGGTCGCGCAACGCCTCGTCGGCCAGTGCAACGAGGCGCTGCGCATGCGTGCGCAGGCGCTCACCGGCGGCGGTGGGCGCAACGCCTGCCTTGCTGCGCGACAGCAGGCTCTGACCGGCGCGCTCCTCGAGCTTGCGCATCTGCTCGCTCACCGCCGACTGCGACAGAAAGACGCGCGGCGCCGCCGCCGTCAGGCTGCCGGCATCGAGCACGGCCAGAAAGGTTCTCAGCTGTTCGAGATCGAGGCCTTGCATGGCTTTCCTGATAACCATCAGTAAATCTGATGATATCTATCATATCTTCCCGCTTTTCGGTTGGATAGCCGGTGCCCACAATCACTTCATCGCAACAACAACAGAAGGAACAAGCCATGCCCCACATCGTCATTCATCTCTCCGGCGAACCCGATGCCCAGCTCACCCGCAGTGTGGTGGACAAGGTCAACGCGCTGACGCAAACCGTGCTGGGCAAGAAGCTGCCAGTGATCGCCATCACGGTGCAGTACTTTCCGGCGCAATCCTGGTTCATCGGCGGGCAATCGCTGGCCGAGCTGGGCAAGTCGGCCTTTCACCTGGACATCAGCATCACCGACGAGACCAACACCAAGGCGGAGAAGGCGCAGTACCTGCGCGAGGTCTACGACGCCATGGCGCAGTTGCGGCCTAACCTGCACGAGGTGTCCTACGTCTACCTGATCGATGCCCGCGCGGCGGCCTACGGCTACGGCGGCAAGACGCAGGAGTTCCGCCACCAGCAGGCCGGCGTGTAAGCCGATTCAGGCGGCGGCAAAATAGGCTGCATGCAAGACAGCCTTGGCAATCCGCTCAGCCTGGTCGACGGCGCCAGCCTGGGTGCCGTCAACGATTTCGTGGAGGGCTTCATCGCCAGCGAAGCGCGTGCCGTCAACGTGCTGGCCGCGGCCGAAGACCCGAGCCCGATCGTGCAGGCCTGCTGCGCCGCGCTGCACCTCTTTGCCGAGTCGCGCGACGCACTGCCCAACGCCTTGCCCTTCCTGCGCCGGGCGCAAGCCGGCGCGGCGCGCGCTACGCCGCGCGAGCAGCGCTTCATTGCCGCCGTCGCTGCCTGGGCCGAAGGCGACATCCGCCGCGCCATCGCCCTGCACCAGGAGCAGGCCAGGGACTGTCCGCGCGACCTGGTCTCGCTCAAGCTGGGCCAGTACCACGCCTTCAACACGGGCGACTGCCCCGGCATGCTGCGCCTGGCGCTGTCGGCGCTGCCGGCCGCTTCCGACGTGCCCTACCTGCACGGCATGGCCGCTTTCGGCTACGAACAATGCCACCTGATGCGCGAGGCCGAGGCCTGCGCCCGGCGCGCCATCGCCATGCGCCGCAAGGAACCTTGGGCGCACCATGCGCTGGCCCACGTGATGCTGACCGAAGGGCGCCTGGATGAAGGGCTGGATTTCATGCAAGGCGTGAGCGACAGCTGGACCGGCCTCAACTCCTTCATGCTCACGCACAACTGGTGGCATGTCGCACTGTTCCTGATCGACCTGGGGCGCGATGCGGATGCACTCGACATCTACGACCGCCACGTGTGGGGCGTGGAAAAAAGCTATTCGCAGGACCAGATCGGCGCCGTCTCGCTGCTGGCGCGCATGGCGCTGGCCGGCATCGATGTGGGCGAGGCGCGCTGGGCCGACGTGGCGAACTGGCTGGCCAGCCGCACGCAAGACCATGTGCTGCCCTTTCTGGACCTGCAGTACCTCTACGGGCTGGCGCGCGCCGGTCGGCCCGAGGCCGATGAACTGCAGCGCAACATCGAGCGCTTCGCCCCGGTCGCGCCGCCTTCGGTGCGCGCTGCCTGGGAACGGGTCTGCGTGCCGGCTGCGCGCGGCCTGCTGGCCCATGCGCGCGGCGATTTCGCCAAAGCCGTCGAAGGCCTGGGCAGCGCCCTGCCGCGCCTGGTGGAGATCGGCGGCAGCCACGCGCAGCGCGACCTGTTCGAGCAGCTCTACCTGGATGCCCTGGTGAAAAGCGGCGAGCCGTCGCAGTTGGCCGGCGCGCAGGGCCTGCTGCAGCGCCAGCTCAACAGCCAGCCGCAGTCCAGGCGCCTGGCGCGCCAGGCCAATGCCGTCTACGCCGCGCTGGGCTTGCCCGCCAGATAGCGCTTCTGGTCGTACACCGGCTGGGCCGGCAGGTCCTGCAGGTGGCGGGTGTCGGCCCAGTCGACGATCTCGATCTTTTCCGGCGTGGCGGCATCGGCAATGCGGATGCGATTGAAGCCCGCGTTGGGAATCTCGCT
Organism: Variovorax sp. LARHSF232; assembly: GCF_052871435.1. Classification (NCBI taxonomy): domain Bacteria; kingdom Pseudomonadati; phylum Pseudomonadota; class Betaproteobacteria; order Burkholderiales; family Comamonadaceae; genus Variovorax; species Variovorax sp. LARHSF232. Next base: position 477,117 of record NZ_JBIXJS010000003.1, on the reverse strand, counting down.
CTGGCGCGGTCCGTTGAGGCCCAGGCCACGCGCGGTGCGCCACACCATGTCGAGCGCGCCGCCGTGGGTGAACACCAATACTGTCTGGCCCAGGTGGGCCTGCGCGATCTGCGCCAGCGCCGCCACGATGCGCGCATGAAACTGCCGCGCCGATTCGCCATTGGGCATGGCATGGTCTTCCTGGAACTTGAGCCAGTCTTCCCAGGCGCGCGGATGCTGCGCCTGGATCTCGTCGGCCCGCATGCCCTCAACCGCGCCGAAATGCTGCTCGCGCAAGGCGGCGCTGGTGCTGATCGGCAGCGACAACTGCAGCGAGGTCGGTGCCGCCGTCTGCTGGCAGCGCATCAGGTCGCTCGACACCAGGTGCTGCGCCCGCTCCTTGGCCATGCGCAGGCCCAGGCGGCGCGCCTGCTCATGGCCCATGTCGTTGAGCGGCACATCGATATGGCCCTGGAAACGCAGCTCGCGATTCCAGTCGGTTTCGCCATGGCGGATCAGGATGAGTTCAGTGGACATATTTGTTCGGAACCATTGTCCACGTAGGACCTCGGTTGCGCGAGCATGCCCACACAAGGTGACGTAAGAAAGACGTTGTGTGTGGCGCGCCCGCCATGCCGTCCCGCCCACTCGGGGCAGCGCGAGCTCAGTCGAGCACCAGCTGGGTCTGCGTGACCACCGCGCAGAGCTTGCCTTCGGCGTTCCGGACCGAGGTCTGCCACACCATGGTCGTGCGGCCGCGGTGCAGCGCCACGCTTTCGCCGGTGACAGTGCTGCCGACCTTGGCGCCGGCGATGAACTTGGTGCTGGAATCGGTGGTGGTGGTCTTCTTGCCCGGCGCCAGGTTGAGCACGGTGCCGACCGCCCCCAGGGTGTCGGCAAACGCCATGTAGGCGCCGCCATGCAGGATGCCGCCTGAGGTGCACAGGTCGGGCCGGACCTGCATGGTGGCCAATATCCGTTCCGCACTCAGCTCGGTCAGGGTCACGCCCATCAGGCCCGGGAACAGCGGCTCGAGGAATTTCTGCAATGCATCGCGTTCGATCATCTCGTCTCCCATATCAGTGGCGCCCGGCCGCCCGTAGCCGCTGACTCGCCCCCTCGGGGGGCAGCGATACGCGAAGCGATGAGCGTGGGGGCAGTTTCATCCTAGGCGCGGATCTCGACCTCGGCCTCGACTTCAACCGGAATGTCGAAAGGCAGCTCCGCCATGCCGACGGCACTGCGCGCATGGCCGCCAATCTCCTGGCCGAAGATTTCCAGGATAAGGTCGGAAAAACCGTTGATGACGCTGGGCTGCTGGTTGAAGCCCGGCGCCGAATTGACCATGCCGAACACCCGGTTCCAGGCCACGATGCGGTCCAGGTCGCCCAGGGCACGCTGCAGGCTGCCCAGCACGGCCAGGGCGGTGAGGCGCGCCGCCGCATAGCCCTGCGCCACATCGAGCTCGCGGCCGAGCTTGCCGCACGGCTGCGCGATCGAGCCGTCGGCATGGGTCGGAGCATGGCCGGAGACGAAGGCGCGGCTGCCCTGCAACCGCACGAAGCGAAAGGGCAGCACCACGCCTGGCGGCGCCTTCATCGGCTGCGGCAGCGTGAGTCCGAGTGCGTTCAACCGTAGCTCTGTAGCGGACATGGTCATTCCTGCTTGAAGAAAGAAGGTCTAAAAGCCCCACCGGCGTGCCGCAACCATTGTCATTGAGACAGGCGTGCAAGGTCCAGATGCCCGCGGGTACGGCCACAGCCTGCCCGATCCGGGCAGCTTCTTGCACGTTCGTGCAAAGTAGGCCCCCGCAGCGCCACGGCGAGGCCGGCAGACCGTAATCTTCAGCCATGCGCAACACGCCCAACGTCCTCGAGCCCCACACGCTGCCCGACGCCGGCGCGGCCACGCAGATCCTGCTGCGGCGCGCCGAACTGGCTGCCTGCGTCGACCGCATGACCACTGGCGAGGGCGTGCAAGCCACCGCCATCCCGCGCCTCGGCCTGATTCGTGTTTCTTCCTGCAACGAGCTTTCGCACACCTTGCACGAGCCGGCGCTGTGCCTGCCGGTGCAAGGCCGCAAGCGGGTGCTGCTGGCCGGCGAGGTCACGATCTACGACGCGGACGACTACCTGATCGTCTCGCAGGACGTGCCGATTTCCAGCCAGGTGATCGATGCGTCGCGCGAAGCGCCCTACCTGTGCGTCAAGCTGGCCTTCTCGCCGGCCGAGGTCGCGGCGCTGATGCTGGACATCGGCCAGCAGCCGCCCGCTCCCACCCGGGAAGCCGCCGCCTGCAGCCGCGCGCTCTACACCGCAGCCACCAACCTGCCGCTGCTCGATGCGGTGCTGCGCCTGGTGCGCCTGCTCGACACGCCGCGCGACATCGCGGCCCTGGCGCCGCTGGTGCGGCGAGAGATCCTGTATCGGCTGCTGTGCGGCGAGGAGGGCTGGCGGCTGGCGCAGATCGGCATGCCCGACGGCCAGGGCCCGCGCATCGCGCAAGTCATCGGCTGGCTGCGCGCGCACTACCGCGAGCCGCTGAAGATCGAGCAGCTGGCCGCCACCGTCCACATGAGCGGCTCTTCGCTGCACCGCCATTTCAAGGCGGTGACCGCCATGAGCCCGCTGCAATACCAGAAGCACCTGCGGCTGCAGGAAGCGCGGCGCCTGATGCTGGCCGAAGGCGCGGATGCCACCAGCGCCGGCTACCACGTGGGCTACGAAAGCGCTTCGCAGTTCTCGCGCGAATACGCCCGCATGTTCGGCGCACCGCCGGCGCGCGACATGCGGCGCATGCGCCAGAGCGCGCTCGATGCCGGCGCCTGAGCGAACCACCTCCCTGCATCATTATTTTTGGAGAACCTCCCCATGCGACTCAAGAAATTCGGCAACACCGGCCTCTTCGTCTCCGAGCTGTGCCTGGGCACCATGACCTTCGGCGGCGAGGGCGAGCTGTGGCGCAAGCTGGGCACGCTGCAGCAAGCCGAGGCCGATACGCTGATCGGCCGCGCGCTCGACGCCGGCATCAACTTCATCGACACCGCCGATGTGTACTCCGAAGGCCGCTCCGAAGTCATCACCGGCCAGGCCCTGAAAAACCTGAAGGTGCCGCGTGAGAACGTGGTGGTCGCCAGCAAGGTGTACGGCGAGACCGGCACCAAGGCAGCCAACTCGCGCGGCATGTCGCGCTACCACATCCTGGACGGCGTGAAGGCCAGCCTGGCGCGGCTGCAGCTCGACCACATCGACCTGTACCAGATCCACGGCTTCGATCCCGCCACCCCCATCGAGGAGGCCATGCGCGCGCTCGACGATCTGGTGCGCCAGGGCCATGTGCGCTACGTGGGCGTGTCGAACTGGGCGGCCTGGCAGATCATGAAGGCGCTGGGCATTTCCGAGCGCCTGGGCCTGGCGCGCATCGAATCGCTGCAGGCCTACTACACCATCGCCGGCCGCGACCTCGAGCGCGAGCTGGTGCCCATGCTGCAAAGCGAAGGCCTGGGCCTGATGGTGTGGAGCCCGCTGGCCGGCGGCTTCCTGTCCGGCAAGTACGGTCGCAGCGCTGAAACCCAGGCCGAGGCCGGCAGCCGCCGCATCGCCTTCGACTTTCCGCCGGTGAACAAGGAGCGCGCCTACGACGTGATCGACGTGATGCGCGGCATCGGCGAGGCCAAGGGCGTGTCGGTGGCGCGCATCGCGCTGGCCTGGCTGCTGCACCAGAAGGCGGTGACCAGCGTGATCATTGGCGCCAAGCGCATCGACCAGCTGGAGGACAACATCGCCGCCACCGCCGTCGAACTCGATGCGCACGAGCTGGCCGCCCTCGACAAGGTGAGCGCGCTGCCGCCCGAGTATCCGGGCTGGATGTTCGTGCGCCAGGGCGAAATGCGGCGCGCCCAGTTGAAAGAGGCGCGCAGTCGCTGAGCAGCATCGGTGGCGTCAGCACGCAGGGCGTGCGCGCGCAGATGCCGGCGCACGCGAAATGCGCCATAGTGCGGCCATGCCAAACATCGCTTGCGCAATCCGCGGCGCCGCGAGCCGTCCTGCCGCTGTCGCGCGGCTGGCAGCCTGGGCCTGCGTGGCGGCCCTGCTGACCGGTTGCGCCGGCAAGATGCAGCTCCTGGAAAACGGCCGCAGCCACCCGGGCAGCTGGAACTCCACCACCGGCTATGCCGAAGCAAGCATCGACGGCCAGCTCTACACCGGCACCTACAGCAACCCGCCGCCGATCGGCATCGGTGTCGGCGTGGGCGGCGGCAGTTGGGGCGGCGGCTTCGGCGGGGTCGGCGTCTCGACCGGAACCGGAGGCGGCGGCGGCCGCGCGCTGCTGCGCTCGCCCGACGGCAGCAAGGTCATCGAGTGCTACTTCGCCACCTCATTTGGCAGCGGCCAGGGCCAGTGCGTGGGGCTGGACGGGCGGCGCTTCGTGCTGGTGATCGGCGGCTGACGAGACGACTCAGCGAGTCAGGGCGGCAGCAAGGCCCGCCGGGCGGCTGCCACGAGTCGCCGGGTCAATCCATCCAGAAGTGCCGAGGCTGCACGCGCCTGCTGCCAGTGCAGTGGCACGTCGAGCGGCGTCTTCGGCACCAGCTCGACGAGCGAGCCGTCCTTCAGGTGCGGCGCAATGAGAGCCTGCGGGTGCAGGCCCCAACCCATGCCGGCCAAAGTCGCGGTCACGAAGGCCTGGGAAGAAGGGAGGGTGTGCCGAGGCAGCTCCACGTGCCGATGGCTCAGGCGGCGCACCCACTGGGCCTGCAATTCGTCCTTGGCATTGAACACAAGGCTGGGCGCGCGGGCCAGGCTACCCGCCCCAACGCCGTCTGCGAAATGGCGAGCCATGAAGGCCGGGCTGGCAGCGGCCAGATAGCGCATCGAGCCCAGCGGCAGGCTGTTGCATCCGGCGGCGGGGCGTGCGGCGCCGGTCACCGCGGCCAACACCGCGCCGCTTCGCAACCATTGCGCTGTGTGGTCCTGGTCATCCACCGCGATCTCCATGAGCACGGGCGCTTCTGCCGCAAAGGCGGCGATGGCCGGCGCAAACCACGTCGCCAGACTGTCGGCATTGACCGCGACTGGCAGGGGCACCCGCGCGGCCCCTTCTGGCGACAGCATCGGCACCGCGCCTTCAAGCTCTTGCTCCAGCAGGCGAACGCGGTCCACGTGCTGGCACAGGCGGCGGCCGGTTTCCGTGGGGCGGCATGGCTGCTCACGCACGACCAGCGCGCAGCCCAGCCGCTCCTCCAGCAGCCGGACGCGTTGCGAGATGGCCGACGGCGTCACATGCAGGGCGCGGGCCGCACGCTCAAAGCTTCCTTCCCGCACGACTGCAGCCAGCGCAGACAACGCCGAATAGTCCAGCATTCTGCTTAACTTTCCTAATGTTGATTTAGCAAAGATAGTTTGTCTTCATTTCAACCAGCGGGCAAGCTGCACGCATGTTGTCGAACTCGCCTATCTCCTCGCTCGCGTTTCCGGTCTTCGTGCAAGGCCTGGCCCTGAGCTTGGGCCTCATCGTTGCGATCGGCGCGCAGAACGCTTTCGTCTTGCGCCAGGGACTGCGCCGCGAGCATGTGGGCAGCATCGTGTTGTTCTGCGCGGTGGCAGACGGCGTCTTGATGGCTGCAGGCGTCTTGGGCATGGCGCAGGCACTGGGCGAGCGGTCCGGGCTGGCCCGGACACTGGCCTTGATGGGCGCCGCGTTCCTGGCGATCTACGGCGTACGGGCGTTGCGCCGCGCGCGGCGAGCGCACCAGCTGCAGCCAGCGGAAGGGAAGGCGGCGCTCGGCCGGGGTGCAGCGGTGGCGCAGGCCGCGGCCTTCACCCTGCTCAACCCGCATGTCTATCTGGACACCGTGCTTCTGGTGGGCAGCATTGGCGCCCAGCAACCGGGGTCGCTGCGCGCCTGGTTCATCGCGGGCGCCAGCGCGGCCAGCTGCGTCTGGTTCGGCCTGCTGGGCTATGGCGCTCGCTGGCTGGCCCCCTGGTTCGCGCGGCCCAGGGCCTGGCAGGTGCTGGACGCCCTCATCGGCCTGACCATGCTGGTGCTGGCTGCCCTGCTGGTGGGCAACGCCTTCAAGAGTTCCTGACGGCAGTCGCAGACGGATCTCAGTCCGCGTACACGCCTGCCGCCTTGATGACCGGGCTCCACTTGGCGATCTCGGCGGCGACGAACTTCTTGTGGCCTTCGGGCTCGATGCGCCCGTCGCTCGCCACCACCGCGCCCAGGCCCTCCTGTTTCTTGACGAAGTCCGGGTCCTTCAGTGCCACCTTGAGCGCATCGTTGATCTGCTTGAGCACCGGCGCCGGCGTGCCCTTGGGCGCATACAGGCCGTGCCAGATGGTGACCTGGAAGTCCCTCAAGCCCGCCTCCTGCAGGGTGGGCAGGTCTTTCAGCAGAGGCGTCGCCAGGCGCTTGGACGTGGTCACGGCGTAGGCCTTGACCTTCTTCGCCTCGATCTGCGGCGAGGTGTTGGTGGTCTGGTCGCACAAGAGGTCGATTTGGCCCCCGATCAGGTCGGTGACGGCCGGGGCCGTGCCCTTGTAGGGAACCGGCGTCATGTCGGTCTTCATCGCGCTTTGATAGAGCAGGCCGCACAGGTGCGACGCCGAGCCCACGCCCGCATTGCCCAAGTTGATCCTGCCCTTGTTGGCCGCCACCCAGCCGGCCAGCTCGGCATAGCTGTTGGCCGCCATGCTGGGCCGCGCGATCAGGGTCATGGGCACGTCGTTGACGATGCCCAGGTACTCGAAGTCCGTCTCCACCTTGAAGGGCACGTTGCGCACCAGGGTCGGGATGGTGGCCATGCCGATGTGGTTGAGCAGCAGCGTGTAGCCGTCCGGCTTGGCCCGCGCCACCTTGGCCGCGCCGATGGAACTGCCGGCGCCTGGCACGTTGTCGATCACCACGCTGGCGCCGCCGAGCGGCTTGCGCAGCGCCTCGGCCAGGTCGCGCGCCACGCGGTCGGTGGGGCCGCCAGCCGAGAAGGGCACGACGATGGTGACGGGCTTGCCGCCCGGATAGTCCTGTTGCGCCTGCGCGGCCACGCTGACACCCAGTGCCAGCGCGGCAAGGACGAATAGATGCTTCATGAGAAAGATGCTCCGTTGAATAAAAGGATCAGTGCGCCTGGAGGCGCGGCGGCACCCGGCTTTCCAGCGCCGCAGGCTGCCAGTCGGGACGCAGGTGGCAGCCGTTCTGGCCGTCGGCGTTGAAGTGCGTGAGCAGGCTGGTGCAGCGCTGCGCCAGATCGGCGGTGCTGGGCTTGCGGCCACTGTCGACCCAGTCGATCAGCGCCGCGAACATCGCCGCGTACTCGGTGTCGCTCAGGTAGCTGTGCTCGCGCTCCGCGCTGAAAGCCTGCACCAGTTGGTCGGCGCTGCCGGCCGCCTCGCGCTGTGCGCGGTACACGCTCTCCAGCTCGACAAAGGCGGTCGGGTCGTCGATGGCATGCAGGCTCAGGGTGGGCAGCCGGGTGCGGCCGGTCGGCCGGCTGTCGGCCGCCAGCTGGCCGATCGCCTGCGGGTCGGCGGCATAGCGTGCCACCTGGGCGTCGAGTGGCGCACCGTTCACGCTGCCGGGGTAGTGCACGCCGATGTTGCCGAAGGGGCTGCGGCCATCGAGCCGCTCTTGCACCAGGTCCTGGAACAGCCAGGTAGCCCAGTTGAGGTGCCCCTGCAGCGAACGCTCCTGGATTTTCACCGCGCCCAGGATGGTGGCCAGCCGCGCGTTCTGCTCGGCCGTGCGCTGCTCCCGCGGGAGGCCGATGCCGGTGCAGGCCTTGACCCGCTCGGCCAGCTCGCTGCGCGTGAGCTTCGCGTCGCGCGGCAGGCCCATCCACAGCGGATACTGGGCTTCGCTGGGCAGCGGATGGTTGCGGCACACGGCCTGGTAGACCACCCGCAGGTCGAGCCGGAACTCGTAGGCGCTGTTGCCGCCGCCCAGCACGCCGTTGGTGAGCAGCACGCCGTCATAAGGTCCGCGCTGGCCCGGCAACGGCGCATACAGCTCGGCCGCCTTGGAAGCCACCGCGCCGCCATAGCTCTGGCCATGCAGCAAGGTGATGCGCGGCGCGCCGAAGTGGCGAACGAAAAGCTGGCGCAGGCGCTCGGTGTCCTCCGCCGCGAAGCTCACGCCGTAGCCGCCGCGCTTGTAGGTGGAGCCGGCCCAGGCATGGCCGGCCTTCACGGTGATGGCCCAGCGCTTGAGGTCCTGCTCGCTGCGCCCGGCCTGCGGCGGCCCTGTCTCGGGGCCGCCGTGGGCATGCATCACCAGCACCTTGCCGCGCGGCTGCCAGTCTTTCGGGATGGCGATCCAGTAGAAGGCGCCCTGCCCGTCCGCGCCGCTGTAGCAGCGGGCATCGGCCGGCACCGGCGCCGGGCAGGTGGCCGGCTTGGGGCGGGTGTCGACGGCGCCGGCACGCGGCGACGCATCGTCGCGCCCCTGAACGCCGTGCGCGCCGTGCACGGCCAGGCAAAGCGTTGCCAGCAGGGCGATGCGATGAAGGTGCTTTTTGTTCAACAGCATCAATGTCTTGCTCCCAATTCGAAGGCCGGCCGCGCGGCATCGCTGGAGACAAAGCCCAGCACGCCGCCGTTGAAGATGAACTGCCCCGGCCGGCCGGCGTCGGCCTGCACGGCGCCGGGCACCGGCGTGTCGTAGGCCAGCGCCGCCGCGGCGCCGCCCAGGTTGAAGCCGGCGCCGGCCACGGTGGCCTCTCGGCTGTCGCCCAGCACGCTGGCCATGGCATAGCTGCCGTCTGCGCTGCCTGCGGCCAGGCTTTGCTGCGGCGCCAGCAGGCGCATGCCGTGGTTGCCGGTGGCGGCATCGCGCACCAGGTGCAGCGGCAGCGGCGCGCCATTGACCAGGCCGATCACCATCGAGCCCGCCAGGGTGCCGCCGGTGGTGGTGGCGCCGCCGGTGGGCGAGGTGCTGAACAGGTCGAAGGCACTGCGCGCCGCGGCATAGCTGATGTAACCCTTCTCGGTGTTGGTGCAGGTCGCGTCATAGACCATCGCGCCGCCCGTCACCGGGTCGCGGCAATACTGGAAGGTGCCGGCATTGCGCAGGCGCACGGCTGCAGCCTGGGCGGCACTGGCGCCGGCACTGCTGCGCTGAACGCCGACGGCGTTGGCGATCATGGCCACCGGGTTGAACACGGTGGGCGTGGCCTCGTTGCTGAAGGTCTTCTCGAAGGCCAGCAGCGGCGCGAAGGCGCTGCCCGAAGGCGCCGTCACGCCGCCTTGCAGCACGCCGCCGGCGGCGAAGGTGAAGACCGCCCCGCCCTCGTTGCTCGAGAAGCTGCAGCGCCCCAGCGGCAGCAGGGTGCCGCTGCGCTGCGTGCCGACCGTGCGCTGGCTGCTCGCCTCCACCGTGATGGTGTAGGCCAAGGTGGCCGGGTCGAGCTGCACGCTTAGCTCTTCGCCCAGCGTGTTGCCGCCCTTGTAGCGGGCGGCACTGGCCGGCAGATTGGGACAGGCCAGCGGGTCGCCGGTCTCGATCACGCAGCTGAAGTTGACGGCCGCATCCATGCTGCCGCTGCCGCGGTACTTGGGCCAGGCCGGGTATTGGCACAGCGGCCGGGTACGGCCGTAGGTGCCGGCCACGGCGTCCACCGCCACGCCGGTGGCCGGTGCCAGCCCCTTCTCGACCCAGCCTTCCAGCGCCGCCAGCGAATCCCAGTTGGGAATGAAGACGCCGGTGCCATGGCCCATGCCGGGCACGGTGTAGAAGCGCACGCCCGCATCCACCGCCGGCTGGCCCACGGTGGCGATGACGCGCTGGTAGTAGTCGATGGTGGAGTTGGGGCTGATCACCTCGTCGGCCAGGCCGTGCAGCAGGATGAGCCGCCCGCCGCGCGAGAGGAAGGGCATGAGGTTGGCGTCCAGCGCATCGGTGATGGCCGAGACTTCGGCCACGCGCGCGGTGTACATGCCCGGGTCCAGCGGATCGAAGCTGAGCGAATCGAAGGCCGCGTTGCGGGTGACGAAGAACTTCACCCACTGGTCGCCGGTGACGTACATGTTGGCATCGGCCGAGGTCGCCGGATTGGCCGGCACCGGGCGCGTGCCGAGGTCGCGCGAGGTGAAGGGGCCGGCCACCAGCGCGCCTTCCAGCAGGTTGTAGCCGCCGGCACGGCGCACACCGTTGGCCAGGCTGTAGTTGGCAAATTCCAGCGGTGACTCGATGGCGCGCACGGTGGCCAGTTGCGCGTCCGACAGGCAGTCGTTGCCGGTGTCGGCGCCGCCCGCGCAGCGCAGCGAAGCCAGCACCTGGGTGTTGAGCAGGCGGCAGCTCTCCACGCTGCTGACGATGCCGTCCGCCGCGCCGTCCAGCGTGTCGCAGGCCTGCAGCGCGCGCTGCTGCACCTTCAGGGTCTTGGCCACGTTGAGCCAGCCGGCGCCGCCGTTGGCATACAGGGCGCGGCCCACCGCCACGTTCGACAGGCGCGTGCCGGCGTAGTTGAGCGCCGGCTCGTTGGCGATCACGCCGTCGTAGTCGGCCGGCCAGCGCTGGATGTAGGCCAGGGCATCGCGGCCGCCGGTGGAGGTGCCGAGGAAGTAGGCGTGCTCGGGCCTGGCCGCATAGAAGGCCTGCACCAGCTGCTGCGCCACGTCGCGCGTCTTCTTCAGCGATTGGCCGCCGTAGTTGGCCAGCGACTCGTCGTCCGCGGCAAAGCGGCCGTCGGTGATGCTGGAGGACTGGTGGCCCGAATCGTCGCCATAGGTGGCATAGCCCAGGGCCAGCGGTGCCGGCTTGTCGGCCGGGCCGAAGCGGATCGTCTCGGTGCCGTCGATCAGCCGGCCATTGAAACCGCCGCCGCCGTAGTGGATGGTCTTTCGGTTCCAGGCCTGCGGCAGGTTCAGCGCGAACTGGATCTCGGGCGACGTCGAATTAACCGGCGCGATGGTGCCGCGCAGCTTGCAGTAGTCGCCATACGGATTGCCGGCTTCGCCCGCCGCCACCGTGGTGGCCGAGGTGATGGTGGCGCCGCCGGTCGGCAGGCTGATGCTCGAGGCCGCGATGCGTTGGCCGGCGAGGTCGGCGCAGGCCAGGCGGGGGGCCGCGGGCTCGGTGGGTGGCGCGGGAGGCTCCGGGTCGGGGTCGACGGGCGCTGTCGGCGTGGCGGCAGTCGGCGCGGCGGCGCTGTCTCGGCCACCGCCGCCACCGCAGGCAGAAAGCAAGGCAAGAAGGAAAAGGCTAAGGGCGGCTGCGCCGCGCCGTGGCGTCGATATGGGCAAGGGCTTGTCTCCGAAAACGCGGCCGTGGGCGGCCGACGACTGCTATTTCTGATGGGCTCGCCGCGAAGATAGGAATCAAGTGACTTCGGGTCAAATAAAATGATCGAGCACTTCCCATACGAAAAACATATGGACATCCGAGCCCTGCGCTACTTCGCCGCCGTGGCCGAGACCGGCCACATGACCCGCGCCGCCGAGCGCCTGGGCATCCAGCAGCCGCCGTTGTCGCAGCAAATCAAGACGCTGGAGCGCAGCCTGGGCATGCAGCTTTTCAAGCGCCATCCGCGCGGCGTCGCGCTGACCGAGGCGGGCCGCCTGTTCCAGATCGAGGCGAAGCGCCTGCTGGAGGACATGGAGGCCATGCGCCTGCGCATGAAACGCGTGGCCGAGGGCCAGGCCGGCGTGCTGCGGGTGGGCTTCACCAGCTCGGCGGCGGCGCACCGCTTTGTGCCCGATGCGCTGCGCGCCTTTCGCGATGCGCACCCCGGCGTGGAGCTGCAATTGCGCGAGGCCAACGCCGCCGAACTGACCGAGGCCCTCGGCGCCGGCCGGCTGCATGCGGCCCTGTTGCGCAAGCCGGTGCTGCAGCCCGAGGGCCTCAACTTCCAGACCCTGTTGCGCGAGCCGATGATGGCGGCCTTGCCGGCCGGGCAAGCGCCCTCTTCCACTTCTTCTTCACGCCGCGCGGGACCTCGCCCACTGACGCTGGCCAAGCTGTGCGAGCACCCGATGATCCTGGTGCGCCGTCCCGGCGCGCCCGGCCTCTATGCCGACCTGCTGGCCCTGTGCCATATGCAGGGGCTGGTGCCGCGCGTGGTGGCCGAGGTGGAACGCATGATGACCAACCTCAACCTGGTGGCGGCCGGCGTCGGCGCCTCGGTGGTGCCGGCCTCGATGGCCGGCGTGCACCCGCACGCCATTCACTACGCGCCGCTGGCCGGCTGCGATGCGCTGGACGCGCCGCTCACCCTGGTCTGGCGCGCGGGCGAAGACAGCCTGCCGGCACAGCTGTTCACGGCGCTGCTGCAGGAGCGGGCCGGCCCATGAGCTTCTTCTTGCGAAGACGCCAACTGCTGCGGGTTGGTCTGGGTGCGGCGGCACTCCTTGCACGGCCTGCGCTGCAAGCGCAGACGCAGTCGCAGTCGCAAGAGGCGCACTGGCCATCCCGCCCTCTGCGCCTGATCGTGGTCTATCCGCCCGGCGGCGTCTCGGACCTGATGGCGCGCAGCCTGGCCGAGCCGCTGGCGCAAGCCCTGGGCGTGCCGGTGCTGGTGGAGCACCGCCCCGGCGCCGGCGGCAGCGTGGGCATTGACGCGCTGGCACGCTCGGCGGCCGACGGCCACACGCTGTGCTTCTCGGCCATCAGCCCGCTGACCTTGCATCCGCTGATCTCGAAGCTGGCACGCGACCGGCTGCGTGCGGTCGACCCGGTCGCCAGCGTGATGCGCACACCGGTGCTCGTGGTGGGCACGCCCGCCTTCGAGGGCCGCAGCTTCGACGATGTACTTTCCCAGGCGCGCGCCAAGCCGGGCCAGTTGCGCTGGGCGAGTTCGGGCGTGGCCACCACCGGCCACCTGGTGCTAGCCCAGGTGCGCGCGCTGGCCGGCGTGGACATCACCCACGTCCCCTACCAGGGCGGCGGGCCGCAGCTCAACGACGCCTTGGGTGGCCAGTTCGAGCTGTTGTCGACCAACGTGGCAGCGCAGCAGCTGCGCTACATTGAAGCCGGCCGCCTGCGCGCGCTGGCGGTGGGCGCGCCGCGCCGCCTGGCCGCACTGCCGCGCGTGCCGACCCTGGCCGAGCTGGGCTTTGCGCCAGCCAATCGCGATTCGCTGTTCGGCGTCTTCGCGCCGGCCGGCACGCCGCCGGCCATCGTGGCGCGCCTCAATGCCGAGGTCAACCGGCTGCTGCGCGGCCCGGCGCTGCGCACGCGCCTTTCCGAGTCGCACAACCTCGCGGCAGCCGGCTCCACGGCCGACTTCGCCCTCGAGATTGCGCTGGATCGACAGCGCAACGAGGCGCTGGTGGCCAGGGATCCACGCGCCTTCGACTGAAGGCTCAATCCACCGTACTCAACACCTCCCCAAACAGCGTCCACTGCGTCCCAGTGAACCGTGCCAGTTGCGCCTGCTTGAACAGGGAGAAGTCGTTGGCCGATGTGTTCATCGACATGCCCGGCAGCAGCAGCGGCAGCTTCAGGTTCTTGATGTTGGCCGCCTGCTTCATCACGTTCTCGCGCGTCAGGTCGTTGCCGCACTGCTTGAGCACGTGCACCATGGTCTGCACCGTGATGTAGGCATAGAGGTTGGACGTGTCCTTGGGATCGCCCTCCTTGTAGTAGCGGCCCATGAACGCACGCCACTCGAGCATGGCCGGATCATCTTTCCACTGCGGATCGTTCGGGTCCTTGTAGTACTGCATGGTCAAAAGACCGGCGGACTTTTCCAGCCCCGCCGGCGCCAGCACCGAACCCACCGAGGCGCCGACGTTGTTCATGATGTGCAGCGGCTTCCAGCCCGAGTCGTAGGCCTTGCGGATGGCCTGCGCCGCGAACTTGGGTGTGGTGATGTCGATGAAGGTGTCGGCGCCCGAGCCCTGCAGGGTGACGATCTGCGAATCCACCGTCGGGTCGGTCACTTCGTAGCTGGCCTCGGCCACGATCATCTTCGCGCCCTTGGCGCCCAGGCCGTCCTTCACGCCCTTGAGCAGGTCCTTCCCGTAGTCGTCGTTCTGATAAAGGATCGCGATCTTCGCGTTGGGCTTTTCCTTCATCAGGTACTTGGCGTAGATCACGCCCTCGGCCTGGTAGCTGAGGTTGAAGCCGATGGTCCACGGATAGTTCTTCGGGTCGGCCCACTTGGTGGCGCCGGTGGCCAGGAACAGGTGCGGCACCTTCTTCGCATTGACGTACTTGTGGATGGCCGAGTTGCTGGGCGTGCCCAGCGTCTGGAACAGCGCCAGCACCTCGTCCTGCTCGACCAGCTTGCGCACCTGCTCCACGGCCTTGGGCGGGCTGTAGCCGTCGTCCAGGCTGATCAGGTTGATCTTGCGGCCGTTGATGCCGCCTTGCTCGTTGAGCATCTTGAAATAGGCCGTGTGGAGCTTGCCGATGGTTCCGTAGGCCGAGGCGGGGCCGCTGTAGGGCATGGTCTGGCCGAGCTTGATCTCGGTGTCCGAGGCCCCGGGCCCGTATTTCCCTTTTTGCTGGGCCTGGCCCGGCACACCGGCCAGGACGAGCATGACGGCGCCGGCGACCAGCGCGACGCGACGATCGGGTCTGAACTTCATGGTTGTCTCCTTCATCGATGTCATCGAACTTCACGGGAAGAAAGGCGCGCGGCCAGCGCGCGCAAGAGCCCCGCCACGCCGGCGGGCATGAGATACATGAAGGCGATCAGGAAGACGCCGTAGATGGCCCAGGGCGCCGCCTTGGATATCTCGTCGGCGACGTTGGGAATGAACTGGATGAACAAGGCGCCGTAGATCGCGCCCTGGATCGAGGCCAGGCCGCCCACCACCACCCCCACCACCAGGCTGATGGACAGGAAGACGCTGAACGAGTCCGGCGCGACGAACTGGATCACGATGGCCCCCAAGGCACCCGCGATGCCGGTGTACATCGCCGACACGCCGAAAGTCAACGACTTCACCATCGCCGTGTTCACCCCCATCGCCTGGGCCGCAATCGGCTGGTCGCGGATCGCCACCATGGCGCGGCCGATGCGCCCGCGCAAGAGGTTCCAGGCCACGGCAAAAAGCAGCAGCAGGCAGGCCAGCACCACGAAGTAGAGCCACTGGTCCTGCGTGAGGCCGCTCCATTCGGGCGCCTCGGGCTTGACGATGACGATGCCCATGGCGCCGCCGGTCCAATGCTCCAGGTGCTTGTATTTCAGGATCTGCGGCATCGCCACGCCCAGCGCGAAGGTGGCCAGCGCCAGGTACAGCCCTTCCAGCCGCAGCGCCGGCAGGCCGAACAGGAAGCCGGCCAGCAGGCACACCGCGCCGGCCGCCGGCACGGTGGCCCAGTAGGGCACGCCGAACTTGTCCATCAGGATGGCCGCAACATAAGCGCCGATGGCATAGAAGGCGCCATGGCCCAGCGAGATCTGGCCGTTGTAGCCCGTGAGCATGTTCAGGCCCAGGAGCGCAATGGCATAGACCAGCGCCAGGGTGAACTGGAACACCCGGTAGTTGCTCACCACGAAAGGCAGCGCGCAGGCGGCCACCAGCACCAGCGCCAGCGCCAGCAACATCCAGCGCAGGCGGTCGTGGGCGTTGTCGGGCGTGGCGGTGTTCATACCCGGGTCACGTGGACCTTGCCGAACAGGCCCGAGGGCCGGATCACCAGCACGCCGACGATCAGCACCAGCGCCACCGTGAGCTTGAGATCGGTGCCCAGCACCGCGCCCACCAGGTTCTCCAGCACGCCGACGATGAAGCCGCCGACCACCGCGCCGCCGGGGCTGTCGATGCCGCCCAGCAGGGCCGCGGCAAAGGCATAGAGCAGGATGCCGGCCATCATGTTGGGCTCCAGGAAGACGATGGGCGCGACCATGATCCCGGCGATGGCGCCGATGGCCGCCGCCAGGCCCCAGCCCAGCGCCAGCATCCAGCCCACGCGGATGCCCACCAGCCGGCTCGACACCGGGTTCTGCGCCGCCGCCCGCATCGCCAGCCCGAGCGGGGTGAAGCGGAAGAAGCCGAACACCAGCAGCAGCACCACCAGGGTGACGCCGATCGAGCCCAGTTCGTGCGAGGTGACGTAGGTGTTGCCAAACAGCGGCGCCGCGGGGAACGGGCTCGGAAAGGGTTTGATGGTGTAGCTGAAGATCCAGCCGGCCAGGCTGTTGAGGATCACCAGGAGGCCGATGAAGACGATCACCACCGACAGCACCGAGGCGTTCTCCACCGGCTGCACGATCACCCGCTCGATCAGCGCACCCAGCACGAAGGAGGCAGCCACCGTGAGGAAGAAGGCGCCCCAGTAGGGCACGCCCGCCTGCATCAGGCTCCAGGCGATGTAGGTGGAGAACATCGCCAGCTCGCCCTGGGCGAAGTTCACCAGGTGCGTGGCCTGGTAGATCATCACCAGCGCCAGCGCCACGCTGGCGTAGATGCCGCCGGTCGCCAGGCCCGAGAGCACTTGGTGCAGGAGGACGTTCATGGCTTGCTCAGTAGCCCAAGTAGGAGCGCCGCACCGACTCGTCGTTGCGGATGACATCGGCCGGCCCGGATATCACGACACGGCCGGTTTCCAGCAGGTAGGCGTGATCGGCCAGCTTCAGCGCCAGCGCCGCGTTCTGCTCCACCAGCAGCATGCTCACGCGGTCGCGGCGATTGATCTCGCGAAAGATCTCGAAGATCTCCTGCACGATGCGCGGCGCCAGGCCGAAGGAGGGCTCGTCCAGCAGCATCAGCCGCGGCCGCAGCATCAAGGCGCGCGACACCGCCAGCATCTGCTGCTCGCCGCCCGACAAGGTGCCGGCCTGCTGGCGGCGGCGCTCGCGCAGGCGCGGAAAGTAGGTGTAGATGCGCTCGAAATCCTCTTCCACCTGCGCCTTGTCTCGTCGCACGTAGGCGCCCAGGCGCAGGTTCTCGTCCACGCTCAGGTGGGTGAAGGTGCCACGCCCGTCCGGCACGTGCGCCACGCCCAGGCGCACGATGTTCTCGGTGCCGCGGCCGTCGATGCGCTGGCCGCCAAAGTGGATCTCGCCCTCGGTCTTCACCATGGCGCAGACGGCGCGCAAGGTGGTGGTCTTGCCGGCGCCGTTGGCACCCAGGATGGTGGTGATGCCGCCCTCCTCCACGTCGAAGTCCAGGCCGTGCAGCACCTTCACCGCGCCGTACTGCGCGTGCAGCTTGCGGGCCGTGAGGATCTGCGCCATCAGCCCGGCTCCCCCAGGTAGGCGCGGATCACGTCCGGATCGGCCTGCACCTGCGCAGGCGTGCCGTCGGCAATGATCTTGCCGAAATCCAGCGCCACCACCTTGTCCGACACCCGCATCACCAGGTTCATGTGGTGCTCC
Organism: Variovorax sp. LARHSF232; assembly: GCF_052871435.1. Taxonomy (NCBI): domain Bacteria; kingdom Pseudomonadati; phylum Pseudomonadota; class Betaproteobacteria; order Burkholderiales; family Comamonadaceae; genus Variovorax; species Variovorax sp. LARHSF232. The sequence goes on along the minus strand of NZ_JBIXJS010000003.1, from coordinate 459,872 downwards.
ACCAGCAGCATGGTGAGGGCCAGGCGCTCGCGCACCTGGCGCAAGAGCGCCATCAGGCCGCCCACCTCCTCGTGGTTGAGGCCGCCAGCCGGCTCGTCGAGCAGCAGCAGCTTGGGCTGGCTGGCCAGGGCGCGGCCCAGTTCCACCCGCTTCTGGGTGCCGAAGGGCAGATCCATCACGCGGGTCTCGGCCACGCGGGTGAGCTCGAGCAGCTGCAGCAGTTCTTCGGCGCGGCCGGCCAGCGCCGCTTCCTCGCGGCGCACCCATGGCAGGTGCAGCGCATTGGCCAGAAAGCCGCTCCGGGTGCGGCAATGGCCGCCCACCATGATGTTCTGGCGCACGCTCATCGTGCCGAACAAGGCCAGGTTCTGGAAGGTGCGCCCGATGCCCAGCGCCGCGATGCGGTGGGCCGGCGTGTCCAGCAGCGAACGGCCTTCGAACTCGATGCGCCCCTGGCTGAAGCTGTACAGGCGCGAGAGGCAGTTGAACAAGGTGGTCTTGCCGGCGCCGTTGGGGCCGATCAGGCCGACGATGTGGCCCTGCGGCACGGCGAAGGACACGTCGTCGAGCGCCGTGATGCCGCCAAAGCGCACCGTCACCCCCTCGACGCGGAGCAGATCAGCACGGACCGCAGCAACAGCATCGAGCGAGACGATGGCCGACTCCTTGCATGGTGGACATGCGGATGGCCCTGTCGCCACAGAGACAGGGCTGTCCTGTGGCGGGACGATAGCGAGGCCCGCCTTCGTTCCGAACTCGGCAATACCCTTGCCTATGTCACCGACGCGACGGCGCCGACGCGACGGCGCCCGACGCGCATCAGCAAGGTGGCGGCAATCGTCATGTTCAGGAGATTCCAGGCAATGCCGTTGATGAAGGCGGCGTGGTAGCTGCCCGTCAGGTCGAACACCTTGCCCGACATCCAGCCGCCCAGCGCCATGCCCAGCAGCGTGGCCGTGATCACGGCGCCGATGCGCGTGCTCGCTTCCCTGGGCGGAAAGTACTCGCGCACGATGATGGCGTAGGACGGCACGATGCCGCCCTGGAACAGGCCGAACAGCGCCGACACCACGAACAGCGGCACCAGCCCATCAAAAGGCAGGAACAGCAACAGCGCAATGCACTGCAGCACCGAGCCCAGCAGCAAGGTGCGCAAGCCCCCGATGCGGTCGCAGATGACGCCCGAGATCAGGCGGCTCAGGATGCCGAACCCCAGCATCACCGACAGCATCTGCGCCCCGCGCGCAGCGCCCAGGCCGAGGTCGGCGCAGTAGGCGACGATGTGCACCTGCGGCATCGACATGGCCACGCAGCAGGCCACGCCGGCCACGCACAGAAGGCCCTGCGCCGCACCCATGCGCAGGCCAAAAGGCCGCGCATCGGCACCCGGCAGCGCCGGCATGCCCGCCGCCGCGGTGGTCACCAGGGCCGGCGGCCGCGCGCGCATGCCAAGCGCCAGCAACGCGATCGCCAGGCCGCTGAAGATGCCCAGCCCGATGTAGGTAGAGCGCCAGCCGGCCGTCTCGATGAAGTGCTGGACGATCGGCGGCCACACCGCGCCGGCAATGTAGTTGCCGCTGGCGCACATCGCCACCGCAATGCCGCGCCGCTTGACGAACCACAGCGAGGTGTCGGCCACCAGCGGCGCGAAGAAGGCAGCGCTGCCCAGCATGCCGACCAGCACGCCCTGCACCAGGGCAAAGCTGAGGATGCTGCCGGCCAGGCCGCTGGCCGCATAGCCCAGGCCGATGCCGAGCGCGCCCAGCAGCAGCGGCCACATCACGCCGAAGCGATCGGCGAGCCGACCCATCAGCACGCCGCCGATGCCGAAGCCGATCATCAGCAGGGTGTAGGGCAGCGAGGCATCGGCGCGCTCGATGCCGAAGTCCGCCTGTACCGCGGGCAACATCACCGCCACCACGTACATGCCGCTGCTGCCCACGGTCATGAGCAGCATGGTCAGCAGCAGCCGGAAGGCGGCGTAGCGGGAATCGGCCTGGTGCGGGTGGTGAGGTGTTGTTGTCGGCATGCGGCGCATTTTGCCGAGGACGCTATTCGCCTGCAGACGTGGCCACCGCCCGCGCATCGAAAGCCGCCAGCATCAGCGGCGTCAGGCCATGCATGCTGCCGGCCGCCTGCGCCGGCGGCATGAGCCCCGGCGCGAAACCGAGCGCCTCGAAGCGCTGCAGCAGCCTGGTGTCGGCGCTGATCACGTGCACCGGCACGTCCCACGATGCGCCGGCGCCGCTCACCGCGGCCAACGGCTGGTGGTCGCCGATCACGATGGTGAGCAACTGGGCCGGCGCCGGCCCGGCCAGGTAGCTGCCCAGCCATCGGAAGGTGTATTTCAGCGAATGCAGATAGGCCGCGGCCGGCTGCGACCACTCCGCCGGCCTGGCCAGCGCCTGGTCGATCTGCGCCGGGCTGTAGGCGTCGGCACGCAGCAGCCTGGCCCAGTCATCCACGAAAGGCGCAACCGGCCGGAAGGGCGCATGGCTGCTCAAGGTGGGAAAGACGATGAAGCGCGGCGCACGCCCAGCGCGCGGCGCGGCCAGTTCCTGTGCATGCAGCAGCGCCATCGAGGCCTGGTCGGGAATGCGCCAGTAGCCCAGCGGGGCGCCCGCATAGCCGGTGCTGTCCGCGTCGGCATAGCGCTCGAAGCCATAGAAATTGCCTTCCGGCCAGGGACGCTGCAGGCCCGGCATCCAGCTCACGGTGCGCCAGCCGGCCGACTTGAAATGGCTCACCAGGCTGGGACGCCCGGTGGCCAGCAGCAGCTCGTAGGCGCCAGGATCCTGCGTGTCGACCCCGGCCAGCAGCGCCGCATGGGCCAGCCAGGAGGCACCGCCGAAGGTGGGCGAGCGCACCCGGGCCGACACCACCTGGCGCCCACCGGCCGCCAGCGCCTGCGCCAGCTGCGCGCGGGCGGGCGCCAGGGCTGCCGCCTGGCGCGGATCGTCCAGCGTGCTGGCGCCATAGGACTCGGCAAAGATCAGCAGCACGTCGGCCCCGCCCAGGCCGTCCAGCCGGCGGGCTGCGAAATCCGGACTGGCCGACAGCTGCGTCGCCGCCGCCCCGGGCCACATCTGTGTTGCCAGCAGCTCGGCCTGGCGCACCAACGCGGGCGCGACCGGCAGCGAAAAGAAGAAGCGCGTGTCGCGCCCGTCGATGCCATGCACCGAGAAGGCGGCCAGCAGCGCGACGCCGGCCAGGCCGACGGCGGGCCGCGCGCGCGGCATCTGCAAGAGGGCCTTGGCAATGGCGCGCCAGCAGCACAAGGCCAAGGCATAGAGCAGAAGCGCAACGGCCAGCAGCAACAGCGCCACCAGCGCGATCTGCCAGGCCGCGAACTCGCCCATGCGCAGCAACTCGAAGAGATGCCGGCTGTCCCAGTACAAATTGAGCGGCCGGCCGAACACCGCGGCTACCGTCACTTGCAGGTAGCGCGCCACGATCCACACGGCCGTGAGCGCGGCCAGGCCGCGCAGCCAGCGCACGCCGGGTAAGCCGCGCCAGGCGATGAAGGCGGTGAGCGCCAGCAACGCCATCGCCAGCTCGAAGGACAGTCGCGGCGACAGGCGCGGCCACAAGGTCGGCCAGAGGTTCTCCAGCGTCAGCAGGGCGTTGAGCAGCAGCAGCGCAAGCGCCGGCCGCAGCAGCACCCCATTCGAATTCATTTCCTCTTGGCCTCGAACTCGATGATGAGCGGCACCTCGTCGCCGACCCAGCCGTTGTCGACGCCGTATTTCATGCCATAGCTGCTGCGCTTGAAGCTGCCGCGCGCCGACACGCCCATCACGTAGGTCTTGTCCAGGGGCGAGACGCCGCTCTTGTTCCAGGTGGCGGTCAAGGTCAGCGGCTGGCTGCGGCCCAAGAGCTCCAACTGGCCGGGAATCTCGAAGCTGCGATCGCCGGTGCGCTTGGCGTTGGCGGCGGTGAACACCATGCGCGGAAACTCGGCGGCGTTCAGAAAGTCGGCGCTCTTCAGATGCTGGTCGCGCTTGGCGTGGCTGGTGAACACGCTCTGCGTATCGACCTCGATGCGCACGTTGCTCAAGGCGCCGCTGCCTTCGTCGAAGCTGTAGCTGCCACGCACCGCGCGGAACATGCCCAGCACCTTGGCATAGCCCAGGTGCTCGACCAGGAAGCCCATGCTGATGTGCTCCGGGTCCAGCTCGTAGGGCTGCGGTTCGGCGCGCGCGGGCAATGCAGCGAGCATGGTGAGGCAAAAAGCGAGAGCGCCCGGCAGGCGGGCTGGCGCAAGAGCTTTCATTTGATGGTCTCCATCGGCAGGCCGCGCCGGCGGGCGAGCCACAGCAGGTCGGCGGCAAAGGAATAGAAGAGCAGCGCCAGGCTCGCCGCCGCGATGGCCTGGCTCCAGGGTCGCGTGATGATCGGGCCCAGGCAGACGATCAGGCAAGTGATTTGCACCACGCACACCGCCTTGCGCCGCGTGCTTGGCGGCAACCCGCGCGCGAGCCAGGGCCAGGCCTTGCCGGCCAGCACGAAGGCATAGCGCGCCAGCCCGGCCCCGATCACCCAGGCGCCAGCTTTCTCGAACTGCCACACCAAGAGGCTCAGCACCAGCACGAGGAGCGCATCGCTTTCCATGTCGAAGCGCGCGCCGAAGTCGCTGGCCAGGCCCCGGGCACGCGCCAAGGGGCCGTCCAGCGCATCGAGCAGCGCGGCCACGGTCGCCAGCACCACGGTGCCCCAGGCCATGCCGACCGGGTCGGGCAGCGGCTCGCCGACGCCACCGGCCAGCAGCGCGATCAGCGCCAGGCGCGCCAGCGTCACGCGGTTCGCGGCGCCAAAACGTGCATGCGGCACGTGCCGCTTCAAGCCATGCAGGATCGCCGCGCAACCGAGCAGGAAAACGGCCAGCGCCTTGAGCACGAACCAGTGCGCCAACGCCCCCGTCAGCACCAGGCCGGCGGCCGCCAGTCCCAGCAGCAGCAGGCAGGCCAGCGCCTCGCGCCCGGCGTCGCGCCGCAGCGCCGCCAGGGCATCGCCATCGGTCGTCAAAGCAGGTCGTCCACGCATCGGCCTAAGATCGCTTCAGGTCACCCAATTGGAAAGAAGAAGGCGCATGCCAGCATATCCTTCCGACGACTCTCGCGCGCAGGCCCGGGCTTGCTGGATCGCCGCGTCCGGCCGGGCCGAGATCCGGCCCGCGCCCTTGCCGTCGGCGCCCGGCCCGGCCGAGGTGCAGGTGCGCGCGCTGCACAGCGGCATCAGCCGCGGCACCGAGCTCCTGGTGTTTCGCGGCCTGGTGCCACCCAGCGAGCACCAGCGCATGCGCGCGCCCTTCCAGGACGGCGAGTTTCCGGCGCCGGTGAAATACGGCTATGCCAGCGTGGGTATCGTCGAGCACGGGCCTGCGCACCTGATGCACAGGCCGGTGTTCTGCCTTTACCCGCACCAGACGCGCTACATCGTGCCTGCCGATGCAGTGCATCCGCTGCCCGAGGGCCTGCCGCCTGAGCGCGCGGTGCTGGCCGCCAACATGGAAACCGCCGTCAATGCCTTGTGGGACGCGGCGCCTCGACTGGGCGATCGGATCGCGGTGGTGGGCGGTGGCGTGGTCGGCCTGCTGGTGGCCTGGCTGGCATCGCGCCTGCCCGGCTGCCAGGTGGAACTGATCGACACGCATGCGCCGCGCGCCGCCGTCGCCGCCCGCCTGGGCCTGGCCTTCGCTACGCCGGATGCCGCCACGCCGGAAGCCGACCTGGTGATCCATGCCAGCGGCCACGCCGAGGGCCTGGCCAGCGCGCTGCGGCTGGCCGCCTTCGAAGCCACGGTGCTGGAACTCAGCTGGTACGGCCAGCAGCCGGTGAACGTGCCGCTGGGCGAGGCCTTTCATGCGCGGCGGCTCACGCTCAAGAGCTCGCAGGTGGGCCACGTCGCCAGTGCCCAGCGCGCGCGCTGGAGCCACGCACGCCGCCTGGCCCTGGCGCTGGGACTGCTGCGCGACGGACAAGCACTGGACGCGCTCGTCACCGGCAGCGCGCCCTTTGACGAACTGCCCGCCGTGCTGGCCCGCCTGGCCCAGGGCGCACCGGATACGCTGTGCCAGCGCATCGACTATCCCCTTTCTTCTTGACTACCGAAGGAGCAACTCCCGCATGTACAGCGTCAACGTCCGCGACCATTTCATGATTGCCCACAGCTTCCGCGGCGAAGCCTTCGGCCCGGCCCAGCGCATGCACGGCGCCACCTACGTGGTCGACCTGGAGTTCCGGCGCGAGGCGCTGGATGCCGACGGCATGGTGGTCGACATCGCGCGCGCCACCGAAGTGCTGCATACCGTGCTGGCCGAACTGAACCTGCGCAACCTGGACGAGGACCCGGCCTTTGCCGGCCAGAACACCACCACCGAATTTTTGGCCAAGGTGATCTTCGACCGCATCGCCACCCGCGCCGCGGTCGGCGAGTTGGGGCCGCATGCGCAGGGCCTCCGTTCGATGCGTGTACGGCTCAACGAATCGCACGTGGCCTGGGCGGCCTACGAAGGAAAGCTTTGACCTTGTCCGGCGCCGCGCAACAACAACATCGCCATTGCAGCGTCCTGGTGCCGGGCGATCTGGCCACCCGCACCGGTGGCTACACCTACGACCGCAAGATCATCGACGGCCTGCGTGCGCTGGGCTGGCAGGTGGATGTGCATGCGCTGGGCGAGGGCTTTCCGAAGCCGGATGCGGCGGCACTGGCACAGGCCCACCAGGTGATCGAGGCCCTGCCCGACGGCGCGCTGACAGTGGTGGATGGACTGGCCTTCGGCGTGCTCGGCGAACTGGCGCATGCCCATGCACAACGGCTGCGCTGGGTCGCCCTGGTGCATCACCCACTGGCGCTGGAAACGGGCCCATCAGAAATGCAGCGCGAGGCCTTGCAGCAAAGCGAACGGCACGCGCTGCAGGCGGCACGCCGCGTGGTCGTCACCAGCCCATTCACCGCGCGCAACCTGGCGGCCGACTTCGGCGTGCCGGCCGCGCGCATCGACGTGGTCGAACCGGGCACCGATCCGGCGCCCGTGGCCACGGGCAGCCAGCCTGGCGAGCCGCTCAACCTGCTTTGCGTGGCCACCGTCACGCCGCGCAAGGGGCATGCGCTGCTGGTCGAGGCCCTGGCCGAGCTGCGGGACCGACGCTGGACGCTGCATTGCGCTGGCAGCCTGACGATGGACCCGGCCTGCGCCGAATCCTTGAAGCGGGCCATCGAAGCACACGGCCTGCAAGAGCGCGTGCTGCTGCACGGCGAACAGGACGAAGCAGCGCTGCGCCGACTCTATGCCGCCGCCGATGCCTTCGTCCTGCCCTCTTTCCATGAGGGCTACGGCATGGCGCTGGCCGAGGCCATCGCCCATGGCTTGCCGGTGATCAGCACGCGCGCCGGTGCCATTGCCGACACCGTGCCGGCACAGGCCGGCGTGCTGGTGCCGCCTGGCGATGTGCCGGCCCTGCGCGACGCCTTGCGGCGCCTGCTGGACGACACGCCATGGCGTGCGCTACTGCGCGGCGGCGCGCGGGCGGCGCGCGCCAGGCTGCCCGATTGGCGGCACAGCAGCGAGCGCTTCGCGCAGGTCCTGCTGCAAGGCAACGCGCTGAATCAGGAAGGAACTTGACACGATGAGCTTCAGCACCGAATGGCTGGCCCTGCGCGAACCCTTCGATCGCGCGGCGCGCGAAGGCTCGGCACTGGACCTGCTGCCACTGACGGAAGGCCGCCCCGGCAGCAGCAGCAACAACGACGGCGGCGATGCGTTGACGCCCTATCGCGTGCTGGACCTGGGCTGCGGCACCGGCGCCAACCTGCGCGCGCTGGCCCCACGCCTGGGCGGCACGCAGCGCTGGCACCTGGTCGACCACGACGCGCGGCTGCTGGCGGCGCTGCCACGCGTGATGACCGAATGGGCCACGACGCATCGCCTGAAGATGCCAACGCCGACCTCCGCCGACAGCCTCCTGTGCATCGAAGGGCCGCAGCAGCAGTGGCGCGTCGAACTGAGCTGGCAACGGGCCGACCTGGTGCACGAACTCGACACCCTGCCCTTCGATGGCTGCGACCTGGTCAGCGCAGCGGCGCTGCTGGACCTGGTGTCGGCGTCCTGGCTGGCAGCCTTGCTCACCAAAGCCCATGAAGTTCGCGCCGCCCTGCTGTTCGCCTTGACGGTGGATGGACGCATCGACTGGCAGCCGGTGGTCGCCGGCGACACGCAGGTCACGCAGCTGTTCACCGCGCATCAGCTGCGCGACAAGGGCTTCGGCGGGCCGGCCTTGGGCGTCAACGCGGTGCCGCGCGCGGTCGAGCGCCTGGTTGCGCTGGGTTACCGCTGCGTGCAGGCGGGCAGCGACTGGGAGCTGGCCCCCGACTCCGGCGCTCGTCTCCTGCAGCAGATGATCGACGGCCTGGCCGATGCCGCGCTGGAGCAGGACCCGGCGGCGCGCGACCTGGTGCTGGGATGGCGGCTGCGGCGCCTGGCATTGGCCGCGCACAGCAAGCTGCGCGTGGGGCATGCGGAGTTGCTGGCGCTGCCGTTGGCGTCGGAGAAGTAGGCGATGTTCTCTTGAGCTTCAAGCGTGGGGGCGGAGCCTGCCGCCGTTGCAGAACGAGGCGCCGCCGGTGCCCTTTCGAACACCCGCTTAGGGGCCCGTTGCGCACGTAGCGCCTTCGCGAAAGCGGATGTTCGAGGCAACTGTCGGCTTCGGCGCCCAAAGCGGAACTCTGACGCTTCGCAAAGCGGCTGTTCAGGGTCCAAGGGTAGAGTTGACGATTTGCAAAACCTGGGCAGAGGCAATGAGATGAAAGAACGCAGTCTCGGAACCGTAGCTTGGGGACTGCACTTGGTCGCGCTGACCCTTTGCTTGCTCATCGCAGGTTGCGGCGAAAGAAAAGTCAAGGCCGCGTGCACTGAAGTGCCGACTGTAGACGGCTACCGAACAGTGGTTGCCGAAGGCGGAACGATGCGGCTACGACTTCCGAGTCGCTTTGCGATCCGCTATACGCAAGACTGCGCAGAGGTGAGATCCTTCTCGGCCACGTATTTCTGGGATGGCAGCGATAGGTTGCTTGACCACCTCGCTTCCCCGCCTTACGACACGTTTGTTCAGGTCTATCCGACCTTTCAGCCCCTTGGCGTCCAGCCCCGCAACGACGAACTGCGTTGGCCGGAAGCAGGAGCCTCACTCAAGGCACACGGAAAGTATCCGCTCGATCTCATCCGGGCCGCGACAAGCCCCAACGAATTGGACATCTGGGCGGTGCGAGGCACCCTCGACCCCACAACGGGTCATCCATTCGTCACGGTATGTGCTTTCGAGCGGGACGGCTCATCCAGTAGCGATCCGCTGCTACCGGCAGAGTTTGGCAAGAGCAATCCAGATGCACGGTGCCGCGGTGCAGTACGAGCGGTGAGAGGCGACAAAGTGATCTTTGCAGGCGTTCACATTTGGGCCAGGAACGCACCGTATATCGACAAGATCTACAGCGCGGTTCAAACAGAACTTGGCAGCTACATCTTGGCGGACTGAAGGACCGCTTCTGGCCCGATTCTTGGCGCAGGCTCAGTCAGTGCGCACGCGCTCACCGAAATAAGCTGTCGCAAAGTACCGACAAACTATTCCGTTTCAGCGCCGTAGTGGACGTGAAGAAATCTCTTGGCCGCTAGGGACGCCGGTGTAGAGTTGAATCGGCTCGAAAGTTGATCGTGAAAACTCTGTTTCTAGTGCGGCATGCCAAATCGAGTCGCGACGATCCGTCCTTGCCCGACCGGGAACGACCGTTGAACGATCGCGGCCGCCAGGACGCGCCCGCGATGGGCAAGCGCCTCAGCAAGCGCGGGGTCAAGCCCGATCTGCTCGTGTCGAGCCCCGCACTGCGCGCGCTGACGACGGCGCAACTCATCGCCGACGAGATCGGCTACCAACGCAAGGACATCATTGTCGATGAACGGCTCTACGCCAGCAGCCCGGACGACTTGCTCGCTATCATTTGCGCACTCGATGACAAGGTGGACCGCGCGATGCTCTTCGGCCACAACCCCGAGTTCAGCAACCTCGCGCACCGGCTGTCGAGCGACGTCATCGACATGCCCACATGCGCCGTCGCCGAGTTCCGCTTCGACGCAAAGGCGTGGGCGGATGTCGGGGAGGTCGGCCCGGCGAAGGTCAAGTTGGACGCGCCGAAGAAGTAGTTCAACCTTCGAGGCTCGCGGCTTTGACGCGTTGACTTCACGGGCAGACGCGGACTAGACGCCGATAGCGCATGTCTGGTCTTGGCCCGACTGTTGCCGGTTGCGCCCCTCTGGCGCTTCGGGGCCGATCCGGACTTCCTGCGAAAGACACTCGACCTCCGGGAAGGCGCCGTTAGAGAGCATCTACCTGGGTGGAGCAACGGCGACTCCGCGCAGCCCAGCCCCCTTGATCGCGGCCGCCACCAGGTTCGCCGACTTCGCCTCCTCGACGTATTTGGCGACGTACATGGCCGCGGCAGCACTGCGCCCCTTGGGCACGCCCATGCCGATCGGCTCCACGACGATCCGGCCCTCGAGAACTCGCGAGCCTGGCCGGCTCGTCGCTCCGGCGAAGAGGGCCGTCTTGGTGGCGGCAATCGCTTCGACCTTTCCGGTATCCAGCAAGGCGAAGTTTTCGGCAGGGCTATTGACTCGGACCAGCTCGGCGCGTTTCAAGGTCTTCGAGAGGTGGAGCTCTGCGCCGGATTTTTCGAGCACTCCGATCCGGATCCCCGCCTTGTCCACGTCCGCCGCCGTGGCGACAGGGACACCGGCGCGGACGAGGTAACCCTGTTCGACTTCCATGTAAGGCGCAGAGAACTCCATCGCCGCCGCCCGCTCGGCATTGATTCCGGCCAGTGCGACGTCCCATTCGCCGGACTTCGCACCGCCGATCAGCGCGGGAGGGTTGGAATACACGACCGCTTGGAACGGCACGCCAACGCGGCGCGCGAGCTCCTTTCCGAGGTCGACTGCAACGCCTTTGAGTTCGCCGGTCGCTGAATCCTTGCTCGCATAAATCGGCCCGAGGAGAAATGCGACTCGAAGCGTGCCCGTTGGTGCCACCGCGGCTCTCGTCTCCTGGTTCACTCCCTCCTGCATTCCCGCGCAGCCGCCGATGTACAGCCCGACCACCGCTGCCTGTATCCAGTCACGTATTTGCATGGTGTGCTCCTCTGAAATCGCCGCTCTCTGACGCAAAGCCGCGCATCGCGGCGGGCAGCCGTCAAAACCAGGACTCCAGTTTCCGAGCGCGGCCAGCCGCGATGGTCCGCTCCTGGCCCGTATCCGGCTCCGCTAAGCCTTTGCGAATTTGGAGGCGAAGAGCACTCTGCTTCCCGCCACACCAACCAGAAGCCCGGAGCCCATCGCGAGAAACAGCAGCGAATGTGGCGAAATCGCGGCGCTCGCGAGTGCCACCCCTGCGGTCGAGATTCCGGTCGCGAAGAAGTTGACCGCGCCCAATAGAAAGAAGTGCCAGCCCACACGGACAGCCTTGTCGTTGCCCAAGGATGCCTGGAGTCCAAGAATCAATGGAAGGCTGGCAGCGCTGCCCGCGAATATCAGCGAAACGTCTTGCCAGTGGAGCGGCGGATTGCTGGCCGCCGCGGCATCGAGTGCCCAGGGGCCGGACGCGAGCCCGGACACAGCCGCGATTGCGAGGACTACCCGGAAGAAGCGCATTCTGATTCTCTGAGGCGTTGATTCTTGTGATGTAGAGCCACGACGGTAAGGACCGCTTTTTGGCCGACTGTAGCCGGTCGCCGGCTAGGAGCTTCGGCCCATCTCGGCCGGTCGCATAGCCGAAGCAGATACCCGCAATATGAGCTAGACCAAACCGATTGGCGACGTCCAATCATTCAATTACCTCGTCCACCCGCAGGCGTAGCGATTGCGGAATCGACAGCCCGAGCGCCTTCGCGGTCTTGATGTTGATAGCCAGTTTGAACGTTGTTGGTTGCTGCACGGGCAACGAGCCTGGATTCGCGCCCTTGAGGATCTGGTCGATGTATTCCGTGGCGAGATCGAGAAGTTGCCGCAGATCGGGGCCGTAAGCCATCAGTCCACCAGCGACAACAAATGCCCTGTGCAAATATGCGGATGGCAACGCATGCACCCGCGCGAGCTCGGCCAGCCGTTCGGAATCACGCGTAAACATCACATCTCCGAAGATGACGAGTCCTTCGGCGCGCTGTTGCGTCATTGCTGCAAACGCCGCATCGTATTGATCGGGCCCCGCGGCTTCCAACACCTGCAGCTGCACAATCTGCGGCCGTACCGCCTGGACGATGCGCAAATACTCGGCGTGTTCTGGCCTGGCGGGATTGGTCAGGACCGCGACCCGCGTAAGCCCAGGCACGGCATCGCGGAGTAGCTCGAGCGTTTTCGGGGCCAAGTCGCGCGCGACCGCGGTTACCCCGGTCACATTGCCGCCAGGCCGCCCCAGGCTGGCCACGAACCCGCTCTTAACGGGGTCCTCACCACTGAATGCCATGACGATCGGGATCGTCGTTGTAGCGTCGTGAGCAGCGCGAATGGCCACAGCCGCGCCCGCAACAATGAGATCAACCTTGAGGCCCACGAGCTCCGAGGCAAGCGCCGGCAGCCGATCTGCCTTCCCATCGGCGGACTTGTCCTCGATGACAATGTCTCGTCCGACAACGTAGCCGCGCCTACCGAGTCCCTCCACCACCACCTTGGCAAGCGTCGTGCCGTCGAACATGGTGAGGCTGAGAACGCCAATCTTGTATACCCGCCGTGCCTGCTGAGCCTCTGCGGCGAGTGGCACCGCAATCGACCAGATGCCAAGAACGAAGGCAAGCGCAAGCACAGTTTTCCGCAGCACAGTACCTCCTCGGGCGCTGCCCTTTGATAGAACGGCGATGCTACGCCGCTATCCCTTTGCTGCCTATCCTGCTCTCGCGAAGCACCGAGGCGTGAGCGCTCGACCGCTCGAGTGCGTCAATGAGCTGGGCCCGCGGCTGCGAGCGACTGCTTTCCGGCGGGCGGTCCGACCTTCCGCTCATGGCCGACTGTAGCCCGTCACCGCTGGGCGAGCTCAGGGCCCGAAGCGGCTAAGCAGTCGTGATGGGCGTGCGCACGCTGTCCAGACTGACTAAGCCACGGCTTCGGGCAAGCGCTGTAGCGAGCTCAGCTGTGACCGCATGATCAGCAGCGCTTGCAGCGCGAAGCCCCCCAGCGCTAGCCACAGGCAAGCAGCCTCGCCCCAGCGCCCGCCGATCACCCCGCCAAGCGCAGCGCCCATTGGCCGGGCGCCGGCATTCACCGTAAGGAACAAGGCACCCACGCGTCCGAGCATCGCGACGGGTGTAAGGCTCTGGCGCAGCGTCGTAGAGGTGATGGTCCATACGATCGGCCCGGCACCGAACAAAAAGAAGGATAGTCCAGCCACCCAGGCGCTCGGCATGACGAGCGTTGAGACCATCACTGCGGCCGCGAACATTGAAACCACCGGCCCTATTTGGATGGCGCGCCCGAAGGGCATAACTTGCACGATGCGCGGTGCCAGCAGCGCGCCAACCACCATGCCTGCGCCGAAGGCACCCAGCGTTACACCGACCACATCGGCGCCTAGGCCGAGCACCCGCATCGCATAAGGAACATAGGCTGCTTGCAAGACGAACCAGGCAATGTTCCAAACCGCGGCGGTCAGCAGTATGGACCGCAGCATCGAGTTGCGCCAGACGAAGAGTGCGCCGTCCTGCACTTCGCGCAAAGGATGGCGTGCGGCGCGTGACGCCAGCAGCGGTTCGCTAAGCCGCCACAGCAACGCGATTGCCGCGAGTGACATCACCGACGCCAGCACGAAAGTCGCTGACGCACCGGCCCATGACACCAGTGCCCCACCGAGCGCCGGCCCGCCGACATAGGCTGCACTGCGCGCTAGCTCAAGCCGTCCGTTGGCCTGCGCCAGCGCTGCGCGCGGCACCAGCGCGGGCACCAAGGCTGGTGCGGCGACGCTGAAAGCCACTGTTCCCACAGCGCCGACGAAGCCCAAAACTGCGAGGCAGCCTATCGACAGAAAGCCCGTTAGCACCGCGGCTAGCAACGCCAATAGCGATGCAGCGCGCAACATCTCGGCCGCCATCATGAGACGGCGCCGCGGCATGCGGTCGACCATCAAGCCCAGCGGCAGCGAGAGCAACAGGAAGGGGAGAGTCTGGACCGCGGCCAACAGGCCGATTTCGCCCGGCCCCGCGTCGAGCAAGAGCACCGCGATCATGGGCACGGCCGCAAGGCTCAACTGCTCAGCCAACTGGGCCACGAGGTTTGCGCCGGTAAGCACGGCGAATGAACGAGGAAGCTTGGAGGTCATAGCGGTGGCACAAGAAAGACTCATGGTCGGTTGTATTGCGCCGCCGCGCTGGCCGTTTGCGGACATGCAAAAAGACGGCCGCCGCGTCCATCAAACGAAGACCGCGGTTGCTGTTGGTAAGCAGGACGACCGCCGACTGGGTCGTTGGATTGCCCATTGCGAAGGCCCTGATGCCATCCATTTTTCCCCATTGGAAGAATGTGCCGTCAGTCGCTTCAACTCCCCACCCGAGGCCCCAACCGATGTCGCGCTCCGTCTTGGGGGGACTGTCCTTTAGGTGGGTGGCGTCCCCTCGGGGCACTCTCACTGTGGGTGTCAACCACTGGTGGCGTGTCGCCTCGCTCAACGACGCGCCGTTGAGAACAGCGACCATGAACTTTGCGTAGTCGCCAGCTGTCGTCTGAAGGGAATACGAAGCATGGCGGAAAGTAGGTCCGCAGCGGCTCATCGCCGCGAAGGTTTGGCAGACCCGAGGTGTGCGTCAATACATGACGGGCTGTGATGGGCGATGAGGCGAGCTGGGGAGGCACATCTTTCTGAACAGTTCTGGACAGAGGTTCGTCCAGGTCGAAAGTCCCGCCATCTGCGAGCTGAAGCGCAATGTATGCGGCGACGGGCTTGCTCAACGAGGCGACATCGAAGACCGTTGCCTCGGCGACCGGCCGCACAGAGTCAAGTTCTGCCACGCCCATCGGCGCGGCAGCCCCCTCGTCCGAAGCCATGCTTCTTGGATAAGCGATACAGGACATGCCTTGTCAGCTGGTGACCAGCCGGGACGAGGGGGTGGTCGAAGTCATCGGACACCTCTCGCGTCATCCCAAGCTTGGACATCACAGCACGAGAACGTGCGTTGCCTGGCACGGTCAACGCCACAATTTCGGGCAGGTCGACGGTTTCGAAAACCAAACTCCAGGGCCGCTCGAGCTGCCTCGGTGGCGAAGCCCTGTCCCCAGCACTGGCGCGTGACCTCGCCGTCGGCGTTCAGTTCCGCGAAAAGGGGCAGGTCCTCATCGCGCCAGGCCCTGAGGCGCAGCCGCCGTGTCTGCAGTTCTGGAATTGCGCGGGTCATCTGGCAATGGGGGGAAGAAGGGTATGTCCGGTTGCGGCCGACTGTAGCCCCTACTTCTCTACGACCACTACATCGCCGGAAGCCAGAGCGTGCCCCTCGGCACCAGAGACCACTAGGCGTGCGACCGGCTTGCCGCTTGCTCTTTCGACAAGCCGTGAATGACGCTCCCCGCGGCGAAAGAGGTTGCTTTCACCCCATTGCCTCAAGCCAACGATGACAGGGAAGAGCGTCTGCCCTTTGGGCGTCAGGACGTATTGCTGGTACGCGGTGCCGTCAGAGGCCGGCTGAGCCTCCAGCACCCCTTCCTCCACGAGCGCCTTGAGCCTGCTAGCGAGGATGTTGCGAGCTACGCCCAGGCTCGCTTGAAAGTCGCCAAACCGACTAACCCCGTCAAAAGCATCTCGCACTATCAGCAGCGACCAACGGTCGCCGATGACGTCCAGCGCTCGCGCCACGGGACATCTCGCAGTGTTCATTCGCTTTCGTTCAGCCATCGACATCTCCGGGCAGCGACACTGCCGCCACTAGTTGCATTTTAAAACCAATGAGCTATGCTCTGGCTGGTTTTAATTTGCAACTGGTATTGCCATGCCCTTAGATACATCGAGCAGCTCCCGGACCATGCCGCGGAAGCTGGTCGCGCTCTTTGCCTGCACGAGCGGCGTCAGCGTCGCAAACGTGTACTTCGCACAGCCCTTGCTCGATAGTTTGGCGGTGGACTTCGGCGTCGCACCGGCCGCCATCGGAGGTGTCGTGACGGCCACTCAGGCTGGGTCGGTGCTGGCCTTGCTGTTGCTCGTTCCTTTGGGCGACCAGTACGACCGCCGGCGACTCACCCGACTTCAGCTGGTGGGCCTTGTCCTTGCCCTTGGCAGCGTAGCCATGGCCCGAAGCACCATCGCCCTGATGGCAGGCATGTTGGCGGTCGGCCTTCTCGGCACCGCCATGACGCAAGGGATGATTGCCTATGCGGCGAGCACCGCCGCTCCTCATGAACGCGGGCGCGTTGTCGGGGCCGCGCAGGCGGGAGTGGTCGTCGGACTCCTGCTCGCAAGAGTCTGGTCGGGCATTGTTGCGGACCTGGTCGGCTGGCGCGGTGTGTACGTCGGTTCCGCGGCGGTCATGGCTGCGCTTGGGGCGCTCATCTGGCGGAAGTTGCCCGCACAGCCGGCCACAGCCTCGTGTCTCCCATACATCAAACTCGTCCGATCGACGTTAGGCCTCTTGCTGACGGACCGGGTGCTTAGAACACGTGGCGCCCTGGCCTTACTGATGTTCGCTGTCTTCAGCATCTTCTGGAGCGCTCTCGCGTTGCCTCTCACGGCGCCACCACTGTCGCTGTCACATTCAGCTGTCGGTGCGTTCGGTTTGCTTGGCGCTGTCGGTGCGTTGTTTGCGGGGCGAGCAGGACGGTGGGCCGACCGGGGTTGGGGCCAGCACACCAGCGCGGCTGCGCTCGTGCTGCTGCTGCTGGCATGGATACCTCTCAGTTTCACGGAGTCCTCCCTGTGGTGGCTGGCTGCTGGAATCTTGCTGCTCGACGTGGGCAGTCAAGCCTTGCATGTCACCAACCAGGCGATGATTCTCCGAGGGCCGGCCGAATCGCATGGGCGCCTCATTGGCTGCTACATGTTGTTCTACGCTGTGGGCAGCGGGGCGGGGGCGATTGCATCGACCGCCGTGTACGCGCACGCCGGCTGGTCTGGGTTGTGCATTCTGGGCGCCTCCGTGAGCGGAGTTGCGCTGGTCATCTGGACCGCAACTCGGGCGCTCCCTCGTTCCAGTGCGGCATGCCAAGTGTCGCAAGTGATGCTGGAGGAACCTCGGACCTGGACAGAAGGCCCATGGTCCCCTTGTCGGCTAGTGCGAAGCGTCAGTGATGCCTGCCACGACGGTCAGCATGTCGCGCATTGCTTGCCGGTCCTTGAGCGTAGCCAGCCCGATACCGACAGCCAGTTCTTCGCCCTCGACCAGCGACCGGTAGACAACGCCCGCCCGTCTCAATCCCGTGAACGATTTGGGCAACAGGGCCATGCCACGTCCACTGGCCACGTCACCCAGCAGAACGTGGTGGTCGGCCGGTTCCCTCAGCTTTGACGGGGCGAAGCCATAGCGCGCGAAGATCTTCTGGCAGTGGTCGTAAAACGCGGGCTGCCTCGCGCGCTCGAACCAGAAAACCGATTCACGCGCCAGGTCCGCGAGGCGTACCGCCTTGCGCTTCGCCAGCGGATGGCAGGACTGCATCGCGACCACCATCGGCAGGCTGTCGAGTTCCAAGACATCCAACCCAGGTGCATCTGTAGGCAGTGCGACGAACGCCGCATCCAATTTGCCGGCGCGAAGCTGGCGTACCAGCCTCGGCGAGGTATCGGAAAATGTTGTCACGGCCGTTCCTGGATGAGTTGCTTGCACTCGTTGTGCCAGCCCACGGAACCAGGTCGGCTCCACTGCGCTGGTCAGCCCAAGCCGAAGCGTGGCCGGCAATCCCTGGGTCGCGAGCTCCGCTTCGGCCTCGCGAAGCAACTTCTCGATGCTGCGCGCATAGGGCAGCAGTCTGTGCCCAGCGTCGGTGAGGTTCACGCCTTTTGTGTTGCGGTCGAACAGCCGTGTTCCCAACCGCTCCTCCAGCTCGCGAATCGCCCGGCTTAGCGGCGGCTGAGATAGGTGCAGTGTGTCCGCCGCCTGGCGAAAGCTCAGCGTATCCGCGACGGCAAGAAAGAACGCGAGTGAGCGTGAATCCAGGCGGCTTGACATACCAAAAAAGGTATCACGAACTTGGTCATTCCTCATGCCGGAGGTCATTTCATTTCTACAGTGACCTGCGTCAACCTTTAGGAGGACTTCATGCCCCTTTCTCGCCATGTTGCAGCAGCCGGCCTCGCCGCGCTCGCCGCGCTGTCTGCTGTCGCCGATCAGCCAGTGAAACCATGGAGCGTTGAATCCGTACCAGGTACGTTTTCAGCGCCGACCGGCCTCGCGTATGACGTCCGCGGCGGCCTGTACGTCACCGAATGGTCGGCCCATCGGGTGACCCATATCGACCAAGCTGGCGCGAGAAAGCTCGTCACCGACCTGGTCCGTTCGCCCTCGGGCATCGCAGTGGGTGGCGACGGCGTCGTCTACGTGTCGTCCTACTCGGATGGAGTGGTTCATCGCTTGCGCCCCGGCGGCAAACCCCAGGTGTTTGTACGCGGCTTGCGCACGCCAGCAGGTCTCTCCATCGGCCGGGATGGCAACCTGCTCATTGCCGACCGGGGCCTCAATCAGGTCTTGCGGGCAGACGCATCTGGCGCGACGCGCGTATTGGCGGATGGGCTTCCGACACCCGTCGGTGCAGTCGAGCTCGCCGATGGGACGCTGGTCGTCTCGAACTTTGCCGGCGGCGTTGTCGAAGTTCGGCCCGACGGTACGCAAAGTGAGCTGACTAGAAAACTCGGTGCACCAGCGGTCGGCATCGTGGCGGATGGGGCCGATGCGGTACTGGTGTCCGACTACGCAGGCACTTCGGTATGGCGTGTGACCAGAAGCGGCTCAGCCACGGCAGTGATTCAAGACCTCCGAAGCCCCGTAGCCGTGGCTCGGTCCGCCGACGGCTCGGAAGTCGCAGTGGGCAACTGGGGCGACGGCACTGTGCGGCGGTATAGAAAAGCAAATGCGCAATGAGCGCCAAACGTGAACGCGAGCCTTACCCGGCGCTTGCTACGCCGTCCAGGCCAAGCCGTTCGAGGACCAACTTGTTGTATCGAGCCCAGTCTCGCCCCGAGTTCTCGATGACCATCTTGTCCATCGACAGTCGGGCGAATAGCGCGTCCGTCATGAGTCGGTAGTCTTGGTACAGCTTGATGAGGCCTTCGAGACCCATCAAGTTCCGGCGCACCGCGTACGGCCCCTTCAACTTCCAGTCGACCTGATACTTCACCCAGGCCTCCCCCCGCTCTGTGCAAACGGTGTGCACGGCGCGCTCCACGCTCTCCTGCCGCAGGTAGACGACAAGCGGATGCAATGGCCTGATGAGCCTGGCCACGCTCTCGCAGTACGCCGCGATTTCATCGAAGCTCGCCTCCATCAGGAAGAGATTGGTAAGGTCGCCGTGAAAGAGCTGACCGTCTAGCACGGGCACAGCAGGGCCAAGGCGAACCTCTTCAGCAAAAGAGCGCCACCTTGAAATTGCTCGACTCGCCAGCTCTTCAGCCGTGGATTCGCGCCAGGGTATGCGGATCTTGTATCCGATTCAGGCAGCGGTCCTCAGTGTCCGCTCCTGGCCCTCACGCACCGTCGGTCGTCGCGGCGTGACAGGCAACGCAGAGCTTGTTCCCATCCGGGTCGCGAAAGTACGCCCCGTAGTAATTGTCGTGGTACTGCGGGCGCAGCCCTGGTGGCCCCTCAGAGGTGCCGCCGTTCTCCAGGGCAGTCTGGTACGCTGCTCGGACGACCGCCCTGGAGGGCGCTGCGAAGGCAACCATTTGCCCATTTCCGGGGCTGTGAGGCTGTCCGTCATACGGCTTGCAGATGACAAAGAAGGGGCGCGCCCCACCTGCGCTTTGCCAGCCAGCCCATGGCCTGTCTCGCTCGCAGAAGCGCAGCTCGACACCCAGGCTGTCCATCACAGCGCCGTAGAAGTGAAGGGCGCGCTCGAAATCGCTGACGCTGACGAAGACATGGGAAAACACGTTGGCTCCTCAGGCAATTTGCAGGGCACCCTCGACCGTCCGCTGATGGCCCGGATTCTGCCTGTGCACCGGCTTCCAAGTAGTCGACCTTCTAGGCCGCGCGGCGCACTGCATTGTCTTCAAGGGGCCTAGACGAGCCTCCGCAACCAGCAACCAGGAGAACCAAAAAGAGAAGTGCTCGTTCAAGCATGAAATGGCTCCTTGCAGATTGCTGATACGACTGCTGCCTGCGATTTGCTCATCCATGGTTTCCGATTCAACGTTGCAGCCCGCTAGACCAACGCGGCGATCTCGGCCGCGCTCAAGGCGCCGTGATAGAGCCGCAAGTCGTCCACGCGCCCCGGCAGCGTCGGATCCGCGGTGAACTGGGAGCGCCCGAGCCAGTTCTGCGTGGTCTCGCCGAGATCGAAGGGCGCCAGCGTCATCTGCGTGTTGGTGCCGACCGCGAGGCCATCGACGTACAGCGTCCCGAGGCTGCCCGACAAGCTCACCGCGACATGCACCCAGCGGCCGGTCGGCAGTGCTGCGCCGCCGTCGATCGCCTGCTCGTTGTAGCCGTGGACCGTGGAGATCGCGTAACGGACCGTGCCCGCATTGCTGCGCGGCGTCAGCATCATGTAGCGGCGCGGTCCGGATCCGAAGTCGAAGACGCGCGACCAGGTGGCCGCGCTGTCCAGGTACACCCGCATTGCGATCGTGAAGTCGGCGAGATCCTTCACCAGGCCCGCCGCGAGCGTGGCGTGGCCGTTCGCGCCGTCGTCGGTCTTCTTCTGCAGCAGCAGTTCGGATCTGATCGCCGCCCTCGCTTCGGCCGATGGTGCGCTCTCCCCTGCCGCATTCACCGCAACGATCGCGTAGTGGTACACGGCGCCGGCGACGACGGTGCTGTCCGTGAAAGTCAGCGTGTCGGTGATGCCGGCGGCGACGGTCGCATAGGGCCCGCCCGCGCTGTCCGCGCGCTTGACCGTGTAGCTCAGCGCGTCGGTGCAGCCCCACCACGACAGCAGCACCTGTGCGCCGCGCACCCGCGCCGTGAGCCCGCTCGGGCGGCCGCGCGCCGCCATGGGGTCGCGCGTGAAGGTCAGGGTTCCGAAACCGAGCTGATCGCCGTTGCCGCCATCGGGCTCGGGGCGCATCTGGACCGCCTGCATCGCCGCATAGGGCGTCGCGATGCCGAGGCGATTGGCATAGTGGTTGTGCACGCTTTCCCAGACACCGCGCAGATGGCCCTGGCCGGCATTCGACAGCACGGACTGGGTGCCTTGCCTGTTGACGTTGGTGAAGAAGGGCACGGTGTAGAAGGCGCTGGTCGCATCGCGCAGATTGGACTTCGCCACGTACTCGGCGCCGGCGAGAAAGCGGTTGTTCTCGTAGCCGTAGATGTCGTCGCCCTGGTTCCACGCCATCTCGCAGAACACCCCCGCGAGGCCGATGCCGAGGGTGCAGTGGCCCTGGTCGCGGCCGCTCTCCTGCCACTGGCCGAGATAGCCTGGGTGCACGTGGTAGACCGCCTGCAGGCCCGCGCCGTTGCCGGCGCCGTCCTTGTAGTAGCCGAGCGCCTCGTCGTAGATGTCCTGCCGGTCGCACAGCACGCCGATGGCCAGCATCGACGCCAGCGTGCACTGGTCCCAGTTGGCCCAGTAGTTGGTGATCTGGGCGCCGTTGTGGTTGACGAGGAAGCTGTGGTTGAGCGGATAGAACACCGTGAGCATCATGTTCTGGAAGCGCGCCAGATCGCTCGCCGCCCAGCCCGCGTACGAACGCATGATCTCGGCCGCGTTTGCGAACTGGTAGCCATAGATGCCTGCGGCCAGGAAGCGGTCCGCGTTGCCCTGGATCGCGGTCAGGGTGGAGGACCACGCGTTCAGGAACACCACCGCGAGATCGGCATAGCGCGCATCGCCGGAGACCTTCCAGCGCAACGCCAATTGATAGGCGCGCGCGATGTCGATGTACATCTGGGCGAAGTTCGAGTCTGTGCCGCCGCGGATCACGATGTCCAGCGGACGCGGGCTGGCGCCGAGCTGGGAGCGGCCGCTGGAGATCAACGCGTTCCAGCCGGTCAGCCAGGGCTGAGCGCCGGCCGCGACCTTCAGGCGCATGCGCTCGAAATCGGCCTCGGTGTGCAGCAGGCCCGGATGCGTGAACTTGCGCGCCTGCGCCGTCGAGGTCGAGGGCTCGAACGTCGTGGACGCCGGGGTTTCGGTGGCCGCGGCCGCCGAAGTCGCCGCATCCTGCTGCGCGCTGCCGAGCGCGCCTGCGCTACTGGGTCCACTGCCTCCGCCACCGCCGCAGGCCGCGGTTCCGAGGGCTGCGAAGCTCACCGCGCCCACGCAAAAGAGGCGGCGATCCAATGAAATGTTGTTGTCGTTTTCTGATGGGTTCACTGTCGAGACTGGCGTAGTTCTGTTGAAGGAAAAAATCAGCAATATGCATGCCTGCGTTCATGGCGCGACACCCGCACGGGGCCGGTGCGCTACTTCAAGGTGGCACCCCCTCGTGCGAGGTACTGACTCGACAGGCGAGAGAATTGCCCGCCATCGGTGTTGATCGTGGTTTGATGGGCCCCGCCGGCGCCGAAGACGATCGCGAACGTGTGGGTGTCGCCATACTCCTGGGTGTTGCGCAGCATGTAGTCGACACGGTTGTCGCGGTAGTGCAGGTCGGTCCCGCCGGGCGTGGCGGACGGCACGCCCATCGGCGTCTGCCACCACAGGATCGGCAACCCATTGCCCAGGGCAGCACGATAGTCCGCAATCTGGCGCTGCGACTCATGGAAATTCGGGCTGGCGATGTTGCTTTCGTCCCAATAGAACGGACCGCTTCGCCCCGTGCATTCCGCGGGAGGCGACGGGACTTCCCTGCAGCCCGCATCGCGGTCGCTCGTCTGGGCGACGATGAAGTCCGCCTGATGCGCCCCGACCGCCCGCATCTGGGCGCCGACCGCCGCAGGGGTGCCGCTCCAGAAGGCGGGCGGGAATCCGACGAGCGCCTTGGGCGCGATCTGCCTGCCCATCTGCACCAGGCATTGGCCGAGGCCACCGGCGGTGTTCGGCAACCCGCCACATTCGGGCTGGCTGTTCACGACGGCGGTCATTCGCGTCGCATCGCGATCCGGCGCTTGCGCTGCAACGAATCCCCAGAAGTCCGGCTCCAGATTGACGAGGACGGGGGCACCGAGGGCTGCAATGCGCTGGTACATCAGCCGGACCTGCGCCCAGTAGTTGTTCATGAAGATCGCGTCGTTGAGGCCGCTCAGATTGCCCTCGCCGTTCGCCGTCATCTGGTACAGCGTGAACATCGGAATCGCGCCGTAAGCCTGAATGGCCTGCGCGGTGTACGTGATGTACGCGCCGTCGGGACTGTTCCAGCTGGGCCAGGCACCTGCACCAACGCCCACGAGATAGGCGTCCACGATGTCGGGATGAATGTCCTGGCTTTTCATTTGCGCGAGGCTATTGCCCGTGCCGAGCCCGATCAGCACCCGAGCCGGCTTGCCGAGCCTGGTCACCAATGCGGTGGTCGCCGCGACGGGCGTGGCGTCTCCACCTGGGCCACCTGTACCGCCGCCACTTTGGCTATCGCCACCCTGACTGACGCCAGCATCGCCTTGACTACCACTGTTGCCCGCCAGGCCATCACCTTGGGTACCGCCGCCTCCGCCGCCGCAGCCGAACAGGAGCACCGAAAGCATTAGTGCAGAAACGCATCGTCGGAAAAAAATGATCATGAAAAACGCTTGAGATTGAAAGAACGGCATGTCGTCGCCGGCCCGAGCAGGTCACGCTCGCCGGCCGTGGCACAAAGTGCACGATCCATGCCCCGCTTCCCTACCAAGGAAAAGCAGGCGAATTGATTCAGAAAAGTGACACGGCGCGTCGCTTCGGATTCGACGTGCGACAGTTGTGGTCAGCTCTTAGGTGGAGGCCGACAAAAAGGAAATGCCCTCGTCCCTCAGGCGCCCGGAACGCACACCATCGCGATGCTGACCCAGACGCCCAGACTGAAGTAGGGCGTCAACCAGAGCGCATCGGCCTTCCATGCCGCCCAGCTGCCGTCTTGCACTCGGCGGTGCCAAGCGTCGCGCGCGCCCTGGTTCAGGCGCATGTAGCCCTGCCCACGAGCGCGGCCATGCTGGTAACGGCGCCAGTACATCGGCACGTCCACGCCCAGGACATAGGCAACGAAGGACACCGAGCCCAGGATCCCGAAGACGGCCAACGCGTTGACCCAGCCGCTGCTGGCCAGCGCGATGGCGCCCAGCAAGGCCGCCATCCAGGAGAAGCCAGCAGCCCAGAGCAAGGACTCGACGGCCTGGGTGATGTGGTTCAGCGTCAATACGCTGTGCCAGCAGAAACCTTGGGCCACCACCATGAACATCGGGACTGCCCACGCAGCCATTTGTACCCACGGTACGCCTGCATGCACGCCCAGCTGATGGACCAGCAGCCCCAGTTGCAGCGCAAAGCAGACCTCAGCGACCGTGGCTGCCGCGCGGCCCAAGAAGATGCTGGACAGGCGCGTGTCCACGACAACCAGCCGCTCGAGGTCCACCCGGGGAAGCATCGAGCGGTAGGCACACACCAGCACGTAGACGCCCGACAACGCCAGCTGCAGCCCTGCGTGGACACCGCTCACGGGCGCCAAGTGAAGTACGGCCAACCACAGGAAAATATTCAGCACGGCAAGCGCGCGAAGAATCCGCCACCACGTCAGCACGCTCGCGTCCGCTTGGACGAGTCCAGTCGAAGCATTGTGACGAAATGATGACATGCGACGACGAGCGTAACCGTGAGCCGATCGCAGAGGCAAGCCCCTTCGCAGTCATGCGTGCGACCCACGCAAGTCCAAGTCCCACAGCATGTCGCCCCCCAGCCGGAACACACGCCCCGCCGGACGCGGGCAGTCGCGCATGAAGGCGCTGGGCGGCAGCGAAAGGCCCGGGCGGCCATCGCCGATGATCACGGGCGCGATGCTCAGGTGCAGCCGGTCCAGGCAGCCTTGCGCCAGAAAGCGCGACACGGTGACGCCACCGCCTTCCACAAAAAGCACGTGCAAGCCCCGTTGCGCCAGCGCGTCCAGCAAGGGACGCAGCTGCATCGCGCCGCTGGCGCTGTCCAGCAGGCCCGGCACGCCCAGCACCTGGTCGCCGCCCAGCCGCTTGGCGGCTTCGTCGGCCCGCTGTGCGTCGCACACCAGCAAGGTCGGGGCCTGGCCGTCGCCGAAGGCGCGCAGCGTGTCCGGCAGGCCGAGTGCCGGATCGATCAGCACGCGAACGGGATGCTCGCCCGGCACGCGGCGCGTGGTGAGCTGCGGGTTGTCGATGGCGGCCGTGCCTGCACCGATGATGACGGCATCGCAGAGCGCGCGCAGTCGATGCAGGTGCGTGAGCACCTCCTCGCCGTTGACGTAGTTGGCATCGCCGCCGCGCGTGGCGATGCAGCCATTGAGGCTCTGGCCCAGTTGGCCGATGACCCAGGGCTTGCCACCCGAACGCCGGTCCAGCACCGGCTTGAGCAGCGCGAAGCGCTCAACGGCCGCATCGTCCCAGCCGGCACCCAGCACCCAACCCTGCGGCTCCTCTTGCCAGCGCAGGCCGCCCATGCCCTGCAAGTCCGAAAACGCGGCGCCTGCG
Organism: Variovorax sp. LARHSF232; assembly: GCF_052871435.1. Classification (NCBI taxonomy): domain Bacteria; kingdom Pseudomonadati; phylum Pseudomonadota; class Betaproteobacteria; order Burkholderiales; family Comamonadaceae; genus Variovorax; species Variovorax sp. LARHSF232. The sequence continues at coordinate 434,150 of NZ_JBIXJS010000003.1, read as the reverse complement.
CGGCGCTCGCGCACCAGCGCCAGGCACAGGGACCACAGGGCATCCACACCCAGCGCGGGGCTCGTGTTGAAACTCATGATGCGGGGGTTCGCCTTTCGCTGCTGAAGGTCATTCTTCATTCACTCACCACTTGGGCGTGTAGTAGGGATCGTCCGCCGGCGTCGCGGCGCCACCGCTGCTTCGCACCGGGCCGCTCCAGTGGGCCAGCGCCAGCGCGGCCGCCACCCACAGCGCGGCGACCGCGGCCACCAGCAGCGACTCGGCCCAGGCGCGGCCCTCGCCGCGGTGCAGGCGCCGCCGCAGCACGCGCACCAGCGCGCAGGAACAGAAGGCCGCGGCCAGCAGCAGCACCGCGCCCGGCCGGACGGTGGTCAGCAGCGCGGTGCCCTGCGCCAGCACCAGCCAGGCCACGACCGCCGCCAGCAGCCCGCTGGCGCCGAAAGAAATGCGCGGCACCGGCCACAGCCACAGCGCTGCACCGGCCACCGCGGCGGCCAAGGCCAGGCTCATCTCGAACAGCAGGGCCGAGCCGGACATCATCGACAAAAGGGCCAGGCCCACGCCGGCCACCACCAGCATGGCGGCGACATCGGCGCGCGAATGCACCTCGTACAAGGCAGCGCCAATCACCGCCATGCCCACCAGCCAGCTGCCGATGCGTGGCAGCAGCGGCTGCTGGCCGAGCACGACGAGCACCAGCGCCCACAGGATGCCGGCCGCGAGCCAGAGCGCGCGCCGGTCGGCCCGCGTGGCCTCGAACGCCAGCCCCACCAGCGCCGCTGCCGCATAGACCCAGGGCAGCTTCTCGGTGAAGCTGCCTGGCGGCAGCCGCCAGCCCAGGGCCCAGCTCGATGCCACCAGCAAGGCCAGCGGAACCCCCGCCGCCGCCCAACGCGCGCCCGCGCCCGGCCCCAGCATGGCCCGCAGCACGCCGGTGGCCACGAAAGACAGCACCAGCGGAAGCGCCAAGCTCTGGAAGAGCGGATGGTGAAAGTCCATCGCTCCCCTTATGCCGGGGCGCCGGAGCTTCGTCAATCAGCGCAGGCAGACATGCGGTCCGACATACTGGATGCCCGACTCATTGAAGAGGGATGCAAAGATGTCAACGACGCCTCCGGCAAACACATTGGCGCCTCGAATCGAGGGACGAATACAGATGATTCGAGGCCTCAAGGTCATCGTCGACGCAGACCTGGCGGCCCTTTACGGCGTGCCGACCAAGGCACTCAACCAGGCCGTCAAGCGCAATGGCGCGCGCTTTCCCCACGACTTCATGTTCCAGCTCAGCGCGGCAGAGAAGACCGAGCTGGTCACGAACTGTGACCACCTTGCCAAGCTGAAGTTCTCCAGCTCACTGCCCTATGCCTTTACCGAGCACGGGGCCATCCAGGCGGCCAACGTGCTGGCTTCCAGCGAGGCGATCGAGATGGGGATTCACGTCGTGCGCGCATTCGTGCAGTTGCGCCAAGCCAGCGCACTGCATGCCGATCTCTCCCGGCGACTGACTGAACTCGAAGAGAAAGCAGAAGGATTGGAACTTGCTCACGACACCTTCAGTCGCAACACCGGCAATCAACTGCGCCAGCTCTTCGAAGCGATTCGCGTCCTGACCATTGCGCCGGACCCGCCCAAGCGCCCCATCGGCTTTGTGACGCCGCAAGACAAGAAGGCACCGAAAGCAGGCCGCCGCCAAACGCCATGACCCGCCCGCTCGGGCGGCGTGCCTACTCGTCCCCGTCCGAGATGCGCCGCAGCACCGCGCGGTCGATGACGACCAGGCCCTCGGGCTCGACGCGGATGGCGCCGTCGCGCTCCATGGCCTTCAGCTCCTGGTTCACGCGCTGGCGCGAGGCGCCCAGGAGCTGGGCTATTTCCTCCTGCGCCAGCTGCAGGCCGATGCGCACGTGGTTGGCGTCCGACAGGCTGGGCACGCCGTAGCTGCGCACGTGGTGGATGAGCTGGCGCGCCAGCCGCGCGCGCAGCGGCAGGGCGTTGAGGTCTTCCACCAGGCCGAACAGCGCGCGGATGCGGCGCGATTGCAGGCGCAGCAGGGCCTGGTAGAGCTCCACATGCAGCGACAGGATCTTCTCGAAATCGGCACGCGCCACGCACAGCACGGTGGTGTCGCCATGCGCGTAGATGTCGTGCGTGTTGCGATCGCCGTCGAACAGGCCGACGTCGCCGAACCAGGCGCCCGGCTCCAGATAAGTAAGCGCCACCAGCTTGCCCGAGACCGAGGTCGAACTCATGCGCACTGCGCCCTTGGCGCAGGCGCGCCAGTGCTCGCAAGGGTCGCCGCGGGCCGCGATCAGCTCGCCGTCCGCGTAGCGCCGCACATAGGCCAGCCTGAAGATGTCGTGGCGCAGCGAAGGCGAGAGCGACGAGAACCAGCGCCCGTTGCTGATGGCCTTGCGCTCCTCGTTGCTGAGGATCGGCTCGTCGTCGTGCTCGTCGTCGGAAATCATTGCTTGGCCTGCGCGGCAGCAGCGGCAGCGTCGGCTGCCGGATCGGGCGCGTCCGCATCCTGCAGCCAGGCATCGATCAGCGTGTAGGACACGGCCAGCATCACCGGCCCGACGAAGATGCCGACCAGGCCGAAGCCCAGCAGGCCGCCGATGACGCCGGCGAAGATCAGCAGCAGCGGCAGGTCGGCCCCGCGCTTGATGAGCCAGGGGCGCAGGAAGTTGTCCATGGTGCCCACCACCAGCGTCCAGATGGCCAGGAAGATGCCCCAGCCGGTGTCGCCTTGCCAGAACACCCAGATGGTGGCCGGCAGCAGCACCAGCGTGGGCCCGACCTGGATGATGCACAGCATGAACATGACGGCGGTGAGCAGCGCCGCCAGCGGCACGCCGGCAATGGCCAGGCCGATGCCCCCGATCACCGACTGGATGATGGCGGTGACGCCCACCCCCAGCGCCACGCCGCGAATGGCCTTGCCGGCCAGCACCACCGCCTCTTCGCCGCGCAGGCCGCCGATGCGCCGGCCGAAGCGCCGCACCTCGTTGGCGGCGCCTTCGCCGTTGGCATACATCACGCCGGCGATCGCCACCGTCAGCACGAACTGCACGGTGAGGGTTCCCACCACGCCCGCCTGCGACACCAGCCAGGTGGTGACCTGGCGCACGTAGGGCGTCACCTTGTCCTCCAGCCCGGCCACGCCCGAGGCCACCAGCTCGTCCCAGAACGTGACCACCTTGGGGCCGACGAAGGGCAGATTGCCGACCCAGGCCGGCAGCTGCGGCGGCCCATCGGTGATCAGGCCCTTGGCCCAGGCCACCATCGTGTCCGCATGCTCAGCGATGGTGGTGATGGCCAGGGTGAGCGGCAGCACGAACAAAAGCAGCAGGATCACCACCATCACCAGCACCGCGAGCCAGCGGCGTCCCCACAGCCTGGCCTCGAACCACAGAAAGGCCGGCCAGCTGGCCACCACCACCATCGCCGCCCAGATCGTGGCGCCCAGAAAGGGGCGCAGCACCCACAGAGAGGAAGCGATCAGCAGCACGATGCTGAGTACGCCGAAGGTGATCTTGGCCAGGTCGGGGCGGTGTTCGTTCATGGAGGCAGGCTTTTTTTGGAGCAAGGGTTTTGCGGCCCCAACTATGCCAGTGCCCGCAGCTCCCTCAATGCGACCGAGAGCATGGCTGCGTCCGGCGCCGGCACCGCGCGCAGCTCGGACATGAGCTGGGCCGCGCGCTCCAGGGTGCGGCCGTTGCTGGCCTGCCAGGCATCGACCAGGGTGTCGGGTGCCTCGGTCTCCTCGTCGCGCCCGCCGGCCAGCACCGCTGCCGTGATGGAGCGCTCCAGGCCCGACAGGTCGTCCAGCATGGCGCCCTTGGCCAGCATCTGCCAGTGCGCGTCGCCCGGCAGCGCGGCGATGCGGTCGCGCAGCCAGGGCATGCCCAGGCGATTCGCCAGGTCGAAGTAGATGGCCGCCACCAGCTCCACCGGCCAGCGGGCGCTGCCGGCCAGCTCGGCGATGTCCAGGGTGGCATTGAGCGAATCGAAGGTCACGACCTGCTCGGCCAGCTCGCGCGGCACGCCGCCGGCCAGGTACTGCGCCACCGCCGCCTCGTCGCGGCCGCGCTCGTCGGCATCCAGGAGCTGCGGCAGCCGAGCCGACAGCGCATCGACGTTGGGCTTGAAGTGGTCGATGGTGGACTGCATGTCCTCGGCCAGGCGGCGCGAGCGCAGGAACCACTTGGTGGCGCGCTCCAGCTGGCGGCTGGTATCGATGAGCAGCTTGGACTGAACCGCGTCGTCGACCTTGTTGTCCAGCGCATCCACCGCCGACCACAGCGGCACCATGCCGAAGATGTCGCGGCTCATCAGATAGGCGCGCACCACCTCGAAAGCGCGGGCGCCGGTGGTTTCCACCAGCCGGTGCACGAAGGTGCTGCCCACCCGGTTGATGGTGCTGTTGGTCACGTGGGTGGCGATGATCTCGCGCTTGAGCGGATGCTTGGGCATCCAGCCGGCGAAGCGCTGGCGCAGCAGCGTCGGGAAGTAGCGCTCCAGCGCCGTGGCCACCCACGGATCATCCGGCAGCGGCGAGGCCAGCAGCTCGTCGTAAAGCCAGATCTTGCTGTAGGCCAGCAGCACCGCCGCCTCGGGCGCGGCCAGGCCCTGGCCCTTGGCGCGACGCTCGGCGATCTCCTCGTCGGTCGGCAGGAACTCGATGGCGCGGTTCAGGCGCCCGGCCTTTTCCAAAAACTGCATGAAGCGCGTCTGCGCATCCAGCAGCTGCGGCGCCACCCGGCCGGTGACCGACAGCACCTGGGTCTGGAAGATGTTGTCGCGCAGCACCAGCTGCGCCACCTCGTCCGTCATCTCCGGCAGGATGGCATTGCGCTGCTTTTCGGTGAGTTCGCCCTCGGCCAGCGGCAGGCCCAACAAGATCTTGATGTTGACCTCGTGGTCCGAGGTGTCGACCCCGGCCGAGTTGTCGATGGCATCGGTGTTGATGCGCCCGCCGGCGCGCGCGAACTCGATGCGACCCAGCTGCGTGCAGCCCAGGTTGCCGCCCTCGGCAAAGACCTTGCAGCGCAGCTCGCGCCCGTTCACACGCAGCGCGTCGTTGGCGCGGTCGCCCACCTGCGCATGGCTTTCCGTGCTGGCCTTGACGTAAGTGCCGATGCCGCCGTTGTAGATGAGCTGGACCGGCGCCTTCAGGATGGCGTTGACCAGCTCGGTCGGCGTCAGCGACTGCACCTTGGCGTCGATGCCCAGCACTTGCTTGACTTGCGGCGTGAGGGCGATCGACTTGGCGCTGCGCGGATGGATGCCGCCGCCTTCGGAAATGAGCTTGGCGTCGTAGTCGGCCCAGGAAGAGCGCGGCAAATTGAACATGCGCTCGCGCTCGACGTAACTCTTCTCCGCATCCGGCGCCGGGTCCAGGAAGATGTGGCGGTGGTCGAAAGCCGCCACCAGCAGGATGTGGCGCGACAGGAGCATGCCGTTGCCGAACACGTCGCCCGACATGTCGCCGACGCCGGCCACGGTGAAATCGGTGGTCTGGGTGTCCAGGCCCATCTCGCGAAAGTGCCGCTTGACCGATTCCCAGGCGCCGCGCGCCGTGATGCCCATGGCCTTGTGGTCGTAGCCCACCGAGCCGCCGGAAGCGAAGGCATCGCCCAGCCAGAAGCCGTATTCGGCGCTGATGCCGTTGGCGTAGTCGCTGAAGGTGGCGGTGCCTTTGTCGGCCGCCACCACCAGGTAGGGGTCGTCCTCGTCGTGGCGGCGCACGTCCGCCGGCGGCATGATGGTGGTGCCCACCCGGTTGTCGGTGATGTCCAGGAGGCCGCGCAGGTAGTTCTGGTAGCAGGCCACGCCCTCCTTCAGGTAGGCGTCGCGGTCGGCCGGCGACGGCGCGCGCTTGAGCACGAAGCCGCCCTTGGAACCCACCGGCACGATCACGGTGTTCTTCACCATCTGCGCCTTCACCAGGCCCAGCACCTCGGTGCGGAAGTCTTCCGGCCGGTCGGACCAGCGCAGGCCGCCGCGCGCCACCCGGCCGCCGCGCAGGTGCACGCCTTCGAAGCGGGTCGAGTAGACAAAGATCTCGAACATCGGCTTGGGCGCCGGCAGCTCCGGCACCTTGCTCGAGTCGAACTTGAAGGACAGGAAGCTGCGCCGCTTGCCTGCCGCATCGCGCCGCCAGAAATTGGTGCGGCTGGTGGCCAGGATCAGCGCCAGGTAGTGGCGCAGCACCCGGTCTTCCGACAGGTTGGCGACGTCTTCCAGCGCAGCCTCGAACTCGGCCACCTTGGCGTCCTGCGCGGCCGGGCTGGCGGCCGGCGCCGGGTCGAAGCGCAGGCGGAACAGCTCGACCAGCAGCCGCGCGATCGCCGGGTTGGCCACCAGGGTGCCTTCGATGAAGGCCTGAGACAGCGCAAAGCCGGTCTGCCGCATGTACTTGGCATAGGCGCGCAGCACCACGATGTCGTGCGCCGGCAGGCGCGCCGCCGGCACCAGGCGGTTGAAGTCGTCGTTCTCCACGGCGCCGGCGTACACCGCGCCGAAGGCCTCTTCGAACACCGGGCGCAGCGTATCGACGTCGGTGTCGGTGTCGGCGCCGCCCAGCGCACTCCCCAGCGCATTCGCCAGGCCGAAGTCATGGATCCACACCGGCGCGTCGCCGTCGCCGGCGGGCGCGATGCGATGCGGATGCTCGTCCAGCACCTTCATGCCCAGGTGCTCCATCATCGGCAGGCTGGCCGACAGCACCAGCGGCGCGCCGCGCACCACCAGCTTGAAGCGCAGCATGCCGGGCGGCGCCTCCAGCGGCTTGTAGAGGTTCATGCCCAGGGGATGGCCGTCGCTGAGCTTGTCGATCAGCTCGATGTCGTGCACCGCCACGCGGGCCGCGAACTCGTCGCGGTAGCCGGCCGGGAAGGCGCCCTGGTACTGGCGCAAGAGCGCATTGCCGCGCGCCTCGCCGGCGGCCTCGATCAGGGCCGACTTCAGGTCGTCGTCCCAGCGCCGCGCGGCGGCCACCAGGCGCTGCTCCAGCTCGCGCACGTCGTAGGGCGAAATCTCGCCGGGCCTGGTGCGCACCGTGATCTGGATGCGCGCCAGCATCGATTCGGACAAGTGCACGTTGAATTCGGAGCCCTGGCCGTTGAAGGCCTGCTCCAGGATGGCCTGCCACTTCTGGCGCAGCTCGGTGGTGTAGTTCTCGCGCGGCGCGTAGATCATGCAGGCGACAAAACGCTCGTAGGGTTCGCGCCGCACGAACAGCCGAAAGCGCTGGCGCTCCTCCAGGTGCAGGATGCCCATCGCGGTGTTCAGCAATTCGTCGCCGCCGGTCTGGAACAGCTCGTCGCGCGGATAGGTCCCCAGGATGTTGACCAGCGCCTTGCCCGAGTGGCTGCCGCTGGCCAGGTCCGCGCGCGCCACCACGTCGGCCACCTTCTTGCGCAGCAAGGGAATCTCGGACGGGCTGGCGCTGTAGGCGGTGGACGTGAACAGGCCCAGGAAGCGGTCTTCGCCGCAAACCTGGCCCTTGGCATCGAAACGCTTGATGCCGATGTAGTCAAGGTAGCCCGGCCGGTGCACGGTCGAGCGCGAGGTCGACTTGGTGATGATCAAGAGTTGCGGCAGCCGCGCCTGCGCCCGCACCTGCGGCGGCAGCGCGGCGAAGGCGGCGCCCGGGTCCTTGCCCGATTCGCGCAGGATGCCCAGGCCGGAGCCCGGCACCGTCTTCAGCGCGTCTTCGCCGCCCTGGCTCACCAGCTCGTGGCTGCGGTGGCCCAGGAAGGTGAAGTGGCCGTCGGCCAGCCAGCGCAGGAAGGCGAGGTTTTCGGCCAGCTCCTCGGCGGGAATGGGCGGCGCGTCCTTTTCCAGCTGTGCGACGATGCCCAGCACCCGCTCCTGCATCTTCTGCCAGTCGGCCACGGCCCGCCGGACATCGCCCAGCACCCGCGCCAGGTCGGCGGCGAGCGCCTCGAGCTGCGCCGAATCGGCCACCCGGTCGACCTCCACGTGGATGAAGGATTCGCGCAGCGCGTCGGCACCGCCGATCTGCACCAGCTGGCCCTGCGCATCGCGCTTCACGCCCACCAGCGGATGGATGATGAGATGCAGTGTGAGGCCGTTGCGGTTCACCTCCATGGTCACCGTGTCGACCAGGAAGGGCATGTCGTCGTTGACGATCTCGATGATGGTGTGGGTGGATTGCCAGCCGTGCTCGGCGATGCTGGGGTTGAACACCCGCACCTTGGTCTGGCCCGGCTCGCGCTTGCGCGCAAAGCTCCAGTGCGACAGCGCAGCGCCATACAGGTCGGCCGGCTGGCGCTCGGCCAGGTCTTCCGGATCGACCTGGCCGAAGTACTGGCGCACGAATTCGCCCAGTTGCTGCGCCGCGGCGGCATCCGCCACCTTGGCCTCGATCAGTTGAACCACTTCGCCAAGACGCTCGTCCCTGCGTCCAGCCTCTGTTGTCTTGGTAGGTGTCAGCATGTATCTCGCTCCTTGAGTGTTCTTTGCAATCTACGGCGCCGATGTGACGCCGGCTTGCCAATGTCAAAGCGGGAGGCATCATGCTCCAAAAGGGGCTTGCGCGGCGATGCCTTCCAGCAGGAGACTGGCCGCCTTACCAGGAGGATCGCCATGAGCACCTCGAGCGAACTGCAGGCCACTGTGGAAGCGCTGGCCCGCAAAGGCATGGGCATCCTGGCCGCCGACGAAAGCGGCCCGACGATTGCCAAGCGCTTCAAGGCCATCGGCGTCGAGTCGACCGAGGAGAACCGGCGCGCCTATCGCAGCCTGCTGCTGGCGACGCCGGGGCTGGGCCAATACATCAGCGGCGTCATCCTGTACGAGGAGACGCTGGGCCAGAAGGCCGACGATGGCGAAGCGCTGCCCGCGCTGGCGGCGCGCTTGGGCATCGTGCCGGGCATCAAGGTCGATGCCGGCAAGATCCCGCTGGCGCTGTGCCCGGGCGACGAGATCACGCAGGGCCTGGACGGCCTCGCGCAACGCCTCGAGGGCTACAAGCAGCGCGGCGCGCGCTTTGCCAAGTGGCGGGCCGTCTACAACGTCTCGGACCGGCTCCCAAGCCGAGCGGCGGTGGAGGCCAATGCCGAGGCACTGGCGCGCTACGCGGCCATCTGCCAGGAAGCGGGTGTGGTCCCGATCGTCGAGCCCGAGGTACTGATCGACGGCGACCACTCGCAGGCGCGCTGCGCCGAGGTGACGGAGGGCGTGCTGCGCGAAGTCTTCAACGCACTGCAGCGCCACCACGTGGCCCTGGAACACATGCTGCTCAAGCCCAGCATGGTGGTGTCGGGCAAGGCCCATGCGCTGCAGGCGACGCCAGCCGAAGTGGCGACGGAGACGCTGCGCGTGCTGCGGCGCACGGTGCCCGCGGCGGTGCCGAGCATCAATTTCCTGTCCGGCGGCCAGTCGCCCGAGGAGGCCAGCGCCAACCTCGACGCCATGAACCGCCTCGGTCCCCAGCCCTGGGTTCTGAGTTTTTCCTACGGGCGCGCGCTGCAGGATCCGGCCATGCAGGCCTGGCGCGGCCACGCCGCGCAAGGGGACCACTGCCAGGCTGCGCTGCGCAAGCGCGCCCGGCTGAACGGCGCGGCGAGCCAGGGGGCGTATACGGCGGCGATGGAAAGCGAGGCCTAGAGGATCAGGAAGCCGACGGCTCGTTCGTGAGCGTGGGCAGCAGCCCGTCGCGGCTGCGCTCGTCCAGCAGCCGCTGGTAGTTGTCGCGCAGCAGGATGCCGGCGTAATACACGTGCTCGCGCATCAGCTGCTCGGCGCGCGCGGCATCGCCTGAGATCACGGCCTGCACGATGCGGTGGTGGTCGTCGTGCGAACGCAGGATCACGCCGTGGTCGTTCCACAGCATGATCCGGTCCGACGCGAAAGGCACCGCCTGCGCCTGCGCGCCGAAACGCACGATCCACTGGTTGCCGGCGCCATGCATCAACGCGTTGTGCAGTTTCACGTTCATCTGCTGGTAGGGCGCCAGGTCCTCGACCAGCAACTGGCCCTTGGCCAGGATCTCGTCGCCCTCGCGCAGGCACTCGCGCAGCAGCGCGGCGGTTGAGTCGTCCACACCCAGCGCCGCGAAGCGCCGGCACGCCAGCCCTTCCAGGACCGAGCGCACTTCGTACGCCGCGAGGATGTCCTCGAGCGCGAACGAGCGCACCAGGTAGCCCTTCTTCGGCTGGTGGTCGATCAGCCCTTCCATCGCCAGCGCGGCCAGCGCGGCGCGCACCGGCGTGCGCGACACCTTGAGGCTTTCCGCGATCGGCACTTCCTCCACCCGCATGCCGGGCGAAAGCCGTCCGTGAAGGATCCATGTGCGCAGTGTCTCTGTGACTTGCTGGGAGAGTGTGTCCATGTCAGGTATACATGATGCCAGTGAAACTCAAGAATAAGGCCTGATATCAGGGTAAACGAGGAACTAAGAAAGTCTTCATGTATACACAATGCGGCCCTCGATCAACTTTCACGCCGCATGAAGCGGCACGGAGACCTCGCAGCCCATGACGGAACATCATGCACAAGCGCCCGGCCGGCTGGCCCTCGTGACCGGCGGCGGCCGGGGCATCGGCGAGGCCGTCTGTCACCGCCTCGCGGCCAGCGGCCTTCGCGTCGTCGTGGCCGACATTGACGGCGACAACGCCCGCGCCGTGGCAAAGGCACTGGGCGAAGGCCACCATTTCCGCCAGTTCGACGTGAGCGACGAGGCCGCGGTCGAGGCCGCATTCGACGGCATCGAAAGCCAGCTCGGCCCCGTCGCCGCGCTGGTCTGCGTGGCCGGCATCCTGCTGATGCCCGGCGGCGAACGCTCGCTCATCAAGGACACCACGCTCGACGACTGGGAACGCACCTTCGCCGTCAACGCACGCAGCGTGTTCCTGTGCGGCCGTGCCTACCTACGCCGCCGCGAGGCCGCGCCGGTGGCGCACGGGCGCATCGTTACCTTCGGTTCGGTGGCGGCGCAGCTCGGCGGCTACCGCTCCAGCGCGACCTACATCGGCGCCAAGTCGGCGGTGCTGGGCCTCACGAAAGCGATGGCGCGCGAATCGGCGCACATGGGCGTCACCGTCAACTCGGTGGCCCCGGGCCTGATCGACACCGACATGCTGCGCGGCACCGTGCAGAGCAGCGGCGCGCTGACAGCCGCGGCCGCCAACATCCCGCTCGGGCGCATCGGCACGGTGGACGACGTGGCCGGCGCTGTCGACTACCTGGTCTCGGAACAGGCGGCGTACATCACGGGCAACGTGATCGACGTCAACGGCGGCTACCGCATGCAGTAGGCGGGCCGCGCCTTTCTCTTGCTCATTCACACCAACGGAGACAGCTCATGAAGAAGAACTTTCTGGTTTCAGCCCTGGTACCCCTGGCGCTGTGCACCCTGGCGGGCGCTGCGTTCGCACAGGCCGAGCCCGGCCTCACCGACAAGACCATCAAGATCGGCATGTTTTCGCCGATGTCGGGCGCGTCGATGAACTACGGCTTCGACGTCATCAACGCCGCGAAGATGTACTACGACAAGGTCAACAAGGAAGGCGGCGTGAACGGCCGCAAGATCGAGCTGGTGGTAGAAGACGACCGCTGCAACGCCAACGATCTGCTGGCCGCAGTGAAGAAGCTCACCGAACAGGACCAGGTGTTCCTGCTGAACGGCGGCTCGTGCTCGGCGGCCGTGGTCGGCGCGCGTGAATACGTCGAGCGCGCGAAGATTCCGCTGGTCATGCTCAACGCCTCGGGCGACGGCGCGCTGTACCCGCCATCGAAGTACATCTACGGCGCGTTCTCGATCTCGCAGCACGCGGTGGGCGGCTCGATGGTGCAGTTCGCGAGCGAGCAGCTCAAGGCCAGGAAGATCGGCTACATCAACCACGACGACGCCTACGGCGGCTGGAACCTCGAGTCAGCCCAGGCGCAGGCCAAGGCGCGCGGCGGCATCGACCTGCAGGTGCAGTCGGTCAACCCGAACATCACCGACGTTACGGCGCCGATGCTGAAGATCAAGGCTGCCAACCCCGACGTGCTGCTGCTCACCACCTATGCACGGCCCGTGAGTCTGATCGTCAAGCGGGCCTTCGAACTCGGCTTCAACAAGCCGATCGTGCTGGCCGTGAACTCGACCGCCGACCTCAAGCAACTGGTGGAGAACGTCGGCAATAAGGACGCCTTCAAGAACGTCTACATCCAGGAGGTGCTGGCCGACGTGCCCGGCGGCCCCAAGCTGAAGTGGGTGTACGACATGTACAAGGCCGCCTACCCCGACCTGGCTTCCAAGCCCGGCCATCCGCAAGCCTACATGCCGTACGGCATTCCGCCCGCGATGGCGGTGGTCAACGCCCTGAAGGCGGCCGGCCCGAACCCGACGCGCGAGAAGGTGCTCACGGCGCTCTCGACCATGAAGTTCGACTCCGGCGTGATGGCCGGGCCGATCGAGTTCGGCGCGCAGGACCGCGCCGCGCAAGAGTCGGCCATCTACATCAAATTCGACGGCAGCAACATGGCCCTGGTGCCAGGCAGCTACAAGAGCATGTGGACCTACACGCCCTGAGCGCGCAGCAGGCATCCATCCCATGAGCCTTTCCGACATCTGGCTTTTCGTGCAGCAGGGCGTGCTGTCCGGCATCGTCACCGGCAGCGTCTACGCACTGCTGGCGGTGGCGATCGTCATGGTCTTCAAGACCACCGACGTGCCGAACTTCTCGCAAGGCGAGATCTTCATGGCCGGCGGCTACGCCGCGCTGTTCCCGCTGGTGGTGTGGGGCTGGCCCTACTGGGGCGCCGTGCTCGCCAGCATCGCCGTCACCGCCTTGCTCGCCGCCGCGTTCCAGCGCGTGGTGATGCAGCGCGTGACCGCCTCGCGCGGTGTCGGCGTGCAACTGGTGATCGCCACGCTCGGCTTTGCGTACCTGCTCAAGGGGCTGGTGCGCAAGACCGGCCTGGGCGACACGCCGCGCTCGCTGCCTTCGCTGGTGCCGCAGGACCCGATCACGATCGGGCAGGCCTCGCTCACGCTGCTCGACCTGGCCATCTTCGGCTCGGCCGTGGTGGTGATGGTGCTGCTGTACCTGATGTTCACGCGCACCCGCACCGGCCAGGCCATGCGCGCGGTAGGCATGAATCCGCGCGGCGCGCAGATCGTCGGCGTGAAGCTCGACTCGATCCGGATGCAGATCTGGGCACTCACGGGTGTCATCTCGGCCATCTCGGCGCTGCTCATCACGCCCAAGATCCTGATCACGCCCGACATCGGCCACATCGCCATCCTGGCCTATGCGGCCGCCATCGTCGGCGGCTTCACCAGCCTGCCGGGCGCGGTGGTCGGCGGCTTCATCATCGGCATCGTCGAGAACCTGGTGGGGCTTTTCATTTCGTCCAACGCCATCGTGGTCGCGCCCTTCGTGGCGATCATGGTGGTGCTGCTGGTGCGTCCGCAAGGGCTGCTCGGCGGCAAGCCTCAGGTGAAGAAGGTATGAGCGCGTCGTCGGTTTCCTCCCCGTGGTGGGATCGCGGCGTGCTGCTCGGCATGGCCGTGGTGCTCGCGGTGCTGCCCTTCACCACCAGCGGCTATGTGCTGTACGTGGTCAACCTGCTGATGGTGTTCTCGGTGCTCGCGCTCGGCATGCACCTGGTCATCGGCGAGACGGGGCAGTTCGCGCTGTCGCACGCGGCCTTCTTCGGCATCGGCATCTACACGGCCGGGCTCATCAACAACCAGTGGCAGCCGCCGTTCTTCGTGTCCATCGTGGCGGGCGCCGTGCTGTCGGCCGCGCTGGGCTGGGTCATCGGCCTGCTGGCGCTGCGCATGCGCGACATCTACCTGGCGCTGGCCACCTTCGCCTTCGGCGAGGCGATGCAGTGGGTGTTCCTGAACTGGGAGCAGGTGACCAACGGATCGAACGGCTTGCAGATGAAGCCGGCCTCGCTCGGCGGCTACCAGCTCATGAACGACCTGCAGGCTTACCCCTTCGTGGTCGCCATCGCGGCGCTGATGCTGTGGCTCACGGTGGCGCTGTCGCGCTCGCGGCTGGGCTCGTCCTTCCGCGCGGTGCGCGAGAGCGACGTGGCGGCCATCGCGATGGGCGTGAACACGCGCGCGGTGAAGGTCACGGCCTTCGTGCTGTCGGCCGCCTTCGCGGGCGTGGCGGGCGGCATGTACACGCTGTTCACCTCGTTCATCCACCCCGAGAGCCTCGGCTTCCAGACCACTATCCTGGTCCTCACGATGGTGGTGGTGGGCGGGCTCGGCTCGGTGCGCGGCGCGGTGGCCGGCGCCATCGTGTTCGGCCTGGCGTCGGAGCTGCTGCGGCAGGCCCCGTCGTACCAGGAAATCATCTACGGCGGCATCCTCATGCTCTTCATGATGTTCCTGCCCAAGGGCATGGCGTCGCTGTTCGTGGCGCGCCGCAAGTCGCAGCGCGCGACCTCCGTGAACGCAACGGAGAAGCACGCATGAGCGCGGCTGCATTCCTCGACGTGCGCGACATCAGCGTGGTGTTCGGCGGCCTCAAGGCGGTGAACGGCCTCTCGTTCCAGGTGGAGCAGGGCCGCATCCACGCACTCATCGGGCCGAACGGCGCGGGCAAGTCGACCACCTTCAACTGCATCTCGCGCTTCTACACGCCCAGCAGCGGCAGCGTGACCTTCGAAGGCCGCGAACTCACCCACGTGTCGCCGCACCGCATGGCCTCGCTCGGCATCGCGCGCACCTTCCAGAACCTGGAGCTGTTCGCCGAACTGTCGGTGCACGAGAACGTGCTGCTCGGCACGCACGCGCGCGGCGCCAGCACGCTGGGCCGTCTGCTGGGACGTCCCGATCGCGAGACCGAAGACTTCGCCATGCACCTGCTGGAGCGCGTCGGCCTGGCCGACGAACGCCACCAGCCCGCACGCGACCTCGACTTCGGCCGCCAGAAGCTGCTGGAGTTGGCGCGCGCGCTGGCCATCAAGCCCAAGCTGCTGCTGCTCGACGAGCCGGCCGCGGGCCTGCGCAACCGGGAGATCGAAAGCCTCGACCGGCTGCTCAAGGAACTGGTGGCGCGCGACGGCATCACCGTGCTGCTGGTCGAGCACGTGATGCAGCTGGTGATGTCGATCTCGGACCGCATCACCGTCATGGCCTTCGGCGAAAAGATCGCGGAAGGCACGCCCGCGGAAATCGGCAGCAATGCGCGCGTGATCGAAGCCTATCTTGGGAAGGGAGCCGCGCATGGCTGAAGCACTGTTGTCCCTGCGCGCCATCTCGGCCGCCTATGGCCGCATCCAGGCGCTGTGCGACGTGTCGGTCGATGTGCCCGAGGGCGAAATCGTCGCGCTGCTCGGAAGCAATGGCGCGGGCAAGACCACCACGCTGAACTGCATCTCGAACCTGGTGGACTGCACCGAGGGCGAAGTGCGCCTGGGCGGCGAGCGCATCGACAAGCTCGGCTCCGACGCGCTGGTCAAGCGCGGCATCGTGCAGGTGCCCGAAGGCCGCCAGGTGTTCCGCGACATGAGCGTGCGCGAGAACCTCGACCTGGGTGCGTACCTGCGGCGCGACCGCGCGGGCATCCGCAACGACCTGGAGTCGGTCTACACGATGTTCCCGCGCCTGAAGGAGCGCCAGCACCAGATGGCGGCCACGCTGTCGGGCGGCGAACAGCAGATGCTGGCCATCGGCCGCGCCGTGATGGCACGGCCGCGCGTGATGCTGTTCGACGAACCGTCGATGGGCCTGTCGCCGCTGCTGGTGGAGCAGATGTTCGAGATCATCGAAAGGCTGCACCGCGAACAGAAGATCACCATCTTGCTGGTCGAGCAGAACGTGCAGCTCGCGCTCGCGGTGTCGAGCTACGGCTACATCCTCGAGAACGGCGAGATCTCGCTGCACGGTCCCGCGGCGCAGCTCGCGAACGACGAAGCGGTGCGCCGCGCCTACCTCGGCGTCTGACGTCGGCGCTTTTTGAAAGAAGGTCCATGCTCCTCCAAGACAAACTCTCGCTCGTCACCGGCGCCGCGCGCGGCCTGGGCGAGGCCATCGCGCGCCGTATGGCGGCCGAAGGCGCGCACGTGCTGGTGGTCGACCGTGACCTCGCCGTCGCGCAACAAGTGGCGGCATCGATCCGTGAAACCGGTGGCCGCGCCGATGCCGAAAGCGTCGACGTGAGCGACGCGGCGGCGGTCGATGCACTCGCGGTGCGCGTTGCGGCGTCGCACGGCGACATCGACGTGCTGGTCAACAACGCGGGCATCTCGGTGCGCTCGAAGTTCGACGAGCCCGGCGCGCGCGAGGCCTGGGACCGCGTGATGTCGGTCAACCTGCAGGGCGTGTTCAACGTCACGCAGTCCTTCGTGCCGGCGCTCAAGCGTTCGCAGGGCAGCATCGTCAACCTGTCGTCCATCGTGGCTTTCGGCGCGGGCATCTCGTCGGCCGGCTACGTGGTGGCCAAGGGCGGCGTGCGTTCGCTCACGCAGGTGCTGGCGCGCGACCTCGCGCCCTACGGCGTGCGCGTGAATGCGGTGGCGCCGGGCCTGATGGTCACGGACATGACGGCCGGCCAGCGCGAAACCGAACACGGCACCGACTGGTACCTGAGCCGCGTGCCAGTCAAGCGCCACGGCGAGGCTGACGAGATCGCCGGGCCGGTCGTCTTTCTTGCGTCGTCGATGGCCAGCTACGTCAATGGCGTGGTGCTGCCGGTCGATGGCGGCTACCTGGCGGTCTGAGCACCGCGCTTCAACGGAACAACCATGAACAACAGCAGTGACAACAAGCCGCTCGTCCTCGTGACGGGCGGCGCCAGCGGCATGGGCCGCGCCATCGTCGAGCGCATGGCGCGCGACGGCTGGCGCGTGGTGATGGCCGACTTCAACGGGGAACTGGCCGAGCGCGAAACGCAGGTGCTGCGCGCGGCCGGCCTCGACGTGGAATACCGCGCCATCGACCTGACAGACGAGCCCGCCGTGCGCGCGATGGTGCAGCAGCTGCCGCTACTCGCGGCGCTGGTCAACAACGCGGGCATCTTCGACGAGCGTGCTTTTCTCGACGTGACCTCGGCCGACTTCCGCCGCATGTACGAAGTGAACCTGCTGGCCGTGGCCACGCTCACGCAGGAGGCCGCGCGCAAGATGGCGCACGGTGCGCGCATCGTCAACATCGCATCGCGTGCTTATCTGGGCGCGAAGAACCACGCGCACTACGTGGCCTCGAAGGCCGCGCTGGTCGGCTACACGCGCGCCAGCGCCATGGAACTGGCGCCGCGCGGCATCATGGTCAACGCCATCGCACCGGGGCTGATCGACACGCCGCTTCTGCGCGGGCTCTCGCCCGAACGGCTGGCAGCGCAGCTTGCACTGCAGCCGACGGGTGCGGCCGGCAAGCCGGAAGACATCGCCAATGCGGTGGCCTTCTTCGCATCGCCCGCCACCTGTTTCGTCACCGGCCAGGTGCTGTTTGTCGATGGCGGTAAATCGCTCGGCGGCTCGGGGTCCTGATGGCACAGAAGCAGCCACAGGAGAAGACCGACTACGACGTCGTCGTCATCGGCAGTGGTGCGGGCGGCCTGTCCGCCGCGCTCACCGCGAAGCTCGAAGGCCTCGACGTGCTCGTGGTCGAGAAGACCGACCGCATCGGCGGCTCGACCGCCATCTCGGGCGGCGCCGTGTGGGTGCCGCTGAACGACCAGGCCGAGGCGGCCGGCCATCCCGACACGCGCGGCAAGGCCGGGACCTACCTGCAAAACACCGTGGGCGCGGCCGGCGACGAATCGTTGCGCCACGCTTTCCTCGATGCCGGCCCGCTCGCATTGCGCTACCTGCGCGAGCGGACCGACGTGCAGCTGGCCGCGCGCACCTATTCGCCCGACTACTACCCCGACCGCGAAGGCGCCGCCATGGGCGGCCGTTCGCTCGACCCCATCGAGTTCGACGGTCGGCTGCTCGGCCCACACTTCAAGACCCTGCGCAACCCGCTGCCCGAGTTCTGCGTGCTCGGCGGCATGATGGTCAACATGACCGACGTGAAGCATCTGCTCGCGGTCTGGCGCTCGTTCGCGTCGTGGAAGCACGGCGTGAAGATGGTGCTGCGCTACTTCGGCGACCGCCTCCGCGGCCACCACCGCGGCACGCGCCTGCTCTTGGGCAACGCACTCGCGGCACGGCTCTTTCACAGCGTGTTGAAGCAGGGCATTCCGTTCTGGCTCAACACACCGGCGCTGGCGTTGGAGAAGGATGCGGCGGGCACCGTCACCGGTGTGCGCGTGCGCCGCGACGGCAAGGAAACGTCGGTTCGCGCACGACGCGGCGTGGTCGTCGCGACCGGCGGATTTCCGTGGAATGCCGCAATGCGCGAACGACACTACCCGGCGACCACCGGTCCGTATTCGATGTCGCCCAAGGACAATGCCGGCGAGGGCATCGCGATGGCACAACAGGTCGGTGGCGTGCTCGGCACCGGCCACTCGGGACCGGCGCTGTGGGCGCCCGTCTCATTGCTCACGCGGCCCGACGGCAGCGTGCTGCGCTATCCGCACTTGGTGTGGGACCGCGCCAAGCCCGGCCTCATCGCGGTCGATGCACGCGGCGAGCGTTTCGTCAACGAGTCAACCTCGTACCACGAGTTCGTGCGCGCCATGTACCGAGCGAACGACGAGGCAACGAGCATTCCCGCGCTGCTGGTGTGCGACAGCGCGTTCATGGAGAAGTGGGGCCTGGGCCTTGCGCTGCCCGGCGGGCGGCCGCGCGAGCACTTGGTGCGAGCCGGCTACCTCTACCGCGCCGACACGCTCGAAGCACTGGCCCAGCAGGCGGGCGTGGACCCGACCGGCCTGGCACGTACGGTGGCGATGTTCAACCCGCCCGCGGCGCAAGGCCAGGACCCGGCGTTCGGCAAAGGCAGTGATGCCTACAACCGCTACCTCGGCGACCCCGATCACCAGCCCAACGCCTGCCTCGCGCCGGTGCAGCAGGCGCCGTTCTACGCGGTGAAGGTGTACCCGGGCGACATCGGCACCGCGCTCGGCATTCGCGCCGACGGCCACGCGCGCGCGCTCAATGCACAGGGGGCACCCATCGCCGGCCTCTACGTGGCCGGCAACGACATGCACTCGGTGATGGGCGGCGAGTACCCCGCACCGGGAATCACGCTCGGCCCTGCGCTAACCTTCGGCTGGGTGGCTGGCATGCACATGGCCCACGGCTCTATCGACAACGCCTAAAAGACATCGGTTCATCATCATGCAAATCTTTTACTCCCCAGCCTCCCCCTTCGTGCGCAAGTGCATGGTCGTGGCCCACGAGCTGGGTGTGGCCGATCGCATCGAGAAACTGCCCAGCGCAGCCGGACCAGTGAAGCGCGACGCGAGCATCCTTCCGAAGAACCCGCTCGGCCAGGTGCCGACCTTTCTCACCGACGACGGCCAGGTGCTGTTCGACAGCCGCGTGATCTGCGAGTACCTCGACACGGCGCATGACGGCCACCTGTTTCCGGCCGGCGGGGCCGCACGCTGGGCCAGGCTGACCGAGCTGTCGCTGGCCGACGGCATGACCAGCGCCGCGCTGCTCGCGCGCTACGAAACCATGCTTCGCCCCGAAGCGCTGCGCTGGAGCGACTGGACCGATGGCCAGCTCGACAAGGTGCGCACCGGCCTCGAATGGCTCGAGGCGGCGGCGCCGTCGTTCGGCGATCGCGTCGACATCGGCACCATCGCCTTCGGCTGCGCACTGGGCTACATGGACTTCCGCTTTCCGTCGGTGGACTGGCGCGCACAGGCGCCGAGCAGCGCGAAATGGTTTGCGACGTTCAACCAACGACCTTCGATGCAGGCCACGATGCCGGCGAACTGACCCGATGCGGGGGTGGGACAATCGGCCGCCATGAAGCATCTCGACGACCCTTTCCACGACGCCGAAGTCGGCTCGCGCGACAGCACCCTGGACACCACCCGCATCGACGACGTGCGCATCGGCGCGGTGCGCCCGCTGATCACGCCGGCCCTGCTGCAGGAACGCGTGCCGGTGCGCGACGACACCCTGGCTCTGGTGGAGAACAGTCGGCGCGCCATCGCCGACGTGCTGCATGGCCGCAACGACCGTCTCGTCGTGGTGGTGGGCCCCTGCTCCATCCACGACCACGACCAGGCGCTGGACTACGCGCACCGCCTCAAGGCCGTGGCCGACGAACTGCAGGACGACCTGCTCATCGTGATGCGCGCCTACTTCGAGAAGCCCCGCACCACCGTCGGCTGGAAGGGCTACATCAACGACCCGCACCTGGATGGCAGCTTTGCCATCAACGAGGGGCTGGAACGCGCGCGCCGCCTGCTGCTGGAGCTCACCCAACTGGGCCTGCCCACCGGCACCGAGTTCCTGGACTTGCTGAGCCCGCAATTCATCGCCGATCTGGTGGCCTGGGGCGCCATCGGCGCGCGTACCACCGAAAGCCAGAGCCACCGCCAGCTGGCCTCGGGCCTGAGCTGCCCGATCGGCTTCAAGAACGGCACCGACGGCAGCATCAAGGTGGCGGCCGACGCCATCCTGGCGGCGCGCGCGCCGCATGCCTTCATGGGCATGACCAAGATGGGCATGGCCGCCATCTTCGAGACGCGCGGCAACGACGACTGCCATGTCATCCTGCGCGGCGGCAAGGTGCCCAACTACGGCGCCGCCGACGTCGCGGCAAGCTGCGAAGCCTTGCGCGCCAACGGCTTGCGTGAGCAGGTGATGATCGACCTGTCGCACGGCAACAGCAGCAAGCAGCACCAGCGCCAGATCGTGGTGGCAGAGGACGTGGCGGCGCAGATCGCCGGCGGCGAGCAGCGCATCACCGGCGTGATGATCGAAAGCCATCTGGAAGAAGGCCGGCAGGACCTGGTGGCCGGCGTGCCGCTCAAGCATGGCGTTTCGATCACCGATGCCTGCATCGGTTTTGCGCAGACGGTGCCGGTGCTGCACGATCTGGCGCGGGCGGTGGCGCAGCGTCGGCGCCACGTGAAGGCCGACGTGAAGGCCGCGTGAAGTCGCGCCACCGGCGCGCTTCAGGCGGCCCAGGCACCTACTTCCAGAACTTGCGCGCGTCTGCCAGCGAAGCCAACGCCTTGCCGCAGGCCTTGGCCTGCGCCGGGCACTGTGCGCGCAGCCAGCCCACCGCAAACCAGGCGCGCGGGTCTTGCGCGGCGGCGCTGCTGTAGGCATCGATGGCGACCACCTCGTCGTTGTAGTCGCCCAGTGCGTCCTGCGCCGGCAGCACGTGTTCGACGTAGCGCTCGGCCTTGGACTTGTCGAACAGGGGCGCGACGAACTCGGACAGGTAGCGCAGCCGCTTGAGGCGCTTGCGCGCGCGGTGCTGCTTTTCGGTGGGCAATTTCTCGAAGCGCTTGCCATCGCGCACCAACTGGCGGTGCAGCTTGTTCAAGCGCTCGGCCAGGGCGCGCCGCACGGCATCGGCTTCTGCCTTGCCGGTCGCTGCTTCGCCCACGACCTCGCTGGGCGCGCTGAAAGCCATCAGCTCCACCAGCAGTTGCTGGAAGCGCGGCTTGCGCACCACTTCGGCCGGGCTTGGTGCCTTCTGTTCGTCAGGCGCAGGCGGCAGTTCGCTGAGCGGCGCGCCAGCTTCCTGCAGGCGCGGCTGCAGGGTGGCGGACAGCACATCGCGGTCGCGCTGCGCGCCCAGGTCGCGGAAGGCGTCGACCAGGGGCGGCTCCCAGGCTGCGATGTCGAAGCGGCCCGGCGCCAGGCCGTCTAGCTCGCGCAAGGCGCTGCGCAGGCGACGGATGCCGACGCGCAGCTGATGGATCAGCTCCGCCTCGTCGCTGCCGCCGGCAATCTCGCTGGCAATCTCGCTGGCATTGGGCAGGATCTGCGCCAGGCAGGCGGCCAGCACCGCGCGCTGGACTTCGCGTGCGCCGACTTGCAGGCCACCCTTCTTGTGGTCGCCGCCCCCGCCATCGGCAGCAAACTGCGGCGGCTTGGCCTTGACGGCGCGCGAAGGCGCCTCCGATCCGTCCTTTTCTTCTTGTTCTTCACGCAGCCGCTCGCCGCGCTCGGCCTTGGTCATCGTGCTGAACCACAGGCCATGGCGTTGCGACCAGCGCTGCGCCAGCGCCGCCAGGTCGGACACGCTGCCCTGGACCAGTTCGAGCTCGAGCTCACACACGGGCGACACGCGCTGCGGCCTGCCACCCAAGGCCGGCGCGATCACGCGGCCGACGTCCAGCGCCAGCTCCACCGTGCTGGGCCCCACGCGCACGTTGCGCGTGGTGCGCCAGATGTCGGTGGCAAAGGTTTCGATGAGCGGCACATCGCCGTGCGACAGCAGCGCGTCGAGCCGGTCGCCCGCCGGCGTGCCCTGGTGTCGCCGCGCATCGGCCATTGGCGACCCGCCGCGCGCAACGCCGAGGTCGACGTTGTGTTCCAGCCGGTGCAGCGGCCCGTCGCCCAGCGCCTTGACGGTCTGCACCCAGCGCCGCCCCTCCTTGCGCAAGCGCAGCGCCACACCGTTCGAGGCCAAGGCGCCATCTTCGGTGTCGAAATAGCGCGCCTGCATGTGGGTGCGCGCCACCTTGGCGCGGCGCAGCGCTTTCTCCAGCGCCTGCAGTTGGCCGGCCGGGATCTGGAACTTGAATTCGATTTCGGTCAAAGGGGGGCCTGGTCTGTCGTCATGTCGACAAGGAAGTCTAGTCCCGGCATGTTTTTGCGCACGCGCCACCGCAGAACATGCACTTTAGTTCGGAACAAATGACATCAACGCGATCACCTGGAGGAGCCGGGCTCACTCACTTCCAGTGCATGGTGTAAGTCCGCACTGCGAAGCACGCAACATAGTTCACTATTGATTCATGCAGTATCTTGCTGCATCGATGTGACTCGTGGTCACGTCCTCCTTGAGGCCCCAGCAATGAAGAAAACAGTGTCTGAGGAGCGGCGCGCTGCCGTTCCATCGCGACGCGCAGCTGCATCCGCCTGCGCACTCGGCATGCTTGCATTGCTCGGTGCCTGCGGCGGCTCGAGCCATCCGCCGCCCGCCACGCCCCCGCCTACGCCACCGGTCGCATTGAGCTGCGACGACTCCATGAAGGCCGCATTCAAGCCTGACGCCAGCACCAGCGTCGTGCAGGTCAAGGCGTACAAGGCCGGCGATCCGCTGGCACTGTCGGGGACCGCGGCGACACCGGCGCCGGCGACCGCCCCGGCCGACCTGTGCCTGGTCAAGCTCAATGTCGGGCCGGGCCACGCGGGCACAGCCGGCGCGCCCTCGACCTCGCCCGGCATCGGCATGGAGATCTGGCTGCCCACGGCCGCCAACTGGAACACGCGCATCCAGAACCTGGGCGGCGGCGGCTGGCAAGGCGGCAACCACGGCTCGCCCACCCTGCTCAGCGCGCAGGCATCGGCTGCCGCCGCCACGGCGGCCACCGGCTACGCGGTGGGCACCACGGACACCGGCCATACCGTTGCGAACGGTTCCTTCGCGATGCGCGAGGACGGCACGATCAATACCGTGCTGTGGACCGACTTTGCCGAACGCAGCCTGCACGAGCTGGCCCTGAAGACCAAGGCGCTGGTGCAGGCCTACTACGCCAAGCCGCAGCAATACGCGTACTGGAACGGCTGCTCCACCGGCGGCCGCCAGGGCTACAAGATCGCGCAGACGCATCCGGAGGACTACGACGGCTACCTCAATGGCGCGCCGGCCTTCAACTGGACCAAGTTCATCACCTCCGAGCTGAACCCGCAGGTCGCGATGCAGCAGGAGCTCGGCGGCCCCATCGCGGGCGCCAAGCTCGCGGCGCTCAGCGCGGCCGCCGTCAGCGCCTGCGATACGGTGGGCGGGGTGGGCGGCGTGGGCGGCGCGCATCTGGGCTTCATCGCCGATCCGGGCCAGTGCCGCTACGACCCCACCCGCGATGCCGCTGCGCTATGCAACGGCGTGCAGGGCAACGGCGGCGTGGTCGGCAGCAATGCCACGACATCCTGCGTGTCGCTGCTGGAAGCACAGGTCGTCAACAAGATCTGGTACGGGCAGACCGCCGACGGCAGCGCGCCCGACCCGGCGCTGGACAACGGCAACAGCGCCACGCTGGCGTCGAGCCAGCTGTGGTGGGGCCTCACGCGCGGCACCAACCTGGGCGCGCTGGCGGGCAGCAACCCCTTCCCCATCGCCACCGACATGGTGGCCCTGGAACTGCAAGACCCGAGCTACGCCATGCCGAGCTTCCTCAACGCCACCGGCAACGGCGCGAACCGATGGAAGCAGCTGAGCTACAGCGGCCTGGCCAACGCCTACGCGCGCGGCATTGCGCTGCAGTCGGCCTTCGGCAACATCAACTCCGATGACCCGGACCTGCGGCCGGCACGCGACAAGGGCGCGAAGATCATCAGCTACCACGGCTTGTCCGACCAGCTGATCACGCCGGCCGGATCCCTCAACTACTACACACGGGTGTCCGACGTGGTGGGCGGCCCTGCCGAGACCAACAAGTTCAATCGCTTGTACTTCGTGCCGGCCATGGGCCACTGCGCCGGTATCGGCACGGTGAGCGGAAGCGCCGGCCCAGCGGCGGATGCCAACCGCGTGCCGCTACCCACCAGCAACCAGTTCTTCGAGGCGCTGGTTGCGTGGGTCGAGAACAAGAACGCGCCTGAATCGCTGCTGCTGAAGTCGGCGGACGCGAGCGTCAGCATGCCGGTGTGCCCGCACCCGCAGAAGGCGAGCTACAAGGGCGGCGGCGCCATCACCGAGGCCGCCAGCTACAGCTGCCAGTAGGTGACGCAGCGGCGGGCCGCTACTGGCGCGGCCCGGCGCCGTCGATCTCGCGGCGAAAGAAGCGCCGGTCCGACGCGGCCAGGCGCGGCAGCAAGGCCAGCGCCGATTCCCGGTAACGCTTGAATTCCACCCAGCGGCCGGCGCCCGCCAGCTGCCAGGCATGTTCCACCAGCGCCGCCACCTGCTGCATCGGCGTGTAGTCGGTGTCGGCGGCCAGGGCACTGTCGGCCAGGGCGGCCGTCAGGTTGATCCAGTCGCGCACCCGGCCGGGCGGGCCCAGCAGCGCCGCGGTCGCACCGACCTTGTCGCGCACCCGCGCCAGCGCGAGCGCGGGCATCGGTGCCTGGCCGGCCCGCTGGCCGGCACCGCGCGCCACCCGGCAGACGTTGATCAGGTTCCACGGCGAGCCGGCCGCGAGGCCATGGCGCTGGCACAGCCACTCGCTCAAGAGGATCCAGCGCACGGCCTCCAGCCGCGTGCCCTGGCGCGCCACCTCGGGCGGCAGCCAGGGCTCGAGCAGCCACAGCGTGTAGCCCAGGTTGGCGGCCACGCTTTCCAGCAAGGTGAAGGCATCGCTTTCCACGGCGCAGATCAGCGCCTCGCGCAGATCCGCCAGCACGCCGCGCACGGCGGCCGGCCGCACCGCCTCGGGCACGACGCCTTCCACCAGCCGCGCGCGCAGCACCAGGGCGCGCAGGTTGTGGAACTCGCAGGCGATGCGGGAGTTGATGCGCCACACCGCCCCGCCCGGGCGCTCGGCTTCCAGGCTCAGCAGGCGCAATCCGGCCTCCGCCTGCGCCAGCCGGCGGGCCTGGTGGTCGCACCAGACCAGTCCGATGCGCGCCAGCGCCAGCGCCACCTGCTCGCGCGGGTCGGTACTGGTGCCCAGTTCGCGCACCAGCGCGCGCTGGGCCTTGCGCGCCGCCGCCACGTCGCCGGCGCGGCGCGCGTTGCGGGCCGAGAAGAACAGGCGCCAGGCGCGCGCCAGGCGCTCGTGCGGCGCCAGCCGCAGATCGGTCAAGGACTGCAGCGGCCTGGCGCGGCCGGCGCCGCCCTCCTCCTCGCTGCGCTGGCGTGCATCGAGCAGCGCATACCAGCGGTCCAGGTCATCGGCCACGATGGCCGGCGCCGGGCCACTTCGCGCGGATGATGCGGCGCCTGCCCGGGGCAGCGTGGCAGCCGCGCCGCCCAGCCCGACGAAGCGCGCCAGCTCGGCCGGCGAGGCGGGATGCTCGCCCATTTGAAAGCGCAGGCGCGCCAAGGTCTCGGGCGCCATCCAGAAGGGCCCGCGCGAGCGGCCGCGCAGCGCCAGAGTGGACGGTGCCAGGCTGGCATCGACGCCCCAGCCGATCTCCAGCGCCGGCGGGTTCAAGAGCGCAAACAGGCGGCTCAGCGCCATCGGCAGCGCCGCCGCCGATTCCAGCTGCGCGGCCACTTCCTGCGCGCTGACCATGCCTCGCCCGTCCATGGCGTTGGACCGGCCGGATCGCCACGCGATGGCCGCCAGCAGCCACACGGCCAGGCGGGTGGCGGGCCGGCCGGCCACGGCGAAGGGGCGTTGCAGCTGGACGTCGAGGCGTTGAGGTTCAGGCACGGCGTTATGTTTGTGAGGATGGTGATGAGCGTGAGGACACGCAAGCTTGTGGCTGCCCTGCGGCGGACCGATAGTGCCAGCCGCGCAGCGCATCCATCAACTCATCTTCAGAAAAGAAGGCGACCTCCCGCCATGAGTATTGAATCCCTACTCTCCTCAGCCCGCCCTGGCGCCAGCCTGTCGCGCCGCACGCTGCTGCTGGGCAGCCTGTGTTCCGCCGGCCTGGCCTGGGCCGAGGGCAATCCAACCGCCGCCGCAGTAACAAGCGAGGCCGATGCCGCAGCAGCGCTGGCCGAGATCGAGCAGCGCAGCGGCGGCAGCCTGGGCCTGCATGCCATCGACACCGGCAGCGGCCGCACGCTGGGCTACAAGGAGGCGCAGCGCTTTGCCATGGCGTCCACCTTCAAGCTGCCGCTGGCGGCCGCCGTGCTGCACCGCAACGACCGGGCGCCCGGCGTGCTCGACCAGCGCCTGCGGGTCACGAAAGCCGACCTCATTACCCACTCGCCCGTCACGGCCACGCACCTGGCGCAAGGCTTCATCACCGCCCGCCAAGCCTGCGAGGCCACCGTGCAGGTGAGCGACAACGCCGCCGCCAACCTGCTGCTGCCCCTGGTGGGCGGGCCGGCCGGCCTGACCGCCTTCCTGCGCGAGCACTGCGCCGACAGCGTGACGCGGCTGGACCGCAACGAGCCCTCGCTCAACACCAACTTGCCAGGCGACCCGCGCGACACCACGACGCCCAAGGCCATGGTGCAGACGACGAAGGCGCTGCTCACCGGCGACGTGCTCGGCGCGCCCTCGCGCCAGCAACTGATCACCTGGCTGGAAGGCGCCAGCACGGGTTTCGAGCGCCTGCGCGCCGGCCTGCCCAAGGGCTGGCGCACGGGCGACAAGACCGGCACCGGCTCCAACGGCGCCGCCAACGACGTGGCGATCACCTGGCCGCCAGGCCGCGCGCCGATCGTGCTGGCGGTCTACCTGAACGGCTCGCGCCAACCGGCGGCCACGCTCAATGCGGCGCATGCGCAAGCCGCGGCGGTGGTGGCGGCAGTGCTGGGCGCCAAGTCCTGAATGCCGGTTTGTTACAGAATGAAATGTTCATGACTTGAGTGCCTTCGGTGCGGCGCCCACAATGACCTGCCAAGCAAACTGCAGGAGATAAATCATGAACAAGCGCTCCTTCCTCGCCGCCGGGCTTCTGGCCGTGCTCGCCACGGCATGCACCACCACTACCAGCAGCAGCGGCAGCCCGGCTGCCAAGCGCACCGCCATCGACGCCGAGGTCGACAGCGCGCTGTCCAAGCTCTATGCCCAGGTGCCGGGCTCGCGCGAGATGGTCGGCAAGTCCAGGGGCGTTCTGGTGTTCCCCTCGGTGGTGTCGGCCGGCTTCGTCGTCGGCGGCTCCTATGGGCAGGGTGCGCTGCGCACCGGTGGCAAGACCGAGGGCTACTACAGCACCACCGCGGCATCGGCCGGCCTTCTGGCGGGTGCCGAATCGAAGGCCATCTACCTGCTGTTCATGAACCAGGCGTCGCTCGACAAGTTCCGCGCCAGCAAGGGCTGGACCGCCGGCGCCGATGCTTCGGTCACCATGCTCAAGGTGGGTGCCTCGGCCGGCGTCGACACCCAGACGGCGCAGCAGCCGATCGTGGGCTACGCGCTCAGCAATGTCGGATTGATGGCCAACCTCAGCATCGACGGCACCAAGATCAACAAGCTCGACCTTTAGAGCCTGCGCGGTAAAGAGCGGGCTCCTAGTCGATTTTCTTGTCGTGCGTCTGGCGCCGCATGGCGCGCCACAGGCTCAGGTCGTAGACGATCTTGAGAAAACCGCAGGCCACCAACGGCAGCGAGATCCAGCCGGCGGCGAAGAAGACGCCGCTCAGGCTGGGGCTGAGCGCCGCCGCCAGGCTGCGCGGCACCGCCGTGAAGCTGGCGGCGGCGGCACGCTCCTCCGGGGTCACGACGGCCATCACATAGGCGGTGCGCGTCGGCACGTCCATGGTCGACAGGGCGCTGCGCACGAACAGCAGGCCCAAGGCCAGCGGCAGGCTGGGCGCCAGCGCGGCCAGCACCAGGCACACATTGGCCGGCAGATGGGTGAACACCATGGTGTTGAGCAGCCCGATGCGCCGGGCCACCCAGGGCGCCGCCATCTGCGAGGCGGCGCCGAGCAGGCCGGTCCAGAAGAAGAACACGCCGGCCTGCGCCAACGACAGGCCGAAGCGCTCCAGCAGCCACAGCGACATCAAGGCATTGACCACCAGGCCGCCGGCGAAGGCGTCCAATGAGAACAGCGCCGCCAAGCGCAGCACCACGCCGCGCGATGGCCCCAGCGGCGCGGCCGGCGCCGCTTCGAGCGCGCCGTTCCCGCTGCTGCCGCGCGGCAATCGGCGGTACAGCAAAAAGACCGCCAGCCCGAGCCCCGCATAGACAAAGAACATGCAGCGCAGGGCGGCCAGCTGCGTGAGCGCCAGCTGCCGCACGAGCGCATCGGGCAGGGCAGCCGCCAGCGCACCCAGCGCGGCGCACAGGGCGCCCACCAGGCTGTAGCGGGCAAACAGCGAGGTGCGCGCGCTGCCCTGCGCCGCCGCGGCCAGGCGGGCATGCTCCAACGGAAGAAAGATGCTCACATCGCCCGAGCTGGGGTTGAGGGTGCCGACCAATGCGACGATCAGCAGCGGCCAGAAGGAAGAGAAAGCGGCAAAGCCCAGGCCGGTGCCCACCATCAGCCAAGCGGCCAGGCGCAGCAGCTGGCTCGCGGCCAGGCGGTGGCCCCAGGCGCCCACGGCCATGGTGCCCAGGGCCGACCCCAGCAGGGTCGCGGTGGCCAGCAGGCCCACCTCCAGCGTCCCCAGGCCGATCGCCAGCAGATAGGCCGGCAGCAGCACCGCCATGTAGCCGTCGCCCAGCGCGCGCAGGCCGCGCGCGGCCAGCAAGGGCAGCGCCACGGGATCGGTGTGCGCCGGCAGCAGCCATGCATGCAGGCCGACACGGCGGCGCGGCGGTGGGTCAGGGGCCAAGATGGGGCAAGCTGAAAGGCGGGGCGGCCTTTGTAGCGCTGCCAGCGCGCGGGCTCAAGCGGCGGCTGCTTCCTTTTCGCGCGGCAGGCCCGGGCGGGCCAGGTCCTGCACCAGCTGGTCGATGGCCAGTTCGGCCTGGCGCAGCGAAGCGGCCAGCTGCTCGCCGCCGAATTCGTCGTACTCGGCGGCGATCTCGTGGACCTCGGTGATGCCGATATAGCCGAACACCGAGCGCACGCTGGCCTCCGTGTGGTTGAGGTGCGCAATGCGCTGGCCGGGGCCGTAGCCGTGGTCGCCGCGCGCACTCAGCAGCACCAGGCGCTTGCCGGCGCCAGTCAGCATCGGCCAATAGGGCTGCGCCCCTCGTGCGCGGTCGAAGCCGAAGGTGCGGCCCACCCGCACGATGTTGTCGATCCAGGACTTGAACTGCGCCGGCACGCTGAAGTTGTACATGGGCAGGCCCACCACGATCAGGTCGGCCGCGATCAGCTGGTCCACCAGGCGGTCGCTTTCAGCCAGCGTCTCGTGCATCCAGAGCTCGCGCGCCGCCGGCGGCGTGAAGGCCGCATGGATCCAGCGGCCGGTGACGGGGGAAGGCGGCTGCTGCCCGACGTCCAGGTAATCGACGCGGTCGTGCGGCCGCTGCGTGCGCCAGCGTTCGGCAAAGCGCGCCGACAGCCGGCGCGTGTGGGAGCCATGGGGGTCGATGTCGGAACGGCCCGGACGGGCGCTGGCGTCGATGTGCAGGAGAGAAAGATTGCGCATGGCGAATTGCTGAGAAGATGAGTGGATGGATGAGTCAATTTATGGGTGTCATCCTTCTCATACAAACGATGATTTCTTTGCCATGAATGAATTTGCCTCATCCGTCAGGCGGCCGCGCCGGCTCCCGCCCCTGGCCGCGCTGCGCGCCTTCGAAGCGGCTGCCGCGCACCTGAGCTTTCAGCGGGCGGCGGGCGAGCTCTCGGTCACGCCCACCGCCATCAGCCACCAGGTGCGCGGTCTGGAAGAGGCGCTGGGCCAGCCGCTGTTCCGGCGCCTGGCGCGCCGGCTGGAGCTGACGCCCGCCGGCCTGCGCCTGGCGCACGCGCTGCGCGAGGGCTTCGACATGCTGGAGGCCGGCGTGCACGCGCTGCGCGCCCGCTCGGCGACGGACGATACCGTCACCTTGAGCACCAACACCGCCTTCGCCGCCAAATGGGTGATGCCGCGCATGGCGGCTTTCGGCGTGCAATGCCCCGGCATCACACTGCGCCTGCATGCCAGCGACACGCTGGTCGACCTGGCGCGCGGCGACGCCGACATTGCCATCCGCTCCGGCCTGCAGGGCGAGTGGCCTGGCGTGGAAGCGCTGGCGCTGATGCACGAGCGCTACGCGCCGGTGTGCAGTCCGCAGCTGGGCCTGGCGCGTGCTGCGGACCTGGGGCGGCATCCGCTCATCCACTGCGACTGGCAGCCCCACGCCAGCGCACCGGCCCTGTGGTCACGCTGGTTCAAGGAGGCCGGCTTGCCGGCGCCCGCCGCCAAGAAGGGGCGGGCAACACGCCGGCCGGACCTGTCCTTTTCAGACGAAACCCACGCGCTTCTGGCCGCCTTGTCGGGCCATGGCGTGGCGCTGCTGAGCCTGACCCTGGCGGCCGAGGAATTGCGCAGCGGCGCGCTGGTGCAACCCTTCGGGCCGGTGCTGTCCACCGGCAGCTATTTCCTGGCGACGGCCAAAGGGCGGCGCAGCGAGCCGGCCGTGAATGCGGTGTGGCAGTGGGTCGCCGGGCAGGCGGCCTAGCCCTCTTCGACGAAGGCTTCCTGCCGCTTGGCCTTGACGGCCGGCATCAGCACCATCAGCAGCAGCATGGCAGCCGCCACCAGCAGGCCGGCGGAGATCGGCCGGCTGACCAGCACGCCCCAGTCGCCGCGCGACAGCAGCAGCGCGCGCCGCAGGTTCTCTTCCATCATCGGCCCCAGGATCAGGCCCAGCAGCAACGGCGCCGGCTCGCACGAGAGCTTGTGGAAGATGTAGCCGACGACACCGAACAGCCCCACCATCCAGATGTCGAAGGTGTTGTTGTTCGTCGAGTACACGCCGATGGCGCAGAACAGCACGATGGACGGGAACAGCCAGCGGTAGGGAATGGACAGGAGCTTGATCCAGATGCCGATCATCGGCAGGTTGAGCACCACCAGCATCAGGTTGCCGACCCACATCGAGACGATGAGGCCCCAGAACAGCTCTGGATTGCTGGTCATCACCTGCGGCCCCGGCTGGATGTTGTGGATGGTCATCGCGCCCACCATCAGCGCCATCACCGCATTGCCGGGAATGCCCAGGGTGAGCAGCGGGATGAAGGAGGTCTGCGCGCCGGCGTTGTTGGCCGACTCCGGCCCCGCCACGCCGCGGATGTTGCCTTGGCCGAAGGGCACCTCGCCCGGGCGGGCGCGCAGCTTCTTCTCCAGCGTGTACGAGGCGAAGGCCGACAGCACCGAGCCGCCGCCGGGCAGGATGCCCAGGGCCGAGCCCAGGGCAGTGCCGCGCAGCACGGCGGGGAACATGTTGCGGAAGTCTTCCCGCGTGGGCCATAGGCCCTTCACCTTGTTGGTGAGCAGTTCGCGGTCTTGTTCGGGCTGCGCCAGGTTCGCGATGATCTCGCCGTAGCCGAACACGCCCATGGCGATCGCGATGAAGCTGATGCCGTCGGTCAGCTCGGGGATGTCGAAGGAATAGCGCGCCACGCCGGAGTTGACGTCGGTGCCCACCAGGCCCAGCAGCAGGCCCAGGATGATCATGCAGATCGCCTTGATCAGCGAGCCCGATGCCAGCACCACCGCGCCGATCAGGCCCAGCACCATCAGCGCGAAGTACTCGGCCGGGCCGAACTTGAAGGCCAGCTCGGTCAGCGGTGGCGCGAAGGCCGCCAGGATCAGGGTGCCGACGCAGCCGGCAAAGAAGGAGCCCAGGCCGGCGGCCGCCAGGGCCGGGCCTGCGCGTCCGTTCTTGGCCATCTGGTGGCCGTCGATGACGGTGACGACGGAGGAGGATTCGCCCGGCAGGTTGACCAGGATGGCGGTGGTGGAGCCGCCGTACTGCGAGCCGTAGTAGATGCCCGCCAGCATGATCAGCGCCGCCACCGGCGGCAGCGAGTAGGTGACGGGCAGCAGCATCGCGATGGTGGGCACCGAGCCGATGCCCGGCAGCACGCCGATCAAGGTGCCCAGCAGGCAGCCGAGCGCCGCATAGGCCAGGTTCTGGAGGGTCAGGACCGAGGAGAAGCCGAGGGCCAGGTTGTCAATCAGTTCCATGATGAAGGTGTCCGCGCTCAGCCGGTGATGAAGGTCGGCCAGGTGGGGAACTGCAAGCGCAGCCCGAGGATGAAGATCAGGTAGCTGCCCGCCGCCAGCACCGTTGCCAGCACCAGCGTCGACCTGAGTGGGAAGTTTTGGCGTGCGCGGCAGGCGATGAACACCAGCGCGTAGATGCCTACGACGAGGCCCATGGCCGGAATGTCCAGCGACCGGACGCCGCCCAGCATCACGCCGAACAGCAAGTTGGCGCCGATGATGTAGACCAGCGGCCTCCAGGCGATCTGGCCGACCGGATCGCCGTCGGCGCGTTCGGCGCTCTCGCCGCTCAGCGAGCCGAACACCACCACCAGCCCCAGGGCGGCCAGCAGGATGCCGAGCATCAGCGGAAAGTAGCCTGGCCCCATGCGGGCGCCCGAACCGACGTTGTAGCTGGTGGCCCCAATGGCGAAAGCGGCGCCGACGGTGGCGAACATGAGGCCGGCGAAGAGATCTCTTTGACTCTTGATCTTCATGAAAAGTGATTGCGGTGTGACAGAAAAAAGCGCGGACGCGCCGACCCGAGTTGCCTGGGCCAGCGCGTCCATTTGCATCATGCTATGAGTTTTTATATGTCACATCATGAGTAATTACCCTGCGCCCATGCGTCCGGCCCCGCGCATGGGCGCCCGGCGACTTGCTACATTCGCGCCCATGCAAGAGCAGCCCATCACCAAGCAGCGCCTGGAAGCGCTATCTGAATTCCGATTCAGGCTGCGCAGCTTTCTGCGCTTCAGCGAAGACGCAGCGCGCGAGGCCGGCATCACCGTGCTGCACTACCAGCTGATGCTGCACACCCAGGGCTTCCCGGGCCGCGACTGGGCCACGGTGGGTGAGATTGCCGAGCGCCTGCAGGCGGCGCCGCATGGCGTGGTGGCGCTGGTGTCGCGCTGTGAGGCGGCCGGCCTGGTAAAGCGCAAGGCCAGTGCGGCGGACCGGCGCCAGGTCGAAGTGCACCTGCTGCCCAAGGGGCGCCGCATCCTGAAGAAGCTGGCCGCCGTGCATGCCGACGAGCTGTCGGACCTGGCGGATGCGATCCGGT
Source organism: Variovorax sp. LARHSF232 (assembly GCF_052871435.1). NCBI lineage: Bacteria > Pseudomonadati > Pseudomonadota > Betaproteobacteria > Burkholderiales > Comamonadaceae > Variovorax > Variovorax sp. LARHSF232. The sequence goes on along the minus strand of NZ_JBIXJS010000003.1, from coordinate 400,419 downwards.
TGGCCAGCAGTGTTCGCGCCGGCAACCCGGATCAAGCCCAGGCGCAATAGGCCTTTCGCCCCTTGGCCTCCGCGGCCGGTCAGAAGCGCCGTCCTGAGGCTTTCCCACCCCCTGCCCCCCTCCACCAAGGAGGGGGTGGCGCGCACGTGCCAACCAGAAAATTTTGCCCGTTCCCTGGCGACTCGCGCGCTGGGCTTTCTCGGCAGCAAATCAAGAAACTGGAGACACGTGCACCACCCACAACGCATGACGACGGCGCGCGCGCAGACCCGCCCGTCCTTCCGCATCGCCACCATCTCGGCCGCTGCCCTTCTGGTGACACTGTCCCCGGTCGGCGCACAGGCCTTCGAGTTCGACACCGGCAACCCCGACCTGACCATCCGTTGGGACAACACGGTCCGCTACAACCATGCGAACCGCCTGGAGAGCCGTGATTCCAAGATCGGCAACTCGGCCGTGTCGGACGAAGGCACCTACAGCTTCGACCGCCATGACTCGGTGGCCGACCGCCTCGACATCCTGACCGAGCTGGACGTGACCTACCGCAAGCGCTTCGGCGCCCGCGTGAGCGCGGCCGGCTGGTACGACGCCGCCTATGGCAGCCAGAGCCGGACCAACCCCAACCCGCCGCTCAACGCCATCCCGAGCTACATCAACAAGGAATACAGCGACTACACCAAGCGCTACTACCACGGGCCTTCGGGCGAGCTGCTGGATGCCTTCGTGTTCGGCGGCGCCGACATCGGCGAAGTGCCGGTCAACGCCAAGCTGGGCCGTCACTCGCTCTACTGGGGCGAGTCGCTGTTCCTGGGCGGCAACCTGCACAGCGTGGCCTACGCGCAGAACCCGCTGGACCTGCAGAAGGGCTTTGCCACGCCGGGCGTGGAAGCCAAGGAACTGTTCCGCCCGCTCAACCAGGTGTCGGCGCAGGCCCAACTGACCGACACCCTCTCGGTGGCGGCGCAGTACATGCTCGAGTGGGAGTCCTACCGCTATCCGGAAGGCGGCACCTACCTGGGCCCGGTGGACTTCGCCTTCAACGGTCCGGACCGGCAGTTCATCTCGCCCGCACTCGGCTTCGCTGCGCGCGGCAATCCGGTCGAGCCCAAGCAGCGCGGCGAAGGCGGCGCATCGGCACGCTGGAGCCCGGCGTGGCTGGACGGCACGCTGGGCTTCTACTACCGCAACATGGCGGACAAGCTGCCGCAGACCTTCCTGACGCAGGTGGGCCGCAACGTCAGCCGCTACAACCTGATCTACGCCGACGACATCGACATCTACGGCGTGAGCCTGGCCAAGAACATCGGCGGCATCAGCTTCGGCAGCGAACTTTCCTACCGCCACAACACGCCGCTCAACAGCACGGTGCTGGGCATCGCGCCCGGCCTGCCGGCACAAGGCGATACCAAGGGCCCGCGCGGAAATACCTACCACGGCCTGGTCAATGCGGTCGGCCTCGTTCCGAAGACGGCCCTGTTCGACACCGCGGCCTGGGCGGCAGAACTGGTGTGGTCGAGCTGGGACAAGGTCACCAGCGGCGAGAACCTGTTCTTCGCGGAAGGCTTCGCCGCCTGCGCCGGCAGGAACAAGTGGGAGGGCTGCACGACGAAGAACTACTTCGGCATGGGCCTGTCGTTCACGCCGACCTGGTTCCAGGTCTTCCCCGGCATCGACCTGTCGGCGCCGATCAGCTATGCCATCGGCCTGAAGGGAAATGCCGCGACCATCTTCGGCGGCAACCAGGGCAACGGCAACTACAGCGTGGGCCTGGGCGTGGACGTGCAGCAGAAGTACCGCTTCGACCTGAAATACATCGACTACCTCGGCCACTACAAGGACAACGGCCAGGCCGTCACCGCGCAGAACGGATTCACCACGCTGCTCAAGGACCGCGGCTTCGTGAGCCTGACCTTCAAGACCACCTTCTAAGAGACAACCCACCATGCGATTCACCCACACCCTGCTCGCCGGCGCCGTTGCCGCCTGCGCGAGCCTGGCCGCCCAGGCGGCCGTCACGGCCGAGGAAGCCAAGGCGCTCGGCAACACCCTCACCGCCGTCGGCGCCGAGAAGGCCGGCAACAAGGACGGCACCATCCCCGCCTACACCGGCGGCCTGAAGAGCGTGCCCGCCGGCTTCAAGACCGGCGACGGCATCCGGCCCGATCCTTTCGCCGGCGAGAAGCCGCGCCTGGTGATCGACGCCAAGAACATGGCCGAACACGCGGATCGCCTGACCGAGGGCACCAAGACGCTGCTGAAGACCCACTCGAGCTTTCGCGTCGACGTCTACCCGACGCACCGCAGCGTCGCCTTCCCGAAGTTCGTCACCGACAACACGGCGGCCAGCGCGGTCAAGGCCAGGACGGGCAACGAGGGGCGCTCGATCGAAGGCGCACATGCCGGCTTCCCCTTCCCGATCCCGAAGGACGGCTATGAAGCCATGTGGAATCACCTGGTGCGCTTCAATGGCCAGAGCTACGAGGCCAAGTACCGCAACCTGAACGTGGACGCCAGCGGCCGCCCGGCCCTGGCCACGGAAGGCGTGAGCGTGCAGGAGTTTCCTTTCTGGGATGCGACCAAGACCGCGGCCGACACCTACTGGCGCATCAAGCTCACCTACACCGGCCCGGCGCGCCGCGCCGGCGAGGCCCTGCTGATCGTGGACCCGCTGGACGTCGGCACCAAGGAGCGCCGCGCCTGGACTTACCTGCCCGGGCAACGCCGCGTGAAGGTCGCGCCCGACCTCTCCTACGACACGCCCAACCCGGGCACTGCCGGCGCCACCACCTTCGATGACACCTTCATCTTCAACGGCGCGATGGATCGCTTCAACTTCAAGCTGGTCGGCAAGAAGGAAATGGTCGTGCCCTACAACGCCTATGGCGCGGTCTACCAGTCCAAGCAGGACGACCTGCTCAAGCCCAACCACCTGAACCCGGACATCGTGCGCTGGGAGCTGCACCGCGTGTGGGTGGTGGAAGCCACCTTGCGCGACGGCAAGCGCCACGTCTACGGAAAGCGCACCTTCTACCTCGACGAGGATTCGTGGGCGGCGCTGGCCTCGGACAACTACGACGCGCGCGGCCAGCTCTACCGCGCCGGCTTCGCCTACATGGCGCCCAGCTACGACCTGCCGGCCCCGTACACCGACATGTTCGGCCACTACGACTTCGTCTCGCGCGTCTATTCGCTGACGGGCTACATCGCAGAGACCGGTGGCCTGCGCCACACCAAGGCACTGTCCGACCGCGAATGGACGGCCGATGCGCTGGCCGGCGCCGGCATCCGCTGAATGAACGGGGCTTGCCCATGACTGCCAAGCGCCCCGCCCGCGGCGGCCGCCTCTTCGCCGCGCTGCTGGCCACCGGCGCCGCCGCGTGGGCGGTGCAGGCCGCCAGCGACAGCCAGGCCTGGCGCGACGTGCTGGACACGCCCGCCATCCAGAGCCCGCTCGCCTCGCGCGCACTGTTGAACGGCATCGCCCGCGCCGGCAGCACGCGCCTCGTCGCGGTGGGCCAGCGCGGCCACATCGTCTATTCGGACGACGCCGGCCGGCGCTGGCTGCAGGCCGAGGTGCCGATCAGCTCCGACCTGGTGGCGCTCAGCTTTCCCGACGCGACGAACGGCTGGGCCGTCGGCCATGACGGCGTCGTGCTGCGAACCAAGGACGGCGGCAAGCGCTGGACCGTGCAGCCGATCGAGGCGGCCGACCGCCCCCAGTCCCCGGGCGCGGAGAACCCCTTCCTGGACGTCTGGTTCCGCGATGCCTCCAACGGCTACGTGGTTGGCGCCTTCGGCCTGGTGCTGCAAACCCAGGATGGCGGCGCCAATTGGCAGCCGCTGATGCACGCGACGGACAACCCCAAGAGCCTGCACCTGTACGCGGTGCGCGGCTTCGGCCCCGATGTCTACATTGCCGGCGAGCAGGGCCTGATGCTCAAGCTCGCGCAGGGCGACACGCGCTTCCGGGCGCTGGAACTGCCCTACAAGGGCACCCTGTTCGGGATCACAGGCAGCGCGCAATCGCTGGTCGCCTACGGCCTGCGCGGCACCGTGCTGCGCAGCAGCGATGGCGGGCGCAACTGGCTGCCCACGCCGACCGGGCTGCAGGTGGGCTTGACGGCCGGCACCCGGCAGGACGACGGGCGCATCGTCCTCGTGAGCCAGGCCGGCCACGTGCTGGTCAGCAACGATGACGGCGCCAGCTTCAAGGTCGCCAAGACAGAACGCACCGTTCCCGCCGCCGCGGTAGCGGCTTCCTCCCAGGGAACACTGGTCCTGGCCGGACCACGCGGCGCCCAGGCGCTGCAGCTGCCCTGAACGGGCAGCCGGAGAAACTCTCATGCACACCCCCAACCACGCGGATGCGTCCGCGCCCCTTTCGCTCGACCAGTTCGACCCACGCTCCGGCTCGCGCCTGGAGCGCCTCATCTTCAACCGCCGCCTTGCGGTGATGGTCTTGTGCGCCCTGCTCACACTGCTGCTGGGCGCGGTGGCCGCCACCCGGCTGACCTTGCACGCCGGCTTCGAGAAGATGATTCCCCAGGGCCATCCCTACATCCAGAACTACCTGGCGCACAAGGCCGACCTGCGCGGCCTGGGCAACTCGCTGCGCATCGTGGTGGAGAACGACCAGGGCGACATCTACCAGCCCCGCTACCTCGACGCGCTCAAGAAGATCCAGGACGAGCTGTTCCTCACGCCCGGCGTGGACCGTGCCTGGATGAAGTCCTTGTGGGCGCCCGCCGTGCGCTGGACCGAAGTGACGGAGGAAGGTTTTCGCGGCGGCCCGGTGATGCCCGACAACTACGACGGCTCGCCGGCCGCCATCGAGCAGCTGCGCGCCAACATCGCACGCGCCGGCCTGGTGGGCGCACTGGTGGGCAAGGACTTCCAGTCCAGCATGATCGTGGTGCCGCTCCTGGACCAGGACGCGGCCAGCGGCCAGCGCATCGACTACCGCGCGCTGTCGCGCACCCTGGACGACATGCGCGCACGCTACGAGACCGACGCGCAGGGCCAGCCCACGGGACTGCACGTGCGCAGCATCGGCTTTGCCAAGCTGGTGGGCGACCTGATCGAAGGCCTGCACCAGGTGGCGCTGTATTTCGGGCTGGCCGCACTGGTGGCCACCCTCATCATCTACATCCACACGCGCTGCCTGCGCAGCACCGCGCTGGTGGTGGCCTGCTCGCTGGTGGCGGTGGTCTGGCAGCTGGGGCTGATCGCCGCCTTCGGCTTCGAGCTGGACCCTTATTCCATCCTGGTGCCCTTCCTGGTGTTTGCCATCGGCGTGTCGCACGGCGCGCAGAAGATGAACGGGATCATGCAGGACATCGGCCGCGGCGCGCACCGCCTGGTGGCCGCCCGCTTCACCTTCCGGCGCCTGTTCCTGGCCGGCCTGACGGCCCTGGTGGCCGATGCGGTGGGCTTTGCCGTGCTGATGCTGATCGACATTCCGGTCATCCAGGACCTGGCGCTGGCCGCCAGCGTCGGCGTGGCGGTGCTGATCCTCACCAACCTGATCCTGCTGCCGGTGCTGCTGTCGTACATCGGCGTCGGTGAAAAGGCGGCGCAGCGCAGCCTGCGCGCCGAGCAGCCCGGCATCGATGCGCGCGGCATGGACCGCGTCTACGCCTGGCTGGGCCGCTTCACCGAGCGGCGCTGGGCGATCGGCACCGTGGCAGCCGCCGCCGCGCTGCTGGCCATCGGCCTGGCGGTCAGCACCCAGCTGAAGATCGGCGACCTCGACCCCGGCGCGCCCGAGCTGCGGCCCGACTCGCGCTACAACAAGGACAACGCCTACATCACCGTCCACTATTCGCTGTCCAGCGACACCTTCGCGGTGATCGTGAAGACGGCCAAGGAAGGCTGCCTGAAATACCAGACGCTGATCGAAGCCGACCGGTTGGCCTGGGCCCTGCAGCAGATTCCGGGCGTGCAGACCACCACCTCGCTGGCCAACGCGGTGCGCCAGATCACCGCCGGCAGCAACGAGGGCAGCCCCAAGTGGCTGACCATCGCGCGCAACCAGGACGTGCTGAACTACGGCGCGCAGCAGGCCGGTGTGAACAACCCGGAACTCTTCAACACCGACTGCTCGGTGATGCCGGTGATCGCCTACCTGGCCGACCACCGCGCCGAGACGCTGGACCGCGTGGTGCAGGCCAGCGCCGAGTTTGCACAGGCGCACAGCAATGGCGAGCGCAGCTTCCTGCTGGCCGCCGGCAGCGCCGGCATCGAGGCCGCCACCAACATCGTCGTGCGCAAGGCCTGGACGCAGATGCTGCTCCTGGTCTACGCCGCCGTGATCGTGCTGTGCTTCATCACTTTCCGCAGCTGGCGCGCGGTGGTGGTGGCCGTGCTGCCGCTGGTCATCACGTCCGTGCTGTGCGAGGCGCTGATGGTTGCCTTGGGCATCGGCGTGAAAGTGGCGACGCTGCCGGTGATTGCCCTGGGCGTGGGCATCGGCGTGGACTATGCGCTGTACCTGCTGAGCGTGCAGCTGGCCCAGCAACGCGCCGGCGCCACCCTGGGCGAGGCCTATCGCCTGGCCCTGCAGTTCACCGGCAAGGTCGTGGTGCTGGTGGGCGTCACGCTGGCCGCGGGGGTGCTCACCTGGGCGCTGTCGCCCATCAAGTTCCAGGCCGACATGGGCATCCTGCTGGCTTTCATGTTCATCTGGAACATGGTGGGCGCGGTGCTCTTGATTCCGGCGCTGTCGTATTTCCTGCTGCGCCCGCGGGCGCCGGTAGCCTCGCCGGCGGACTCGCTGACCCTGGTCTTGCCCTGATGGATCGATGGAACACCGCTGCCGCTCAGCGGGGGGGCAGAATGCCGCCAATCGCCGGAATCGATGAGCGGAGCCCAAATGTCCATCACCACTTCACAGCTGGCCTCGCCTGCACTCGCAGCCTTTGTCGCCGAGGCCCAAAGCCGCAGCCGGAATCAACCCGACCCAGCCGACTGCGTGCTTGCGCTGGCGCCGCTGATGCTGCACCTGATCGACCAGGCCGATGAGTTCCTGGCGCCGCGGCACTATCGCGCCTCCAGTGACGGCTACACCCGCAACCTCGTCTACGAGGCAGCGGACAAGAGTCTCTCCCTGTATGTGCTGGTCTGGCTCCCCGGCCAATGGACTCCTGTCCACGACCACGGAAGCTGGGGTGTCGTCGGCGTGCTCGAAGGTGTGCTGGAGGAGCGCAGCTACGTCCGCTTGTCGCCGGACCGGGGCGCCGATGAGGAGATCGACCTCGCGCGAGGCGGCATCGTCTTGCTGCAACGCGGCGCGGTGACGAGCTTCGTGCCGAATCCCGATCACATCCACGTCACGGGGGTTCCGGCAGAACGGCCCCGGGCGGTCAGCCTGCACCTCTACGGCAGGTCCATGAGCAACTTCAACATCTACGACGTGCCCGCGCGTACGCGCCGTCGCATCGAGGTCGCGCATAACGAAAGCTGAGGCCGGCCCACGGGAGGTTGTCGCCACCGCGGGGGCTGCCTCGCGTCACAGTACCTGGCCGCGTGGGTGATTGCACGCCTGGCGGGCATCGAGGCGGCAAAGGACGCGATGCACTATGTCGCCAGTGGGGGAGAAGGACGACTACGTCGCGCGTGCGATGCGGAACATCATGCCGTTCCTCCTTGCGACGACTTGATACGCTTGCGCCGACCGATTGAATCCGCAGTGCAATGTCGTCGCCTGCGAGGCGGGTGACGGGCACTGGCCGACAAAATGTAGGCCGGCGCTGATTGCCTGTGGCGCGGATAGGGGAGAGGATCGTTGAGCCCTTGCGATAGCAAAACTTTCGCTGGGGCACAGCCGTGACGTTGAACTCACTCGTGGTTCGCCTCACCGATCTCAACCCGTCGAGGAAAGTTGTATGAAGCTGATGAGCGTCGACCTCTACCAGAGCGCCACGAATCCAAAGAAATTCCTGGCGATTCCCGCCGGAGTCAATCCGATCGACCTCATGGGTCCGATGACCTTCGACAAGGACTATGCGCAGGTCGTCCGCTACAAGGAGGCCTTCGAGTTCGATCCCGCCGAATCGTATGCCGGGGTCAACGCCGCCAAAATCGCCGCGGACCTTCTCACAGTGAAGTGGGCAATGTATCGGCGCTCCTAGCGCAGGGCATAGGCAGCTTTTGCCGGCACAGGTAGCTGTCGGCGACTCGCGATTGCCCGCTACTGCTACAGTATTTCGATGATGCAGCGAAAGCTAGCGCAGCCCTCGGATGCGGACAAGCTTCTCGATCAGAACCGCCGGTTCTATGACTCACTTTGGTCCGGGGCTGAGCTCGTCAAGCCTCATCGCTTCAACACCTGGCCACTTGTGCAATCCCTGCTGCCTGAAGGCGGGCGACGGTTGGAGGTTGGGCCTGGCCTCCGGCCGCACCTGCCGATCGAGGGCACGCATTTTGTGGACATCAGTGCCCCAGCGCTTGCGGTGCTTCGCGAATGTGGTGGACGGGTTGCACTTGGTGAGGTGACGTCCCTGCCGTTCACCGACGGCACATTCGATCTCGTTTGCGCCCTGGACATCATCGAGCATGTCGACGATGGGGACGCTGCGCTGGCAGAGTTGGTGCGAGTGACGAAGTCAGGTGCTGTTCTCTTGATTTCGACGCCACTGCACCCCTCTCATTGGACCGCGTTTGACGATTTCGTAGGCCACAAGCGACGCTACGACCCGCCATGCCTTCTTGAATTGCTGGCGCGGAGCAACCTGGTGGTGGAGCGCAGCGCGGTTTTCGGAATGAAGCCGCGTTCGCCGCGCCTGGTCGACATCGGCATGTGGTGGCTCTCGAATCATCGCGAACTGGCCATGAACACATACAACCGGACCATCATGCCGCTCGCGTTGCGATTCCAGAAGGAGTTGCGACTCGCTCCTGGGATGATCGCCATGGACGAGGTAGACGAGGTCCTGCTTGTGTGCCGGAGAGCAATGAAAGCGCAGGCCCTTACTCCGGCTTGAAGTCGATCGCCTTGAGCACCGCGCCCATGCGCTGGTAGTCGGTCGCCAGAGTCTTGCTCAGTTCCTCGGGGCTGCGCGGCTGGCCGGCCTCGAAGCCGATGTCCTGCAGCCGCTCGCGCACGGCCGGCTGCTGCAGCACCTTGAGCGCGGCCTCGCGGATGCGCGCCTGCTGCGCCGCCGGCACGTCGGGCTTGACCCACAGGCCCATCCAGCCGGTGGCTTCGAGCTGCGGGTAGCCGAGTTCGGCGAAGGTCGGCACATCGGGCAGCAGCGGCGAGCGCTTGGCGGTGCTGATGGCAAAGGCCTTGATCTTTCCACCCTTGAGCATGGGCAGCGAGCTGGGCATGGCGTCGAACATCAGCGGCACGTGGCCGCCCATCACGTCGGTGAGCGCGGGCGTCGAACCCTTGTAGCCCACATGCGTCATGTCCAGGCCGGCCGCCTTGTTGAGCTGCAGGCCCAGCACGTGCGAGATCGTGCCCGCGGTGTAGGAGGCATAGCTGACTTTGCCCGGATTGGCCTTCACCCAGCTCACCAGCTCGCCGAAGTTCTTGGCGGGCACAGAGGGCGTGCCGACCAGCACCAGGCCGCCGCGCGAGAGCTCGGCCAGCGGCTTGATTTCCTTGGCCATGTCTTTTTGCAGCTTGACGATGTGCGGGATCTCGCTGACCAGCGAGTTCACGCCCACCAGCACCGTGTAGCCGTCATGCGGCGCCAGCGAAAGCTCGTTCACCGCCAGCACGCCGCCGGCGCCGGGCTTGGGATCGACCACGACGGCCACGCTGCCGTCCTTGGCCAGGTTGTCCGCCATCAGGCGCGCGACGATGTCCGCCGAGCCGCCGGCCGGGCCGGCGGCGATGATGCGCACCGTCTTGTCGGGCCACTTCGGTGCTGGGGCCTGGGCCTGCGCGGGAAGGGCCGCCAGGCTGGCGGCCGCCAGGCCACTCACGCACACGGCGCGGGCGACGTGCCGCAGCCTTCTCTTGGGGTGAATCGAAATCATGTGGAGTCTCCTGAGTCTTGAGGATCAGGGCGCCCAGCGCAGCAGCGCGAGCACCAGTATGGCGAGGAATGCGGTCTCGGCAAGCATCAGGGCCACGGGCTTGAGTCCCACCGTGGCCAGGTCGCGCAGCTGCGTCTTCATGCCGATGGCCGCGATGGCCGCCACCAGGCACCAGCGCGAGACGTCGCCGCCCAGCACGCTCAGCGCCGGCGCGATCCAGCCCGTGCTGTTGATAGCCACCAGGGCGGCAAAGGCCACGGCGAACCACGGCAGCAAAGGTGGACGAGGACCACCGCCGGCACCCTTGCCGCGGGCACGGGTGCACATCACGGCAAAGACGATCACCGGCAGCAGCATGGCCACGCGCATCAGCTTGACGAAGGTGGCGACGTCGCCGGTTTCCTTGGACATGCTGTAGCCGGCGCCGACCACCTGCGCCACGTCGTGAATGGTGGCGCCGAGGAACACGCCGGCGGCCCGGGCATCGAGCCCGAGCCAATGGGCCAGCATGGGGTAGGCGATCATGGCCAGCGTCGACAGTGCCGAGACGCCGACCACCGTGAACAGCGTGGCGCGCTCCTTCTGCGGATGACTGGGTAGCGCGGCGGCCAGCGCCAGCGCGGCCGAGGCGCCGCAGATGGCGGTGGCGCCGCCGGTGAGCAGGCCGAACAGGCCCTGGAAGCCCAGCAGCCGCGCAGCCATCATGGAGACGCCGATGGTGATCACCACCGAGGCCACCACCAACAGCACCGGATGCCAGCCGAGCTCTGCGATCTGCCCCACGGTGATGCGCAGGCCCAGCAGCGCCACGCCCCAGCGCAGCACCTGGCGCGCGGTGAACTCGATGCCGGGCGAGCAGGTTCCACCGTCCGACGTCAGGAAGTTCATCGCCATGCCCAGAATCAGGGCGAACAGCATCACCGGCGCGCCGTAGTGCTGCGACAAGAAGGTGGCGGCGGCCGCCACCACCGCGCTGGCCAGCACGCCAGGGAAGAGCACGCGGGCGCGCGAAGGCCAGGCGGCGATGGACAGTGTCGTCGTCATGCGAAGGCTCAGGCCGTGGCCAGCAGGTGATCCTGGAAGGAATCACGCAGCTTGTTCTTCAGCACCTTGCCGGTGGCACCAAGCGGGATGCTGTCGACAAAGACCACGTCGTCCGGCGTCCACCACTTGGCGATCTTGCCCTCGTAGAAGGCCAGCAGTTCCTCGCGCGAAAGCGCCTGGCCAGCCTTCAACGTCACCACCAGCAGCGGGCGCTCGTCCCACTTGGCGTGGCGCGCGGCGATGCAGGCCGCCATGGCCACGGCGGGATGGGCCATGGCGATGTTCTCCAGGTCGATCGAGCCGATCCATTCGCCGCCCGACTTGATCACGTCCTTGCTGCGGTCGGTGATCTGCATGAAGCCGTCGGCGTCGATGGTCGAGACGTCGCCGGTGGGGAACCAGCCGCCGACCAGCGGGCCTTCGCCCTCGCCCTTGAAGTAGTTGGCGATGATCCAGGGGCCGCGCACCATCAGCTCGCCGGCGGTCTTGCCGTCATGCGGCAGCTCCTTGCCGTCATCGCCGACGATCTTCATGTCGACGCCGAACACCGAACGGCCCTGCTTGGCCTGGATGGCCAGGCGCGCTTCGCCGTCCAGGGCCAGCTGGCCCGGCTTGAGCGTGCACACCGTGCCCACCGGGCTCATCTCGGTCATGCCCCAGGCGTGCAGCACCTGCACGTCGAAGCGCTCCTGGAAGGCGCGCATCATCGCCGGCGGGCAGGCGGAGCCGCCAATCACGGTACGGCGCATGGTGCGGAACTTCAGGCCATTGCCTTCCACGTGCGCCAACAGGCCTTGCCACACGGTGGGCACGCCGGCCGACATGGTCACGCCCTCGGCCTCGAACAGCTCGTGCAGCGACTTGCCATCGAGCCATGGCCCCGGAAACACCAGCTTGGCGCCCACCATGCACGCCACATAGGGCAGGCCCCAGGCGTTGACGTGGAACATCGGCACCACCGGCAGGATGACATCCCGGGCCGAGCAGTTCAGCGAGTCGGGCAGCGCCGCCGCGTAGGTGTGCAGCACGGTCGAGCGGTGGCTGTAGAGCGCCCCCTTCGGGTTGCCGGTGGTGCCGGAGGTGTAGCAGAGCGACGACGCCGTCTTCTCGTCGAACTCGGGCCAGGCGAACGCATCCGAATGAGCTTCGACCAGGTCCTCGTAGCACAGCAGGCCGGGGATCTTGGCCTCTACAGGCATGTGCGCGCGGTCGGTCATGGCCACGAAAGCCTTGATGGTCGACACGCGTGGAGCGATGGCCTCCACCAGCGGCAGGAAGCTCAGGTCGAAGAACAGGATCTGGTCTTCTGCATGGTCGGCGATCCAGTTCACCTGGTCGGCATGCAGGCGCGGGTTGAGCGTGTGCAGCACGGCGCCCGAACCCGACACCGCGTAGTACAGCTCCATGTGGCGGTAACCGTTCCAGGCCAGGGTGGCGACGCGGTCGCCGAACCGGATGCCACGCGCCGCCAGCGCGTTGGCCAGGCGCCGCGAGCGCTGAGCCAGTTCGCGGTAGGTGGTGCGGTGCAGGTCGCCTTCGACGCGGCGCGACACGATCTCTTGTTCGCCGTGGTGGCGCTCGGCGTGGGTGAGCAGCGTCGAAATCAGCAACGGCTGCTCCATCATCGATCCGTACATGGAGTCTCTTCCTCGAAAAGTGAATGGTGGGTAGTTGGGGTCAGGCCAGCGCGCGGCGCGGGGCCGGGGCCGCGGGCATCGCCGCTTCCTGCTCGCTCGCCTCGCCGGCGCGCCGCAGGTCTGCCTCGTAGCGGCGGGAGGCCGTCAGCAGCGCGGCGGCGGCCAGCAGGCTGAACAGGGGGATGGCCGTCAAGGCCTGCTGCAAGCTCCAGGCATCCGACAAGAGTCCCGCGATGAAGGGCCCCGCGGCCAGGCCCAGCAGGTTCTGAAACAGCGACAGCACCGACGAACCGGTAGCGCGCACGCCGGGGTGGACCACGTCGATCACGGCGGCGGCCATTGGGCCGACCGTGCAGGTCATGAGGCAGCCGCCCAGGGCCAGCAGCGCAAACTGCGTGCCGGCAGAGATCGGGTAGCCGAAGCTGGCGGCGCCGAAGGCGCCGATCAGCACGGCCATCGAGGCCAGGCACAGCAGCGCCGTCACATGCAGCCTGGCGCGCGGGCGGCGACGCCCGGCAAAGTCGGCCAGCGCACCCCACAGCACGGCGCCGAGCGCGCCGCACAGCACCACCATTGCCGCGCGCATGGCGGCCTGCTCGGGTGCCATGCCGTGACTGCGGTTGAGGTAGCTCGGCAGCCAGGCCCACACGGCCGACACCACCACCAGTTGCGCCGCCCCGGCCAGGCACAGCCACAGCATGGAGCGCGAGCGCAGCAGCGCCTGCACGATGGCCCCGAACGTGTCGCGCGGCGAGCGGGTCGCCTGGTCGAGCCGGGGCGTGAGCTTGACGGTCGGGTAGTCGCGCACCTTCAGGTACAGCAGCGCCAGCAACAGGCCCGGCACCCCGACCGCGCCGAACGCAGCCTGCCAGCCCCAGCGTGCGGCGATCAGGCCGCCCAGCAGAACGCCCAGCACCGAGCCCACCGACGCGGAGGCGAAGAAGGCCGCCATCACCGCGCCGCGCAGCCGCGCCGGGAAGTGGCTGGCGATCAGCGCGGCGCCGACCGAGCCGTAGCCCGCCTCGCCCAGGCCGACCAGCGCGCGTGCCGCCAGCAGCGAGCCGTAGCCGCGGCTGAACATGCAGGAGATCGAGGCCAGGCTCCAGACCATGGCCATCACGACCACGCTCTTGATGCGGCTGGAGCGGTCGGCCAGCAACGCCACCGGAATGGCGGCCAGCGCCACCGTCACCGAGACCGCCGACACCAGGCCGCCGAGCTGCTTGTCCGACAGGCCCCATTCGGCCTTCAGGTAGGGGAACAGCGCGACGATGACCTGGCGGTCGATGTAGTCGAACATCATCAGGCCGATGGTCATCGCGAAGGCGAACCAGGCCTGGCCGCGGCTGAACAGGTAGCCATCGCCCTGGCCCTGCAGTGCGGGGGGATTCGCGCCGGCGTTCATCGCACGAAGCCTCAGGGAACGAGCACGGTCGCACCGACCGTCGCGCGCGACTCGAGCGCGCGGTGCGCATCGGCCGCATCGGCCAGCGCAAACACCTGCTTGGGTTCGCTGGTGATGTGACCGGCCAGCACATGGCCGAACAGCTCGTCGGCCATCTTCAGCATGTGCTCGCGCGGCATGATGTAGTGCATCATCGCCGGCCGCGTGACCCAGATCGAGCCCTTGGCGGCGAGCTGCATGGTGTCGATGACGACCGGCCCCGAGCTGGTGCCGTTGCTGACCAGCGAACCGCGCGGCTGCAGGCTGTCGAGAGAAGCCTCCAGCGTGTCCTTGCCCACCGAGTCGTACACCACCGGCACGCCCTTGCCGTCGGTGATCTCTCGCACGCGCTGCGCGATGTTCTCGCGCGAGGTCACGATCACGTGCTCGCAGCCGTTGGCCTTGGCGATCGCGGCCTTCTCGTCGGTGCTCACGGTGCCGATCATCCGCACGCCCATGGCGCGTGCCCACTGGCAGGCGATCAGGCCGACGCCGCCGGCGGCCGCGTGGTACAGGATGGTCTCGTCGCCATGCAGCGGAAAGACCTGGCGGAACAGGTACTGCACCGTCATGCCCTTCATCATCAGCGTTGCGGCCGTGCGGTCCGAGATGCCGTCTGGCAGCGGGATCAGGAACTCGGCCGGCATCAGCCGCACGTCCGAGTACGCGCCTTGCGGCCCCATCAGGTAGCCCACGCGGTCGCCCGCACGGACCGCGGTCACGCCGGCGCCCACGGCCTCGACCACGCCCACCGCATCCGAGCCCAGCCCATTGGGCAAGGGCAAGGGATAGCGGCCGGTGCGGAAATAGATGTCGATGAAATTGACGGCCACGTAGCTGTGGCGCACGCGGACCTGGCCGGGGCCGGGGTCGCCGACCTCGACGTCTTCAACGCGGAGCACTTCCGGCCCCCCGGTTTCGTGCAGGCGAATGGCTTTTGCCATGAGATGTCTCCTAGCGGATCTTTGAAATGAGAAGAGGTGGGTGCGGGGCCGGCGGCTCAGGCAGCCACGGCGCCCATGGCCGCGACGTCGGCGATCAGCTGCTCGGCGCGCGGCCAGGGGCCGAAGCCCGAAGCCGGATTGAGGTGGCCGACTTCGCCCAGGTCGACCAAGAGGCTGCCCCAGTTGCCCGCCATGTCTGTGATGCGCTCGTACTGGCCCAGCGGGTCGTTGCGGCTGGCGGCCACGATGCTGGCAAAGGGCAGGCGCTCGCGCGGCACCGGCAGCCAGCCGCTGACATCCAGCTGCGCCACGGTCGGATAGCCGTCCGGCATGGGGCGCTCGAAATCGGGCGGGGTGGCCAGCAGCGCGCCCAGGACCTTGCGCTGCGTCTGCCGGGCCCAGTGCACCGCCATCACCACGCCGCCGCTGTGCGCGACGATCAGCAGGGGACCTTCGATGGCTTGCGCCTCGCGCTCGATGGCCGCCACGCGGGCGGCGCAATCGAGGTCCTCGCGGCCCATCGGCGGCACCGTGCGCACGCGCGGCAGGCGCGCTGCGAGCAGGGTTTGCCAATGCGCGTCGACGTGATCGCGCAGGCCGGGGACGATCAGGATGGTGGGGGTTTCAGTCATGGCTTGTCGTTGATCGACTGCAGGTTCTCGCCCGTGCGCTCGTAGTCCTGCTTCAGCGTCCGGCTCCATTCCTCGACGCCCAGGTTCGTGCTGGCCGTGTCCATGCCAAGGGCCTGAAGCTGCTCGCGCACCGAGGGTGTCGCGATGGCCTTCAGCAGTTCGGCCCGGAACCTGGCGCGGATGTCGGCCGGCACGTCGGGGGTGGACCAGACGCCCGTTCCCATGGTCTGCGTCAGGTTCGCGAAGCCCGCTTCGGCCAAGGTCGGAACGTCCGGCAGAAAAGGCGAGCGCGTCGGCGAGGTCACCGCCAGCGGACGCAGCTTCCCGGTCTTGATCAAGGGCAGCGAGGTGCCCATGCCGTCGAACATGAACTGCACCTGGCCGCCCATCAAATCCACCAAGGCGGGCGGCGAGCCCTTGTAACCGGCATGCTCCATGTCGAGGCCGGCTGCCTTGTTGAACTGCATGCCCTTGATATGGGAGAGTGATCCCGGGCTGTAGGAGGCATAGGTGGTCTTGCCCGGGTGCGCCTTGACGTAGGCCACCATCTCCTTGACGTTCTGCACCGGCAGCTTCGGGTCGGCCACCAGCACCAGGGCGACCTTCGCCACCTCCGCGACGGGCGCGAGGTCCTTGAACAGATCGACACGGAACTTGTAGCTGTACGGCCCTTCGGTCACCAGCGAGTTGGGCGACAGCACGAAGGTGTAGCCGTCGCGCGGCGCGGACAGCATGGCCTCCACCGCCAGGATGCCGCCGGCCCCCGGCTTGTTATCGACCACCACCGTCTGGCCGGTGCTCGAGCGGATGCTCTCGCCGATGGTGCGCGCGATCATGTCGGAGGCGCCGCCGGCCGGCGCCGGCACGAGCAGCCGGATAGGCCGGTTCGGCCAGGCGCTTTGCTGCTGGGCATGGGCCACAGGCCAGGCCACGGCGCACGTCAGCGCCAGCAGGCAGGCGCGACGGCGCGAGAGTTTCAACGCTGCAGAAGTCTTCATGTCCATCAGCCTTCGCTCACCTCGGTGAAAAGACCGCGCCGGTGGTTTTCCATTTCTTCCACCAGGATCGGCGCCGCCAGGCTCATGGTGTGCAGGCCCAGCGTGCTGGTGAGCTGCAGCACCGCCACGATCTGCTCCGAGGGAACCCCCAGGGCCAGAGCGCGGCGGATGTGGCGCCGCACGCCCGGGCCATACATGTGCGTGACCGAGGCATCGACGGCGATCGCCAGCAGCTCGAAGGTCTTGGGGTCGAGCACGCCGGAGTTCAGCGGCGCGCTGACCATGGCCATGAACTTCTCCGTCCACTCTGCGTCGAGCTCTGCCATGGGCTGCCAGTTGCGGTTCCATTGGCCCGCGGCGCGCATGGCGTCGCAGATGGGCGTGGAGGGTTCTTTCTGCGCGTCCATGGTTCAGGCCGCCTTGCGCAGGAAGCCCTGGTGGCCTCCGTTGCGGTTGGGCGCGAAGCCATTGGCCAGAAGCGACTCTTCCACCGTGTCGTAGAACACGCCGATCTTGCTGATCTCGCGCGCTTGGCTGGCTGTGGCCACCTCGCGGCCGAACTCGCGCGAGATGCGCACCAGCTGCTCGATCTGCTCCACCGTGCCCATCTTCTTCGTGCGGGCCTGGTTCCACAGGTTGTCCTCGATGCCGCAGCGCACGTGCAGGCCCATGGCGATGCCCATCATGTTGACCGGCAGCACGTTGCGCATCGAGCTTTCCACCGTCAGCACGGCGCCGTCCGGCGTGGCGCGCACGAAGTTGGCCAGGTTGTAGATGTTGGGCGCGTCCATGCCGCCGCTGATGGCCACCCAGTTCATCACCAGCGGGCCCTTGTAGACGCCGCGGCGCATCAAGCGCTCGACCGATTCGAAGCTGTTGATGTTGTAGCACTGGAAGGCGCTCTGGATGCCGGCCTCGTTCAGGCGGCGGATGTGCTCCTCGGCCCAGCCGGGCTGGGCCGGCACCGTCATTTCCTTGTAGGCGTTGAAGACGGCCGGGTCTTCCATCGAGGTGCCCTTGTAGTCCTCGTACTCCCAGTGCTCGACCACGTTCATCTGCGAGGTGTTGATGGTCACCGTGACCTGATCGGGCTTGGGATCGAGCTCGGCCAGCATGTGGCGCGTGTCGTCACTTAGCCACTTGGCGGCCGCGCCCTCGGATTCCGGCGCGAAGCTGATGGAGCCGCCCACCTGGATGATCATCTCGGGCACCGCGTTGCGCACGCCCGCGATCAGCTCGTTGAACTTGGACAGGCGCTTGCTGCCTTTGCCGTCGAGCTCGCGCACGTGCAGGTGCAGCACGGTGGCGCCGGCGTTGTAGCAGTCGACCGCCTTCTGGATCTGCTGGTCGATGGTGACCGGGATGTCCTCGGGAAAGTCGGAGGGCACCCACGACGGCGCATAGGGCGCGGCCGTGATGATCAGGGGTTGCTGGTTTTCAGGGTAGAGGGCGCCGTCGAGAAAGTTCATGGTGAAGACCTCGTGGGATGGGGAATGGGAAGAAAGGGGGCCGATCAGAAGGTCGCTTCGCCGACGATGCCGGCGCGCTCCATCTTTCGGTGGCAGGGCGGGTAGTCCATCACTGCGTAGTGCTGGGTGGAACGGTTGTCCCACATCGCCACGTCGCCCGGCTGCCAGCGCCAGCGCACCTGGTATTCGGGGATCGCCGCCTGGCTCACCAGGTAGGCCAGCAGCATCGCGGCGCCCGGATTGCAATCCTGGCCATAGCGCACGTTGGCAGGCGTGTGGAAGTTGGTGAAGTGGGTGGTGAAGCCGTTGACGAACAGGACCTTCTCGCCCGTCTCCGGATGGGTGCGCACCACCGGGTGCTCGGCATCTGGGAACTGCGCATGGAGCGCCAACCGCTTCTCGATCGGCATGGCCGCGCCGAAGCTGGCCTCGATGCTGTGACGGGCGCGCAGCGGCGCGATCTGGTCCTTGATGTACTGGGGCAGCCTGTCGTAGGCCAGCGCCATGTTGGTCCACATGGTGTCGCCGCCGACCGGCGGGCACTCCACGCAGCGCAGCACGCAGCCGAAGGGCGGCTTCTCGCGCCAGGTGGCATCGCAGTGCCAGGCGTTCTCGTAGCGGTCGTTGGGCGTCTCGGGGTTCTTGTAGATGCGCACCAGGCCGGGATGCTCGGGGTCGCTGCCGACCACCGGATGATCTTCCAGCTCGCCGAAGTGGCGGGCGAATGCCACGTGCTCGGCGCGGGTGATGTCCTGATCGCGAAAGAACAGCACCTTGTGCCGCAGCAGCAGGGCGCGGATCTGCGCCACCAGCTCGGGATCACGCGAGGCCGCGCCCAGGTGCACGTTGCGCAGTTGCGCGCCGATGGCGCAGGTCAGCGGTTCGACCTGGATGCTCGATTGGGTTGCGGAATTCATGGTCTCCGTTGTCTCCGTGTTGCCCCGCCGGTTGTTGCTTGGCGGCGGGTGCAGGACGAAGAATAGGAAGAAGGGGCCGTTGATGCCCCCTCCTTGCAGCAGGGGCCGGGCCTTCAGAAATACTCGGACGCGCTGGTCCGAGAGAACCAACCACGCCCAAAAGGAGCGTCAGAAAATCAGTCAGCCGCCTTGATCAACCCAAGAATGCGCGCCCGCTGAACGACCTGCTTGCGCGTCCCCGCGTCGAGCTTCGCGAACAGGTTCTTCACGTGCCACTTGACGGTGGTCTCGCCCACCTGCAGCGCACGCCCGATCTCCTTGTTCGACAGGTTGCGCGCCAGCAGCTCCAGCACCTCGCGCTCCTTCGGCGTGAGCACCATGCCGTAAGGCGTAGCCGCCGATGCACGCACCGCCTCCGCAATCGGACGGGCGGGCGCCACGAGCTTCGGCGCAGGGCTCTTCTGCTCGGCGCGCGGCGCTTGCTGCTGCGCCGCGGCCTCGCGCACCCACGCGCCCAGGTCGGGATGGGCGTCGGCGAACACCCGGCGCAGGCCGTAGGCGTCGGCCAGGTCCACCGCTTCGCGCAGGCGCGCTTGCGCGTCCTCGCCGCATTGGTCGAGCGCAAAGGCATGCAGGCCCAACAGCTCGATGTGCAGGCGTCCCTGCTTGAGCGCGCGGGCCGTCTCGTCGGCAAGCGCCAGCGGGGCCAGCGCGCCGCGCCAGTCCTTGGCGGCAATGGCGGCATAGCCGCGAGCCACGTCGCGCAGCAGCTGCACGCCGCGCCGCCACAGGCGCCCTTGCGGCAGGGCGTCGTCCTGCAGCAGCGTGTCGATGCGCTCGCACAGTTCGCGGCAGCTGGCCGCCCGATAGCGCGCCGCATGCATGCGTGCCTGCTCGCTCAGGCTGGCGATGCGCAGGCGCGGCAGGCCGCGGGCCGCGCCGACTGCATCGAGCGCCGACAGCAGCTCCAGCGCCTGGTGCTCGGCCCCGGCTGCCGCTGCGATCCTCGCCCGGGTGCGGTAGGCCAGCAGCAGCGCCTCGGGCATGCCGCTGCGCTCGAGGATGTCGAGCCGGTCGGCCAGCAGGGCCGCTGCGTCGTCCGGGCGATCGCATTCCCAGGCGGCGGCGGCGAGCAGGGCCGCCAGCATGCAGCTGAAGGGGTTGCGGCGTCCCAGGTCGGCGTCGGCGCTGGCCACCGCCGGGCGCAGCAGCTTGTCGGCCAGGAGGAACTGGCCCTCCCAGATGTAGCTGAGCCCAACGACGAACTCGCCCCAGCGCGCGGTATAGCCCACGCCACGGCCGAAGTCGCCGCGCGGCGCCTGCTGCTCGCGCAGCCGGGCCAGGGCCGGCTCGCCTTCGATCAGCGCGCGGTAGGCGCTGCGGTTGGCATGCACGCGCAGCAGCATCGGGTCGTGCAGCGGCGCCGCATCCGACCAAGGGTCGTACAGCTCGGCAAACCGGTCGGGGTCGTCGGCGAACACCGCGGCGCCGCCCAGGATGAGCGCGCATTCACAGCGCAGCTCCTCGCTCACCTCGCGCTGCGCCAGGATGCGCGCCACCAGGCGCTGGGCCTCGTCGTGGCGCTCGCTGACCGCCAGGGTCCAGGCCGCGGCGAACAACAGTCGCGGCCGCCGGTCCAGCTCGTCGGCGGGAAGCTCGCCCAGCCAATCCAGCACCGCGCCTTGGCGGCCGTGCCGCATGATCGATTCGTAAAGGCTGCGCTCGGCAAGCCCATAGGCCTTCTGGCGCTGGCCGGCCGTGAGCGCATGCCGCGCCGCATATTCGAGCAGCCCATGCTCGGCCAGCCATTCGGAGGCGCGACTGTGCGCCTCGGATTGCTGCTGCGCCGGCAACGCCGAAAACAGCTTGCGCAGCACATCGCGCGACAGCGTGTGCATGCGCAGCCAGTCGCCCCGCTCGGCAGCGGCGAACACCGGGGTGTCGCGGCCCAGGCGGGCCAGCCTTTCGATGGCGTCGTCCTGCTGCGTGACGGCGCGGCACAGCTGCGGGTGCAAATGGTCGAGGATCGAGATGCGGATCAGGAAGTCGCCGTCGCCCGGGTCCAGGTTGGCCAGCAGCAGCTTGACGAAATGCTCGTGCAGCTCGCCGTCCAGCGCGGCCATGCTGGCGACATCGGCGTGGGCATCGGCGCCGCGCGAAATGATGGCCAGTGCCAGCTGCAGCCCGAGCGGCCAGCCTTCGGTCAGCTCGTGCAGGCGGGCCGCGATGTCGGCGTTGACGCGGTTGCCCACGCGCCCGCGCACCAGTTCCAGCGTTTCCTCCAACCGGAAGCGCAGGTGGCCCGGTCCGACGACGACGCACTGGCCATAGGCGATGAGGTCGTCGATGTCGAGCCGGCAGTCGGTGCGCGCGGCGACGATTGCGCTGAGGTTGGGCGGCGCGTTGCGCAGCAGGTAGCCCAGGGCTTCGCGCGCGTGCGGCGCCAGGCGGTCGGCCTCGTCCACGATCAGCACCACGTCCAGCGCCGACTGCGCGATCTCGGCCAGCCACACGGTGATGCCTTCCAGGCCGCCGGGCCCGACCGCCTCGAGCAAGGTGTGGCCGAAGGTCGGCCGCCCGGAGGCGCGCCGCACGGAAAGCGCCAGGCTTTGCGCCAGCCGCTGCGGATCGTCCTGCGGCTGGGCCGACACCCAGGCCACCACCGCGCCGCGCGCCAGATGCTCGAGCCGCCACTGGGCCAGGAGCGAGGTCTTGCCGAAGCCGGCTGGCGCCTGCACCAGGATGGCCGCAACGCCCCGAATCGATGCCTCTTCCGTCAGCAGGCGGGCGCGCGACACCAGGTGGCGTGGCACCCGAGGGGGCGAGACCTTGAGCAGGAGGTCGTCATCGACTTCACCGGCAGCACGCGTCACGAAGGCTTCCTGAGTAGATGCCGCCGCAAGCGAATGCGGAGGCGGTTGAATTGTTGCGCTTGACCTTGGGATGGCGCGAGCGTAGCGTCATCCGGCCTGAAGTCCTGCCGGCGAGCATCGGGGACGACCATGATTCCAGATTGGCGACACGCGGACAACGTGCACGGCGCTGATGGGCAATGCAGCCCGACGGGTCGCCGGACGCTTTGCGTTGCGGCGCCTTCTTTTGCATTGCTGCTGGCGATGCCGCGAATCGCCGGGGCCCAGATCACCGGCCGCGTGGCGCGGATCGGCTTCCTGGTCGAGCCATCCCTCGACCAGAACATGCAGCAGGGCCTCCTCGAGCCCTTCAGACAAGAGTTGCGCAGGCTCGGGTACATCGAAGGCCGCAACCTGGTCCTTGAGATCCGCTCGGCCGAGGGGACGCATGCGCGCCTGCGGGGTCTGGCCGACGAATTGCTGCGGCTCGACCTCGATGTCCTGGTGGCGGCCTTCCCGGCTCCCGCCATGACTGCCAAGGACGCGACGCGCACCGTCCCCGTGGTGACCGCCGGCGTCGACGACCCGGTCCACATGGGACTGGCACAGACCATGGCGCGGCCGGGCGGCAACATCACCGGCATCAGCGGCCACGCGGGCGGCCTGGTGGCCAAGCGGGTGCAGCTGGTGCGCGAGTTCGTTCCCCATGCGCGCCGGATCGCCATCCTGGCCAATCCTGACGCAGGCCTGCGCGGGGGTTTGTCCGGCGTGATTCCCGATTGGGAACGCACGCTCGGCGTGCAGATCCGCATGTACCACGCGCGCGAGCCGGCCGAGTTCGATGGCGTCTTCGCCGCCATGGCACGCGACGGCATCGACGGCCTGGTGGTGCTGGCCGACAACAACAGCTACACGCACCGGGTTCGGCTCAATCAGCTCTGCCTCGACCGGCGCATGCCCTCGGTGTGGGGTGGGCGGGACTTCCTGACCGGCGGCGGCCTGGCGTCCTACCAATCGGACTTTCCCGCGATGTTCAGGCGCGCGGCGGCCCTGGTCGACCGGATCCTCAAGGGCGAACAGCCCGCCACCATGGCCTTCGAGCAGGCCACCAAGCTCGAGCTGGTGATCGACAAGCGGGCGGCCAAGGCGCTCGGCATCACCGTGCCGCAGGCGCGGCTCGCCACGGCGGATGCGGTTCTCGAGTGATCAGCCTCAGGCCCCGCGCGGGACTTCTTTCGAAGCGGAGGCGCCGCCCATTCGCTCGACGACCTGGCGCAAGCGCTCGCGATAGGCCGGGTGCTCGGTACGGCAAAGGCGGTCCCACCAGGTGAAGTACAGGCCATAGTTGCAGCGGCCGAATGCATGGTGCATGTCGTGGTGCAGGGTGGTGGTGAGCCAGCGGCCCCACCAGCCGCCAAGCCAGGTGCGCGGCATCAGCTCGAGGCCCGCGTGGCCGAGCACGTTGCGCACGATCATGTGCGTGAGAAACGCGAGGATCACCGCCGGGTGCAGCGGCAGCACCAGCAGCATCGCGCTCAGGAAGACCGCCTGCACGACGGCCTCGGCCGGCGCGAAGCTGTAGGCCGCCCAAGGCGTTGGCGCCAGCGAGCGGTGGTGCGTGTGGTGCGTCCAGCGGAACAGCCAGCGCTGGTGCAACAGCCGATGCGTCCAGTAGAACCAGGCGTCGTGCGCCACCACCAGCACGGCCAGGCTGGCGACCGCGTAGGGCCAGCCGTGCCTGGCGAAATCGATGTACAGCCGCAGCACGCCGGCCTTCGCGCCGGCGCCGATCAACGCGCCGTTGGCCGAGAAGATCAGCACGGTGACCATGGAGTAGCCGAACTCGCGCCAGCGTTGGCCCGGCAACGGTCCGCGGGCCCGGACTTGGCGGCGCCGGCGCCAAGCCAGCGGGAGCCCGGCGATCAGCAGCGCGGCGAAAGACGCCGGCACGAGGTAGCGCAGCAGATCGCCCAGCCAGATGGCCGGCCAGGCCTGCAGCGCGAAGGCGAATGGGCAAGTGGGACTGATGTCGGGCATTTGGTCGCTCCTGTCTGTGATGGATGCGCCACACTAGAAGCGGGGCTCCGGCGCGTCGCGCCGATTGCCCGCCGCCCCTGGCCGATTCTTCGAATCGCCGCGATTTCGCAGGATTCGGAGAGACTTGCCGCGCCAGACCAAGCATCTTGTCGAGAGAAACCATGGCGGACGATCCGACACTCGCATTGCGCTTCACGGCCGTCGGCCTGGCCCTGGCACTGATGCTGGCCGGCTTGGTCGGCTTGCCGCGCCGGGCGCAGTTCGCGTTGCTGCCCCTGCTGGCCTGCCTCGCGAGCTACCTCCTGCGTTCGGCGCCACAGGCCCGGGGCTGGCCCGTCGGGTTGCTGCTGCCGCTGTCGCTGGGCGCCCTACTCTTTCCGCTGGCCTTCTGGTGGCTGGTACGCAGTGCCTTCGACGACCGGGTCGACGTCCCCTGGCCGGCCTGGGCGGCGGCCGCCGTCATGGTCGCGGCGGGGCTGCTGAGCCGGCCGGCCGGCGCCGAAGTCTCCCTGTCGGGCGACGGCCCGCATGCGCTGCAAAAGGCGATCGCCGTGGGCTTCGTGGCCGCCGGCCTGTGGCGGCTCTGGCGCAGCGGCGCGCAAGACTTGGTCGCCGGCCGGCGCCGCCTGCGCGGCTGGCTGCTCGCCTACATCGGCGCTCATGGCCTGGCGATCCTCGCCGTCGAACTCTGGCTTCGCGGCGCCCGCGCGCCGCTGTGGCTGGATGCCTGGAATGTCGCGGCCATCGGGTTGGCGCTGGCGGTGGCGCTGATACTCATGCTCGGCTTCCGGACAACAGCCGTCGAGACCCTGTTCGGTGAGGAGCCGCGCGATGCGCCCGGTGGTGGCGGCGAAGCACCCGCGGCGCCCGCCGAAGCAGCGCCGGCCGGCATCGCCGTCGACGACGAAGCCCTGTGGCTCGAGCGCCTCGACGTCCTGATGCGCCGGGAGCGCGTCTATCGTGAGCCCGAGTTGAGCGTCGCAGGGCTCGCCATGCGTTTGGGCCTGCCGGAATATCGGCTGCGCGAACTGATCAACCGGCGCCTGGGATTTCGCAACTTCCCTGCCTTCGTGAACGCGCACCGGCTGCGCGAGGTGGAGTTGCGCCTGGCCGACCCGGCCTGCGACAGGCGACCGATCCTCACGCTGGCGCTGGAGGCCGGCTTCGGTTCGATCGGCCCCTTCAACCGCGCTTTTCGCGAGCGGCATGGCATGTCGCCGACGGCGTTCAGAAGCCGGCGCGGCGCCCTCGCCGCCTGACTCACCAAGCCACGCGCACGCCCAGCGAGCCTTGCACCGACGACTTCACCTGGGCGTCGTTGCCACTGCCGCCGCTGAACAGCCGCCCCAGCTCGCCATAAAGCATCGTGGCGGGCGTCAACGACAGCGAGAAGCCAGCCGCCACTTCCGTCGAGGTGTAGCCGCTCGCGCTGGAGATGCGGGCCGTGCCGGCGGGACCGACGAAGCTCACCAGGTCGGCGCCCGAATCCGCGCGGTACACGTTGACGCGTGCATAGGGTTGCAGGCGGCCAGCCGAGGTGGAGAAGTCGCCCTTGATGCGCAGGCCGAGGCGGCCGATCCAGCCGCCCTCGGCGTCTTGCTGGACGCGCGCGCCGGCGATCTGCACGTCGTCGAAGCTCGTGCTTTGGCGGATCAGCTGCGCTTGCGGCTCGATGCTCCAGGTCTGCGTCAGCGCGAAGGACTTGCCGACCTCGAGCGATGCCGAGTAGCTCCTTGCCTTGCTGGACGCCTGCGGGCCGGTGTCGGGGCTCACGTCGTAGCGGTGGCTGCCCGCTTGCAGCACGGCATCGGCGTACCAGCCGCTCGCGTCCAGCCAGGTTGCATAGGCGCCGAGGTAGGTCGAGCGCAGATCGTTGTTGCCGACCCTGCCGAAGCTGCCCTGCAGGTTGCCGCTGACGTCCACATTGCCGTCCAGCGCACCGACGAAGGCCCCGACACGCCAGTTGCCGGCCACCAGGAAGTCGCTGCCGACCTGCAGGCCACTCACATGGCCCTGGCTGTCGGGCGCGGCGCTGCCGCTTTGGCGGATGTCCAGATCGGCGTAGATGGCGCGGGCCCAGGCGCCCCGTGCCGGCCCGGTGTCGCCGGCGCGGCGATGCAGGTTGCCAATCATCGCCAGATCGCCCTGGCGCACTTGCGCGGGAAGCGCAGCGAAGAGGGGCGCCTCGTTCTGATAGGTCGGCGCCGCAGGCGCAGGCGCGGCCAGGGGCGCTTGGGCTTCGGTCTGAGCGCTCGTTGCTTCGGCGGTCGCGGGGCCCGCGTTCTTGGTCGGCTCTTCGGCTGGCGCTGCTGCCGACGGTGCGGGTGCGGGTGCAGGGGCCGGGGCCGGGGCCGGGGCCGGCGCTGGCGCTGGAGCCGGGGCCGGAGCCGGAGCCGGAGCCGGAGCTGGCGCTGGAGCCGGGGCCGGAGCCGGAGCCGGAGCTGGCGCTGGAGCTGGCGCTGGAGCCGGAGCCGGAGCTGGCGCTGGCGCTGGAGCCGGGGCCGGGGCCGGAGCCGGAGCCGGAGCCGGAGCCGGAGCCGGAGCCGGAGCCGGAGCCGGAGCTGGAGCTGGAGCTGGAGCTGGAGCCGGGGCTGGAGCCGGAGCCGGAGCCCCGCAGTTCGCGTTGCCCACATCCTTGTCGTTGCCGCAGTTCGCCGCCGAGGCGGCGCCGGCGAAGGCCAGGAGCGCCAGGGCCACCCCGGCCTGAAGCCCCTTCGAAGTCGCCGTGGCGGGGGCGCTGCCCTTTGCCAGTTCGGAGGTCGCGGCCCACTGGCCCTTCGATGCGTTCCAAACGAGCTTGAAAATGCGATTCATGGTGTTGCTCCTGCCCCGCCGAGACGGGAAATTGAATACTTTTGAAGTTAAGACCTTGGTATTCAATTACACAGGAAACAATTCACACAAAACGTTACGTGAAAGTACTCAACCCTCTAAATGAATGCTTTAGTTGCAACAAATTGCACACTTTCCGGCAAGAACGTTATCTTTGGGTTTCATTTTTGGCCGAGGCAGCAGGTCTGGAGCGCGACCCGCTGGGCCAAGGGCTCCCCGCCGTCCGCGCCGATACCTCGGCGGGGACGCCCTACCGCTCCCGCGGCGGGATCCGGCTCAGGAAGCTCTCCAACTCCTGGATGGAGTAGGGCTTCTGAAGCAGCTCGAAGTCGTGGCGTCCCTCGCTGTTCTTCAGCACATGGCTGTAGCCGCTCGTCAACGCAACTTCGCCGGCATTGGCTGCGCGGGTGACGGTGTGTCCGACTTCGAGAAACGGGAGAAATGCTGGCCGACGATCTCGTGCTCGGCCTAGCCCTTGATCAACTCTGCGCCTGCGCTCCAGTGGGTGGCGCGGCCTGCCGGATCAAGCATGTAGATCGCGCATCGTCCGTGATCGCGTTGACCAGCAGTTGAAAGCGCTGGTCTTGCGCAAGCGGCGCGCTCATTTCACGGGTGCTAACACCGCCATGAGCGAAGCGCAATCCATGGGCTTGGCAAAGAAGTGATCCGCCATGGCAAAGGTGGCGGTGATCCGCTCATCGTTGTAGCTGCTTACCGCGATCAGGACGATGTCGTCGCCGTGGTGATCGCGCAATTGGCGGCACAACTCTTCCCCGCCCATGCCGGGCATGCGCACATCGAACAGCACGCAGTGCGGCTTGGAGCGCTCGATGAGCGCTAGCGCTTCTTCGGCTGTACCGGCCGTGCGCACTTCATACCCGTTGACCTGGAGCAACGCCGCCAGCAGGTCAGCTTCGTCCTTGGCGTCGTCGACTACGACCACCTGAACCGCATCTGCAGTCATGTTCCTCTCCTGGCCAGCGCGCATCAGCTAGCGGCAACTGCACAGGATGAACTTTCTGGACCCTGGGCACCAAGCGATACCCCTCAACTCGTCATGGATTTGCGGCGCGGCCCTCCTAGCAATGCAGCAGCCTGTTGAGCCGGTTGGACACGCGCTGCGGCACCGTCCACCCGTTGGCCTTGTACGTCCGGCGCGAACGCCACCGTTCGACGTCCGACTTCGGGGAGCCCGCTCCGGCATTCGCGCGCATGCAGCGAAGCAGCGCGTCGGCGTAATACGCGATCAGGCGGCTCGGGTGAAAGTACCTGCACCAGGCTTCGTAGGCATGGGCGCCCATGGTCTCGTGACGCCCGGCGTGTAGCTGGAGGATGGACTCGAGCGATGGCAGGTCGGCCTCCCTGACGCGCAGCGAACAGGCCTGCCAGTCGGGACCTGCCGGCTCGACGAACTCGTCGGCAATGATGACCGGCGCCACGCCCAGTGCCATGCTTTCGAAAATCCGCATTGAAGCGGCCGCCCATCCGCCGGGACACAGCGAGAACTTGCCGGAACGCACGAGCCGCACGTAATGCAGCTTCTCGTCGGCGCCGTGATTCAGCCAGCTCTGGGTGGCTTCGACCTTGAAGTTCGACGAGCCGGAAAAGGTGTTCAGCAATCGCTCCCGCACCCTGCGATTGGATTTGGGATTGCCCCGCCAGGTGCCAAGATGGGTCGCAGGCGCGCGGCGCATGCCGGCATGGGCCAGCACTTGCTCGTTCGGTTGTTCGAGAAACGGCGCTGCCGCGTGCAGCGTGGCATCGAATCGATTCCTTGGCAGGCAGCTGTAAACCCCGCGCAGCAAACCGGCGGCAGCATCGTCGCCGTTGACGGTGTACACCTTGTGGGAGAAGCGGCCGATCACCGGGTCGGCGATCAGCTTGTCGATGTAGCGCCACTCCCTGAAGGCCCAGGGCTCGTGGATCACGAGGGCGTCGGCAGCGCCGAAGTCGCTCTCCTCCACCATGCCAGGACGCTGCAGCAGCTCACTGCGCAACGATTCGATCAACGAAACATCGGCACTGGCCAGCGGGACATCGTTCGGCTTCAGGAATCGAAGTTTCATCGCGCAGGCTCCACTGCAGAGCAGACAGATGGCGGAGCAGGCGAAGACGCTCGCGGCTCCTTTTGACGCAGCCCCGAAAGATAGGGCAGGCGCGCCATCTGCGCACGGAAATCCGGAGCCTTCTTGCGTAGGTGAGTTTCGACGCCTGGAGTCGGCGTCAGGTGCAGCTCAGTTCAGGCAGCGCGGCACCGGCGGGCAGCGCGGGGCGACCTCGATCCAGCACGCGAAGATTGGGTGACCATCGATGATCAGCGGTGGCGCAGCACGGTGCGCGCGAAAGCCCTCGCGCCGCAGCAGCCGCTCGATGCCCAGTGGCGACACCGTGATCAGCCGCTGCGCACCCTGCTCTGCCGCCATTTCAATCGCCTTCTCCAACAGCCCGACCGCGACCGGCGAGGAAAACTGTCCGAGCGCACCTCCGTTGGGTGCGGTGAAGTCGACGGCCGCGAATCGCGACAGCTCCCACACCAGCGGGTCCTTCGGCGGCGCCGCGCCGCCCATCAGCTGCGGGAAAACGTCGCCCAGAAGGTAGGGGCTGGTGGTCGGAAGCAGACGCGCGGTGCCCACCACCTGCTGGTGCGCATCGCGTGCGGCCAGATAAAGCGTACCTCCATGGTCGAACTGGTCGCGCTCCAGGCCGGGGGGCGTGTCCAGCGCCCAGCCCAGCATTTCGACGAAGACCTTGTAGCGGTAGCGCTCGACGCTCTCGAGCAACTGGGGCGCAAGTTCATGAGGCCGGCCGGCGAGTACTTCCATTTGTTTAGTCCCGGGGTTGTATCGAGACATTTCAACGCCCAGGCCGTGCCTGCGGAACTATCAGTTCTTGTAGGTCGCCCCGGCGCCTGCGCGAAAGGCCGCGTCCAGCGCGGCGCGCTGCCAGTCGATGACATCGATGAGACAGGCCAGGACCTGCAGGCTTTCCTCCCAGGGCAAGGGCACGCTGGCATCGGAAACGACGAGGATGTTGGTGCGCGGAAGGCCCAGGCGAACCACGCCGGCCGCGCCAGGCAGGGCTTTCCATTCCCAGTCCCAGCCGATGCTCAGCGCAGGCTCGGCCGGACTGACCCATTCCGTATACCCCGACACGGTCACAGCGGCGCCGCAGCGCGGTTCCTGACCGGCGGCCTCTTCGTCGATGCTGGAGATCAGGTGCCGCAGCGGGATGCGGCCCAGGTCCTGCGTCTTCAGCCGCAGGTAGCCATCCGGTGACATTGTTCTCATACGCTGTCCCTTCTCTTGACGATGTGTGTTGGCGCCAACGCTAGCGACGCAGGTCGCGACGCTTTCTGCGGAAATCGTCACGCCGGCTGGTCTTTTTCAGTCGGCAGGCCGACGTCGAATCTGCAGTCAGGTTGGTGTGTTTCATGTAGATTTAAGGTTTAAGGTGACATTCGTTCACGATCAGGGCGGCGACGCCACACCGAGCCTGCGATGCCAAACCATGATCTCCTGACGTCACGCGCCCGAACGCAGGTCGGCCTCCATGCAGCCCTCCTCTGAGAACCTGCTGACGGCGCTCGACCGCGCACCCAGTGAAAAGGTGGTGTTCGACGCGCTGCAGGCGGAGGCCTTCCGGCTCGGCTTCGAGCACTGTGCCTATGGCTTGCGCCTGGCCGTACCGGTGTCCAACCCCAAGGTCATCACGCTCAACAACTACCCCCCTGCATGGCAGGCGCGCTACTCGGAAGCCGGCTACTTGCAAGTTGACCCCAGCGTGCGGCACGGGCAGCGCAGCCAGCGGCCGCTGGTGTGGACGGACGAAGTGTTCGCCTCTGCTCGAGCGCTGTGGGACGAGGCGCGCGACCATGGCCTGCGGGTCGGCTGGGCCCAGTCGAGCCTGGACGGCTTCGGGGTCGGCGGCATGCTCACGCTTTCGCGATCGGGGGAGCAGCTCGACGCCCGGGAGCTCGCGGCCAAGGAGAGCGAAATGCGGTGGCTGGTGCAGGCGGCGCACCTGGCGCTGTCCCGCCTGATGAAGCCGCGCTATGCGGTACAGCCCGAGGCCCCCCTCACGCCGCGCGAGATCGAGGTGCTGAAGTGGACCGCGGACGGCAAGACGGCTGCCGACATCGGTGCGATCCTGGCGATTTCGGTGCCGACGGTGAACTTTCACATCAAGAACGTGGTTTACAAGATGAAGGCCGCCAACAAGACAGCCGCCGTGGTGCAAGCCCTGCTCGCGGGGCTGCTCAACTAGGAGCCCGGGCTCCTAGCTTGCCGTGCCGCGCGCCGTCGCGGACCTATCAACTTTGTGAGCTTTCCCCAGCGCCGAAACCCGGTTCAATCGGGGCATGGGACTTCCGAAACTTCTGAGCGGGGCCGAGATTCGCGTGCACCTGGCGCCCGGTGCCTTGATCGCTTGCGAGGTGCAGCGCTCGTGGGGCCGGCCCAAGGTTTCCCGCAAGGCAAGCTTCCAATACTTCGGGGGAGAACGGCCGGCTGCCATGGCCGCGCTGCAGGCCTGGATGCTGGAATCGCCCGCCCGGCGCCCGCTGGTCTGGATCGTGGGTCCGACGGAAGCCCAATACTTCGTCCTGCCCTGGTCGCCTGCATGGGTCGACCCGGACAGCCGCTATGCGTATGCCCGCGCCCACTACGAGCAGCTGTACAGCGGCGACTCGCGCTCCGTGTGCTTCTTCTTCGCCGAGCCCTCGCCGGAAGGCGACCAGTTGGTGTCCTGCATCTCGTCTGAGCTGCAGGCCGAGCTGGCGGACTTTGCAAGCCAGTGCGGCTGCGAGCTGGGCGCCATCAAGCCCTCCGTCGCGGCGGTCTGGAAGCGCTTCCAGAACGTGCTGAAGACCGAGGAAGGCACGCTGTGCGTGGTGGAAGGCGATCACCAGGCGCTTGTGCGGCACGACCACAACCGAATTCGAGACATCGTGGTGCGCCCTCGCGCCGCGCACCAGACGGTGGACATGACCCTCAAAGGCGTGGTGCGCCGCTTTGCCAACAGCGAGCGCAGCGGCCCATCTGGCGGGGTGGTCGACCTGCGGCTTCCGGCCAAGCAGGGCTTCGACACCCGGGGCGATGCCACCTACGCGGTGGCGCTGTGCGGCGCTCTGTAGGCGCCGTTGGCGGCCACTCAGGGGTTGAACGCGCGCAGCAACAGCTCCGCCGGCACATCGTCCAGCGATCGCATGGGATAGTGCCGCACCTGCGGCTCGTGATCGAATAGCTTGGGGCGATCGTTGGGGTCGATCGTGGGCGCGAGCGGCACCTTGCCCGTGAAGGCCTCGATGCTGGCCATGGAATCCCAGACCGACATGACGACGACCTCGGTCGTCCCATCGTCCAGATCCCGAAAAACGGCTGCCGCCCGGCGGTTGCCGGGCTGAACTCGCAACTCGGGCAGCTTGGTCGCCTCGAGGTGCAGGCGGCACTCCTCGCGCAGCGCGGTGTGGATCCAGAAGGTCCAGGTGCGAAGTATGGGGCTCATCCGTTTTGCATCGATCCTTGTACGTGGCGTTGTCCGTGGCACCCCGTCCAATGTCCACGCTGCAGCGAAACTTCGCAAGAGTGGGGTGCCTGCATCTCACATCGTTCCCCGACATTTCGGAAAAACTGCACAGCCCCAGAACGCCTCGCCCACGTTCGCCCCTTTCCTGGCCACCCGCCGAACCATCGGGCCCAGGCACCGAGGGCAGACCGGCGCCGTGACCTCCGTAGTCGCCACGAGCTCCTCGCCGGGCCTCACAGTCGGGAACACGGCGGCCGCGCCCCGCCGCCCCGCGCGTATCAGTTCAAACAGCGCATCGCCGTCCAGCAGCTCGACATTGCGCCCCTTCGCAAACGCCCGCGCTTCTGGCGTGAAGCGGCCCGACGTCACGACAAAGCCGCCCGCCGCGCCGACCGCGGCCATCAGGCCATACAACTCGCGCACGACGATCACGCCGACCCTGTGGGCGCGCCATTGCTTGCACTGCACCAGGTACTTCTCGCGGGCCTTGCGCAGGACCAGATCGACACCGCCGTCGGCGCCCGCGCCGCCCAGTTCCTCGACCTGATAGCCCTTCTGCCGAAAGCCTTCGCCCACCAGCAGTTCGAACTCGCGCCAGCTCATACCCTGCAAGGCATCGGCCGCTGCAGCGGCGGCCACGTTGTCGGCCAGGGTCGTGCGCCGGTGGCGGCGCAGTGCCGAGACACACGCGCCGAGCACGCATGCCAGTGGCACGGCATATTGCGCCAGCGTTGCAAGCATGTAGAGGATGCCCGACGCAGCGCTCGGGCTGGCCGCCATGGCCGCCTGCTGATGCGCGGCCCAAGCCCGTGCCAGAACGAAAGTGATCGGGGCCAGCAGTACGCCTGCCCACCACGGAAACATGGAAACCAGTTCGATCAGGTCGTCGAAGGTGCCGGTCTTCTTGCGTCTTGCCATGGCGACGATCCTTTTGGCTGAGTGTGCTTGTGAGCCAATGCACATGCTTTCCTCAGCGCGCCAATGTAAGTAAATGCAAGCGGTCTGGATCTCCTCAATTGAGGGGAGGTTTGGAAAAGGTTTCGGCTTAGAGCGTGATGTTTTGCACACCGAGTCAAGGCGCAAGTCCCGGCGCCTGCACCACGTGGTTGCAAATCGCGCCGGGGGTGGTGAACCACACCTGGCCGGCATCGCGCAGCCGCGCCAGGTGCTCCAGCGCGCGCCGCAGGTGCCGCAGCCGGTAGGGCTGGCCCACGATGTAGGGGTGCAAGGCCAGGCCCATGACCAGCGGCTGGGCGCGCGACTGCTGCAGCATCTCGTCGGTGTTGTCGATCACCATCTGGGCGAAGTCCTTCGCGTCCATTTGCCGCGCGATGATCATCGGGATGTCGTTGAGCTCCTGCGGGTACGGAATCGACCACAGCGTGGCGCCCCCGCGTGCGCGCATGGGCACGGGCTGGTCGTCGTGCGCCCAGTTGAGCGTGTAGCGGTAGCCGGCTTCGGCCAGCAGGTCCGGCGTGGCGTGGCTCTCCGAAATCCAGGGCGAGAGCCAGCCGGCCGGATGCACGCCGCTTTCTTTCTGGATGCGGTCGCGGCAGGCGGCCAGCAGCGCAGCTTCATCGGCTTCACTCAGATCGGCCTGGCGCACCGAGTTGCTGTGGCCGTGGCCCACCAGCTCGTCGCCGCGTGCCACGCAGGCGGCCACCAATTCGGGGCAGTGGTCGTACAGGGCGGTGTTGAGCAGGGTGGCGGCCGGCAGGCCCAGGCTGTCGAACAGTTCGAGGCACCGCCAAGCGCCGACCCGGTTGCCGTACTCGCGCCAAGAATAGTTGAGCACGTCGGGATGCGGATGCGCCGGACCGATGTTGGCGCCCAGGCCCTCGCCAAAGGCGAAATGCTCGAGGTTGAAACCCAGGTACACAGCCAGCCGCGCGCCGTTCGGCCATGCGTAGTCGGGGCGCCGGTTGATGGCCTGGTAGTGAAAGCGGCCATGGTGCGCCACGGGCGCCAATGGGGCAAAAACGGGCTTGGACATACGGAGGAAATTCCAGTTGGTGCATGGCGCGATGCACGTGGGGCGCATGCGATTGTCAACACTCAAGCTCAGCCCTGCTTGCGCGCGGCCTCCTGCCATGCCGCGTACGGGCTCTCTCCCTCGTCCTCCACCGGCACGTACGACATCAGAACCGACTGCTGCTCGATGGGCTTGGCCATTTCGGCGTAGATGCGCGCCGTCGACAAGCCGTAGGCTTCGGCATCCGCGTTCGAGGCGGCGAAGTACGCCGCCTTGATGCCGACCATGTGCATGAGCGACAGGCACATGGGGCAGGGCTGGCCGCTGGCATACATTTCGCACCCGTCCAGGCGCGGATTCTTCTGCGCCGCCGTGGCCGCGCGGATCGCCTGCATCTCGGCGTGCGTCGACGGATCGTGGGTGGCCAGGATTTCGTTGACGCCGGTGGCCAGGATCTCGCCGTCCTTCACGAGCACCGCGCCGAAGGGGCGGCCCGCGTGCTCGAGCACGTTGTTGCGCGCCAGGCCGACGGCCATGCGCAGATAGTCCTTGTTCAGGGTCATGGTGATTTCCTTTCCCTCATATCTTCGCGAATCAATGTAGGAAGCGCTCCGACCCGTGTCGAGAAGCGGGGGCTGATGCGCCACATTGACGCGCGAAATAGTGGGGAAGCCCGAGCGGCCAAGCCGCACCAACATTCATCGAACGGATAGTCCACATGCGTCCGAGGCGCATAGACATCGCCATCCAAAAGCGATGTCATCCATGCCAGCCGATTGCAGGCCGCAGCGGGCGCGAATGAAGGGCCCGTCATGCAGAACGCTTCAAGAGATCAACAGGAGACAAGGACATGAGCATCGATCGCAGACTCTTCCTGACGCGAAGCGCGGCCTCGGCCGGCGTGTTCTCGCTGCAATGGGGCCTGGGGGCCAGCGCCTGGGCCGCCGATGCGCCGCGCATCGGCGTGCTGATTCCGGGCTCCAAGTCCGACCACGGCTGGATGGAGTCGGGCTACAACGGCGTGAAGGCCGCGCAGAAGCGCTACGACGGCAAGGCCAAGATCACCTACATCGAGAACGTGAAGTTCGGCGACATGGAGCAGGCGCTGGTGGCGCTGGCTTCCAAGAACGACCTGGTCATCGGCTGCGGCGGACAGACCCAGGCCTCGGTGCTGAAAGTCGCCAAGCGCTTCCCCAAGGTCAAGTTCTCCATCGTCGGGCCGACCGGCACGCCCACCGACAACGTGGCGCAGTACGACGTGCTGCAGGCGCAGATCGGCTTCGTGGCCGGCGCCGTGGCGGCCATGCTGTCGAAGAACGGCGCCGTGAGCTACGTCGGCGGCATGGAGATCCCGGCCATCGTGAACACGGGCAAGGAGTTCGGCAACGGCGCGCGCTACGTGCGGCCCGACATCAAGTACTTCGATGCCTACACCGGTGACTTCGACGACGTGGCCAAGGCCAAGGAGGCCACGCTGGCGGCCATTGCGCAGGGCGCGGACGTGCACTACAACATCCTGAACCTGGGCATCCGCGGCATGGAACAGGCAGCGCGCGAGAAGAGCACCCGGCTGATCGGCAGCTACGCCAACTACTGCGCCGACGCCAACCCACTCTACGCGGCCTACACGGTCAGCGGCATCGGCTTCATGGTCGAGTACGCCATCGACCAGTTCATGGCCGGCACCTGGAAGCCCGAGTACAAGCAGTTCGGCCTGGCGATGGGGCCAAGCTCGGCGGGCATGGAAGTGTGCGGCGGCGGCACGCCCCAGATAGCCGCCAAGATCAAGGAGATCCAGCAGGACCTCCTGGCGGGCAAGATCAAGGTCGCCATCGGCTGACGGGCTGACGCCGTGGCGCTGCTCGAACTTGCAGGCGTGTGCAAGCGCTTCGGCGCAGTTGCCGCCCTGACCGACATCACCCTCGACGTCGAACGCGGCGAGGTGCACTGCCTGCTCGGCGAGAACGGGGCCGGCAAATCGACGCTGTGCAACCTGATCTTCGGCGTGCACCGCCCCGACGCGGGCCGCATCGCCTTTGGCGGCATGCCCTTCGCGCCGGACGGGCCGGCCGACGCGCTGCGCCAGGGCATCGGCATGGTCCATCAGCACTTCAGCCTGGTGGGCACGATGACGGTGGTCGAGAACCTGATGATGGGCCGCACCGGGCCCATCCTCGATGCATCGCAGGTGGTGGCGCGCATGAAGCGCCTGGCCAACGAATACAAGCTGGAGATCGACCCCTGGCGCGTGGTGCGCGAACTGTCGGTGGGCGAGCGCCAGCAAGTGGAGATCATCAAGTGCCTGCTGGGCGACCCGAAGCTGCTGGTGCTCGACGAGCCCACCGCGGTGCTGCCGCCGGGCGAGGTGGATTCCTTCCTGGCCGTGTGCCGCCGCGTGGCCGACGACGGGCGCGCCGTGATCCTGGTGACGCACAAGCTGGCCGAGATCGCCAAGGTGGCCGACCGCACGACGGTGCTGCGCCAAGGCACCGTGATCGAGACCGTGCCGATGGCGGGGGCCGACATGCGCGCGCTGGTGCGCTCGATGATCGGCCACGAGATCCAGAGCGGTGGTGGCGTGCTCGCCGCGACGCTCGGCCTGGCCGATGCGCCGGCCGAGGGTCGCGCGCCGCCGGCGCCGCAGCCCGCGGCCGCCGCCGCTGCCGGCACACCGGCGCTCGAGCTCAAGGGCGTGAGCTACCGCGACGCGGGCGGCGTCACGCGTCTGGACGAGGTCTCGCTCAAGGTGCGGCCGGGCGAGGTGGTCGGCATCGCCGGCGTCGAGGGCAACGGGCAGAGCGAACTGGGCGCAATCCTGGCCGGGCTGGCCCGCGCCAGCGAGGGCAGCATCGTCGTGGACGGCACCGACCTGACAGCAGCGACGCCCAAGGACATCACCGCCTGCGGCGTCGGCATCGTGCCGGAAGACCGCCATGCGGTGGCCGTCGTGTCGGAGCTGAGCATCGCCGAGAACATGTTCCTGGGCGCCACCCGGCGCTTCAGCCGCTTCGGCCTGCTCGACCGCGCAGCGATGAGGAAGGCAGCGACGGCGCTGATGCGCGAGTTCGACGTGCGCGCGAGCCATGCCGATGCGCCCATGTCCAGCCTCTCGGGCGGCAACCAGCAGAAGGCGGTGCTGGCGCGCGAGCTCACGCTGTCGCCGCTGAAGCTGCTCTTGGCGGCGCAGCCCACCCGCGGGCTGGACGTGAGCGCGGTCGAAGCGGTGTACGGCCGCATCCAGGCGGCGCGCGACAAGGGGCTGGGCGTGCTGCTGATCTCCAGCGAACTCAATGAACTGATTGCCGTCTCCGACCGGGTCGCCGTGATGTACCGCGGCCGGATCGTCGGCGAAATGGAAGCCACCGCGGCCAACCGCGAAGCCATCGGCTCAATGATGTCCGGACACGCACATGAATAGGCAATCAGGCACCCTGGCGATGCAGCCCATCCAGTCGCCAGTCAGCCCGCGCAGCCTGGGTCCGGGCACCCTGCTCAAGATCGCCGTTCCGGTGGTTGCGACCGTGGCGGCGCTGCTCGTCGGCCTCATCATCATCGCCAGCACGGGCAGCTCGGTGGCCGACTCGATGGAAGCCTTCTGGGACGGCATGGCCGGCAGCAGCTACAACATCGGCGCCTCGGTCAACCGCGCGATCAGCCTCGGCTTCGTGGGGCTGGGCTTCATCTTTGCGAACCGGGCCAACCTGACCAACGTGGGCGGCGAAGGCCAGCTCGCGATCGGCGGGATGATCGCCACCGCCGTCGCGCTGCACGGCGCGGCGGCGCTGCCCTTCGGCCTGGCCTTCGTGCTGCCGCTGCTGGCGGGCGCCGCGGCCGGCGCGCTGTGGGGCGGCGTGGCCGGTTGGCTCAAGTCCTGGCGCGGCACCAACGAGGTGATCACCACGCTGCTGCTCACCTTCATCGCGCTGCCGGTGGTGTACTGGTCGGTCGAGTCGGTGCGCCTTTTGCGCAAGCCGATGACCGAGGTGTCGTCGCTGCCCGAGTCTGCGGAGATCGCTGTGCAGACCCAGCTGCCCATGCTGTTCCCCGCCGACCCGACCTCGCCGCTGCACATCGGGCTGCTGCTGTTCGTGGCCGCGGTGGTGGTGGTGTGGGTGCTGCTCAAGCGCAGCGCCTTCGGGCTGAAGCTGCGCGCGGTGGGCCTGAACGACATGGCCTCGCGCCGCGCCGGCATCCAGACGGGCCGGCTGGTGGTGCTGGCGATGGCCGCGGCCGGCGGGCTGGGCGGCCTGGCCGGCGCGGTGTTGATCCAGGGGCAGAACCACTACCTGACCAGCGAGTTCTCCTCAGGCTACGGCTTCGACGGGCTGGTGGTGGGCCTGCTGTCGCGCGGCTCGCCGCTGGGCGTGGTGGTGGGCGCGCTGCTGTTCGGCTTCCTGCGCTCGGGAAGCATCGCCATGGAGATCAGCGCGCAGGTGCCGGCCGCCGTGGTGCTGATCTGCCAGGCCCTGATCGTGATCGCGGTGGCCGGGTCCACCTGGCTGGTCGACAAGAAAGCGGGAAGAAGATGACCGAAGACCAACTCGCCGTGTTCATCGGCTCGGGCTTGCGCCTGGCCATGCCCATCCTGCTGGCCGGTACGGGCGAGCTGCTGAGCCAGCGCGCCGGCGTGCTCAACCTGAGCCTGGACGGCATGATGCTCACCGCTGCTTTCGCCGCGGCGCTGGCGGCATGGCTCACCAAGTCGCCCATGGTGGGGCTGCTGGTGGGCGTGCTGGCCAGCCTGGTGTTTGCCTTCTTCCAGGCCATTCTCAGCGTGAGCTTGCGCGCCAACCAGCTGGTGGTGGGCATCGGCTTCAACATCCTCGCGCTGGGGGCCACCACCTTTCTCTACCGCGAGATCTTCGGGCCGCTGTCGCGCGACACCATTCCGGGCTTCGGCAAAGTGGCGGTGCCGGGGCTGAGCGAGATCCCGGTGATCGGGCCGGCGCTGTTCAACCAGACCGGGCTCACCTACGTCGCGTTCGCGCTGGTGCTGGCCACCTGGGCCCTGCTGAAGTACACGTCCTTTGGCCTGGCGGTGCGCGCGGTCGGCGAGGATCCGCGTGCGGCCGACCAGGCCGGCATCAATGTGACGCGCACCCGTTACCTGGGCGTGCTGTATGCCGGCGCGCTGGCCGGGCTGGGCGGCGCTTTCATGTCGGTGGCCGACAGCAACACCTTCACCGAGGGCATGACCAAGGGCGCGGGCTACCTGGCGATCACGGCCGTGATCTTCGGCGGCTGGAATCCGTGGAAGACGCTGGCCGCCTGTCTGCTCTTCGGCTTCGCGACCGCGCTGCAGTTCCTGGTGCCCACGCTCAAGCTGGACGTGCCCGTGGCGCTGCTGCTGATGCTCCCTTACGTGCTGGCGCTGTTCGCGGTGGCCGGCTTCGTCGGCACCAGCCGCCAGCCGGCCGCACTCACGCTGGCGTTCAGGCGGGGCGGCTAGGACCGCCATTGCAATCACAACTTCAACGCCGGAGACAGCAACCATGAGCACGATCGCATCCCTTACGTCGCAGGCCGCCAGCGAGCAGTCGTTCGAGCTGGGCTCGGGGCCCGTCTACAAATGGCGCGTCAACGCATCGCATGTGGACATGGCGGCGCCGGCCCCGGCGCCACTGCCGCTGACCTTTCATGCCGAACCGCAAACCCTCACCATCGACCTGCGCCGCAGCGCGCTGGTGGTGATCGACATGCAGAACGACTTCTGCGCCGAGCGGGGCTGGGTCGACCACCTGGGCGTGGACTACACGCCCGACCGCGCCCCCATCGGTCCGCTGCAGCGGCTGATGCCCGAACTGCGTGCGGCCGGCGTGCCCGTGATCTGGGTGAACTGGGGCAACCGGCCGGACCTGATGAACATGCCGCCCAACCAGCTGCACCTGTACAAGCCCCATGGCGTGGGCATCGGCCTGGGCGAGCCGCTGCCGGGCCACGGCGCGCATGTGCTGGAGAAAGACAGCTGGGCCGCCGCGGTGGTCGACGAGCTGGAGAAGCAGCCCGGCGACATCTGCGTCGACAAGTACCGCATCAGCGGCTTCTGGGACACGCCGCTGGACAGCATCCTGCGCAACATGGGCGTGCGCAGCCTGCTGTTCGCGGGCGTCAACACCGACCAGTGCGTGATGTGCTCGCTGCAGGACGCCAACTTCCTGGGCTATGGCTGCGTGATGCTGGAGGACTGCTGCGCCACCACCTCACCGGCCTGCTGCACCGAGGCGACGATCTTCAACGTGAAGAAGTGCTTCGGCTTCGTCACGCGCTCCGAGCACGTGACGAACGCGCTGCGCACGCTCAAGGAATGAGAGGCATGGCGATGCAAGAAAAAGAACAAGGCGATGAACTGCTGGCGGCCGTGGAGCGCGGCGATGTGCGCACGGTGGAGCGCCTGCTCAAGGGCAGCGCGCCGCTGGACTGGCGCGATGCGCGGGGGCGCACGGCGCTCATGGCCGCCACGCAGGCCAACAACGTGGTGCTCGCGCAGCGCCTGATCCGGGCCGGCTGCGATGTCAACGCGCGAGACGAGACGCAGCTGTCGCCCTATCTGTACGCCGGCGCGAACGGCTTCGACGCAATATTCCGCACCAGCATCGAGGGCGGAGCCGACCTGGACAGCCTCAACCGTTTCGGCGCCACCCCGCTGCTGCCGGCCGCGGAGAAGGGCTACCTGCGCACGGTGCAGCTGTGCCTGGACGCGGGCCTTGCGCCGGACCACCTCAATGGCCTGGGCTGGACGGCGCTGCTGGAGGCGGTGATCCTGGGCGATGGCGGGCGGCTCTTCGCCGACGTCGTGGCCACGCTGGTGGCGGCCGGCGCGGACAGCCACCTGCGCGACCGGGCCGGGCACTCGGCGATCTGGCATGCCGAAGCCCAGGACCAGCCGCTGGTGCTGCACATCTGCGTTGCCGGCGCGCATCCGCCGGGGCCGCCGCCGCTGGACCGCGTGCGCGAACTGATCCGCCGCCAGTCGTACGGCGCCGCGCTCGACATGCTCGGCGAAGACAGCGGATTCGAGTGCGATCCGCTCGACCTGCACTACTACCGCGGCTACCTGCTGGGCGAGCTGGGCCGCTTCGAGGACAGCATCGCCCAGTACCGGCAGGCGCTCGACGCCGAGCCCAAGGCCATCGAGTTCCATGCCTACATCGCCCAGTGCCTGCGCCGGCTGCAGCTTGCCGAGGAGGCCTTGCACGAGTGGGACGCGGCGATTGCGTTGCAGCCCGGCGCGGCGTTCGCGCGCTACCAGAAGTCGAACTACCTGCGCGAACTGAACCGGCACGACCAGGCGCTGACCGAGATGGAGGTGCTGCTCGCGCAGCAACCGCGGCGCGCCGACTACTGGTTCCACGCGGCCAACAGCCTGCGCTCGCTGGCACGGCACGAGGAGGCGCTGGCGGCCATCGAGGAAGCGCTGGCCGTCGATGCCACGAATGCGCTCTTCCTTGCGCACCGCGCTCGCTCGCTGGAACTGCGCGCGCCGGGCCGCGCCGCATCCAACGCCGGCGCGGTGGCGCATCGGGCTTGAGCGGAGCGGGCATGGCCAGCGCGACATCGACAGCACCCGCCGCACGGCCGTGCCGTAGCGCCGGCGAAGTGCGCGCAGCGAGCATCGAAACGGCCTTCCTCCAAGCGCTGCAACGCGAGGGATTTCACGGGCGCGTGCACAGCGTGTTCGAGCGCGTGGTGAACATCGAGCAGCAGGGCGGCGAGCTGTTCACGCTGGCCTGCCGCGGTCTCGACAGCGCGCCGAACACGGTCATCGTCCGCCTGTCGGGTTTCGGCGGATCGGGCATCACCGAAGGGGACGCCGTCCGGGGCGATGCGGCGGGCATACAGGTTGGCGAGCGGCTTTGGATCGAGCTGTCGGACGCATCCCCATGGGAATGCGCCTTGCCTGCCTATCCCCTCAAGACGATCCGGCTGCGAGCCAACCTGCGCTGGCTGCAGGCGCAGCTCGATCGTTTGGGCGCGGCCGGCGGCATGCTCGCGCCGCCGCGCGGCGGAAGCGCATTCGAGTTGGCCGTGGCGGACACGCTGGCACAGCGCTCAGCCCAGCTGTCCGATGCGCTGGCGCACGGCGACCATGCGGCCGCGCGCAAGCATGCGAGCAGCCTGTTCGGACTGGGCCCGGGCCTCACGCCATCCGGCGACGATTTTCTGGTCGGGCTTTTCGCGGTGCTGAACATCTCCGCAAGCCCGTGCTGCGGCTGGCTGGGCGGCGGCGCCGAGGTGCTGGCCGGCGCCGAACGATCCACCCATGCAATCAGCCTTGCGGCGCTGACCCAGGCCGCCCGCGGCCGGGTGCGAGAAACCATCGCGTCGCTCATCGGCCACCTCATGTACGGCGCGCCGGGGGAACTTGGGCCGGCGCTGCGGCGGGTGCTCGCGATCGGGTCCACCTCGGGCACCGACATCGTCGCCGGGGTCCGCTGCGGCCTCGAACTCAACATCTCACACGAAGGAAGGCGCTCATGCCAGTCAAGGTGATCGTTCGGAAGAACACGTACTTCGATTCCGTCTCGCTGATGTCCCTGTCGACCAGGGCGAACCAGATCGAAGGCATCGAGCAAGCCGTGGTCGCCATGGGCACGGAGATGAACAAGGGCGTGCTGCGCAACGTCGGCCTGTTCACGCCCGAGGTCGATGCCGCGGGCAACGGCGACCTGCTGATCGTGGTCAAGGCCGCGAGCGACGCGCGCTGCGAAAGCGCGCTGGGCGAAGTCGCGAAGTTGCTGGACAAGCGCGACAAGCCTCGCGGTGGCGCCGGCAGCGAGATCCGCTATGCCACGCTGGCCAGCGCGGCCGAGAACGTGGCCGGCGCCAACCTGGCGATCATCTCCGTGCCGGGCGAATACGCGGCACGCGAAGCCAGGGCGGCGCTCGACAGGGACCTGCACGTGCTGCTGTTCAGCGACAACATGGGCATCGAGGACGAAATCGCGCTCAAGCAGGCCGCGCACGACAAGGGCCTGCTGCTGATGGGGCCGGACTGCGGCACCGCGATCCTGGGCGGCGTCGGCCTGTGCTTCGCCAATGCGGTGCGGCGCGGCAACATCGGCATCGTGGGCGCGTCGGGCACCGGCAGCCAGGAGCTGAGCGTGCGCATCCACGACTTCGGCGGCGGCATCACACAGCTGATCGGCACCGGCGGGCGCGACCTGAGCGAGGCCGTGGGCGGGATCATGATGCTCGACGGCATGCGCGCGCTGGCCAACGACCCGGCCACCGAGGTGATCGTGCTGGTGTCCAAGCCGCCGGCCAAGAGCGTCGAAAAGAAAGTGCTCGCCGCCGTTGCGGAATGCGGCAAACCGGTGGTCGTGTGTTTCCTGGGCGGCTCGCAGGCCCCGGTCACGCAGGCCGGCGGGCACTTTGCGCGCACCACCAAGGAAGCGGCGCTCAAGGCCGTGATCCTGGGCGGCCAGAAGGAAAGCGAGATCAACAAGCGCGCACTCAACCTGCCGCTGATCGAGGAGGTGCGCGCCAAGCTCGGGCCGCAGCAGCAGTACATCCGAGGGTTGATGTGTGGCGGCACGCTGTGCGAGGAGTTGTCGCTCATCGCCCGCGAGACCTTGCCCAATGTCTACAGCAACATCGCCAAAGACCCGGCGCACCGCCTGGAGGATGCGGGCCGCAGCCGCGCGCACAGCTTTATCGACTTTGGCGACGACGAGTTCACCCGTGGCAGGCCGCACCCGATGATCGACCCGTCGCTGCGCATCGAACGGTTGCTGCAAGAGGCGCGCGACCCTTCGGTGGGCGTGATCGTGCTGGACTTCATCCTGGGCTTTGGCGCGCACGAAGACCCGGTGGGCGTCACCTTGCCGGCGATCCTGGAGGGCCAGGCGCTCGCCCGGCGCGAAGGCCGGCACCTGGAGATATTGGCGTATGTGCTCGGCACCGAGCACGACACGCCGTCGCTGGGCGAGCAGACCCGCAAGCTCACGGATGCGGGCGTCACGCTGGCCAGCAGCTGTACCAACGCGGGCCTGCTGGCACGCGGCTTTGTCACGAAGAAGGGCGCACAGCCATGAGTCGCATCCACCAGTTGTTTGAAGAAGGCGTCAGCGCCATCAACGTCGGCATCGAGTTCTTCAAGGGGGACATCCTCCGGCAGGGTGCGCCCGTGGCCCACGTCGACTGGCGCCCGCCGGGCGGCGGCAAGCCCGAGGTCATCGCGGCGCTGGACCGCCTGGCCAGCCCCGAAGCAGCGGCACGCATCGCCGCGGCCAACGAGGAGGCGGTGCGGCGCATCGTCACCTCGCAGCCCATGCTGGTGGGATTCGCACGCGCCATCGACGTCGTTCCGGGCATGACGAAGACGACCATCCTGCATTCAGGCCCGCCGATCAGCTGGGAGCGCATGAACGGCGCGATGAAGGGCGCGGTCACCGGCGCACTGGTGTTCGAAGGTCTGGCCAGGGATCTGGACGAAGCGGCGCGCGTGGCCGCGTCGGGCGACATCGCCTTCTCGCCCTGCAACGAGCACGACTGCGTCGGCTCCATGGCCGGCGTGACCTCCGCGTCGATGTACGTGCACGTGGTGAGAAACCGCACCTACGGCAACGTGGCCTACACGAACCTGAGCGAGCAGATGGCGAAGATATTGCGCATGGGCGCGAACGACGCCAGCGTGATTGAGCGGCTGAACTGGATGCGCGACGTGCTCG
Source organism: Variovorax sp. LARHSF232 (assembly GCF_052871435.1). Lineage (NCBI taxonomy): Bacteria > Pseudomonadati > Pseudomonadota > Betaproteobacteria > Burkholderiales > Comamonadaceae > Variovorax > Variovorax sp. LARHSF232. The sequence continues at coordinate 355,464 of NZ_JBIXJS010000003.1, read as the reverse complement.
GCCCCATCCTCGCCGCGGCGATGGACAAGGCCGGCGAGATCGACCTGCGCCTGATGCTGTCGCAGGCGCTGCACATGGGCGACGAGTGCCACAACCGCAACAACGCCGGCACCTGCCTCCTCATCCAGAAGCTGGCGCCCTACATCCTGGAGACTGACTTTCCCACGGCGCAAAAGCGCGAGGTCTTCGACTTCGTGGCCAGCAGCGACTACTTCTCGGGGCCGACCTGGATGGTGCTGTGCAAATGCGCGCTCGATGCGGCGCACGGCGTCGAGGGCAGCACGGTGGTCACCACCATGTGCCGCAACGGCGTGGAGTTCGGCATCCGCGTCAGCGGCATGGCCGGCAACACCTGGTTCACCGGCCCGGCGCAACCAGTGATCGGGCCAATGTTTGCGGGCTACAAGCCGGAGGATTCAGGCTTGGACATCGGCGACAGCGCCATCACCGAGACCTATGGCCTGGGCGGCTTCGCAATGGCGGCGGCGCCGGCGATCGTAGCGCTCATCGGGGGCACCGCCGATGACGCGGTGGCGTATTCGCTGAGCATGGGCGAGATCACGACGACGACCAACCCCAACGTGACCATTCCGCTGCTGGATTTCCGCGGCATTGCGACCGGCATCGATGTGTGCAAGGTGGTGCAGACGGGCATCCTGCCGGTGATCAGCACGGCGATTGCGCACAAGGAGCCGGGGATCGGGATGATCGGGGCGGGGATCACGCATCCGCCGGCTGAGGCGTTTGAGAAGGCGGTGTTGGCGTTTGCGGCCAAGTTCGATTCGTAGTTGTGTAGCGGTTCCGGGACAAGGAAATCGGGTGGCCCTTCGAGGTGACTGCCAGCGCGATGGCTCAGGGGCCTACGAATGAATGTGTTCTCCACCGCTTTCTTGCCAACGTTGCTGGATTTGCAAGGCATCTGCGTCGGAGTGCGCTTTCACTCCAAGCAGAATGCCGCCTGCACGGAGTCCGACTTCGTACTGCTCGACGCGCGAGTCCGGAATGCCCCAATTCTTGAGTATTCCCATGAGGCCGATCGCTACACCAGTCGCTGCGGAAGCTATCAGTGATATGGCCAACGGCCCGGCAGCTATCCCGAAGCCAGGAATCAGTAGCACGCCCACAGCTGCAACTACGGGTGCAAGCGTGCCAACCGTCCCACCCACCGGACCACCCCACGTGTTGTTCGCTGGGTTGTTGATATCTCCTGCGGCGGCCTTCTCTTCCAGATCAGTCGCATCTGGATCATCTGTGGTCGGGTTGTGGGCGAGAAAGTATCGTTGGCGAACTTCGTCGGACATGACCACATTGACATCGCTTTTGTCGTAGCCCAGATCGACAACGAACTGGAAAGCGAGCTCCGCGCTGTCCTTGTCCTTGAACAAGCCAGTGACTATGGTCATCGCATTCTCCTTGTCGCAGTCAGAGTAGGGAGCAACCTTGCTTTTGGAGGATAGTAAGTTCAAACGCCCTTTTCGGTGTCGGTCGCACGCAGCCAACCCTGTGGCCATCGGTGCGGGGCCGCTCGGCCGCCGGGTGTCAATGGGAACTCGCGCGGTTGCCCGGCTGCGCGAACGCGCGAATTTCGCTAGGCTTTGCCTTGCAAGCGACAACAACGAGCTCGGGAGACAACGCGATGAGCCAGGGCGCCACCCCTCTTCGTCTGCATGTGCCGGAGCCCACCGGGCGGCCGGGCCGCGAGACCGATTTCTCCTACCTGCATCTCTCGCGCGCCGGCGAAGTGCGGCGGCCACCGGTGGAGGCCGCTCCGGCCGACACCAGCGACCTGGCCTACACCCTGGTGCGCGTGCTCGACGAGGAGGGCCGGGCGGTCGGCCCCTGGGTGCCCGAGGCCGATGCCGCGCTGCTGCGCCGCGGCCTGGTCGCGATGATGAAGACGCGGGTCTTCGACGCCCGCATGCTGATCGCCCAGCGGCAGAAGAAGATCTCCTTCTACATCCAGTGCCTGGGCGAGGAAGCCGTCGCCACCGGCCATGCGCTGGCGCTTGCGCAGGGCGACATGTGCTTTCCCACCTACCGCCAGCAGGGCCTGCTGCTGGCCCGCAACGACGTCTCGATGGTGGACATGATCTGCGAGCTGTTGTCCAACGAGCGCGACCCGCTCAAGGGACGGCAGCTGCCGGTGTGCTATTCGATGAAGCGCGCCGGCTTCTTCTCGGTCTCAGGCAACCTGGCCACGCAGTTCATCCAGGCGGTGGGCTGGGGCATGGCCTCGGCCATCAAGGGCGACACCCGGATCGCATCGGCCTGGATCGGCGACGGCGCCACCGCCGAGTCCGACTTCCACACCGCGCTGACCTTCGCGCACGTGTACCGCGCGCCGGTGATCCTCAATGTGGTCAACAACCAGTGGGCGATCTCGACCTTCCAGGCCATCGCCGGCGGCGAGGCCACCACCTTCGCCGCACGCGGTGTCGGATGCGGCATCGCGTCGCTGCGCGTGGACGGCAACGATTGGCTCGCCGTGCTGGCCGCTTCGCGCTGGGCGGCCGAGCGCGCGCGCAGCAACCTGGGGCCGTCCCTGATCGAATGGGTCACCTACCGCGCGGGCGCGCATTCCACCTCGGACGATCCCTCGCGCTACCGGCCGGCCGACGACTGGCAGCACTTCCCGCTCGGCGATCCAATTGCGCGCCTGGCGCAGCACCTGCGCGGCATCGGCGCCTGGTCCGAGGAGGAGCACGAGAAGACGCAAGCCGAGCTCGAAGCCCAGGTAAGCGCGGCGCTGAAGGAGGCCGAGCGCTACGGCTCGCTGGCCGACGGCCACCTGCACAGCGCCGCGGCCATGTTCGAGGATGTCTACCAGCGCGTGCCGCCGCACCTGCAGGAACAGCGCCGCCAGCTCTCGCAGTTCCAGAAAGGTTGAAGCAATGCCCGCCATGACCATGATCCAGGCGCTGCGCTCGGCCATGGACCTGATGCTCGCGCGCGACGACAACGTCGTGATCTACGGCCAGGACGTGGGCTACTTCGGCGGCGTGTTCCGCGTGACCGAAGGCCTGCAGGCCAAGTACGGCCGCTCGCGCGTGTTCGATGCGCCGATCTCCGAGGGCGGCATCGTCGGCTCGGCCATCGGCATGGGGGCCTACGGCCTCAGGCCGGTGGTGGAGGTGCAGTTCGCCGACTACTTCTACCCGGCCTACGACCAGATCGTGTCGGAGGCGGCGCGGCTGCGCTTTCGCTCGGCCGGCGACTTCTTCGCGCCCATCACCATCCGCATGCCCTGCGGCGGCGGCATCTACGGCGGGCAGACGCACAGCCAGAGCCCGGAGGTGCTGTTCACCCATGTCTGCGGGCTGCGCACGGTGATGCCCTCGAATCCGCGCGACGCCAAAGGCCTGCTGATCGCCTCGATCGAGAACGACGACCCGGTGATCTTCCTGGAGCCCAAGCGCCTCTACAACGGCCCCTTCGACGGCCACCACGACCAGCCGCTGGTGCCCTGGTCCCAGCATCCGCTGGGCGAGGTGCCCGAGGGCTACTACACGGTGCCGCTGGAGTCGGCCACGGTGTTCCGGCCCGGCAGCGCGCTCACGGCCATCACCTACGGCACCATGGTCTTCGTCTGCGAGGCGGCGGCGCGCGAGACCGGCATCGATGTGGAGATCATCGACCTGCGCAGCCTGTGGCCGCTGGACCTGCCCACGTTGGTGGACTCGGTCAAGAAGACCGGCCGCTGCGTGATCGTGCACGAGGCCACGCGCACCAGCGGCTTCGGCGCCGAGCTGACGGCGCTGGTGCAGGAGCACTGCTTCTACCACCTCGAGGCGCCGATCGAGCGCGTGGCCGGCTGGGACACGCCCTATCCGCATGCGCAGGAGTGGGCCTACTTCCCCGGCCCGGCGCGCGTCGGCGCCGCCTTCCGGCGCGTGATGGAGGACTGAGCGAATGGGCGAGCTTGCGATCAAAGTGCCGGACATCGGCGAAGGCATCGCCGAAGTGGAGCTGGTCGCCTGGCGGGTCCAGCCGGGCGATCCGGTGGCGGAAGACCAGGTACTGGCCGACGTGATGACCGACAAGGCCACCGTCGAGCTTCCCTCGCCGGTCGCCGGCAAGGTGCTCTCGCTGGGGGGCACGGTGGGGCAGCTGATCGCGGTGGGTGCGGAGCTGATTCGCCTCGAGGTGGAGGGGGGCGGCAACGTGGAGGTGGCTGGCACGCAGAAGGCCGGGCCCACGCTGGCGCCGGCGCCAGCACCAGTGCGCCCGCCCGCCACTTCAGCCGTCAAGCCCGCGCCCGCGCAGCCGGGCGAGCGCCCCATCGCCTCGCCCGCCGTGCGGCGCCGCGCATGGGAGCTCGGCGTCGACCTGCGGCAGATACCCGCCAGCGGCACCGCCGGCCGCATCGTCCAGGCCGACCTCGACGCCTGGCAGGCCCGCCATCCCGGCGTACAGAGTGCGCCGCAGCAGCCCTGCGCGAGCGCGCTGCGCGGCGTGGAGCGCCACGACGAAGAGGCCGTGCCCATCACCGGCGTGCGCCGACGCATCGCGCAGCGCACCCAGGAGTCGGCGCGCCGCATCCCGCATTTCACCTACGTCGAGGAAGTCGACGTCGGTGAAGTGGAGCGCCTGCGCGCGCAGCTCAACGAGCGGTGGGACGGCGAGCGCCCGCACCTGACGCTGCTGCCCCTGCTGGTGCGCGCCCTGGTGCTGGCGGTGCAGCGCTATCCCCAGGTCAATGGTCGCTTCGACGACGAGGCCGGCGTGCTCACGCGCCACGGCGCAATGCACGTGGGCATCGCCACCCAGACCGAGGCCGGCCTCATGGTGCCGGTGCTGCGCCATGCCGAGGCGCGCGACCCGTGGTCCAGCGCGGCCGAGATCGCGCGACTGGCCGCCGCCGCGCGCGCCGGCCATGCAACGCGCGACGAGCTGAGCGGCTCCACCATCACCATCACCAGCCTGGGGGCTCTGGGCGGCATCGCTTCCACACCGATCATCAACCTGCCCGAGGTGGCGATCGTGGGGGTCAACCGCATCGTGCTGCGGCCGGTCGTGCGCGACGGCGCGATGCTGCCCCGCAGCATGATGAACCTGTCATGCTCCTTCGACCACCGCGTCATCGACGGCCAGTGCGCGGCCGGCTTTGTGCAGGCGGTGCGGGCGGCGCTGGAGTCGCCAGCGCTGCTTTTCATCGACTAGCAGCGACGAAGCCGGCCCGCTCGATTCGGCGCTGCTTACCCGGCAGCAGGCCGCGCCTGATCCGGCCGCGCGTAGTCGCACACCCCTGCCGGAAAAATGCGCTTGAGCTGTTCGACCTGCTGTGCACTGGGCGCCGAATTGCCATAGGTGCCATCCGCCAGGGCCTGCTCCACCGGCTTGAGCGCGCAGCGGTAGATGCCGCCCTCGATGGGCGCACCAGCCACGGTGCGCGAGGTGCCGTAGAGCGGGAAGGCCTGCGTACAGGCGCCCGCCGACTGGCTGTCCAGGATGCCGGCCCACACGCCGGACCCGGCGCTCATGCGCTGGCCCTGCAGGTTGAAGCAGGCATCCACCGCGTCGGCCGGCTTGTTGCCCGTGATGCCGCCTGCGGGGTTGTTGCGCATGTTGGCAAGCCACTGGTCCATCACGTCGAGTGCCTGCATCGACTGGCTGGCCTTGGGCACGCCGGGCGTGGTGTCGGTGAACCACACGACCAGGTTGTCGCTGCTGCCCATGCTCTGCAGCACGCGCTGGCGCACGGCGAAGGACTGGTGGCTGTTGTGCATGTCCAGCTCGCGCTCCATGTACTGGCGGTGGTCGATGGCCGGTACGTCCAGCCGGCCGGTGAACACATGGCCCGAGGTGTAGGCGGCGCGCATCGCGATCGGGTCGCCCGCGGTGCGCGGCGCCGGCGCATCGGCCGACGTGGCCAGGCGCATGTTGCGCACGCTCCAGGGGTCGAAGTAGCCGGGCACGGTGAGCGCCTTGTTGACCTCGGCCGGCGTGGTGCCGAAGAAGGGGAAGCCCTCCTGCACCATGTCGCTGGGGTGTTTCCAGCCGCCCACGTGCCAGTTCAGGTGCACGAACTCGTCCATGGTGATGTGGCCCGCGCGCAGGGACTTCAGGCCGTACTGCACGCCCACGTTGTCCCAGGTGACGCGCGCCGCGCCGGTGGCGTCCACGCCGTACACGTTGCGCAGGTCGTCGTAGTGGGTCCAGCGGATGGCCGCGATGTCGCTCTGCGGCTCGTACAGCTGCTGGTTGGGCGCCTGGCCGTACCAGGGGTTCAGCGTCAGCGGCGTGAGGCCGCGCCAGGCCGGCACGCATTCGGTCGAGCCCTTGGCGGTGCTGTAGCCCAGCGCGGTCTTCAGCGGCGCGAGCGCATCGTTCACGCGCGGGTTGGGGCCGCCTTCGGGGTTCTCCTCGGCGTTCATGCCCACCAGCCAGCTGCGGTTCTTGGTCACGCGCCACTTGCCGTTGGTGCGGTCGGTCGCGTCCATGTAGTGCTCCAGCAGCTCGCAGTCGCCCACGTGGAGGGTCTGCGTGACCATGTCGGGGTAGCTCTGCACCGGCAGCAGGCCGTCGAGCACGCCCGGGTTGTTCTGCGCGATCATGTACTGCTGGATGGCGCCGCCCGAGCCGCCCAGGCCGACGGTGTAGACCGGCACGCCATAGCGCTCGACGAAGCGCTCCTTGGTCATCATCGCGGTCTCGCCGGCCAGGTTCATGTTGTAGTGCGTGCCGGTGTTGTTGCCACTGGAGTGCACGATGGCCCAGCCACGGCCGAGCACGTCGAGGTTCATCGAGCCGCCATGCACCGTGCCCTGGCTGTGGCCGATGGCCACGCCGCCCTGGAACCAATACAAGAGCTTGCCGTTCCACAGCGAGGTGTCGGTCTGCGTGCCGTTGTCGGCCGCCGGCATGGGCGCGAGCATCGCGATGCTGTAGAGGAAACGGTTGATGCTGCCGATTTCGCGGCGCACGACGAAGTCCACCGTGCGCCCGTCCGCCAGCGTCGCCTGGGCCATGTCGGACGGCCGCGAGCCGTCGGCCGGCAGTGGCTTGAGCCCGCCCGCCGTGCTGCGGTACTGGTAGCTCACGAAGGTGGCGATCGAGCAGTCGCGGCTGTAGCCCAGCAGGGTGGCCTGGGCATCGCGCACCGGGTAGCCCGGCGGCGAGGCGCTGTCCACCAGCGGCTGCTTGCCCACTGCCCCCTGGATCGTGGTGCAGACGAAGGGCGTCTGCTGCGGCCCGGTGAACATCGGGCCCGTGATCGGGTAGTTGGTCAGGGTGAGCTGGTCGCGCGGCTGGCCGCTGTCGCTGCGATGGCGCACCTCCAGCGTGTTGGCACCCACCTTCAGGCCGCTGATCACGCCTTCGAGGCCGGCCGCGGTTTCGGCGAGCGCCACATCGAGGCGCATGCCGTTGAGCCATAGTTCCAGCTTGTCGCGCAGGCCCGGCGCGGCGCGCACCTCGATGCGCGCATCGCCGCCCGAGACGTGCTCGGGCGCGCTCGACAGCACGCGCAGGCGCACGGTGCTCGCCTGCTGCGCGGTGTCGCTCTCGGCGCTGCTTTTCGCGCTGCCGGCGCTGACGCCCGATCCGGCGCCTCCGCCACCGCTGCCCCCGCCGCAGGAAGCCAGCAGCACTGCACACGCGGCCCAAGCGGCCGCCAGACCTTTGGATGTCATTGCGTCTCCTCGAGGCCCCCAGGCCTTTGTTGTCGTTGTCGGAGCCGGACACGCCGGCCCTGCGCTGCAGATCGCCCGCACGCGGGCGCCGCGGCGCGAAGACTAGACCTTTTGGCTTTGCATGACCATAGGGCGTAGGGGCAAGGAAACCCGCATCACCTACTTCGCGTTCACATCCACCGGCAAGATCTCATTGCCCACGAAGCGGGTCCACACATAGTCGTTCTCGTTGATGGCGTCGTGGTTCTCCGGCGTGAACGGCTTGTTGTAGGTCTTGATCAATCCTTCGTACTTGTCGATCTTGTAGAAGCCTTGCCGAATCGCGTCGCCGCTGGTGCTGCCGGCCTTGTCGATGGCCATGGCCACCAGGTGCATTGCGTCATACGCATTGGCCACGCCCACCGCGGGCGTCACGTCGCCCGGGCCCTTGATGTCGGAGTACTTCTTCTTCAGCGCGTCGAGCACCTTGTCGCCCACCGGCGTCTGCTTGCCGAAGAAGCTGTAGGTCTGCACGAAGACCACGTCCTTCGCATTCGGCCCCGCGAGCTCGCTGAAGCGTCCGCCGGCCGGCCCCCAGTGCGAGACGATCGGCGGCTTCCAGGCCATGCGGTCGAGCGACTTCACCACCTGCGCCGACGGGCCGACATTGCCCACCATCAGCAGCGCGTCGGCGCCGGCCGACTTCAGGCGCGACAGCTGCGGCGTCACGTCCACGTCGTTGGCCTCGAACTTCTCCACGCCGGCGGGCTTCAGGCCCTTGGCCTTGAGCGCGGCGAGCAGGCCGTTCAGGTTCGATTCGCCCCAGGGGTTGTTGACGACGATCACGCCGGGGTTCTTGGCGGCGTAGCGGTTCTGCGCGTATTGCAGCATCGCGCGGTCCACGATCTCGTCGACGGCGGAGACCCGGAACACATAGTTGGGGTTGGCCCCGTTGCGGGTGATCGGCGTGCCCGCGGCCCATGGGCCCATGAAGGGCACCTTCTGCTCGTTGGTGATCTGGATGATGGCAAGCGACACGGGCGTGTCGAGACCGCCGATGAGCACCGCCACCTTCTCCTTGAAGATCAGCTCGCGCGCGGCGACCTGGCCCTTGGCGGGGTTGGCTTCGTCGTCGCGCCGCACCAGCTGCAGTTGGCGGCCGCCCAGCACGCCGCCCTTGGCGTTGATCTCGTCGATGGCAATCGACAGCCCCCGGTGGATGGCTTCGCCAGCTTTTGCCGACTGGCCGGACAAGGCCGTCACCAGGCCGATCTTCACGGCCTCCGCTGCTGCCAGCGGGCCGGTGAGCAGGGCGCCGCACACGGCAGCAATCAGGTGCCGGCGCGCAATGCGCACACGGCTGGAACGGTTTCCGGGCATGCTTGTCTCCATATATATATGTGTGGAACGCCAGCGCAATTTAGTCCCAGCCCAAGGCGTTCGCAGCCTGCCCAGGCGCATAGTCCGAATTCATGTAGTGAATAGAGTGGCGCGCGCGGGCGGGCGGTGCGCCGCCGCCTTCGCGGCTCACTGCACCAGCAGTTCGGCGATCAGCGAGCGGATCCAACGGTTGGCCGGATCGTGGTGATAGCGCTCGTGCCAGTGCTGCTTGATCTCGAACGAAGGAATCTTGATGGGCGACTCGATCATCTTGATGCCCGGGAATTCCGCGAAGGCCAGCGCCAGGCGGCGCGGCACCGTGACCACGTAGTCGGACTGGCTCACGATGATCGGCACGGCGGTGAAGTGCGGAATGGTCAGTGCCACCGGCAGCCGGTGCCGCGCAAACGCGCGCTGCACCACCGCCGCGTGGCCGGTGCCCGGCGTAGTGATGACGGCATGCCGCATGCCGGTGAACTGCTCGATGCTGACGCGGCCGCGCGCGCGGGGATGGTCGGCGCGCAGCAGGCAGACGAAGTTGTCGACGTACAGGCGCTGTTGATAGAAACCCGCCCGTAGATCGGGGAAAAACCCGATGGCCAGGTCCACGTCGCCCGAGGCCATCGCGGCCTGCTCGCCGTATTCCGGAATGCGCAGCACATTGACCTTGGTATTTGGGGCGCGCTGCACCATGGTGCCGAGCAGCTTGGGCAGGAACACGGCTGCGCCGATGTCGGTGACGTAGAAGTTGAAGGTGCAGGTTGCCGACAGCGGCTCGAAGGTGGTGTCGATGTTCAGCGAATTGGCCACCAGCTCGCAGGCGCGCTGGATCGGTGGGCCGAGCATTTCCGCATAGGGCGTGGGCTGCATGCCGCCGCCGGTGCGCACGAACAGCGGGTCGTTGAACGTCTTGCGCAGGCGCGCGAGCGCGTTGCTCATGGCCGGCTGCGACAGGCCGATGCGCCTGCCCGCGGCCGTGATGTTGCGGTCTTTCAGGATCGCGTCGAACACCACGAGCAGGTTGAGATCCAGCGAGCTGAGGCGGAGGCTGTTATCCACGGCGTGAATCTTAAACATATCCGATGCCGTCTGGACACCCCATGCACCCAATTCATACAGTGCCCGCACAACACCACCGTTGCACCGAACCGACGAAAGGGATCACGTGCCAGTCTCCGTCTCTATCAAACCGAACCTGTACAAGGATTCAGTCGCGTTGATGCGCATCGGCCAGCTCGCGCTGGCGCAAGAGGGCGTGCAGCGCGTGACCTTGCTGATGGGAACACCCGCCAACAAGGCGATCCTTGCCGCCTCCGGCCTGCTCGACCCGGCGCTGGAGGCCGCGCGCCCCGGCGATGTGATGATCAGCGTCGAGGCGGACAGCGAGCAGCTCGATGCGGCGCTTGCCGAGGTCGCATCGCAGCTCGAAGGCACGCAGCGCAAGGACCAAGCTGAGTCTGGCGGCGCCGAGGCCGCCAAGCTGCCGCTGCGCTCCATCGCCATGGCACGCACCCGCTGCGACGCGGTGCTGGCGCAGATCTCGGTGCCCGGCCCCTACGCGGCGGGCGAGGCCATGAAGGCGCTGCGCAACGGCATGCACGTCTTCCTGTTCAGCGACAACGTGCCGCTGGAGCAGGAGCGCGCGCTCAAGGAATTGGCGGCGCGCAAGGGCCTGCTGGTGATGGGGCCCGATTGCGGCACCGCCATCATCCGCGGCACGCCGCTGGGCTTCGCGAACGTGGTGCAGGACGGCGCCATCGGACTGGTGGGCGCATCCGGCACGGGCCTGCAGGAAGTGAGCAGCCAGATCGACAAGCTGGGCCAGGGCATCCGCCACGCGATCGGCACCGGTGGGCGCGACGTGTATGCCGAGATCGGCGGCACCACCATGCGCCAGGCGATCGACCTCCTGGCCGCCGACCCGGCCACGCGCGTGATCGGCATCGTCTCCAAGCCGCCGGCGCCCGAGGTGGCCGCGCGCATCTTCGAGCAGCTGGAGGCGGTGGACAAGCCGGCCGTGGTCCTCTTCCTCGGCGCCGAACCGCCGGCGCGCCAGCTGCCGCCGAACATCGTCGTGGTGAGCACGCTCTTCGATGCAGCCGCGGGCGCCGTTGCGCTGCTCGAGGGCAAGCCCTTCGCGGCGTCGCGGCAAAGCGAGGAATCGGTGCGCGCGGCTCAGGCCGAGGCGCAGCGCTTGGCGCGCGGCCAGCATGCGGTGCGGGGCCTCTATTCGGGCGGCACCTTCGCCTCGGAGGCGCAGATCCTCTGGAGCCGGCTCGGCCTGCGCGTGCAGGACGGGCACGAGGCCATCGACCTGGGCGACGACCAATACACCGTCGGCCGCCCGCATCCCATGATCGACCCGAACGCCCGGCTGGAACACATCGCGCGCGAGGCGGCCGATCCGGCCACCGCGGTGATCGTGCTGGACGTGGTGCTGGGCTACGCCGGCCACGAGGACCCCGCCGGCGCGCTGGCGCCGGCCATTGCCAGCGCCAAGGCAGCGTGCGCGCAGGCGGGACGGCATCTGTCGGTGGTGACCTTCGTGTGCGGCACCGAACGCGACCCGCAGCGGCTGTCGGCCCAGCAGGCGTGCCTGCGCGAGGCCGGGGCGCTGATGCTGCCCAGCAGCACCGCCGCCGCGCGCATGGCCGGCGAGATCGGGCAGCGCGCCGCGGCGCGCGTGGAGCAACCTTCGCTGGAAGCGGTGAAGTGATGAACAGCCGGATAGACGCCATCGCCGCGCAGCGCGATTTGCGGGCCGCCCAGCGCCGCGTCGTCATTGCCTTTGGCGGCAACGCCGCTTACCCGCCCAACATCAAGGGCCTGGCCTCGGAACAGATCTCGTTGATGGCGCAGGCCTGCGAGCATCTCGCGCGCATCGTGCAGGACGGCTTCAAGATCGTCGTCACGCACGGCAACGGGCCGGTGGTGGGCAACATCCTGTTCCGCATGGCGCGCACCGCCAACGAGCTGCCTCCGATGCCGATGGACGTGTGCGTTGCGCACTCGCAGGGCGGCATCGGCTACATGCTGCAGCAGACCCTGGCCAATGTGCTGCACGAACACGGCGTGGACATGGAGGTCGGCGCCATCATCACGCAGGTCGAGGTGGACGCCAACGACCCCGGCTTTGCCAACCCGACCAAGCCGGTCGGCCGTTTCTTCAGCCAGGAGGAAGCCGAGAAGCTCACGCGCGAGCAGGACTGGCGCTTTGTCGAGGATTCGGGCCGCGGCTACCGGCGCGTGGTGCCCTCGCCGCAGCCCAAGCGCATCGTCGAGCTGGGGGCGATGGAAGCCTTGCTGGCGGCGGACGTGATTCCCATCACCGTCGGCGGCGGAGGCATTCCGGTCACGCGCGACGCGCACGGCTGCTACCACGGCGTCTCGGCCGTGATCGACAAGGACCTGACCAGCGCGATGCTGGCCGTCGCGCTGGGCGCCCAGTCGCTGGTGATGCTGACCGGCGTCGATCGCGTGGCACTCGACTTCGGTAAGCCGACCCAGCGCGCGATGGCGCTTATGACCGCCGCCGAGGCCCGCCGCCACCACGCCGAAGGGCAGTTCCCGCCCGGCAGCATGGGCCCCAAGATCGAGGCCGCGCTGCACTACCTGGACGGCGGCGGCACCGAAGTGATCATCACCTCCATCGAGTGCCTGCACGACGCGCTGCAGGGCACCGCCGGAACCCGGATCGTCCCGTGACAACGGGCCTACAAGAAGGAGAAAACATGAGTGTCGAGCTTCTGGCGCAACCCCATCTCAGCGTGATCAACGTGGGCCTCGAATCGTTCACGCGCAGCGTGGCCGACAGCGGCGGCCAGGCCCTGCAACTGGACTGGCAGCCGCCGGGCAATGGCGATGCCGCGCTGGCCTGGGCGCTGGCCGGCCTGGCCGGTGATGCCGACGACCCCGACTGCATCGGCTCGCGTATCGACCGCGCCAACAAGGAAGCGGTCGCGCGGATCACCGCCGCGCAGCCGATGCTGGTGGACGTGGCGCTGCACGCGCGCGACGTGTGGCCGGACATGGGGCGCACGCTGCTGCATGCGGGCGCGCCGATCGCCTGGGACAAGATGTGCGGCCCGATGCGCGGCGCCATGGTCGGCGCGGTGCTGTACGAAGGCTGGGCCGACTCCGAGAGCCAGGCCGAGGCGATGCTCGCGCGCGGAGACTTCAAGTTCGCCCAGTGCCACGACTACGGTGCCGTCGGGCCGATGGCCGGCGTGATCTCGTCGTCGATGCCGCTGTTCGTGGTGCGCAACGAGACCTTCGGCAACATGGCCTACTCGAACATGAGCGAAGGCATCGGACGCGTGTTGCGCTTCGGCGCCAACGGGCAGGACGTGATCGACCGCCTGCGCTGGATCGAGAACGTGCTGGCGCCCACGCTGCAGACGGCGGTGCGGCGCATCGGCGGGCTGGACCTGCGGGCGATCCAGGCCCAGGCGCTGCTCATGGGCGACGAGGTCCACAGCCGCAATGCCGCGGCCACGCTGCAATTCCTGGCCGCCATCTCGGTGCCGCTGGCCGACTCGCCCGGCGACCGCGGGCCGGTGCGCGAGACGCTGGCGTTCATCGCGGGCAACTCGCAGTTCTTCCTGAACCTGTCGATGAGCTCGTCCAAGGCCACGATGGACGCCGTGCACGGCATCGAGAACTGCAGCATCGTCACCGCCATCGCGCGCAACGGCGTGACCACGGGTGTGCGCGTCAGCGGCCTGGGCAAGCAGTGGTTCCAGTCGCCCTCGGAGATGCCCCAGGGCCTGTACTTCCCCGGCTTCGTTGCCGCCGACGGCAACCCCGACCTGGGCGACAGCGCGATCTGCGAGACGGCCGGCTACGGCGGCTCCTCGCTCGCGGCCTCACCAGCGCTGGTGCAGTTGGTGGGCGGCACGGTGGCGCAGGCAGTGGGCTACTCGCGCGAGATGTACGAGATCACGGCCGCGCGCAACGCGGCGCTGTCGCTGCCCAACCTGGACTTCGCCGGCGCGCCGTGCGGCATCGACGTGCGCAAGGTGGTGGACAACGGCATCCGGCCGGTGGTCACCACCGGCATCGCGCACAAACAGGCCGGCGTGGGGCAGATCGGCGCGGGCATCGTGCGCTCGCCGATGGACTGCTTCACGCAGGCGGTGATGGCCCTGGCGCAGACCCAGGAGCGGTCGGCATGCTGAGGGCGCTCAGTTCCCCGCGCGGCATGGTGACCGCGCCCCACCACCTGGCCGCGCAGGCCGGCGCCGGCGTGCTGCGCGACGGCGGCAATGCGGTCGAGGCGATGGTGGCGGCGGCCGCGGTCATCGCCGTTGTCTATCCGCACATGAACAGCATCGGCGGCGACGGCTTCTGGCTCGTCAGCCGGCCGGGCAAACCGCCGCAGGGCATCGAGGCCTGCGGGCGCGCCGCGGGCCTGGCCACGCGCGAGTGGTACCGCGACGCCGGGCACGATGCGATTCCCGCGCGCGGGCCGCTGGCGGCCAACACGGTGGCTGGCGCGGTGTCTGGCTGGCAGGCCGCGCTGGAGCATGCCGGCGGCTCGCTGCCGCTGTCGCGCGTGCTGCAGGACGCCATCTGGTATGCGCGCAACGGTGCGCCGGTCACGCAGAGCCAGGTCGACTACACGCAGAAGTTCCGTGAGGAGCTGGCACCGCAGCCCGGCTTCGCGCAGACCTTCCTGCGTGACGGCGACCTGCCGGCGGCGCACAGCGTGCAGCGCTTTCCGGCGCTCGCGGCCACGCTGGAGCAATTGGCACGCCGCGGCCTGCCCGACTTCTATCGCGGAGAACTCGCGCATGCCCTGGCCGCGGAGCTCGAGCGCCTGGGCAGCCCGCTGCGCGTGGAAGACCTGCGGCGCCACCATGCCTCGCTCGTCGCGCCGCTGGCGGTGGAGCTTTCGGTCGGCACGGCATACAACATGCCGCCGCCCACGCAAGGGCTCGCGTCCTTGATGATTCTGGCGATCTTCGATCGCATCCGGCACGGCGCGGCAGCCGACGGCTTTGCGCATGTGCACGGCCTGGTCGAGGCGACCAAGCAGGCCTTTCTGGTGCGCAACCGCCATGTCTGCGACCCCGAAGCGATGACGGTCGACCCGGCCGACTTCCTGCGCGGCGCGGCGCTGGACGAGCGCGCCGAGGCCATCGACCCGGCGCGCGCACTCCCCTGGCCCGAACCGGCCATCAAGGGCGACACGGTCTGGATGGGCGCAATGGACAGCGAGGGCTGCGCGGTGAGCTACATCCAGAGCGTTTACTGGGAGTTCGGCTCGGGCGTGGTGCTGCAGGACACGGGCGTCAACTGGCAGAACCGGGGCTCGAGCTTCTCGCTGGACCCCGCTTCGCACCTCGCGCTCGCGCCGGGGCGCAGGCCCTTCCACACGCTGAACCCGGCGCTGGCGCGGCTCTCCGACGGGCGCGAGATGGTCTACGGCAACATGGGTGGCGACGGCCAGCCGCAGAGCCAGGCCGCTGTCTTCAGCCGCTACGCGATGTTCAGCCAGGATCTGCAGCAGGCCGTCACCGCGCCGCGCTGGTTGCTGGGCCGCACCTGGGGCCAGATGAGCGTGAGCCTGAAGGTCGAGGACCGGCTCGATCCGGCCGTGGTGGCGGCGCTGCGCGACGCAGGCCACGACGTGGAACTCATCAGTGGCTTTTCGGATTTCGTCGGCCATGCGGGCGCGCTGGTGCGCCACCCGAACGGAATGATCTCGGGCGCGGCCGATCCGCGTTCCGACGGCGCGGTGGCAGCGCTCTGAAGTGCAGGTTGGGCAACTAGAAATGATGGAGACAAAAATTGATATCACTGGCACTCGTCTCGGGCCTGTGCATGGGAGGCATGTATGGCCTCCTGGCACTGGGCTTTCACATCACCTTTGCCGTGTCGAACACGGTCAACTTCGCGCACGGCACCTCGCTCATGCTGGGCGCGGTGCTCTGCTACGTGTTCTCGGCCAGTTGGGGCTGGCCGATCGGGCTGGCGATTGTCGCCGCGCTAGCGCTGTGCGCGCTGTGGGGCATGCTGATCGAGCGCACGGCGGTGCGGCCCTTCGTGCGCGCCGGCTCCAACGCGTGGCTCATGGCGACCATCGCGGTGGGCATCATCCTCGAGCATTCGGTGATGTTCACCTTCGGCAAGGAGCCGCGCTCGCTGGTGCTGCCGGTCTCGGGTGAGGCCTTCTCGGTCGGCGGCCTGGCGGTCTCGCCACTGCAGATCGCCATCCTGGTCGTGGCCATCGGGGTCGCCTCGGGCCTGCATGCGTTCTCTACCCGCACGAAGTACGGCAAGGCCATGCTCTCCGTCGTGCAGAACCCGCAGGCCGCGAGTCTGATGGGCGTGGACGTTCCGCGCACGGTGATGTACTGCTACGCCGCATCGACGGTGCTGGCGGGCATCGCGGGCATCCTCATCGCGCCGCTCTTTTCGGTGTCGGCAGAGATGGGCACGCTGTTCGGCGTGAAGGCCTTCGCGGTGGCCATCCTGGGCGGGCTGAGCAGCGCGCGCGGCGTGGTGCTCGCGGGCTTCATCTTCGGCATCGTGGAGGCGCTCATCACCTCCATGCTGGGGTCGGCCTACACCAACATCCTGGCCTTCGGCCTGGTGATCTTTGCCCTGGCCGTCCGGCCGCACGGGCTGCTCGGCAAGGCGGGGGTGAAAAAGGTATGAATGCACCGCGCGATTCCATTCTTTTGGCGCTGGCCGCGACCACGCTCGCCTTCGCCGCGCTGGCGGACCAGTACTACCTGTTCCTGCTGATCATCGGCGCACTCACCGTCATCGTCGGTGTCGGCCTGAACGTGCTGATGGGGCTGACGGGGCTGGTCTCCTTCGGCCACGTCGGCTTCTACGCCATCGGCGCGTACGCGACGGCGGCGCTCAGCACCAAGCTGGGCTGGAGCTTCTGGTGGACGCTGCCTGTCAGCATGCTCATCACCGGCGTGCTGGGCGCCTTGCTCGGCCTGGTGGCCCTGCGGGTGAAGGGGCCCTACCTGGCCATGGTCACCATCGCCTTCGGCTTCGTGGTGGAGTTCACCGCAGTCGAATGGGAGCACGTGACCGGCGGGCAGAACGGGCTGATGAACATCCCGTACCCGGCGCTGGCCGGCTGGTCGCTCGGCGAGCGCGGGGTGGCCATTGCGGCGGTGGTGCTAATGCTGGCCACGCTGGTGTTCTACAAGCTGCTGGTGCGCAGCAGCTGGGGCCTGGCGATGCGCGCGGTGCGCGACTCGGAGATCGCCGCCGGCTCGATGGGCGTCAACCCGCTGGCGGTGCGCACGCTGGCCTTCACGCTTTCGGCTGTGCTGGCGGGCGTGGCCGGCTCCTTCTACGCGGCCGCCACCACCTTCGTGACGCCCAGCGCCTTCTCGTTCTTCCAGTCGATCCTGTTCGTGCTGGCCGTGGTCATTGGCGGCTCCGGCCGCACCTACGGGCCGGTGATCGGGGCCGCCATCGTCGTGGCGCTGCCCGAGGCGCTGTCGGACCTGGCCGAGTACCGCGTGCTGCTGTTCGGCGTGCTGCTGCTGGCGGTGCTGCGCTTCGCGCCCAGCGGCGTGGCCGGCGCGCTGGCCCGGCGCTGGAGCCGCGCGCGGCCCGAGGAGCCGGCGCCGGCGCCGGTGTCCGCGCAGCTGCTGGTGGGCGCCCGCCCGACGCGGGAGGCGCTCGAGATCGACGCGCTGGGCATCACCTTCGGCGGGCTGCGCGCGGTGGCGGACGTGTCGACGCGCATGAAGGCCGGGCAGGTCACCAGCATCATCGGCCCGAACGGTGCCGGCAAGACCACGCTGCTGAACCTGATCTGCGGCTTCTACCGTCCCAGCGGCGGCGCGGTGCGGCTGGGCGCGGCGGAGCTGGCTGGCCAGCCGGCGTTCAAGGTGGCGCGCGCCGGCATTGCGCGCACCTTCCAGACGCCGCAGCTGTTCGACCAGATGACCGTGCTGGAGAACCTGCTGGTGGCAATGGAAGGCGGCGCGCTGCATTCGCCGGTGAATGACCTGGAATCCGACGCGGCCGGCGCGGCCGTGCACCGGGCGCGCGCGCTGCTGGAATACGTGGGCTACCGCGGCGACCTGCAGCGCCTGGCCGGCGACCTGGCCCACATCGACAAGCGCCTGCTGGAAATCGCCCGCGCGCTGGCGCTGCGGCCCGGCGTGCTCATGCTCGACGAACCGGCCGCCGGCCTCAACCATTCCGACAAGGTGGCGTTGGCCAAGCTGCTGCGCACCATCGCGGACGCCGGCCTGGCCGTGGTGCTCATCGAGCACGACATGACGCTGGTGATGGGCATCTCCGACCACATCGTGGTGCTCGACGCCGGCCGGCGCCTGGCGCACGGAAAACCGGAAGCCGTGCGCGCCGACAAGGCCGTGATCGAGGCCTACCTGGGCGGCGCGCAGTTCTCGACCCGTCCGCGCGCACCGGGCTGGCGGCCGGCACCGGATCAGCTGCTGGTGGTCAAGGGCGTGAACGCCGGCTACGGCGGCACGCAGGTGCTGCATGACGTGGGGCTGGCGCTCGACCAGGGGGAGCTGGTCGCGGTGCTGGGCGCCAACGGCGCGGGCAAGTCGACGCTGATGAAATCGCTGTCGGGGCTGCTCAAGCCTTCGGCGGGCAGCGTGATGTTCGTCGGCAAAGAGCTCGGCAAGCTCGCGCCGCACCGCATCGCCCGCGAGGGGCTGGTGCTGGTGCCCGAGGGACGGCAGGTGTTCCCCGAGCTCTCGGTGCTGGACAACGTGCGCATGGGCGCCTACACCCGCACCGACCTCGAGCCCGGCGAGGTGGAGGCGATGGTGCAGCGCTTCCCGTCGATCGCGCGGCGCATGCATGGCCGCGCCGGCCTGCTGTCGGGCGGCGAGCAGCAGATGCTGGCGATCGCGCGCGGCCTGATCGCCAAGCCGAAGGTGCTGCTGCTGGACGAGCCCTCGCTGGGGCTCGCGCCGGCCTTGATCAACGAGTTGTTCAAGGTGCTGGCCGACCTGCGCGACCAGGGCATGACCATCTTGCTGGTGGACCAGATGGCGGCGCTGGCGTTGGCGGTGGCCGACCGCGGCTACGTGATGGAGTCCGGCGAGATCGTCCATGCGGACACGGCCGAGGCCTTGCGCGACGACCCGGCGCTGGAGCGCGCCTACCTCGGGCAGGCCTAGACATCATGGTCGTCCCCTCCGTTAACGAACGGAGGGACTTCCAAACGCTACGGCTGCAGCGCGGAGAAGCCATTGCACAGGTCCTCCAGCAAGTCTTGGGGATCCTCCAAGCCGATGTGCAGACGTATCACCGGCCCTCGTTGGCTCCAATCCGCAACGCTCCGTGCGCGCTGCATATGCGCTTCGGTCACCAGGCTCTCATAGCCGCCCCATGAGGCGCCCAGGCCGAAAAGCCGCAAGCTGTCGATGAAGCCGTCAACCGATTGCGCGTTGGTACCCGGCATGAGTTCAAAGGACAGCAGTCCGTTCGTGCCGGTGCAATCCCGTTGCCAGATTTCGTGCCCTGGGTGCTCGCGCAATGCCGGACAGAAAACAGTCTTCACCTCGGGTCGACCCTGAAGCCATTGGGCAACGACCATTGCGTGGCGCTCGTGCATCTGCAGGCGTGCGGCGAGCGTGCGCGTACCGCGCATGACGAGCCATGCATCGTCCGGACTGACCGTCATGCCGAAACCATCGCTACGGGTAGCGAGGGGCTCCCAGGCCTCACGCGTGGTGGCCACGGTGCCCATCATGACGTCCGAATGGCCCGAAAGGTACTTGGTGGCGGCCATCACCGAGATGTTTGCCCCCAATGCGAGCGGCCGGTACTGCACACCCGAGCCCCAGGTGTTGTCCGCCGCCACCAGCGCGCCACGCGCGTGTGCGAGTTCGACGATGCGCGGCAGGTCGCACATCTCGTAGACCAGCGAGCCCGGGCACTCGGCATAGACCAAGCGCGTTTCCGGACGGAACTTGCCTTCGACATCGCTGCCGTCGGCGGCGAAGAAGGTGCAGTCGATGTTGTACGGCTTGAGGAAACTCTCCGTCAGCGCGCGCGCAGGCCCGTAGACGCTGTCGGACATCAGAACATGGTCGCCGGGCTTCAGGTAGGCCAGCAGCGTCATGCCGATCGCGGCCAGGCCCGTGGGAAACAGCTTCGTACGATAAGCGCCTTCGAGTTCACTCACGATGTCCTCGAGCGCGAAGGTGGTGGGCGTGCCGCGCGCGCCGTAGGTGAAGAGGCGCTCGTCTGCGCGGCGCGCGCGCATCTCGCGCTGCTGCGCGACGTTGTCGAACAGCACGGTGCTGGCGCGGACCAGGGGCGGGTTGACGGCGTGGCCGCCGTCGAAGACCGGGGCGTGTCCGGCGTGCAGGAGGCGGGTCTGCAATTGCAGGTCCGGGCGGGCGAGGTGAGGGATAGGCATGGGGTCGATCCTGCGTCGCGTCCTTCAGTCCACCCGTGCGCCCGAGAGCTTCACCACGCTGGACCACCGATCGATGTCCCGGCGCAGCAGCGCCCCGAACTCCTCAGGCGAGTTGCCGACCACTTCGCTGCCACCATCGGTGATCAGCCGCGTGACCTCCGGCATGCGCAGCGTCCGCACGATCGCCTCATGGAGGTAGGCCACGCGTTCGCGCGGCGTGCCGGCGGGCGCGAAGACACCGTACCAGTCCTCGAAGCGCGTGTTCTTGTAGCCGAGCTCCTCGAGTGTCGGCACCTTGGCGAACACGCCGATGCGGCGCGGGCTGGTCACCGCCAGCACGCGCAGCTTGCCGTTCTGGACCATGCCGGCCACCGAGGCGGTCGAGGTCACCAGCACGTCCACCTGATGTCCCATCAGGTCCGTGATGGCGGGCGCCGCGCCCTTGTAGGGCACGTGCGTCATCTGCGCACCAGCTTCTTTCTGCAGCACCACGCCGACCAGATGGGACAGGGTGCCGTTGCCCGGCGAAGCGTAGGTCAGGCGGCCTGGCTCGGCCTTGCTGCGCCGGACCAGTTCGTCGAAGTCCTTGAGCGGCGAATCGGCCGGCACCACGATCGCGAGCGGCGCCGCGTTGATCTGCGTGACCGGCACGAAGTTCTTCAGCGGATCGAAGCCTGCCGACGCATAGAGCGTCGGGTTCACCGCCATCAGCGAGACCTGCGCGGTGAGCAGCGTGTAGCCGTCGGGACGTGCGTCGGCGACCGCCTTGGCCCCGATGTTGCCTCCCGCGCCACCTCGGTTCTCGACCAGCGCCGGCTGGCCGGTCACCTCGGGCAGGCGCGTGGTGACGAAGCGGGTCGTGGCATCGTTGCCGCCGCCGGCCGGGAACGGCGAAATGAACCGGATCGGCTGGGCCGGAAAGCCGTCGCGTGCGGCGAGCACTTCGGCGACGGCGGGCGGTGCGCCGGTCATCGCGAGGGCACCCGAGAAGACGGCGAAGGCTGCGAGTCGGCGCAGGGGCGTCGACCGGGACGGGTGCAGCGACAACGAGAGGGGGCGGGGCAATGCGGCAAGGGTCATCATGAGCTCCGGTGAATCAGGACAGGACGGTTGCAGGCAAGCGGAATGCCGCGAGCTCCTGCGCATCGAGTTGCGCGACCAGGCCGGTTTCCCAAGCCAGGTAGCGGCGCGCGGCTTCCTTGTTGCCGTCGTGCCGGTCGTGCACGAAGAACAGGAAGTCGATGCACTCGGTATCGGTCGGAAGCGCAGGGCTCTGCTCGATCGGCAGGCCGGCGTCCTGCCAGGCATTCATGCCGCCCTCGAGCAGCACGGGCGCGGGCAGGGTCGCGGGCCAGTCCGAGGCGGCCGCCCATCCAGCTGCCTGCGGCCGGTCGGCGACCAGCACCAAACGCCGGGTCTCGCCCGCCAGCGCATCGTTCAGCCGTGGACGGATCGACCAGCGCGCGCCCGCGATATGCGCGGCGCGGAACTGCATGCTCGACCGCAGGTCGAGCACCGCGGCTTCGCCGTCGCGAAGAAGCTGCGCCAGTGCTTGGACGCCGATCGTCGCGAGCGGCGGTGGCCCGGGGATGACGGTCGGGCCAATCGCCAGGCCGCTGTCGAGGCCGTCGACAAGCACCGAGGCGTCGTGGCCCATCTGCCGCAGCCAGCTTGCCACCGTGGGCGCACGCACGCCGTCGTCGTCCAGCAGCACGAGCCTCGCGCCACGCACGCCGACGAACTGGTCGGTGGCCTGCATCAGCTGCCCGCCGGGCGTGTGTTGCGCTCCCCGCAAGCTGCCGCGCGCAAATTCTTCCGGCGTCCGGACATCGCAGAGGAACAGCGTGCGCTGCGGATCGTCGGCCCAGCGCGCCACCGTGCCGGCGTCGACGAACGGCACCTCGAAGCGCCGTGCCAGGGCCACCGCCTGTTCTTTCAGCACGGCGCTGCCGCTCGCGTCGTCGTAGCGGCGCAGGCCGCCGTGCTCGAGGGCGTGGTCCGCCAGGTACCAGCCCTGGGTGCCGTTCTCCAGTGCATAGACTGGATTGGGAAGGCCAAGGTTGATCAGGGTCTGCGCGCCGATGATGCTGCGTGTGCGGCCCGCGCAGTTGACCACGATGGGTGTCGCGTCGTCGGGCACGAGGTGCCGGATCCGGTAGGGCAACTCGCCGTTGGGACAGCAGATCGCGGTCGGGATGTTCATCTTGCGGAACTCGTTCACCGGACGTCCGTCGAGGACGACCACCGGCTCGCCGCGCTCGAGCATGGCGGCCAGCCGGTCGGCGCTCACGCGCGGCGTGTGGTAGACCTGTTCGGCCAGCTCTCCGAAGGTCTTCGAAGGCAGGTTGACGCCCGCGAACAGCGGGTAGCCGGCGGCCGTCCAGCCCTGCGTGCCACCGCGAAGGACCGACACGTCGGCATAGCCCAGGGAGGCCAGGCGCGCGGCAGCGCGCTGCGCGACGCCGCTGGCTTCGCCCGCGTCGTCGTACACCACGATGCGCGTCGAGCGCCGCGGCACCAGTCGCGCCACCTCGGTCTCGAGCACGCTGTAGGGTAGCGGCGTGCCATGGAACAGGTGGGATTCGCCGTACTGGCCGTGCTCGCGGACATCGAGCAGCGCCAGTTCGGCGCCGTCGTGTGACCAGGTCTTGAGGGTTCGGGCGTCAATCTGTGGATGCATGGGAACGAAGGGACGTGAAGATGGAAGGGTCTCGGCCGCGGCCATGCAGTGCACGACCCGGACTGGCCGTGCACACGACTTGCCGCGATCAGCAGGGAGGCGTCAGCGGCGGGTCTGCACGCCAATGCCCATGGTCTGGCAGGTGCCCTTCTCGAGGTCGTAGCCGGTTCGCTGGTCGAGGGTCTCGAGCGCGCGGCCGTACATGTGCAGGTGGCGGATCACCTGGTCGCCCTGGATCTCGACCGAGTGGATGTCCTCGGGCATGAGCGCGATCCCGGTGCCAGGGGCGACCACCACGCAGCCCGTCTCGGCGAGCTTCGCGACGCCTGGCACGCTGCCGTCGTCGAGGCGCTCGTAGACGCGGTTGTGCTCGGTGCCCTCCACGGCGGCGATGCAGGCCCAGGTGGTGTGGTTGTGCGGCACGATGCGCTTGCCCGGGCGCATCACGTTCAGGTAGAGCGCGTAGCTCTGGTCGGGATCCTCGGCGATCAGGTAGCGCGCCTGGTGCTCGCCCGCCTCGGGCGCGGGGAAATCAGCCTCGGACCAGAGCTCTCGCCGCGCGGCCAGCGCCACGAGCGTGTCCAGCACGTCCGCAAGCTTCTCGCGTGTCGGCTCGCCCGCGCGCGTGGCCTGCTTCATGCGGTCGATCGACGCGACCACGGCCTCGTCTCGTTGGGGGGATGGGTTGCTCAAGGGATCTCCTGCGTTGACTTGCGAGCTGACACTTTAGGCAGGTCGGGAATTGCGAACAATCCAGCGCGGGCAGCGAATCCATCAATAAGATTAATGGATGAAGACCCTGGACCTCGAACTGCTGCGATCGCTCGACGCGATCGTCTCGCACGAAAGCTTTGCCGCCGCGGCGGTCCACCTCGAACGCACACAGTCCGCGGTGACGCAGCAGATGCAGCGCCTGGAAGAACAGATCGGTCACCCGCTCTTCGAGAAGCAGGGCCGGCAAAAGAAGCTGACAGACCACGGTCAGCGGCTGCTGACCTATGCGCGCCACCTGCTGGCCATCAACGACGAGGCGATCCGCAATTTCCAGCAGGGTCGGCTCGAGGGCGTGCTGCGCATCGGCGCTCCGCACGACGTCGCCGACACCATGCTGCCGCCCCTGCTGACCGAGGTGGCGCGCAGTTCGCCGCTGCTGCAGCTCGACATCCACGTCGGGCGCAGTCCCTTCCTGATGGAATCGCTCAAGCGCGGCGAGATCGACATGGCGATCTCCAACCGCGTCGATCCCGAACTCGAAGGCGTCGTGCTGCGCACCTCGCCGACCGTGTGGCTGTGCAGCGCGAGCTATCTGCACGATCAGGCCGCGCCGATCCCGCTGATCGAAGCCGACGGGCCGAGCATCTTCCGGCGCATGGGGCGCGAGGCGCTCGACGCCGTGGGCATCGCCTGGACTCCGCGCTACACCTCGAGCAGCCTGATCGGCATCAAGGCCGCGCTGCGCGCTGGCCTGGGGGTGACGGCGCGTGGGGTGGAACAGCTCGACGCGGGCCTGCGCGTGCTGGGCCTGAACGACGGCATGCCGCGCCTGCCCGACCTCACCTACCACCTGTACGTGCGCAGCCACGTCGTGAACCCCGTGACGCGGGAGGTGTTCGAGAGCCTGAAAAGCCAGATGCGTCTGCTGCGCACCGACGCCCACCGCGAGCGTCCGCCCCGCGTCTGAGCGCACGCCTTCGACGAATGCATCAGCGTCCTTAATGGATTGCTGTTGCAAGCTAATTGGAACCAGGCTCCTGCGGACCCTACGATGACATCGACGCGGCCCAGCCCTTGATTGCGGGCCGCGCAACTTCCGGCCTGGCCGCTGTTTCTTGCGAGGGGATTGCTTCATGGGCATCGTGGGTGATTGGTTGAAGTCCGGGGACGGTGCCGCGCGCACCTCGGGTCGGTTGCGTGTCGGATCGATGGCCTCTGGTGCCGAGGTGTCCCTGCCTTATGTTGCGCTGCGTGGGGCGCACCCCGGGCGCACGCTCTGGCTGCACGGGCAGGTGCATGGCGACGAGATCAACGGCATGGTCGCTGCGCTGCGCTTTGCCCGCGGGCTGGACCCCGCGCGCATGGCGGGCAACCTGGTCGTGACGCCGACCGGCAATCCGCAGGCGCTGGATGCGCGACGCAAGCGCAACCCTTATGACGAACTTGACCTTGATCAGAGCTATCCAGGCAACGGCAACGGACTGATCACGGAGCGCGTGGCGCATGCACTCATGACCGAGGTGAAGGGCGTGGCCGATGTGCTGATCAATCTGCACACGATGAACCCGTTGTTCGACGCACAGCCCTACACCGTCTACAAGCATCACCCCGAAAGCGGCATCACCGAGGAGCAGTTGCTTGCTGCGATGGCCTGTTTTCACCCTCATCTGGCATGCCGCCAGGACGTGGGGGGCAAGGGCGAGCTGCCCGGCAACATCTCCGGCGCGCTCGACTACCAGTGCCTGGCTGCAGGCACGCTGGCCTTCATGCTGGAACTTGGCAGCGGCAGTCGCCTTCAACCGGCCAATGTGGCGCTGGCCGAGCGCGGCTTCGCCGCACTTGCGCAGCAGATGGGCATCCTGCCCGGCACGCAGGCGCCAAGCCCTGCCGGTTTGCGCACCGTCAGTCGCCGCGGCTGGGTCACGGCACAGGAAGGTGGCCTGTTCGTGCCGCGCTGCCAAGCCGGTGAGCTGGTGAAGAAGGGCCAATCGATGGGTGAACTGTTGGGGATGGACGGCAGTGCCACACCGGTGCCCGCCTTCGAGCGCGACGGCATCCTGATCGGTCTGCGCAGCGACCCCGTGGTGCACACCGGCGAGCGCCTTGCATTTGTCGCATGGGAATGGGCCGACCGCCAATTGCCCCGCGTCGCCTGACCTGGTTCCGCTTTCCAGGCCTCCGCTTTTTTGAAGCTCCAGCGGCACCCGCGGCCGCTCCACTGTCCCAAATTGCCATGAACACTGTTCCAAGCCTCTCCTCGACGTCCATTCCACGAACCGGTCGCCGGCCGCTGCTGGCTGCGGGTCTTTGCTGCGTCGCCGCGGCCTGGGTTCTTCTGCCAAGCGGCGCTGCGCATGCGCAAGGCTGGCCCGAAGCCGGCAAGCCCATCCGCATCGTCGTGGGTTTCCCGCCCGGTGGTGGCGCGGATGTGCTTGCCCGGGCTGTATCCGTGCCGCTGGCCAAGGAACTGGGCGGCACCGTGATCGTGGAAAACCGGCCCGGTGCGGGTGGCCTGCTGGCCACCGAATACGTGGCAAAGCAGCCGTCCGACGGCTACACCGTGTACCTCGCGACGCCTGGCTCCTTCACGATCTGGCCCTCTCTGCGCAAGCTCAACTACGAGCCTGCCAAGGACTTCGCGCCCGTCAGCTTGATGGTCACCATGCCCAATCTGCTGGTCACCGGCATGAGCACGCCCTACACGAACGTCGCCAGCCTGCTGGCCGCAGCCAAGGCACCGAACGCCCAGATCGACTACGCATCCGGCGGCGTCGGCACCATCGGGCAGATCGCGGCGGAGCAGCTCAACATCCTGGCGGGCATCCACCTCACTCACGCGCCCTACAAGGGGACCGCCCCACTGCTCACCGACGTGATCGGCGGTGTGGTGCCGGTCACCTTCTCTGATCCGTCCGCCATGTCACTGGTCGAAGGCGGCAAGCTGCGCCTGCTCGCGCAAACCAGTGCCAAGCGCTCTCGCCTGTTCCCCGATACACCGACGATGGCCGAGTCGGGTGTGCCCGGCTACGACCTGTCCAACTGGTACGGCATGGTCGCACCGGCGTCGACGCCATCGGCCATCGTCGGCAAGCTCAATGGCGCGCTGGCCAAGGTCATGGCCCGGCCCGAAGTGCGCAAGCAACTGGCGGGTGCGGGCATGGATGCGGCATCGAGCACCCCGGCGGAATTCGGCAACCACATGGCCACCGAGCGCGCCAAGTGGGCGGCCTTGATCGCCAAGGCCAAGATCCGCGCCGAGTGAGCGCGGGCATGGCAGGCTACAAGCCACACAGCGCACATTGGGGCGTCTTCTCTGCGGCCTGGGATGGGAAGACGCTGTCCGTGAAGCCGCACCCCGGCGACCCCGACCCGAATCCGCTCATCGACAACTTTCCGGGTGCGCTGCGCCACAAGGTGCGGGTGGCATCCCCCATGGTTCGCAAAGGCTGGCTGGAACAGGGCCCCTGGCCCGACACGCGCCGCGGAAGCGACACCTTCGTCCCGATGAGCTGGCACGAGGTGCTGGACCTGCTGGCCAAGGAACTTCAGCGTGTGAAGGACAAACACGGTCCGCAGGGGGTGTTCGGCGGCAGCTATGGCTGGTCGAGCGCCGGCCGCTTCCATCACGCGCAAAGCCAGGTTCATCGCTTTTTGAACGTGACTCTGGGCGGCTATGTGCGCTCGGTCAACAACTACAGCGCGGGCGCGGCCCTGCCCTTGCTGCCCCATGTGATCGCAAGCATGGAGGAAGTCGCCCGACGCAACGTGACCTGGGAACAGATCGTCGAGCACTCGGACTTTGTCCTGTGCTTCGGCGGCATGGCATTGAAGAACTCGCGCGTGGCGTCGGGCGGCATCAGCCGACACATCGAGCGCGACGCCATGCGAGCAGCGGCCGAACGTGGCTGCCGCTTTGTCTCGATCAGCCCGCAAAAGAGCGACCTTCCCGACGAGGCCGCCTTTGACTGGCTGCCCGTGACGCCGGGAACGGACACCGCCCTCATGCTGGCCCTGGTCCATACGCTTGTCGAGAGCGGCCTGCATGACACCGACTTCATCGATCGCTACTGCGATGGCTGGGACACGTTCGAAGACTACCTGATGGGCCGCAGCGATGGCACGCCGAAGTCGGCGGCCTGGGCGGCTCCGCTGTGCGGCATCGACCAGCAGCGCATCGTCAGCCTGGCACGGGCACTCGCGGGCAAGCGCGTGCTCGTGGTCGTCTCGCATTCGCTTCAACGCGCGGAACATGGCGAGCAGCCCGTGTGGATGGGTGTCGTTCTGGCCGCAGCGCTCGGCCAGATCGGCCTGCCCGGCGGCGGCTACAACTATGCACTCGGCACACTGGCCCACTACGGCAAGCGCAACAACGCGGTGGCAGCGGCTGCACTGCCCCAGGGCACGAATGGCGTCAGCGACTTCATTCCGGTCGCACGCGTCTCGGACATGCTGCTCCACCCCGGCGAGCCCTTCGACTACAACGGCGTGCGGCGCCGGTATCCGCACATCCGCCTGGCGTATTGGGCCGGCGGCAATCCTTTTCATCACCATCAGAATCTCAATCGCTTGGCCGAAGCCTTTCGAAGGCTGGACACATTCATCGTCCACGAGAGCGCCTGGACTGCCACCGCGCGCCATGCCGACATCGTGCTGCCGTGCACAATGACCCTCGAGCGCGAGGACATCGGCGCGACGCCGACAGACCCGCTGATGGTGGCGATGCATCGCATCGCAGAACCCCATGGGCTGGCGAAAGACGACTACGACATCTTCTGCGATCTGGCCGAACGCATGGGCAAGCGCAGCGAGTTCAGCGAAGACCGCACTGCGCGGGAATGGCTGGCCCATCTCTTCGAACGCACCCGCACGGGCCTGCAGGACATGGGCCTGCAGGCCCCGAGCTTCGAGACCTTCTGGGAGCGCGGCGAGATCACCCTGCCGCAACAGGCGGACGATGGCGGCGTGCTGCGCGCTTTCCGCCGGGATCCACGGAGGAACCCCTTGCCCACGCCCAGCGGCAAGGTTCAGATCAGCTCACCCACTGTGGCCGCCTTCGACTATGCCGACTGTCCGGGCCACCCCGTCTGGCTCCCCTTCAAGTACGCGCCCACCGCCGAACACCCGCTCTGGCTGGTGGCCAATCAGCCGCACACCAAGCTTCACAGCCAACTGGACTTCGGCGGCCACAGCCAGGCCAGCAAGCGCCGGGGCCGCGAGGTGTGCACCATGCATCCGAAGGCAGCTGCCGCGCGCGGCATTGCCGAAGGCGACATCGTTCGCCTGTACAACGAGATCGGCGCCTGCCTGGCGAGCGCCCATCTGGATGCAGGCATGCGCGAAGACGTGATTCAACTTCCCACTGGCGCGTGGTACGACCCCGCGATCGACGAGCGGGGCCGGCCGATGTGCGTGCACGGCAATCCCAACGTGCTCACGCGAGACATCGGCACATCGTCGCTGGCCCAGGGATGCGCAGGTCAACTCGCGACGGTGCAGATGGAGCGCTTCGATGGCGCCCTCCCGCCCATCACCGCATTCGATCCTCCCATCGCGCATGCGTGACCGGATTGGGATGTCACCTGCGTCGCTGATTTCCACTGGCCTTGTCGCGCGTTGCAGCGATGGAGCGGGTCATGTCTCGCGGTTGTGGCCGGGCTTCGGCCTGTCCGGCCTGCTCGCCATGGCAGCGACGTTCATGGCCACCATGCATGGCGGACCTCAACTGCTGTACGCCCTGTTCTTCGGTGTGGCACTGCATCATCTGAGCAACGATGCGAAGAGCAAGCCAGGCATCGACTTCTGCTCGAGAACCCTGCTGCGTCTTGGCGTCGGCCTCCTGGGCGCCCGGATCACGGCTGCGCAGATCGCCGGACTTGGCTGGATGACCGCCGCAGTGGTCGGCCTGGGCGTCGTGACAACCATTTCGATGGCGGTCCTCATCGGTCGTCGCTTCGGCATGAGCAACGCCCAATCCACGCTCTCCGGCGGCGCGGTCGCCATATGCGGCGCCTCGGCGGCCCTGGCGATTTCGGCCGTGCTGCCCCGTGACAAGGACAGCGACCGATTCACGCTGATGGTCGTGGTCACGGTGACCGTGCTGTCGACCATCGCAATGGTGGTCTATCCGCTGGTCGCCAAGTTCCTTCACCTCTCGCCCGAACTTGCCGGCCTGTTTCTCGGCGGCACGATCCATGACGTCGCGCAAGTGGTGGGTGCCGGCTACACGATCGATCACCAAACGGGCGACATCGCCACCGTCGTGAAGCTCTTTCGCGTTGCCATGCTGACACTCGTCGTCGTCGTGGTATCGGCCGCGTTCAAGCGCGCCCGTGCAGCGGGTGATCTGTCTCCCGACGACAGCGCTCCCGTTCGCCAGACTCTTGTGCCGTGGTTTCTCTGGCTGTTCATCGTGATGGTGGCAGTGAACTCTTTCGGGCTGATCAGTCCACCAGTGCAAGAGTCACTGAACCATGTGTCCCGTGCCTGCCTTGTGATCGCGATTGCCGCACTGGGCATGAAGACGTCGTTCGCCCAACTGGCCCAAGCGGGTTGGCAGCCCCTTTTGCTTATCGTTGTCGAAACGCTCTGGCTGGCATTGCTGGTACTGGGCTGCGCTCTGGCGATGAGGTAGCGCAGGTGTTCCAGGCAAATAAGGTCTGAGACAGCCCTCCAATGCGAATCTTGCGCCCGAGCCCTGCGGCGACACCGTCCAGGGCGCCTAGTCGCCTGTTCATTCCAGGTAGTCGATGAACTGCGGGATCACTTCACGCAGGAAGTGAATTTCCTCCGTGGGAATGCTGCGCGGCTCCAGGTCGAAATGGATGAAAGTGCCATAGGGCGTGCCGCACTCTCGCGTCAGCAGCCGGCCGTAGTACGACTCGACCATGCCGGCATAGGGGCGGCTCGTCAGGCGTCGATCCTCGGAGGCATGGCTGGTCACGAATTCGCCTTGCTCGATCGCGTACTGGCAAAAGCTCTTGCCCAGAGGCACCACCTTCAGCCAGGTGCGGTATTCCGAGTCGCGGTCGAAGGCGTGCGCCGCGTGCATCACCTCGCCGTTCAGTTTGTAGATCGCCGTGAACCGATAGGGCGTCCTGTCGTTGAGCATGGCCAGCGCCGGGACGATCCCGCGGATGACAAGAAGGTCACGAATGGCCGCAGTGGGCGCTGGCAAGTCGATGTCGAGCATGGGCACCTCGGTTGGGGCGTGGGCGCGAATCTTACGCAATTCTTACAGCGCTCGGGAACAGGGTTTGACCCTCATCTTGTCAGCGCAAACCCTGTCCGACGCGAAAAGCTTCGCCCTTGAGTTGGCCAAGGGGAAGCCCGGGTCAAGAAGGGGCGCCAACCGCACGTCAGTAACAGGGCTCGCCGAGGCCTTGCACTTCGACAACTATTCTTTCGCACGCACCACCACCAACCACCCGACAGGTTTTATCTCTCGCTACTCCACCGTCACGCTCTTCGCCAGATTGCGCGGCTTGTCCACGTCCGTCCCGCGCGCGCAAGCCGTGTGATAGGCCAAGAGCTGCAGCGGCACCACATGCAGCAGCGGGCTCAAGGGCCCGTAGTGCTCGGGCATGCGGATCACGTGGATGCCGTCGCTGCTCTCGATGTGCGTGTCTGCGTCGGCCAGCACATACAGCACGCCGCCGCGGGCGCGCACTTCCTGCATGTTGCTCTTCAGCTTTTCCAGCAAGGCGTCGTTGGGCGCGACGGTGACCACCGGCATCTCGCTGGTCACCAGGGCCAGCGGGCCGTGCTTGAGTTCACCGGCGGCGTAGGCCTCGGCGTGGATGTAGGTCACTTCCTTGAGCTTGAGCGCGCCTTCCAGCGCGATCGGGTAGTGCAGGCCGCGGCCCAGGAACAAGGCGTTCTCCTTGCGCGCGAAATCTTCGGCCCAGCTGATGATCTGGGGTTCGAGCGCCAGCACCGACTGCAGCGCCACCGGCAGGTGCCGCATCTGCTTCAGGTATTGCGCCTCTTCCTCTGCACTGAGCCGGTCCTTGGCTTGCGCCAGCGCCAGGGTCAGGAGGAACAGGCCGGCCAGCTGCGTGGTGAAGGCCTTGGTCGACGCCACGCCGATCTCGACGCCGGCGCGGGTGATGTAGGCCAGCTTGCATTCGCGCACCATGGCGCTGGTCGCCACGTTGCAGATGGTCAGCGTCTCTTCCATGCCCAGGCTGCGCGCATGCTTCAGGGCGGCCAGGGTGTCGGCGGTTTCGCCCGATTGCGAAATCGTCACCACCAAGGTCTTGGGGTCGGGCACCGATTCGCGGTAGCGGTACTCGCTGGCGATCTCCACCTGCGCCGGGATCCTGGCGATGGCTTCCAGCCAGTACTTGGCGGCGCAGCCGCTGTAGTAGCTGGTGCCGCAGGCCAGGATCAGCACCTTGTCGATCTTCTTGAAGACGCGGTGCGCGCTGGCGGCTGGGGCGCCATCGGTGGCCACGCCATCGAAGAGCTCGGGCACCACGCCCTCCACGCCTTCCAGCGTGTCGGCAATGGCGCGCGGCTGCTCGAAGATTTCCTTTTGCATGTAGTGGCGGTACGGACCCAGTTCGGCCGCGCCGCTGTGGGCGTGCACCTGGCGCACCGGACGCGTCACGCTCTTGTGCGCGCGGTCGACGATCCAGTACTTGCCCGGCTGCAGGTCGACCACGTCGCCTTCTTCCAGGTACACGATCTGGTCGGTCACGCCGGCCAGCGCCATCGCGTCGCTGGCCAGGAAGTTCTCTTGCCCGCCCTGCCCCACGCCCAGGATCAGCGGCGAGCCGGCGCGCGCGCCCACCACGCGGTGCGGCTCGTCGCGGCAGATGGCGGCAATGGCGTAGGCGCCCTGCAGCTGCTTCACGGTGGCCTTCACCGCTTCGAACAGGTCGCCGTCGTAGTGGCTGTCGATCAGGTGCGCGATGACCTCGGTGTCGGTCTGGCTGGCAAACACGTAACCGCGCGCCTGCAGCGCTTCGCGCAGCGCCTCGTGGTTCTCGATGATGCCGTTGTGCACCAGCGCCACCCGCGCGGGCTTGGCGCTGTCGGGGCCTTCGCCCGGCCCGCGGCTGAAATGCGGATGCGCGTTGTGCACCGCCGGCGCACCATGCGTGGCCCAGCGGGTGTGGGCGATGCCGGTCAGGCCTTCGACCTTGTCTTCCTGCACCTGCGCGACCAGGTCGGCCACGCGCGAGGTGGTGCGGGTGCGGGTGAGGCCGCCCGCATGCACCGCCACGCCGCAGGAGTCATAGCCGCGGTACTCGAGCCGCTGCAGGCCCTGCACCAGGACGGGAACGATGTTGCGATGGGAGGCTGCGCCGACGATGCCGCACATGGGATGGCCTTTGGGAGTTAGTTGTTTCGAGAGAAGGCGGCATCGTAGGCGCGACCAGGAGAACAATGCTTTCTTGTTCGGCGGCTGAATGGAATAATCTTCCATTGATCTCCCGAATTTTTCATTTATTCCATCAACAACTGATTTATGGAATCCTTGTCCATCGACTCGGTCGACCTGCGCCTTCTGCAAGCCCTTCAGGAAGACGCCTCGCGCACCAACCAGCAACTGGCCGCGCTGGTCCATGTCTCGCCGCCCACCTGCCTGCGCCGCGTGCAGCGGCTGCGCCAGGCCGGGGTGATCGAGCGCCAGGTTGCGCTGCTGTCGCCGGACAAGCTCGCACCCCTCATCGGCCACGGCTTGCAAGCGGTGGTGGAGGTGTCGCTGGACCGGCAGGACGCGCAGGCGCTGGAGGACTTCGAAGCGCGGGTGGTGAAGGACGATGCCGTGCAGCAGTGCTACCGCGTCTCGCCCGGGCCGGACTTCGTGCTGGTCGTCGGCGCGCGCGACATGCCCGACTACCTGGCGCTGGCGCAGCGCCTGTTCACGGCGGATGCCAACGTGCGCAACGTGAAGGCCTTCTTCAGCGTCAAGCGGGCCAAGTTCCAGCCGCGGCTGCCTTTGGCGCAGACCGCGTCGTCGGCCTGAGGCGAAAGGTCAGCGACCCCAGAAGCCCCGGTGCGGCGCGGCCGCCTCGTCCTCGATCAACGGCCCCAGCACCTGCACCTTGCGCTGGCCGCGGGCAAACACTTCTCGGCATGGCAGCGAGAAGGTCGGGTTCTCGGGATGGTCGCCGGTGAGGCCCAGCAAGCTGTGCTCCGACAACGCGTAGACCACGCGCCCGATGCCGGTCCAGTAGACGGCGCCCGCGCACATGCAGCAGGGTTCGGCGCTGGTGTAAAGGGTGCAGCGCGCCAGTTCTTCGGGGCTGAGCTTGCGCGCCGCCAGCGCGGCGGCCACCAGCTCGGCATGCTGCGTCGGGTCGCCTTCCGGCGGCATCGAGTTGTTGCCGGCCTGCGAGACGACGTTGCCGTGCTCGTCGGCCACCAGTGCCGCAAAAGGATGACGGCCGCGCGCCTTCGATTCTTCCGACAGGCGGATGGTCAGGCGCAGCAGCTCGAGCTCGCGCGGGCTGAGCGGGGGAGTGCTGGTGTTGCTCATTAGGCAGCCTCCGCGCGACGCGCTGCGGTGCGAGCCCCCTTCGGAGCGGCCGGGCGGGGGCTCATGACTTCTTCTTCACCGGCCGCTGCCAGTTCGGATAGCTGGCCTGCCGCGCCCGTGCCACCGTGAGGCCTCCGGGCTCGGTGCTCTTGCTGACCGTGGAGCCGCCCCCGATCGTGCCGCCGGCCCCGATGCTGATGGGCGCCACCAGCACGCAGTTGCTGCCGATGTGCACGTCGTCGCCGATCAGGGTGCGGTGCTTATTGGCGCCGTCGTAGTTGGCGGTGATGCTGCCCGCGCCGTAGTTGACGCGCGCGCCCACCGAGGCATCGCCCAGGTAGGCCAGGTGGTTGGCCTTGGCGCCTTCGCCCAGGGTCGAGTTCTTCACTTCGACGAAATTGCCGATGTGCACCTCGGCGCCCAGGCGCGCGCCGGGCCGCAGCCGGGCAAAGGGGCCGACCAGCGCCGCCGGGCCGACCGTCACGCCGGCTTTTTCGCCATCGATGTGGGTGAAGGGATGGATCACCGCACCGTTCTCGATGCGCGCATTGGCGATCACGCAGTTGGCGCCGATGCGCACGCCCGCGCCCAGCGACACTGCGCCCTCGAACACGCAGTTGACGTCGATCTCGACGTCGGCCTCGCAGGCCAGGCTGCCGCGCAGGTCGAAGCGGGCCGGGTCGGCCATGCGCACGCCCTGGCGCATCAGCGCCTGCGCCTGGCGCAGCTGGTAGGCGCGCTCCAGCTGGGCCAGCTGCAGCGGGTCGTTCACGCCGGCCACCTGCAGCGCGTCGTTGGTGCGATGCGCCACCACCGCCACGCCATCCACGGTGGCCAGGCGAACGATGTCGGTCAGGTAGTACTCGCCCTGGGCGTTCTTGTTGTCCAGCCGGGCCAGCCAGGGCTTGAGCAGGCGCACGGGCACCGCCATCACACCGCTGTAGACCTCGCGGATCTCGCGCTGCGCCGGCGTGGCGTCCTTGTGCTCGACGATGGCTTGCACGCTCTCGCCCTCGCGCACGATGCGGCCGTAGCCGGTCGGGTCCTCAAACTCGATGGTGAGCAGCGCCAGGCGGCGGCCGGCACTGGCGGCGATCAGCCCGCGCAAGGTTTCTTCGCCGATCAGCGGCACGTCGCCCGACAGGATGACGGCCGTGCCGTCGTCCTCCAGGTGGGCCTGGGCCTGCTGCACCGCGTGGCCGGTGCCCAGCTGCGGCACCTGGCGGGCAAATTCCAGGGGGGCCTGCGGCGCGGCGACGGCCAGCGCGGCTTCCACCTCGTTGGCGCCGTGGCCGGTGATCACCACCACCTTGCGCGCCTGGATGGAGAGGGCCGTGTCCACCACGTGCGACACCAAAGCGCGCCCGGCCAATCGATGCAACACTTTGGGCAAGCTGCTCTTCATGCGCGTGCCCTTGCCGGCCGCCATGATGACGACGTCGACCGGCCCGTAATCGTCTTGCGGAATCTGTGCCATGCCTTCTTTCTTCAATGCAAACCGTTGCTCGAACTGGGCTCGAATTATCGGCGCGCTGCTGCTTGCCGCCGGCCTGGCCGCCTGCAGCACCCTGAAGCTGGCCTACAACAACCTGCCCGAATTGGGCTACTGGTGGCTGGACAGCTACCTGGACTTCGACGGCAGCCAGACCCCGCGCGTGCGCGACGAGCTGGATCGCCTGCTGGCCTGGCACCGCCGCAACGAGCTGCCGCAATGGATCGCCCTTGTGCAGAAGGCGCAGGTGCTGGCACCCCAGGACATCACGCCGGCGCAGGCCTGCGAGTTGGGCGAGGCAGTGCGCACGCGCCTCTTGGCAATGGCCGAGCACGCCGAGCCGGCCGGCGCCGAGCTGGCGCTGAGCCTCGCGCCCGCCCAGCTCGATCAACTGCAGCGCAAGTACGCCAAGCAGAACGACGACTACCGCGCCGACTGGCTCGGCAAGAGCCGCGAGGCGCAGCAGACCAAACGCTACGAGCAGTGGCTGGACCGCAGCGAGGACTTCTACGGCACCCTGGACAACAGCCAGCGCCGCGCCCTGCGCCAGATGGCGGCCGAATCGATCTTCAGCGCCGCCCTGTTCGACGCCGAGCGCAAGCGCCGCCAGGGCGTGCTGCTTGCCACTCTGCGCGGTCTCGGCGGCCCTGGCGCCGAGCGAAACGCGCCGCCGGCCGAGGCGCAGCGCGTGGTGCACACCTATCTGCGTTCGGTGACCGAGCCGCCGGCCGGCCGCTGGCGCGAGCAGCAGCAGGCACTCTGGCTGGAAGGCTGCCGCAACTTCGCCGCGCTGCACAACATGACCAACCCGGCCCAGCGCGAGCAGGCGGTGCGCCGGCTGCACAGCTACGAGACGGAACTGCGCGAGCTCAGCGCCCAATAGAAAGAGAAAGACGCGCCATCGGCCATGTGTCCAGTTGTTACCTGTAGTTCTATCTGATTACACTCGCATGCCGGCGCGCGGGCGCCCCACTCGGCAACCAGGCGAATGAAAACCACCCTCTGCACCCTGTTCGAAGGTCACTACCACTATGGCGTGGCGGCGCTGTCGAATTCGCTCATGGCCAACGGCTATCGCGGCGAGCTCTGGGCCGGCTACAGGGGCGGCTTGGCGGACTGGATCACCCAGCACAGCGGCTACGACGCCACTTGCGGCCAGTTGCGCCTTTCCGACAGCTTCAGCCTGCGCCTGGTGCGGCTGGACACGCCGCTGTTCTTCGCCTACTACAAGCCCACCTTCATGCGCGAGGTGCTGGACCAGCACGCGCCGGACGCCGACGCGGTGGCCTACATCGACCCGGACATCGTGCTCCAGTCCGCCTGGTCCGACATCAGCGCCTGGTTCGAGGGCGGCATCGGCCTGATCGAAGACGTCAACTGGAACCTTCCGCCCCGGCACCCCAAGCGCCTGATGTGGAGCGCCTGGTTCGCGCCGCACGGCGTGGTGGAACGCCGCACGCTCAGCCGCTACTACAACTCGGGCTTCATCAGCGTGCCGCGCGAGCATGCCGACTTCCTCGCGCTGTGGGGCTGGATGTGCGGCCTGGTGGCCGACTACAACAACGGCCAGAAGCACATCAAGTCGGGCGAGGCGTCCACCTTGTTCCATTCGACCGACCAGGACGCGATGAACTACGCCCTGACCGCGCACGACGCACCGCTCAATACCGCCGGCGCCGACGCCATGGACTTCCTGGATGGCGGCTACTACTTCTCGCATGCCATCGGCGCGGCCAAGCCATGGCTGGGCCGCCATGTGCGGCGCGCCCTGAAGGGCCGTCCGCCCTCGCGCCCCACCAAGGCCTACTACCGCTACGCCAACCATCCGATCCAGCTCTATTCGCCGATGCAGTTCGCGCTGCGCCGCATGAGCCTGGGCCTGGCCTCGGCCATCGGCCGCTTCTATCGCAAGGCCTGAAACCGGACGGCTTGCTCAGGCGCGGCTGAAGCTCCGGCTGGTCTGGGCCAGCGCGTCCTGGATGCCGGCGCACAGCGTCTGCATGACCCGTTCGTCGGCGCGCCAGGCGCGCCAGGCGTCGAACCGGCTTGCAAGGTCGCCGGCGTGCAGCACCTGGTCGATGGCGCGCTCCAGCGCTTGCGGAAGTTCGGCCAGGCTCGCGCAAGGTTCGCCGCAGCAGGCCGGGACGCCCATCTGCACCGACAGCACGGGGTAGTCCGGTGCGACCACGAAGCAGCCGCCCGCAATCGCGTCATTGAGGATGCCGCTGGGCCGAAAGTAGAACGAGTCACGCTCGAACCAGGCGACGACGATGTCCAGCGAATGGACGAACACGTTGTAGTGCTCGGGCTCGTCGGTGTCCGCGTAGTCGATACCCCGCTCGGCCAGCGCCTGCTGCAGGCGTTCCGGCACCTGCCACTTGGGCGAGCCGAAGGCCAGCTGTACGTCAGGATGGGCCTTGGCACAGGCCTGCAGGATGTCGAGCAGCGGCTCGACCGGCTTGTCCGCGCGCAGGATGCCCAGGATGCCGATTCGAAGCGGCCCGCCAGGCCGGATGCGCGCACGCTCGATGGGCGCCTCGCGCGGCAGGGGCAAGGGCACCACGATCGATTTGGTGAAGCGGGGCACGCCCTGCACCTCCCGGTCGCTGATCTCCAGGTGGATCGGCCACACATCGCAATGCTTCTCGATGGTGCGCAGCACCTGCAGGCCCAGGCGGTGAAACGGGCTCTGGCCGTGCGTCTGCTGGATGCCGTGCACGATGAAGAACACCGTCTGCCGCCGTAGCAGGCACACGGCATAGAGCGGGTAGGCGTACCAGGGCTTGTGCTCGAAGACGAAGACCAGGTCGGTGCGCTTGGAGCGCCAGGCCTCGCGCGTCATCTCCCACATCGTGAGCAACTGGAAGGCGATCTGGCGCAGGGCGCGCGACGGGATCCACTCATAGCTCTTGCCACGGCTCGCCGTTTCTTCCGAAATGAAGACAACGCCCCGCCCAAGCCGATCGCCCAGGCTGAGAAAGAGATCGAGGTTTCTGTGGGCGGATCGCATGGCGTCAGGTCAGTCTAGTTCAAAAATTCTCGTTTTAGAACTTTTTTGCTACTTCTCCGCCACGGCGGGCCCCTGCCCGATCGGCGAGCCCGGCGAATCAAGCCGTCCTGCGCCACTCCGGCAGGCGTGCCAGCACCAGCGCGTACTGGTAGATGAAATGGGTCAGGCTGGTGACCAGGTTGAAGGCGAGCACCAGGGGCAGCGTGTTCACCCCGGCCAGGGCCACGAATGCGGCTTGGACCACCAGGACCAGCGGGATCGTGAACCACTGGCGCGCGGTCGCCCCGCGGCCGGTCAGTGTCCTGAAGGCGAAGCCGGAGCCGCTGATCAGCACGTAGGCGCCGATGGCCAGCCACAGGTAGGGTTGCTGCGCCTCGTACTGGCGGCCCAGCAACAGCATCCAGTACTGCGGCCAGATCACCGCGGTCAGAAAGATCAGCAGCATCAGGCCCAGGTAGGCGCCGTGCACCTGCAGCAGCCGCTTGACGAAGGTCGGCCCACCGGCCGAGCGCGCAATGGCCGGGAACAGCAGCATGTTGGTGACCCGGTCCAGCACCACCAGGATCATGGCCAGGCGGCCCAGCGCGCCCACCTCGGCCAGCATGTCGGTGGTGCCGAAGAGGGAGACGATCAGCACCGTGATGACGCTCTGCACCTGAAAGAAGATGGACGACGGAACCAGCGGCAGGGCGATTCGCAGCGTCTCGCGCTTCACCCAGTCGCGCTCTTCGCCATTGAACTCCCGGTTCTCGATGGCCAGTGCGTTCAGCGAGCGCTGCTGCAGCCGGATGTCGACCACCAGCGAAAGCGCGGTGGCGGCAAACAGGGCGCTGGTCTGCCATTCGCCAAAGGGCGCCAGCAGCACGGCCGCCACCAGCAGGAAGCGCGTGCTGTGCATGGCCAGCGCGGCGCGGTTGAGGGCGCCCACCTGGCCGAGGACCAGCAGCACCATGTGCGAGAAGCTGGCACTCAAGGTCAGCGGCAGCACGACCAGCATCGCGCCGGTTGCCGCCAGGTAGGCCGGCGCGATCCAGGCGTGCTGGGTCGATGCGTTCAGCCAATAGGGCAGCACGATCGCCAGGGCCAGCGCCATCAGGATCCAGCGCCAGCGGAAGATCTGGCGGCACACGCCCATCACCCAATGCGAATCACTGGCGCGCCGGCCGACCACGGGCAGCACGCACTGGCCCAGGCCCAGATCGCCGATGCCGATCATCAGGCTCATGCAGGCCATGAGGAAGGTATAGACCGCGTACTGGTCCTTGGGCAGCAGGTTGACGATCAGCAGCCCGGCAATGCCGCCCACCGCCACCCCGAAAGTCTCGACGCCGCCGACCATCAGGACCTGGCGGATGCGGGCATAGAGGCTCATGGAGGGATGGGCGGGCGTGTGGTCGGATCGAACTCGCTTGGAAGTGCCGACGATACGCGATGCGGGCGACTGCTTGGTGGCGCGCCGCAACCAGCGCCATCGAAATGGCCGCTGGCGATGGCCCGTTACCGGGCCTTTGGAATGACCAGGCTCAGATGGCGTCCCAGGTGTAGGTGGCGCCGAAGCCGTCCCAGGGCTCCATCACCAGGCGCTCGCCCTTGGCCAGCTGCAGGCTGTCGCCGGGGCTGAGCACCAGGTCTTCGCTGCCCCGTTGGGCGCTGGCGTCGCGCGTCACCCAGACCCGGCCTTGCCGGACCTTGAGCACGCTGGCGCTTTGGGCACGCAGGGACATGGCCTGTCCAGCCGCCAGCTGCCAGGCGCCGCGGCGCACGGCCGGCGGTACCGGCACGGGCCGGGTCAGGCGGGGGATCGACGACGAGAGGACGGTAGCGGTCATGGTGTTCTCCTTGGCGTAGCTGCTGCAAAAGGGGCAGTTGCGCGTTTCAGGAATGAATGATCTCGCCGGCCGCCTTCCGGGTCCAATGAAAACGCGGTAGCCTACTGATTCGCTTTTCGCATCAATCAGGGAAACCCTAAAGTGCAGCATTCCCAGACACACCTTCGCTCCCGCCCCATCTCCGCCGGCCATCTGCGGGCCTTCGAGGCGGTGGCCCGCCATCTCAACTTTCGCGCGGCCTCGGAAGAGATGGCCCTGACGCAGTCGGCGGTGAGCCGGCAGATCCAGGCGCTCGAAGAAGAAATCGGCGTCTCGCTGTTCCTGCGCCACACCCGCGCGGTGGAGCTCACCAGCGCCGGCGCCCAGTTGCTGCTGGCGGTGCAGCAGTCGCTGCCGCGCATCGACGGCGCGGTGCGGCAGATTCGCCAGAGCGCCGGGCGCAAGAGCGTGGCGGTCACGACCTTCGCGTCCTTTGCCTCGATGTGGCTGATCCCGCGGCTGGAGGCCTTCCAGCGCGACAACCCCGAGATCGACATCCGCATCGACGCCAGCGACATGGCGGTCGACCTGGACGTGGCCGACGTCGACCTGGCGCTGCGCTACGGCCCGGCGGCCAGCATGCCGGCCGGCGCGATACGCCTGTTCGGCGAAACCTTGACGCCGGTGGCCAGCCCCTGGCTGATGAAGAGCAACCCGTCGATCGGCAAGCCGGCCGACATCGCCAACTTCACCCTGATCGAGGCCGGCGACGCGCACCGCACGCACCTGGAATGGCTGACCTGGCGGCGCTGGTTCGAGCTGCATGGCCAGAGCAAGGCGCAGCCCAAGCGCTGGCTCTATTTCAACTACGCCTACCAGATGGTGCAGGCCGCCCTCACCGGCCAGGGCGTGGTGCTGGCGCGCAGCTCGCTCATCTCCGACAGCCTGGCCAGCGGCGACCTGATCGAGGTGCTGCCGCAGCACCGCATGGACTCGCCCATGGCCTACTGGCTGCTTGCGGGCCCGCGCAGCACCCTGCGGCCCGAGGTGCAGGCCTTTTCCGACTGGCTGCAAGCGCAGGCCACCGCAACCCGCCAGACCATCGGCGAAGGCAAGGACCCCGATCTCGAAGATCTGGACTGAGGGGCTGGGGACCTACCCCACCGGCCAGACGACGCCGTCTTCATTCAGGATGGCGTCCAGCGGCACATCGTGGGCTTCGGGCTCATGGCTGGCCAGCAGTCCGTTGGCAAAGCCCAGGCCCACCGTGAAGGGGCGCGGCTCCAGCGCGGCCAATGTGCGGTCGTAGAAGCCGCCGCCATAGCCCAGCCGATAGCCGCCATCGGTGTAGCCCACGCAGGGCACGAACAGCAGCGTGGGCACGATCAGTTCGGTGTCCTTCGGCTTGGGAATGCCGAAGGCGTCTTCTTCCATCGGGCAGCCGGGATACCAGGCGTGGAAGCTCAAGGTCTTGTGCACCTTGTTGATCACCGGCAGGGCAATGCGCCGCTGCGTCGGCTTGGACTGCAGCTCGCCGTCTTCCTTCCAGCGATGCAGGGCCGGCAGTGGATCGAACTCGCCCTTGATCGGCCAGTAGGCACCGATCACCGTGTCGGGCCGGCCCACCAGCCAGATGCGCATCACCCGCTGCAGCAGGTCGGATCGCACATGCCGATCGTTCATCTGCAGGCGCTGCTCCACCAGCGCAGCGCGCAGCTGTTGCTTGAGGAAACTTGCGGTGTCCGACGACTTTGGTTCTCGTGCCTTGTCCATAATCCCCCGATGCAGTTCCCAAGCATTTTGGCACCCCGGCGTGCCCGCCTCCTCTCCCTTCTTGCATTGACAGCGGCACTGTGCCAAAGCGCGTCGGCCCAAGGCAACGGCGACGACCTCCTGCTGCAGATGAAACAGGCCTTCCAGCGCGGCGACAAGGCGCGCCTCACGGCCCTCTTGCCGCAAGCCCGCGGCCATGCGCTGGAACCCTGGGCCGCCTATTGGGAACTCAAGGCCCGCTTGCAGGAAGCCAGCCCGCTCGAGGTGCAGGACTTTCTCGCGCGCTATGCCGGCACCTACCAGGAAGACCGGCTGCGCAACGACTGGCTGCTGCAGCTGGGCAAGCAGCGCGACTGGGACAACTTCGCCGCCCTGCATCCCGCCTATCGAATGGGCGACGACCGCGAAGTGCGCTGCTATGCCGTGCTGGCCGGCGCGCAACGCAACGGCGTGACCAAGGAGCAGGCGCGCGAAGTGCGGCGCGACTGGCTCGCGCAGCGCGATGCCGACGACGGCTGCCTGGCCGCGGCCGAGCGGCTCATCGCCGCCGACCTGATGTCTGCCAACGACGCCTGGAAGAAGGCGCGTCTGGCGATGGAAAGCAATCGCCCGCGCGCCGCGCGCGACGCCGTCAACCTGGTGGCACCCGACGACCTGGCGCTGTTCGACCAGGTCAACGCCAGCGCGCCCAAGTTCCTGGCCGGCCGCGCCGTGGTCGCGGCCAAGTCGCGCAAGGAGATGGTGGTGCTGGCGCTCATCAAGATCGCCATGTCCGACCCCGACATGGCGGCCGTGCAGCTGGATGGCAAATGGGGCCCGATGCTGACGGCCGAAGAGCGCAACTGGCTCTGGGGCGTGATCGGCCGGCAGTCGGCCATGAAGCTCTCGCCCATGGCCAGCGGCTACTTCGGCAACGTCACGAAGGCCAAGGACCTGAGCGACGACATGCTGGCCTGGAAGACCCGCGCGGCATTGCGCATGGGCCAATGGAAAGAGGTGCAGGCCAGCATCGACGCCATGAGCGAAGAAGCACAGGAGGATTCGACCTGGGTCTATTGGAAGGCACGCGCCCTGGCGCAGCGCGGCGGCGACGAGCGCCGTGCCGAGGCCCGCGCCCTGTACGAGGGCATTGCCGGCACGCGCGGCTTCTACGAACTGCTGGCCCTGGAAGAGCTGGGCCAGCAAGCCAGCGTGCCGACCCGACCCGCGCCGCTCACGCCCGAAGAGAAGGCGGCGGCCCGCAACAACCCCGCGCTGCAGCGCGCGCTGCTGGCCATCGGCATGGGCCTGCGCTCGGAAGGCGTGCGCGAATGGAACTACGCCATCAACCTGCACTTCAAGGGCGGCATGGGCGACCGGGACCTGCTGGCCGCGGCCGACTTCGCCTGCCAG
Source organism: Variovorax sp. LARHSF232 (assembly GCF_052871435.1). NCBI lineage: Bacteria > Pseudomonadati > Pseudomonadota > Betaproteobacteria > Burkholderiales > Comamonadaceae > Variovorax > Variovorax sp. LARHSF232. The sequence goes on along the minus strand of NZ_JBIXJS010000003.1, from coordinate 311,733 downwards.
CGCGAGGTATGGGACCGCTGCATCAACACCAGCGAGCGCACCAAGGGCTTCATCGACGTGGAGCAGCGCTTTCCCATGCCCTTTCACGACACCGTGGTCCGCAAGAGCCAGGACATCGGCCTCGACCCGGCCTACGTCTACGGCCTGATCCGCCAGGAAAGCCGCTTCATCATGGATGCGCGCTCCGGCGTCGGCGCCTCCGGCCTGATGCAGGTGATGCCGGCCACGGCGCGCTGGACGGCGCGCAAGATCGGCCTGCCAGGCTTCACGCCCGACCAGATCTACGACCGTGAGACCAACATCACCATCGGCACCAACTACCTCAAGCTGGCGCTGGACGACTTCGACGGCTCCATGCCGCTGGCCGCCGCCGCCTACAACGCCGGCCCGGGCCGCCCACGCGCCTGGCGCAACGGCCCGGTGATCGAGGCCGCGATCTGGGCCGAGAACGTGCCCTTCAACGAGACGCGCGACTACGTCAAGAAGGTACTGGCCAACACCACCAACTACGCGGCCATCATCAGCGGCAAGCCGCAGTCCATCAAGGCGCGGCTGGGCAGCGTGGGCCCGCGCGACGAACGCATTCCGGAACCCAACAAAGATCTGCCGTGAGCAGTGTTTGGACCGCGGTCCTCGACACCGTCGCGAAAGAGTTCACCGACATCGACGATGTCGAGCACTTCACGCGCGTGGCGGTGCGCCTGCTCTTGGCCGGCATCCTGGGCTTTGCGCTGGGCTTCGAACGGGAAACCCAGGGCAAGGCCGCCGGCGCGCGCACCCACATGCTGGTGGCGCTGGGCTCGGCGCTGTTCGTGCTGGTGCCGCAGCTCTCGGGCGCCGAGCTGGCCGACATGAGCCGGGTGATCCAGGGGCTGGTGGCGGGCGTCGGCTTCCTGTGCGCCGGCGCCATCCTCAAGAACAGCAACAAGGAACAGGATGTCCGGGGCCTGACCACCGCGGCAGGCATGTGGATGACGGCGGCCATCGGCATGGCCTGCGGGCTGGGGCGCGAAGTCACCGCCATCATCAGCACGGTGCTCGCGCTGGTGGTGCTGGCGCTGGTGCCGCATTTTTCGCGCGGGCTGGAAGGTGTGATGGGCAACGGCCGGCGCCAGGAACAGGACGATCAGGACAAGACGCCGCCGCGCTCGTAGCGCCGTCGCACGCACCCGCGCATCAATCCGCGGTCCAATCCGCATCACTGTCCGACCGCTGCGCCCTTAGCATGCCGGGTTCGACAGCAAAAAAGAGAAATTGAACATGCGCAAGCTCTATATCGGCAACAAGAACTACTCGTCCTGGTCGATGCGCCCCTGGGTGCTGATGACGCAGGCCGGCATCGACTTCGAGGAAGTGATGGTGCGCTTCGACAGCGTCGACACCTTCAGCCCCGACTCGCAGTTCAAGCGCACCATGGCGCCGCTCTCGCCCACTGCGCTGGTGCCGCTGCTGGCGGATGGCGACATCAAGGTGTGGGACACGCTGTCCATCGTCGAGTACCTGGCCGAGACCTGCCCCGACAAGAAGCTGTGGCCCGAGGCCGCGGCGCAGCGCGCCCATGCGCGCAGCATCTGCGCCGAGATGCATGGCGGCTTTCGCGCGCTGCGCGGCGCCTGCCCCATGAACATCGAGGCCGAGCTGGCAACGCAGGGCGCGATCGTCTGGCGCGACAACGCCGCCGTGCGCGCCGACGTGCAGCGCATCGCCCTCATGTGGAGCGAGCTCTTGGCCGCCCATGCCGCCAGCCATGCCGACGGCATGCTGTTTGGCCGCTTCACCATCGCCGACGCTTACTTCACACCCGTGGTGATGCGCCTTGCGCGCTATGCGCTGCCGGTGCCGGAGCCGATCCGCGCCTATATGCAGCGCGTGCAGGCCCTGCCGGGCATCAAGGCGTGGATCGATGGCGCGCTGGCCGAAAAGGACTTCGTCGTCTCCGACGAGCCCTACCGCATCGCACGCGTGTCGAACCCTGCCTGACAGCACGCGCTTAGGGTCTGTTAACAGACCCTAAACTCGGCGCATGCAAAGCTACTTGGTTGGCGGCGCGGTGCGCGACCGCTTGCTCGGCCTGCCGGGCTCGGACCGCGACTGGGTCGTGGTGGGCGCGAGCCCGCAAGAGATGACGGCCCAGGGCTTCCTGCCCGTGGGCCGCGACTTCCCCGTGTTCCTGCATCCCCAGACGCGCGAGGAATACGCGCTGGCCCGCACCGAGCGCAAGAGCGGCAAGGGCTACCGCGGCTTCGTGGTGCATGCCGACCCTGGCGTCACCCTGGAAGAAGACCTGGCGCGGCGCGACCTGACCATCAACGCCATCGCCCTGCCGCAGGCGCTGGCCGACAAGGATCCCCTCGCAGCCGCGGACCTGATCGACCCCTTCGGCGGCCAGCGCGACCTGCTCGCCCGGCAGTTGCGCCACGTGACCGAGGCCTTTCGCGAAGACCCGGTGCGCATCCTGCGCGTGGCGCGCTTTGCCGCCCGCTTCACCGAGTTCTCCGTGGCACCGGATACCGCGCGGTTGATGCGCGAGATGGTGGATGCCGGCGAAGTCGATGCCCTGGTGCCCGAGCGCGTCTGGCAGGAACTGTCGCGCGGCCTCATGGAAGCCCAACCCTCGCGCATGTTCGAGGTGCTGCGCGGCTGCGGCGCGCTGGGCAAGCTGCTGCCCGAGGTGGAGCGCCTGTGGGGCGTGCCGCAGCCTGAGGCGCATCACCCCGAGGTCGACACCGGCGTGCACCTGATGATGGTGCTCGACATGGCGGCGCAGCTGAAGGCGCCTCTGGCCGTGCGCTTCGCCTGCCTCACGCACGACCTTGGCAAGGGCACGACGGCCCCCGACGTGCTGCCGCGCCATATCGGCCACGAGCAGCGCAGCGCCAGGCTCTTGCGCGGGCTGTGCGAGCGCTGGCGCGTGCCGGTGGAGATCCGCGAGCTGGCCGAGGTGGTGGCGCGCGAGCACGGCAACATCCACAGGAGCGGCGAACTGAAGGCGCAGGCCGTGCTGCGCCTGCTCGAGCGCTGCGATGCCATTCGAAAGCCCGAGCGATTCGATGCGGCGCTGCTGGCTTGCGAATGCGATGCGCGCGGACGGTTGGGCCTGGAAGCGCGGCCCTACCCGCAGCGCGCGCGCCTGCGCACGGCGCTGCAGGCGGCGCTGGCGGTCGAGACGGAACCGATCGCGCAGGCTGCCCAGCAGCGCGGTGCCAAAGGTCCGGAGATCGGCGCCGCCATCGGCAAGGCGCGCGCGGTGGCCATTGCGCAGGCACTCGGCTAGGCCCTCGGCCGAGCCCACGTGCGCGTCGTAGGCATTGGCCGACGCGCTGTGACGCGCGAGTCTGCTAAGGTTTGCGCCCATGCAGACGCCTCCTCGACTCACACCCGACGCCGCGTTGTTCCTGGACTTCGACGGCACCCTGGTCGGCATCGCCGAGACACCGGAGGCGATCGAGGTGCCGCAGGGCCTGGTCGCCCTGCTGACCGATCTGCACGATTGGCTGGGTGGCGCGCTGGCGGTCGTGTCGGGCCGCCAGATCGACGTGCTCGATCGCTTCCTCGCGCCCTTGCGACTGCCTGCCGCCGGTGAGCATGGCGTGCAGCGGCGCGATGCGAGCGGCGAGATGAGCGAGCAGGCGCCGCCCGACCTGGAGGCCGTGCTGGACGTGGCCAACCACCTGGCCGGCGCGCATCCCGACCTGCTGGTGGAGCGCAAGCACGCCGCCGTCGCCCTGCACTACCGGCGCGCACCCGAGCTGGAAGTGCTGTGTCGCAACACGCTGCTGGGCATCATCGCCAAGGATCCGCAGCTCGAGCTGCTGCATGGCAAGGCGGTGTTCGAGGTCAAGCCGGCGGGTGTCAACAAAGGCATTGCCATCGATGCCTTCTTGCGCGAGGCGCCCTTTGCCGGCCGCCTGCCCGTCTTTGCCGGCGACGACACGACCGACGAGAGCGGCTTTGCCGTGGTGCAGCCGCTCGGCGGCGTGGCCATCAAGGTGGGCGCCGGCCCCAGCCTGGCGCGGCATCGGCTCGAATCACCGCGCGCCGTCTTCGAATGGCTCGCCGGCGCCCGGCCGGCGGTGCCAGCGCGCCCCACATCCAGGAACGGCAAGAACAGCAAGAACGCGCCCAGGAGGCCTGAATGAACGACGAAGTCAACGAGCTGGGCACGATGCCGGTCGACGAGGAGGCGATCGCGCAGCCCGCTGCATCGCCTCTGCAGTTTGCCGAGCCGGCCGGCTGCTCGCTGTCGCTTGGCATCATCGGCAATTGCGCCTTCAGCGCACTGGTCGACCAGCGCGCCCGAATCGTCTGGTGCTGCCTGCCGCGCTTCGACGGCGAGCCGGTGTTCAACGCGCTTCTCGATCCAAGCGAAGAGGCCAGCGCCTGGGCCTTCGAGCTGGAAGACTTCGCCAGCGCGGAGCAGTCCTATGAACCCAATACCGCGGTGCTGCGCACCCGCCTGTTCGACAGCGCCGGCCAGGGTATCGAGATCACCGATTTCGCGCCGCGCTTCTTCAGCCGCTCGCGCTATTTCCGGCCCCTGTCCATCGTGCGGCGGGTGCGTCCCATCGCCGGCGCGCCGCGCGTGCGCATCGCGCTCGACCCGCGCTTCCAGTGGGGCCAGGTCAAGCCCACCCTCACCCGCGGCAGCAACCACATCCGCTACGTGGGCCCGGACTTCACGCTGCGCCTGACCACCGACGCGCCGGTTTCGCACATCCTGTCGCGCCAGCCTTTCGTGATGGCGCGCGACTACAACTTCCTCCTGGGCGCCGACGAGACGCTGACCGAGGGCATCTCCGACACGGCGCGCCACTTCGAGCAGGAGACCCTCTCCTACTGGCGCACCTGGAGCAAGCGCCTGGCCATTCCCTTCGAATGGCAGGACGCGGTGATCCGCGCCGCCATCACGCTCAAACTCTCGCTCTACGAGGACACCGGCGCCATCGTGGCGGCCATGACCACCAGCATCCCCGAGGCGCCGGGCAGCCAGCGCAACTGGGACTACCGCTTCTGCTGGCTGCGCGACGCCTTCTTCGTGGTGCGCGCGCTCAACAGCCTGTCGGAAGTGGGAACCATGGAGGACTACCTGCGCTGGCTCAACAACGTGGTGGTGGGCTCGCGCGGCGAACACATCCAGCCGCTGTACGGCATCGGACTGGAGCGCCATCTACCCGAATCCTTCGTGGAATGCCTGCCGGGCTATCGGGGCATGGGACCGGTGCGGGTTGGCAACCAGGCGCAGGAGCACTTCCAGCACGACGTGTACGGCAACATCGTGCTGGGCGCCGCGCAGGCCTTTCATGACCACCGCCTCTTGCGGCGCGCCGGTGCGGCCGAGTTTCCGCACCTGGAGGCAGTGGGCGAGCATGCCATCCGCGTCTATGGCACGCCGGATGCCGGCATGTGGGAGCTGCGCACACGCGCCCGCATCCACACCAGCTCGGCGCTGATGAGCTGGGCCGCCTGCGACCGGCTGGCCAAGATCGCGCGTGCCATCGGCAAGCCCGAGCGCGCCGCCTACTGGCACGGCCACGCGGCACGCATGCGCGAGGAAATCCTGGCCAAGTCCTGGTGCGAGGAGCGCCAGGCCTTTGCCGAAAGCTTCGGCGGCCATGAACTGGACGCCAGCATCCTCCTGATGGCGGAAGTGGGCCTGATCGAGGCGCGGGACCCGCGCTTCGTCTCGACCGTGGACGCCATGGAAAAGGCCTTGTGCGACGGCCCCTACATGCGCCGCTACGAGGCTGCGGACGACTTCGGCAAGCCAGAAACCGCCTTCAACATCTGCACCTTCTGGCGCATCGACGCCCTGGCCAAGATCGGCCGCAAGGCCGAGGCGCGCCAGATCTTCGAGACCATGCTGGCCGCGCGCAACCCGCTGGGGCTGCTGTCCGAAGACACCCATCCGGTTACCGGCGAGATGTGGGGCAACTTTCCGCAGACCTATTCGATGGTCGGCATCATCAACGCCGCCGTGCGCCTGTCCGCGCCATGGGACTCGGCCATATGAGCAGGCTCGTCGTCGTCTCCAACCGCGTGGCCGACCCGCGCAAGGCGGCCGCCGGCGGCCTGGCGGTGGCCCTGGGCGAATCGCTGCAGCAAAGCGGCGGCATGTGGTTCGGCTGGAGCGGCGCGGTGGTGGAGGGCGGCCCGACCGGCGAGGGCGAGCTGCACAAGCAGCAGGCCGGCAAGGTGCTGCTGGCGACCATCGACCTCTCCCGCGACGACCACGACAGCTACTACCTGGGCTACAGCAACGACGTGCTGTGGCCCGTGTTCCACAACCGGCTGGACCTGGCGCACTTCGATGCCGGCTTCATCGGCGGCTACCGGCGCGTCAACCAGCTCTTTGCGCGCAAGCTGATGCCGCTCCTGCACAAGGACGACATCATCTGGGTGCACGACTACCACCTGATCCCGCTGGCGGCCGAGCTGCGCGCCATGGGCTGCAAGAACCGCATCGGCTTCTTCCTGCACATTCCTTTGCCGCCGCAGATCATCTTCGCGGCCATCCCGCAGCACGACTGGCTGATGCGCTCGCTGTTCGCCTACGACCTGATCGGCCTGCAGGCCAAGCAGGATCTGCAGCATTTCGAGCACTACGTGAGCACCGAGGCGCACGGCGAAGTGCTGGGCGACGACCTGTTCCGCGCCTATGGCCACACGGTGCGTGCCGGCGCCTTCCCGATCGGCATCGACGTGGACGAGTTCGCCGCGCTCACCCACGCCAAGGAAGCGCGCGAGATGTACGAGACGATGAAGCGCGAGTACTCGAGCCGGCGCCTGCTGCTGGGCATCGACCGGCTGGACTATTCCAAGGGCATCCCGCAGCGCGTGCGCGCCTTTCGCGAGCTCTTGGCCAACTACCCGGAAAACCGCCGCAGCGCCACCCTGATCCAGATCGCCTCGCCCACGCGCGAGACGGTGGACGCGTACGCCGACATCCGACGCGAACTGGAATCACTGTGCGGCGCCATCAACGGCGACTTCGGCGAGCTCGACTGGATGCCGGTGCGCTACATCCATCGCGTCGTGGCGCGCCGCCGCGTGCCCGGCCTGTGCCGCGCCGCCGCCGTCGGCCTGGTCACGCCGCTGCGCGACGGCATGAACCTGGTGGCCAAGGAATACGTGGCGGCACAGGACCCGGCCGATCCCGGCGTGCTGGTGCTGTCACGCTTTGCCGGTGCTGCCGAGCAGCTGAAGGAAGCGCTGCTGGTGAACCCCTACGACATCCACGGCACCGCGCAAGTGCTGCAGCACGCCCTGCGCATGCCGCTGGAAGAACGGCGCGAACGCCACCAGGTGCTGCTCAACCGCGTGCGCGAGCACGACGTGCACTGGTGGCGCAACAGCTTTCTGGAGGCGCTGCGGACGGCGCCGAGCGAGCGGACCCTCGTGACCTGAAGGGCGACGCAGCAAGGCGTCGCTTGCGCTTTCGCACACTCGTGCTAAAGTCCGCGCATCATGGATGCCAAGACCCAGAAAAGCGAACTCACCCGCGCCGCCATCGTCGGCGCGGCGCTGGACTTGGCGTCGGCCCAAGGGCTCGAATCCATTTCACTGCAGGCGGTGGCCGACCGCATTGGCCTGTCCAAGAGTGGCGTGTTCTCCCGCGTGGGTTCGCGGGAGGCGCTGCAAAAGGCGGTGATCGAGGAGTTCGGCCGGCGCTTCCTGGCCGACGTGTTCGTGCCGGCCATGCAAAAGCCCAAGGGATTGCCTCGCCTCGACGAGATCGTGCAGCGCTGGATCGTCCGCATGCGCGACGTCGAAGTGCACTCGGGTTGCCTGTACACGGCAGGGGCCTTCGAGCTCGACGACCGCGAGGGCGAACTGCGCGACCTGCTGCATTCGGAAGTCATGCGCTGGCGTGCCGCCCTGCGCCGCACGGTGGCGCAGGCGGTCGAGGCCGGCGACCTCAAGCCGGACACCGACCCTGAGCAGTTGGTCAGCGAAGTCAGCAGCCTGGCCATCGGGCTGCTGCACGACGCCCGCTTCCTGCGCGACACGCGGGCCGCCGAGCGCGCCATGGCCACTTGGCAGCGACTGCTGCAAAGCTACCGCGCCTGACATCCAGCCCTGCGACTTCATGCCCCTTCTCGCCGCTTTCGCTCACCCATATTTCGCACACTCGTGCGAAGAAAGGATTCCCCATGTGGATCTTCCTCAGCCTGCTGGCCTTCTTGCTGTTGGTCGTGGTCCCGGTGCTGCGGGCTCTGTTCAGCATCCTCGACAGCCTGCCCCGCAGCAATGACGACTGGTTCTTCTACTGAAACGAATGGAGCCCCGATGACTCAACCCGCCTTGCATGCCGCCACGCGCTACTACGACGCGCGCCCCGGCATCCGATTGTTCCGCCTGGGCCTGGCTGCGGTTCAGCGTCTATGGCCCGCGTTGGCTGTTCGCGCGGCCTACCGCCTGTTTGCCACGCCGCTGCCGCTGCGCCTGCTGCGGGCGCGCACCCGCTGGGGGAGCGACTGGCGTATCGAATCCTGGCCCTTCGAGTCGGCGGGTCTCACGCTCTACTCGCCCATGGGTGCAAGCGATGCGCCCACCGCGCTGCTGGTGCACGGTTGGGGCGGCCATGCAGGCCAGATGCGGCCACTGGCCGATGCCCTGCTCGAACGAGGCCTGCGCCCGGTGATTCTGGAAATGCCTGCGCACGGACGCAGCGCCGGGTCCAGCAGCACCTTGCCGCAATTCACCCGGGCCATCGAATACGTATGCGCCCGGTTGCATCACGAGGGACACGTCCTGCAGTTGGCGGCGGCGCACTCGCTCGGCGCCAACGCCCTGGCGCAGGCCGCCAGCCGCGGGCTGGACGTGCCCCGCCTGGTGCTGCTGGCGCCGCCGGCCTCGCCCTTCGAGTTCACGCGCATGTTCGCCCAGGTTTTCGGCTTGAAGGAAAGCGTGCGTGCCTCGATGCAGCGGCGCATCGAGGCGCGCGAAGGCATCCTGATGAAGCGCTTCGAGCCAGCCACGGTCGGACCGCGCATCGGCGCGCCCACCCTCGTGGTGCACGACCGGGGCGATGCGGTCAATCGCTTTGCCGACGGCGAGGCCTTTGCCCGTGTGATTGCCAATGCCAGATTGATCGCCACCGAGGGCCTGGGCCATCGCAAGCTGCTGCAGGATGCGCAGGTTCTGCGACAGGTTAGCGACTTCGCGACTGCGCACGATTGAGCGCACGCGCGGAGATCTCGCTCAATCCAGCAGCGCCAGCGCCGCGTAGTCCCCCACCCGATCCCCCAGCCCGGCCGGCACCAGCGCCACGCCGCGCGTGAGCGGCGGCAGCTGGCCGTCGATCTGCGACTGCAGGCGCGGCAAGAGGAAGTCGCGGTTGTGCCAGAACACGCTGCCGCCCAGGCTGATGCGCTGCAGGTCCAGGGTGGCGATCAGGTTGTAGAGCATGCGGCCCATCACGCGGCACAGCGCGTCGGTGATGCTCAAGGCATGCGGCTCGCCGGCCGCGGCGGCGACGAACAGGTCGGCCGGCGATTGGCCGAAACGGCGTGCCATCGAGTTGCCTGCAATGAGCGCCTCGACGTCGCCGATGTTGCCGCAGCCGCACAGCGCGCCGCTGGCATCGTCCACCACGAAGCTGTGTCCGGCATGGCCGGCGTTGCCGTTCTTGCCGCGCAGGATGCGGCCGTCCACGCACAGGCCCACGCCCACGCCGGTGCTCCAGGTCACGTAGGCGCAGTGGTCCATGCCCTGCAAGGCGCCCCAGCGGCGCTCGGCCTCCAGCGCCGCGACGCCGTCGTTCTCGACCCGCACGCGGGCAAAGCGCTGCGTCAGGGGCGCCTCGACGATCGCGGTTCGCCACTGGTTGGGCAGGCCGCGCGCCGGGCCGGCAATGCCGCCGCAGATGTTGGGCGTGGCCAGTTCCACCATGCCGCCGTTGAGTTCGAAGGGGCCGCAGGTCGACACCCCCACGCAATCGATGCTTTGCGGATCGACCCTCTGCTCGGCGCAGGCCTCGTCGATCAGCCGCAGGATCTGCAGCGCCACCGCATCGTTGTTACCGGTCTTGGCGGTGGGCTCGGTGCGGCGGCCGATCAGGGGCGATTCGCTGTCAGCCGACAGGCTCACCGCCACCTTCGTTCCGCCGATGTCGACGCAGACTCTCATGCGGGTTCCATTTCCTTCAAATCCAGTGCGCCACCAGCGCGGCGACGACGCTCAGCGCAACCGTGCTGCCCAGCGGCAAATCCCAGTCGCGGCCAAAGGCGCGGAAGCTGAAATCACCCGGCAGCCGTCCGAAGCCGAAATGCCGGCGCAGCCACGCGGCCAGCCCCTGGAACAGGAGCAGCGCGAGCACGACGACGAGCAGCCAGCGAATCATTGTTTCAGTCTAGACCGAGAGCGCGGCCAGCGCAGCGCGGTGCAGTTCAGGCGTGGCTGCCGCCACCACGCGGCCGTCGGATTCCAGGCCCAGGGGGCGCCCTTCCCAGTCGGTGATGACGCCGCCGGCCGCCTCGATCAGGCCGGCCGGGCCCAGGTAGTCATAAGGCTGCAGGTCGGTCTCCACCACCAGGTCGATGGTGCCGCCAGCCAGCTGCGCGTAGCCGTAGCAATCGCCGCCGAAGCGGCGCATGGCACAGCGTCGGCTGAGCCCATCGAAGGCCTGCCAGTCGGCCGCGTTGAAGATGTCGGGCGAGGTGGTGACGATGCGCGCCTGCTCGATGGCCCGCACCTCGCTCGTGCGCACCGGCCGACCGTTGCGCAGGGCCAGCCGGCCTGCGGCGTCCGACAGGCCCCACCAGCGCTCGCCCAGCACCGGCATGTCGACCATGCCCAGGCGCACGCCACCGGCCTCCAGCACGGCGATGAGGGTGCCCCACAGCGGTGATCCGGTGATGAAGCTGCGGGTGCCGTCGATCGGGTCCAGCACCCAGACGCGGGCGGCGTCCAGGCGCTCGCGGCCATGCTCTTCGCCAAAGATTCCGTCCTGCGCGCACTGCGCCGCCAGGATCTCGCGCATGGCGGTTTCGGCGGCGCGGTCGGCCAGGGTAACCGGGCTCTGGTCGTCCTTGTCGATGATCTCCAGCGGCGTGCGGAAATAGCGCATGGACTGCGCAGCGGCGGCATCGGCGAGCGCGTTGGCAACGGCGAGGAGTTCGAGCGAATTCTGGGTCGGCATCCCCGAATTAGACGCGAAGTGCAAGGCCCCGGTTTCGTTCTTGCCGCAAGCGGGCGGATGCGGTTGAATCCGAAGCCTTCAGCGAAGAAGGAAGCGCACCATGCTCGACCACACCGCCAGCGACATGCCCCTGCACTGGACCAGCGCCACCGATCAGCTCGACTGGGACGAACTCGCCGCCCTCTACCGCGCCGCGCCGCTGGGCGACAAGAGTCCCCAGGGCCTGAAGACCGCTTTCAACCACAGCATGTTCAAGTTCCTGGTGCATGAGGAAGGCGGCAAGCTGGTGGGCGCCGGCCGCGCTTTGGCCGACGGCGTCGACTGTTCCTACATCTGCGACGTGGCGGTGCTGCCCAGCCACCAGGGCACGGGCCTGGGCAAGGAGATCGTCGCGCGCCTCGTCGAGGCCTCGCGCGGCCATCGCAAGATCATTCTTTACGCGGTGCCGGGCAAGGAGGCTTTTTACGAAAAGCTGGGCTTTGCCCGCATGAACACGGCGATGGCGATCTTCCAGAACCAGCAGCAGGCCGTGGCGCGCGGCTACCTGCAAGCTGCGCCGCGAAAGGGTGAGAACGCGTGACTTCGGCAACAGCGATGCAGCATGACCTGCTCGACAACCTCTTCTGGCATGCCCTGAACGGGCCGCAGGCGCACTTTGCGATTGGCGACGGCGAGGTGCGCCGCTTTGCGCCGGGCTTCTCGCCCATCGTCGGCTTCGCCGATGCACGGCAGCCGCGGCTGGATGCGCTGCTGCCCTATTGCGCCGCGGGCGAACAGTTCTACTGCGACGGCTGGTCCGGCCCGCCGCCGCAGGCGTGGCAGATCCACGCCGAAACATTCATGCGCAAGATGATCTGGCGCGCACCCATGCCCGCCGAAGACGAGGCGCCCGAAGCCCGGCGCCTCACGCTCGATCACCTGCCGCAGATCCTCGACCTGGTGGCCCTCACCCGCCCCGGCCCTTTCGGCCCGCGCACCATCGAACTGGGCGAGTACTTCGGCCTCTTCGACGCGCCGAGCGGCCGTCTGATGGCCATGGCCGGCGAGCGCTGCGCCGCCGGCAGCCTGCGCGAGATCAGCGGCGTGTGCACGCACCCGGACTTCCAGGGCCGCGGCCTGGCGCGCCGCCTGATGCGCAAGCTGATCCGGCGCCAGCTGCAGCGTGGCGAGACGCCGGTGCTGCACGTCATGAGCGCCAACCAAAGTGCGCACCGGCTGTACCTTTCCATGGGCTTCGCCGATCACCGCGAATCGGTGGTGCGCGTGATCTCTCGGCGTTGATGATGAAGCGCGTTCTGCCCGCCGCCGCCACCGCACTGATGCTGGCGGCCTTCTGCCCCGCCGGGCACGCGTTCATGGAAGGCTTCATCGACCAGGAAGACGGCCACCTCGACGTGTCGGACTGGATGGTGAACCGCAAGGGCTTCCTCCCCGTTCCCATCGTGATCACCGAACCGGCGGTGGGCTACGGCGGTGGCCTGGCCTTGATGTTCGTGCGCAACTCGATTCGTGAGAGCGCCGAGAAGGCCAAGGAGACCGGCCACATGACCCCGCCCGACGTCTTCGGCATCGGCGCCGCAGCCACCGAGAACGGAACCCGCGCCGCCTTTGCCGGCGGCATGATGAGCTTCGACGACGACCGCTGGCGCTGGCGCGGCGGCATTGCCCGCACCGACGTCAATCTGGAGTTCTACGGCATCGGCGGGCCGCTCGGCGGCGGCACGCGCAGCATCGCCTATACCCTGGACGGCTGGATGTCGAGCCAGCAGGTGCTGCGCCGCCTGGGCGACAGCAACAACTGGCTGGGCGTGCGCTGGATCTTCCTGGACCTGAACAGCAAGCTGGACATCGACAACCCCCTTGCGCGCCTTCAGCCGGACGAACAGTCCAAGCGCAACTCCGGCCTCGGGCTGACGCTGGAGCACGATTCGCGCGACAACATCTTCACCCCCAACAAGGGCTGGACCGGCGCGCTGGATGCCACCTTCTACGACCCGGACTGGGGCAGCGACACGCGCTTTCAGGCCTATCGTGGCCATGTCTTCGCCTACTGGCCGGTGGCCAAGACCGCGGTGCTGGGCACCCGCCTGGACGGCCGCGCCGCACGCGGCCAGGTGCCCTTCTACCAGTTGCCCTTTGTCGACCTGCGCGGCATCCCGGCAGGACGCTACCAGGACGAAAACACGGCCGTCGCCGAAGCCGAGCTGCGCTGGAACGTCACGCCGCGCTGGGCCGCCATCGGCTTTCTCGGCGTCGGGTGGGCCTGGGGACGTCGCACCGATTTCGGCGAGAGCAGCAGCGCGGTGTCCAAAGGCGTGGGCTTTCGCTACCTGATCGCCAGACAGCTCGGCCTGTGGGTCGGCCTGGACTACGCCAAGGGGCCGGAAGACGATGTCTGGTACATCCAAGTGGGCAATGCCTGGCGCTAGAGTTCAAGGCAAGGAGATCCGCCATGACGATCGAACTGGACCATTCCATCGTGTCGGCGCGCACGCGCGATGCCTCGGCGCGCCAGCTGGCAAAGCTGCTGGGCGTGCCCAGCGGCCCGGCCGCCGCCGGCCCTTTTTATGCCGTCTACGTCAACGACGGCCTGACACTGGACTTCATCGAGACGGATGAGGACTTTCCCGTCCAGCATTTCTGCTTTCGCGTGAGCGAGGAAGACTTCGACCGCATCCTGGGCCGATTGCAAGCGGCCGGCATCGACTACCGCAGCAATGTGCAAGGGCCGGTCGACCACCAGATCAACAACTACCTGGGCGGCCGCCTGGTCTACTGGAACGTGCCGGAAGGCCACCAGTGGGAGATCCTCACGGTGAGCTACGCTCGTCCACCCAAGCTGTGAAACGCATGCACATTCGAATCGACGACCTGTCCGGCCCCGACATCCACGCGCTGCTGGAAGAACACCTCGCGGACATGCGCCGCATCTCGCCGCCCGAGAGCGTGCATGCGCTGGACCTGGACGCCCTGCGCAAGCCCGAGATCACCTTCTGGACCGCCTGGTCCGGCACCGATCTGATGGGTTGCGGCGCGCTCAAGATGCTGGATGAGGCGCATGGCGAGATCAAGTCGATGCGCGTGTCCAACCTGCATCGGCGCACCGGCGCCGGGCGCGCCATGCTGCATCACATCGTCGACGAGGCGCGCCAGCGCGGCCTGCTGCGCCTGAGTCTGGAAACCGGCTCGCAGCCGGCCTTCGAACCGGCACGCCGGCTCTATGCCAGCTTCGGTTTTGCCGAGTGCGGGCCCTTTGCCAACTACATCGAGGACCCTTGCAGCGTCTTCATGACCCGGTCACTCTGAGCACCACATGATTTCCATTCTCGGCCTCGATCACCTGGTGCTGCGCGTCAGCAATCCGGACGCCATGCTGCGCTTCTATGGCGATGTGCTGGGCTGCACGCTGGAAAAGCGCCAGGAAGACATCGGCCTCATCCAGCTGCGCGCCGGCAGCGCGCTGATCGACCTGGTGCCCATCGACGGGCCGCTGGGCCGCGCCGGCGGCGCTGCGCCCGGCCCCGAAGGCCGCAACCTCGACCACTTCTGCCTGGCCGTGGAGCCCTTCGACGAAGCCGCCATCCGCGCGCACCTGGAGGCGCATGGGGTGCAGGCTGGCCCCACGGTGTCGCGCTACGGCGCGCGGGGCGAAGGCCCGTCCATCTACCTGTCGGACCCGGAGGGCAATGTGGTGGAGCTCAAGGGGCCGCCCACCGTGCCTGCGCCGCGCCATGCGTGAACAAGACCTGCCCCCGCTGCCGGTCACGCCGCTGGGCCGCTATCGCCACTACAAGGGCCGGGACTACGAGGTGATCGGCGTCGCCCGCCACAGCGAAACCCTGGAGCCGCTGGTGGTGTACCGCCCGCTCTACAACGCCAGCGGCCTGTGGGTGCGCCCGCATGCCATGTTCTTCGAAGAGATCGCGTTCGAGGGCCGGCGCCAGCCGCGCTTTGCCTTCGTCGCGCCGCGCGAGCGACCTGACTAGAGCGTGTGGCTGCGGTCGCCTTCGCGAAAGCCCACGCTGTCCCAGGCCTGGACGCCGGCGCAAAAGCCGATCACCTTGAACAGCTCGCCCATTTCGTGCTCGTGGATCAGCCGCGCGGCCAATGCGCGCTGCTGCACGCTGGCGGCTTCCAGCTTGTCCACCAGGCCGCAGTTGATCAGGAAGCGCGCCTGGTTGCAGTAGCCCAGCACTGAAAGACCCGCCTCCTGGCCGGCCAGCGCCGCACCGGTGAAGTTGACGTGGGCGGTGATGTCCTTGGCGCCCACATCGGCCAGCGGGTTGCCGTCGGCGCGGTGTCCCTGGTGGCACATGACGGTGCCCATGTGGCGCTGCGGGTGGTAGTACTCCGCCTCGGGGAAGCCGTAGTCCAGGAAGAAGGCGGCGCCGCGCTTCAGGCGGTCGGCCAGGGTGGCGATGAAAGCTTGCGCCTGCGGATGAATCTCGGTGAGGTAGTCGTGCGCGCCTTCCACTTCCAGCGGTGGGCGCAAGTCGGTCGGCTGGTCGGCATGGGCCAGGGCGCCATCGGGCCCGCGCACCACGCCGCGCTCGAACCACTGGCCGCCAGCGCGCGCCAGCAACTTCACCGGCATGGCGTCCAGCACCTCGTTGCCGACCACCACGCCCTGCATCGCCTCCGGCAGTTCGCTGAGCCACTGCACCTTGTCGCCCCAGGGTGCCAACGCCTGCTGCTGGCGCGCGCGCAAGGTGCCGGACAGGTCGACGATGGTGTAGCGCTCGATGCGATCGCCCAGGGCGGTCAGCAGCTGCAGCGCCAGCGCGCCGGACCCGGCGCCGAACTCCCAGATTTCGCGGCTGCCGGTGTGGGCGAGCGCGTCGTCCACCGCCACCGCCAGGGTCTGGCCGAACAGCGGCGACAGTTCCGGCGCGGTGACGAAGTCGCTGCCCGAGGCCGGCATGTGGCCGAACTTGGCCGATGCATTGGCGTAGTAGCCCAGCCCGGGCGAATACAGCGCCAGGGCCATGAAACGGTCGAAAGGCAGCCAGCCGCCGGCACGTTGCAGCGCGGCGTCGATAATTCGGTCCAGGGGATTGGCGCGCGCGGCGCCCGGTTCCGGGTTCATTTTTGAAGGCAAGAAGGAAATCTATCAGGTGACGCAAAGCACACGCAGGCAGGTACTCGTGACGGGCGGCGGACGGCGGCTGGGCGCCGCCATCTGCGAGGCCTTCGCGCGCGCCGGCTGGCAGGTGTGGTGCCAGTATCGCGCCTCCCGGGCCGAAGCCCTGGCGCTGTGCGAATCGCTGCGCGGCCAGGGTTTGACCGCCAACGCGATCGAGGCCGACATCACCCAGGAAGCAGGGCGCCGTGCCCTGATGGCGCAGGTGATGGCCGACGCGCCGCTCGATTGCGTCATCAACAACGCCTCGGCCTTCGAGGCGGACAGCGGCCTCGATTTCGATGCCGACGCTGCCGCGCGCCAGCTGGGCGTGAACCTGATCGCGCCCCTTTCCCTGGCACGCCTGCTGGCGCAGCAAGCGGGGGCACACGGCGCCGACCGCTCGGCCATCCACATCCTGGACCAGAAGGTCTTCAACCTGAACCCGGACTACTTTTCCTACACCGTCTCCAAGCTCGCGCTGGAGCGTGCCGTGGCGCTGCAGGCGCAGTCGCTGGCGCCGCAGCTGCGCGTGTGCGGCGTGGCGCCGGGCATTCTTTATGTGAGTGGCCCTCAAAAGGACGAGAATTTCGCCCTTGCCGCCAAGGCCAACCTGCTGCGCCGCCCCATCGATCCGGCCGACGTGGCACGCTCCTGCGTGTTCCTGGCCGAAACGCGCAGCATCACCGGCACCACCCTCAGCGTTGACAACGGCCAGCACCTGGTGCCCTTGCCGCGCGACATCATGTTCGTCGTCGACGAGCTGCTTCAAGACAACAAACCATGACCACCGCCGCCCTCGACCCTCTTTTGATCTCCTGCCGCCGCGTGTTCCTGCGCGACTACGAGGTCTGGATCAACATCGGCGTGCACGATTTCGAGAAGCGCGCCGAGCAGCGCGTGATCATCAACGTCGATCTGTACGTGCCGCTGGCCGTTTCCACCCCCAAGGCCGACGAGCTGGACGAAGTGGTGGACTACGACTTCATCCGCCGCACGGTGGCGGCGCGCCTTTCCAAGGGCCATGTGCACCTGCAGGAGACGCTGTGTGACGACATCCTGACCCAGGTGATGGCGCACCCCAAGGTGATGGCGGCGCGGGTGTCCACTGCCAAGCCCGACGTGTATCCCGACTGCGACGCCGTGGGCGTCGAGGTCTTCCGCTGCAAGGAGCAAGTGAAATGAGCGCCGTGATGGGCCGCCCCGAACAAGCTCGCGCCCCCTCGGGGGGCAGCGAAGCACACGAAGTGGCAAGCGTGGGGGCCATGAGTGCCGTCTGGATTGACGACGTGCCGCCGGTCAACACGCTGAAGATCGAGCGCGAGACGCACAAGCTCGAGAAGCGCCTGTGCCGCCAGGTGGGCCAGGCCATCGTCGACTACAACATGATCGAAGAGGGCGACAAGGTCATGGTGTGCGTCTCGGGCGGCAAGGACAGCTACGGCCTCCTGGACGTGCTGCTCAAGCTCAAGGCCCGTGCGCCCATCCATTTCGACATCGTCGCGGTCAACCTCGACCAGAAGCAGCCGGGCTTCCCGGAAGAGGTCTTGCCCCGCTACCTGAGCGCGCTGGGCGTCGACTTCCACATCGAGAACCAGGACACCTATTCGATCGTCAAGCGCGTGATCCCCGAAGGCAAGACCACCTGCGGCCTGTGCAGCCGGCTGCGCCGCGGCATCCTGTACCGGGTGGCCGACGAGCTGGGCGCGACCAAGGTGGCCCTGGGCCATCACCGTGACGACATGCTGCAGACCTTCTTCCTCAACATGTTCTTCGCCGGCAAGCTCAAGAGCATGCCGCCCAAGCTGGTGAGCGACGACGGCAGGCACATCGTGATCCGCCCGCTGGCCTACGTCGCCGAGAAAGACCTGGTGCGCTGGGCCCAGCACCGCGAATTCCCCATCATTCCCTGCACCCTGTGCGGCAGCCAGGAGAACCTGCAGCGCAAGCAGGTGGGCGAGATGCTGCGCGAATGGGAAAAGAAGCAGCCGGGCCGGCTGGAGAACATGTTCACCGCCTTGCAGAACGTGACACCTTCGCACCTGCTGGACGGAACGCTGCACGACTTCAAGGGTCTCAAGGCCACGGGCGTGCCGGATGCGGACGGCGACCTGGCTTTCGACCCGCCGCCAATACCGGCGTCGTTGCCGACGCCGTTGTCGGCGCCAAGCCAGGTCATGCGCATCGTGCCGCAAGGCTGAACAAGGCGCGGCGCCCCGGTTTGGGAGAACGCATGAACGAGCCCATCTTGAACAACTGCATCACCTGGCTGGGGCCGTGGGCCCTGGTCGCCGCCCTGTCGGGTTGCGCCACCAGCTGGACCGTGGACAGCAACGTCACCAGCTTCTCGCGTCCGCCCGGTCCCAAGGCGCCGGCCACCTACCGCTTCGAGCGCCTGCCTTCCCAGCAGGCGCAGGAGGCCATGCAGCTCGAGCTGGAGGCGATGGCGTCCATGGCCATGGCCAGTGTCGGCCTCACGCGCAACGATGCCGCGCCGCGCTATGCGGCGCAGATCAATGCGCGGGTGTCGGTGCAGGTGTCGCCCTGGGCCGACCCCTGGGTCTATTCGGCCTGGCCCGGCTATGGCTACTACGGCCGGCCCTGGCCCTACTACGGCTACGGCCGTGGCTGGTATGGCGGCGGCTGGTACGGCGCACCCGCCTACAACCCCTGGTATCTGCGCGAGGTCAGCGTGGTGCTGCGCGAACTGCCCGGCAACCAGGTGGTCTACGAAACCCGCGCCAGCAACGACGGCCCTTACAACGCCAACGGGCCGGTGTTCGCCGCCCTGTTCCAGGCCGCGATGCAGGGCTACCCGCATCCGCCGGCCGGCGTGCGGCGCATCGACGTCGTCATTCCCACCGGCAAAGCCGCAGAAACCGCGCAGGCGCCCGCCGCCACCCCGGCTGCGCCCAAGACAACGCCCTGACGCCCTGAATGGACGCCACCCGCATCATTGCCGTACGCCATGGCGAAACCGCCTGGAACGTGGACACCCGCCTGCAGGGGCACCTGGACATCGCGCTGAACGACAAGGGCCTGTGGCAGGCCCGGCGACTGGCGCAGGCGCTGGCCCATGAGCCCATTGCCGCCGTCTATTCGAGCGACCTCGCGCGGGCCTGGCAGACGGCGCAAGAAATCGCCCGTGGCCATGCGCTGCCGGTCCATCCGGAGCCGCGCCTGCGCGAACGCGCCTTCGGTCATTTCGAGGGCCGCACCTTTGTCGACATCGAACGCGAACTGCCCGAGCAGGCCGATCGCTGGCGCCGCCGCGACCCCGAGTTCGCCCCCGCGGGCGGCGGCGAGAGCCTGCTTGCGTTTCGCGCGCGGGTGACGCAGGCCGTGGCCGAACTGACCGACCGGCACCCGGGCGAATTGCTGCTGCTGGTCGCCCACGGCGGCGTGATGGACCTGCTCTACCGCGCCGCAACCCGCCAGGAACTGCAGGCGCCGCGTACTTGGCAGTTGGGCAATGCCGGCATCAACCGGATGCTGTGGACAGAGCAAGGACTCACTTTGGTGGGTTGGGCCGACGTCGCGCACCTGGACGACGACAGCCTGGACGAGCGAGCCGCCGCTTAAGGCACGCCCGGCAGGGAAAGGCCTTCGCGCAACGCGGAGGCATGGTAACTACCTTTTGGTAACAGTCACCATATTTTTGTCAGCTTTTTGTATTCATTTTTTGCGAATCCGGAGCAGAATCACCGCACGCTGACTCGGCATGTCAACCGGTCATTCGCAACGAAATGATTCGGTCTGTTGCTGTCAACTATGTCTTTCGTATGCCTTTTGGCATCGCGTTTGACAAATGGCAGGGCGCCTTGCCGAAGAGCAGCATGGAGGTGTCTGCGCGGAGAAGGTTCTCGACTCCCGACGTGGCGACCGAAACATCATGTTGCGGCTGTTGTGGGCGAGCGCACAGCAGCCACTAGGGGGTGCATCGCAATGGAACATACGGCTTTCGAGCCCGCGCCTGGAGGCGACCCCGCTGATTCGTCTGGCGCAGCAAGCGCTTGCGCGGCGCCCGCCTACGACCACGGCCTGTGGGAACTGTTCTCGCCGCCCTCCTCTGGCCCGGAAGTCGTCGAGCATCCGCTGGAAATGGCGGCGCAGATGACCGCGCACGCCCTGTCGCGCGGACTGCTGCCCGATGCGCACGCCGCGGCCGCCTGGGCCTGGCTGCAGTCGCGCTGGCTGGGCCGGCCAGCGGCAGCCCTCCATGCGCCGGCCGATGGGCAAGAGCGCTGGACCGAGACCTGGGTCCGCCCTGAAGGCACGATGCGCGCCGGCGATTGGGTCGATCGGGTGGATCGGGCCCGCCGAAGCGCCACTGCGCCGACCCTCTCCGGCTCCGAACCGGAACTGCTCTGGGGCACGGCTGCCGCGGCCCGCGGCATTCCGCAGTTGGGCATGACGTCCGACGGCCTGCTGCGCCTGGCCGGTGCCGGGCAGCACTGCGCCCCGGAAGGCGCCCGGCGATGGCTCGAGACGCTGGCGGCCGCGGCGCTCGCCTTGTGGCAACAGCCCGAGGCGCCGCTCGCCGAGGTGCCGACGCTGACGGCGCAGGATCGCGACCGGCAATGGCGCCAGTGGAATCCCCCGCATGCAGCCGCTGCGCCCTTCCCCACGGTGCACGCGGCCTTCGCCCAGCAGGTGCGCCTGCGCCCGGATGCCGTCGCGCTGGTGCATGGCAGCACGCGCTGGAGCTACGCGCAACTGCAGGCGCGCGCCCAGGCCATCGCCAGTCACCTGATCGAGCAGGGCGTGCAGCCCGGCGAGCCGGTCGGGCTGCTGATGGAGCGCTCGCCGCTGGCGGTGGCCGCGCTGCTGGGCAGCCTGCAGGCGGGTGCCGCCTACGTGCCGCTGCAAGCGGACTTCCCGGCCGAGCGCATCGCCTTCATGCTGAGGGACGCCGGGATTCATCGGGTCATGCTGCGCGACGCCGCCCCTTCTTTGCCCGATGGCATCCGGCAGCTGCCGCTGGCCCGCTTCGAGCACGCGCAGGAAGAGACCAGCGCCCTACCCGACTGGCCCGCCGTCGACGGGCAGGCGCCGGCCTATGTCATGTACACCTCCGGCTCCACCGGCGAGCCCAAGGGCATCGAGATCAGCCATCGCGCCATCCTGCGGCTGGTGAGCGCGCCCAACTATGTCGAGCTGCCGGTGGGCGAGGTGGTGCTGCACGCGGCGCCGCTGGGCTTCGATGCCTCCACCTTCGAGATCTGGGGGCCCTTGCTCAATGGCGGCGTGTGCGCGGTGCACGACGAGCCGCTGCCGACCGGCGCGGGCCTTTCGCGCAGCATTGGCGCGCATGGCGTTACCACCGCATGGCTCACCGCGGCGCTGTTCAACGCGGTGGTCGACGAGGACCCGGCGCAGCTGCGAGGCCTCAGGCAGCTGCTCACGGGCGGCGAGGCGCTGTCGCTCCCCCATGTGCAGCGCGCGCAGCAGGCGCTGCCCCAGACCCAGATCATCAACGGCTACGGCCCGACCGAATGCACGACCTTCGCCGCCAGCCTGCGCCTGCCGCGCGAATGGCCGGCTGACGCGCGCTCGGTCCCGATCGGCAGGCCCATCAACGACACCACCTTGCGCGTGCTCGGGCCGGCGCTGGCGCCGCTGCCCACCGGTTTTGTCGGAGAGCTTTGCATCGGCGGCGCCGGCCTGGCACGCGGCTATGTGCGCCGCCCCGAACTCGATGCCGAGCGCTTCGTGGCCGATCCGCATGGCGCGCCCGGTGACCGCCTGTACCGCAGCGGCGACATGGCGCGCTGGCTGGAGGACGGCAGCATCGACTACCTGGGCCGCATCGACGGCCAGATCAAGATCCGCGGCCACCGCGTCGAATGCGGCGAGATCGAGGCCCGGCTGCTGAGCCATCGCGGCCTGCGCGCCGCCGCGGTGGTGGCGCGGCCCGATGCCCAGGGCCAGCCCCGGCTGGTCGCCTATCTGGTGGCACGGGAGGCGCCCCTGGTCTGGGGCGAGCTGCGCGCCCACCTGGCCACGCAATTGCCCGAGCCCATGCTGCCCAGCGCCTGCGTCTGGCTGGAGGCGCTGCCGCGTACGCGCAATGGCAAGCTGGACCGGGCCGCGCTGCCGGTGCCGCCGCGCACGCGTCCGGAGTTGACGCAATCTTTCGAGGCCCCGCGCGGTGCGCAGGAGTCCGCCGTGTGCGCGGCCTTCGAGCGTGTGCTCGAGATCGACGGGGTCGGGCGCAACGACAACTTCTTCGACCTGGGCGGCGATTCGCTGCGCGTGCTTCGCCTCTTGAGCGCGCTGCAGCCGCTGGCCAGCCACAAGCTGCAGCCGCAACTGCTGTTCGACCAGCCCACGCCTGCCGCTCTGGCCGCACAGCTGCACCCGCAGGAGCCGTCGGCGGAGCGTGCGCAGGCGCCGATCGCGACTATCGGCGCCGCCGCGCAGGAACCCATCGCGATCATCGGCATGGCCGGCCGCTTTCCGGGTGCCGGCGACGTCGAGCAGTTCTGGGACAACTTGCTGGCGGGGCGCGACACCATCAGCCACTTCAGCGAAGCCGAGCTGGACCCGGGCGTGCCTGCCGCGCTGCGCGCGGACCCGGCCTATGTGCGCGCTCGCGGGGTCGTCGACGGCGTGGAAGATTTCGATGCCGCCCTGTTCGGCATCTCGCCCAAGGAAGCGGCGCTGACGGACCCGCAGCATCGGCTGTTCCTGGAAATCTGCTGGGAATGCCTGGAGCGCGCCGGGCATGCGCCGCAGGGCAACCCAGCGGTCATCGGCGTCTGGGGCGGCATGTACAACGCCAGCTACTTTCAGCGCCATCTGAGCACGCGGCCCGACCTGGTGGAAGCGCTGGGCGAGTTCCAGGTGATGCTGGCCAACGAGAAGGACTACATCACCACCCGCGTGGCGCACCGGCTGGGCCTTTCCGGGCCGGCAATCAGCGTCCATACCGCCTGTTCGACTTCGCTGGTGGCGGTGACGCAGGCTTTCAACGCACTTCGCGCCGGCCAGTGCGACATGGCCCTGGCAGGCGGCGCCTCCGTCACCTGCCCGCCGCGCAGCGGCTACCTGTACCAGGAAGGCTCGATGCTCTCGCCCGATGGCCGCACCCGCACCTTCGATGCGGGCGCGCAGGGCACGGTTTTCTCGGACGGCGCGGCCGTCGTGCTGCTCAAACGCCTCTGCGACGCCCAGGCCGATGGCGACACCATCTATGCCGTGCTGCGCGGCGTCGCGGCCAACAACGACGGCGCCAGCAAGGCCAGCTTCACCGCACCCAGCGTCGCCGGCCAGGCCCAGGTGATCGGCGCCGCCCTGGCGGCCGCCGGCGTCAACGCCCGCGACATCAGCTACGTGGAGACGCACGGCACGGCCACGCCTATGGGCGACCCGGTCGAGGTCGAAGGGCTTCGCCGCGCCTTTGCCCCGCACACGCAGGAACGGGGTTTCTGCGCCATCGGTTCGCTCAAGAGCAACGTCGGCCACATGGTGACGGCGGCGGGCGCGGCCGGTCTGATCAAGACCGCGCTCGCGCTTCACACCGGGAAGTTGCCGGCCTCGCTGCATTTCGAGGCGCCGAATCCGGCGATCGACTTCGAGGCCACGCCGTTCCGGGTCAACGACAAGCTGATCGACTGGCCGCGCGCCGGCACGCCGCGCCTGGCCGGCGTCAGCGCCTTCGGCGTCGGCGGCACCAATGCGCATGTGATCGTGCAAGAGGCGCCCGAGCCTGCAGCTTCCGAGCCAGGTGAAGGCCCGCAACTGCTGCAGCTGTCGGCCCGCACGCCGAGCGCGCTGGCGGCGGCCTGCAGCCGGCTGGCGGACCATCTGGATGCGCATCCGGACATCTCGCTGGCCGACGTGGCCCACACCCTGCGCGTCGGCCGCACGCAGTTTGCACAGCGCGCCTGCGTGGTGGCCGAAAGCCCGGCGCAGGCCGCGCAGGCCCTGCGCAGCGCCGACTCACCCGCGCGCGCCAGCGGTGCCACCGGCGCGCGCGTGCCGCAACCCGTCTTCATGTTCCCCGGCCAGGGCGCGCAGTACGCCGGCATGGGACAGGCCCTTTATGCCAGCGGCCGCGCACCTCGCGCGGCGTTCGATGAATGCTTGCAAAGCTTCGAGGGACTTCTGTCCTTCGATCTGCGCGAGCGCATGTTCTCGCCCGACCCCGCGGCGCTGGCGCCAACCTCCGTCACCCAACCGGCGACCTTCACGCTGGAGTACGTTCTTGCGACGCAGATGCTGTCGCTGGGCGTGCAGCCGGTGGCACTGGTCGGCCACAGCGTGGGCGAGTTCGCCGCCGCCGTGTTGGCCGGCGTGATGCGCCTTCGGGATGCCGCGCGCCTGGTGGCGCGACGCGGCGAGTTGATGCAGGCACAACCGGCCGGCGCCATGCTGTCGGTTCGCCTTTCCGCGGAGCAGTTGCTGTCACGCTTGCCCCCCACGCTCTCGCTGGCGGCCGACAACGGCCCCGGCGCGTGCGTGGCGGCGGGGCCGCACGAAGAAATCGAGCGCCTGCGCGGCGCGCTGGAAGCCGATGGCGTGGTGGCCAGGCTGCTGCAGACCTCGCATGCCTTCCACTCAGCGATGATGGAAGCGGCGGTGCCGCCCTTCGAGGCCCTGGTGCACCAGATCGAACTGAGTCCGCCGCAGCGCCCCATCTACTCCACCCTGACCGGCCGCCTGCTGAGCGTGCAGGAAGCGACCGACCCGCACTACTGGGCACGCCACCTGCGCGAAACGGTCCGCTTCTCGCCCGCCGTGCGCGCGCTGATGGCGAACATCACCGACCCGCTCTTCATCGAGCTCGGCCCGCGCAACACCTTGGGCCTACTGGTGCGCCAGCACGGCACGAAGGCGCAGCCGGCCAACGCCATCTCGGTGCTGGCCGACAAGCCCGAAGAGGAAGCGCGCGCCTGGCGGCTGGCGGCCGGGCGCCTGTGGACGCTGGGCGCCGAGATCGACCTGGCCGCGCTGGATGCGCGCAGCCACAAGCGGCGCCTGTGCCTGCCCACCTATCCCTTCGAACGCAAGCGCCTGTGGGTGGACATCGCCACCACCGCCGCGCCTGCACCCGTCACAGCGATCACCCCGCCGACCCCTGCCATCCCGGAGCCGACCATGACTGCCGCCCCCCCAGCCACCAATGCCGACCGACGCCCCGCCCTCGCACAACGCCTGCGCACGCTGTTCGAGGACATCTCGGGCCTCGACCTGGCGGATGCCGAAGGCGCCACGCCCTTTGTCGAGATGGGGCTGGATTCGCTCACCCTCACGCAGGCCGCGCTGCAGGTGAAGAAGAGCTTCAAGGTCAATCTCACCTTCCGCCAGCTGATGGAGAACTACCGCAGCTTCGATGCGCTCGGCAGCTTCCTCGATGCCACGCTGCCGCCCGAGCCGGCCGTGGCGGCACCGGTTGCAGCGGTGGCGCAGCCCGCGCCCGTTGCCGTGCCGGCCGCGCAGGCACAGGCGATCCCCGTGATGGCCGCGCCGGCCTTGCCCGCCGCCATCGCCATGCCGGCGGGCGAAGGCTCGCTGGTGCAGCAGGTCATCGCGCAGCAGATGCAGCTGATGCAGCAGCAACTCGCCTTGCTGTCCGGTGCGGCAGCAGCAACAGCCGCGCCGGTGCAAGTGCAAGCCGTCAGCGCCTCGCCGGCCGCAGCGCCTGTCGCCGCGCAGGCCACGCCAGCCGCGCCAGCCGCCATCGAGCCCACCGATGCCCAAGGCCCGAT
Source organism: Variovorax sp. LARHSF232 (assembly GCF_052871435.1). Taxonomy (NCBI): domain Bacteria; kingdom Pseudomonadati; phylum Pseudomonadota; class Betaproteobacteria; order Burkholderiales; family Comamonadaceae; genus Variovorax; species Variovorax sp. LARHSF232. The sequence continues at coordinate 285,761 of NZ_JBIXJS010000003.1, read as the reverse complement.
GAAGTACGACGTGAAGAAGGCCTTCGGCGCCATCGCCCGCATCCATACCCAGAGCAAGGAGATGACGGAGCGGCAGAAGGCGCGCCTCGCAGCCTTCCAGCGCCGCTACGTGGAACGCACGCGCAAGAGCAAGGCGTTCACCGCCGCCAATCGCCCGCACATGGCCGACCCGCGCGTGGTGAACGGCTTCCGGCCCGCCACCAAGGAGATCGTCTACCAGATCGTGGTGGAGCGCTCCAAGGGCTCGCGCGTCTGGGACCTTGACGGCAACGAGTACGTGGACGTGCTCAACGGCTTCGGCATGAACCTGTTCGGCTGGCAGCCCGACTTCGTGCAGGAGGCGGTGCGCGAGCAGCTCGAGCTGGGCTACGAGATCGGCCCGCAGCATCCGCTGGCGGCCGAGGTGACGCAGCTGATCTGCGAGATGACCGGCTTCGACCGCGCCGCCCTGTGCAACACCGGTTCCGAATCGGTGATGGCGGCTGTCCGCATTGCCCGCACTGTGACCGGCCGCAACACGGTGGTGCTGTTCACCGGCTCCTACCATGGAACCTTCGACGAAGTGCTGGTGCGCGCCGGCCGCAACGCCAAGGGCATGCCGGCGGCGCCCGGCATCATGAACGGCATGTTCGGCGACGTGCGGGTGCTGGACTACGGCACGCCCGAGGCGCTGGAGTTCATCCGCGCCAACGCCGACGACCTGGCGGCCGTGCTGGTCGAGTCGGTGCAAAGCCGCCGGCCCGATTTCCAGCCGCGCGAGTTTCTGCGCGAGGTGCGCGCCATCACCGAAAACGCCGGCAGCTGCCTGATCTTCGACGAGGTGATCACGGGCTTTCGTTCGCACCTGCGGGGCGCCCAGGCCGTCTTCGGCATCCGCGCCGACCTGGCCTGCTACGGCAAGGTGATCGGCGGCGGCTTTCCGGTGGGCGTGATCGCCGGCAAGCGCGAGTACATGGATGCGCTGGACGGCGGCGCCTGGCAGTACGGCGACGACTCGGTGCCCACGGTGGGCGTCACCTACTTCGCCGGCACCTTCGTGCGCCATCCGCTGGCGCTGGCCGCCTGCAAGGCCTCGCTCACGCATCTCAAGAACGCCGGCGAGGCACTGCAGACCACGTTGAACCTGCACACGGCGGCGATGGCCGATGAGCTCTCAGCCTTCTGCCGCGAGGTGGGCGCGCCGATCGAGATCCGCTACTTCTCGTCGCTGTGGCGCGTGACCTGGCTGGAAGACCACCCGCTGCAAGACCTGCTGTTCGCCATGATGCGCAGCCGCGGCGTGCACATCCTGGACAACTTCCCCTGCTTCATGACCACCGCGCACACGCAGCAGGACATCGCCCTCATCAAGTCGGCCTTCAAGGAATCGGTGGCCGAGATGCAGGAGGCCGAGTTCCTGCCGCGCCTGGCGCGCAACGACGCCGAGGTGCTCGACAGCTCCAAGCCGCCGGTGCCGGGCGCCCGCCTGGGCCGCGACGCCAACGGCAAGGCGGCGTGGTTCGTGCCGAACCCGCAGCAGCCTGGCAAGTACATGCTGGTGCGCTGAAAAGTCCATCGTGCAGAGCAACCCCATGAACGACATGACCCTGCCATCGCTGAGCGCATCCGAATCCGTGGACTACGACCCCTTCGGCGCCGCCGAGGTCCTGCGCGTCGTGCCTACCACCGAGGCACAGCGCGAGATCTGGCTGGCCGACCGGCTGTCGCCCGATGCCTCGCTGGCCTACAACGAGTCGATCTCGCTGGCGATGGAGGGCACGCTCGATACGGCCGCGCTCGCGCGTGCGCTGCAGCTGCTGGTCGATCGGCACGAGGTGCTGCGCTCCAACATCGGCCCCGAGGGCACCGAGCTCTACGTCGCGGCCCAGGTGGCGCTACCGCTGCAGGCGGTCGACCTGTCCGCGCTGGATGCCGATGCGCGTGCCGCCGGCCTGCTGGCCCAGCGCGCGCAAGCCGTCACGCGGCACTTCGACCTGGGCACCGACGTGCTGATCCGCGCCACCCTGGTGACGCTGGGCCCCGACAGCCATGAGCTGATCCTGACGACGCACCACATCGTCTGCGATGGCTGGTCCTTCGGCGTCATCGCCAGCGAGCTGATGCAGCTCTACCGCGACGGCCAGGCGACCGCCCTGCCGCCGGCGCCGGGTTTTGCCGACTACGCCTTCGCCCTTTCGCAGCCGGAGGCGTTGCGCGAACAGGCGCAGGACGAGGCCTACTGGGTCGCCAAATACGACCGCTCGGTGCCCACCATCGACCTGCCCACCGACCGTGCCCGCGCGCCGCTGCGTACCTTTGCCGCGCGCCGCGAAGACGTGGTGTTCGGCGCCGATTGCCTGGACCGGGTGCGCCGCTTCGGCGCCAGCCAGGGCGCCACCCTGTTCGCCACCTTGCTGGGCCTGTTCGCCGGCCTGATCGGCCGCCTGGGCGGCCACAACGACCTGGCGCTCGGCGTGCCGGTCGCGGGCCAGCTGGCCGAGGGGCAGGAAGGCCTGGTGGGCCACTGCGTGAACCTGCTGCCGATCCGCCTGGCGGTGGACATGGACGAAGACGCCGGCGCCCTGGTGCGCAATGCCAGCACCGGCCTGCTGGACGGCTTCGAGCATTCGAAGATGACCTTCGGCAGCCTGCTGGCGCGCCTGCAGGTCGCGCGCGACCCGAGCCGGGTGCCGCTGGTGCCGGTGATGTTCAACGTCGAAGCCGGCATCGCTTCCCCGGAGATGTCGGATGAAAAGCTGAAGGTGCGGGTGCATTCCAATCCGCGGCGCTTCGAGAACGCCGAGATCTTCCTCAACATCGTCCAGGCCGACGGCAGCCTGGTGCTGGAGTGCCAGTACAACAGCGACCTGTTCGATCAAGAGACGATCCGGCGCTGGCTCGATCTGTACTGCGCGGCGCTGGACCGCTGCGCCGCCGATCCGGCGATCAGCGCCGCCAGCGCCTTCGCCCCGACCGCGCAGGAAGAGGCCATGCTGGCCGCCTTCAACAGCGCCCGCGTCGACTTCGATGCAAAGGCGCGCATCGAGTCGCTCATCGACGCGCAAGCCCAGGCCCGGCCCGACGCCATTGCCCTTTCTTGCGGCGGCCGCCGCATGTCCTATGGCGAGCTGCAGCAGCGCGCCAACGCGGTGGCCACCCAGCTGCGCGCGCTGGGCGCCGGCGCCGGCGACCTGGTGGGCCTTTGCTGCGACCGCAGCGAACACATGATCGTGGCGCTCTACGGCATCCTGAAGTCGGGCGCCGGCTTCGTGCCGCTGGATGCCACCTTCCCCTTCGAGCGACTCGCCTTCATGGCCGAGGACGCCGGCCTGCGCCACATCGTGGGCGACGAGAGCACGCTCGCGCGCTGGCAAGCCACCGGCCGTGCCACCGTCGATGCCGCGCAGGTCACGCCCAGCGCCGAGGCCCCGCCCCCGGCAGGCAACGCCGACCACGTGGCCTACGTGATCTATACCTCCGGCTCGACCGGCCGGCCCAAGGGCGTGAAGGTGCCGCACCACACGGTGCAAAGCCTGCTGGCCGGCCTGCGGGTGATGCCCGGCGTGCAGCAGCACCATGTCATGCTGGCGGTGACCACGCTGTCCTTCGACCTTTCGGTGTTCGAGGACATCCTGCCGCTGACCCTGGGCGCGCGCATCGTCATCGCCGACCGTCCCACCACCAAGGACGGCGACAAGCTGCGCGAGCTGATCGAGCGCGAAGAGGTCACGTGCATGGGCGCCACGCCCTCCACCTGGCGACTGCTGCTGGCCACCGGCTGGCAGGGACGCAGCGACCTGCTGGCCGTGTGCTGCGGCGAACCGCTGCCGCCGGAGCTGGGGCGCGAGCTGCTGCCGCGCGTGGGCCAGCTCTGGAACGGCTACGGCCCGACCGAGACCACCGTGTTCTCCAACTTCCACCTGCTTTCGGAACCGGTGCCGCCGCTGGTGCCCATCGGCAAGCCGGTGGCCAATGCGCAGGTGCACATCCTCGATGCGAAGCAGCGTCCGCTGCCGATCGGCGTGATGGGCGAGATCTTCATCTCCGGCGCCGGCGTGACGCAGGGCTATCTGAACCGCCCCGAACTGACCGCCGAGCGCTTCCTCGACGCGCCCACGGCCCAGGACCCGCAGCGCCGCTGGTATCGCAGCGGCGACCTGGGCCGCTGGCGCGCCGATGGCCTGGTGGAATGCAAGGGCCGCACCGACCAGCAGATCAAGATCCGCGGCTACCGCATCGAGCTGGGCGAGATCGAGGCCAACCTGGCGACCCATCCCGCGCTGGAGCGGGTGGTGGTGATCACGCGCGAAGACAACCCGGGCGACGTGCGCATCGTGGCCTACGTGGTGCCGCGCGGTCCCATGCCCGACGTGGCCGAGCTGCGCGAGCACCTGGCCCGCATGCTGCCCAGCTACATGATCCCGCAGCACTTCGTTCCGATGACGGCGCTGCCCTTGTTCGCCAGCGGCAAGTTCGACCGCCAGTCGCTGCCGGCGCCGGACGCCGGCCAGGCGGCCAAGAGCCGCGGCGAGCGCATCGCACCGCGCGACGAAGACGAGCGCATTGCGCTCGCGGCGATGGAGGAGGTGCTGAACCTGCCCGGGCTCAGCGTCGACGATGACTTTTTCGCGCTGGGCGGCCACTCGCTGCTCGCCGCGCGGCTGACGGCGCGCCTGAACCGGGAGTTGCACCTTCAGCTGCCTTTCCGCACCCTGTTCGAGGCGCCCACGCCCGAGAAGCTGGCGCGCGCGCTGGCTGCGGCGCGCGCTTCCGACGCGCCGCGCCGCGAGCCGCTGGTGCACCAGGCCGGCCGCCGCAGCGCGCCGATGACGCCGATGCAGGAACGCATCCGCTTCATGGAAGAGCTGCATCCGGGCCGGCCGGTCTACAACGCGCCCTCCGGCCACCGCTTCACCGGGCCGCTTCAGGTCGACAAGTTCCGCGCCGCCTTTGCGCAGGTGGTGCACCGCCAGCCGACGCTGCGCACCTGCATGTCCAACGACGAGGACGGCATGGGCATCCAGGCCATCGCCGACCAGGTGGATTACGAGATGCCGCTGGTCGACCTGTCCGGCGTGCCGGAAGCGCAGCGCGAAGACCGGCTGATGGAAGAGATGCAGCGCGTCGCCGACGTCTCCATGGACATCCACCAGGCGCCGCTGTTCCGCGTGGCGCTGTTCAAGGTGAGCGACGAGGAGCATGCCCTTGCCTTCGTGCCGCATCACCTGATCTGGGACGGCTGGTCCTTCGACCTGCTGCAGATGGAACTGGCGGCGATCTACGGCGCGCTGGTGCGCGGCGAATCGCCGCAACTGCCGGCATTGCCCGTGAGCTATGGCGACTACGCCCAGTGGTACCAGGGCTGGCTGAGCCAGGAGGAATGCGCCGCCCAGCTGCACTTCTGGAAGGAGCGCTTCGCCACGGCGCCCGTGCCGGTGGCCGCGCAGACCGACAAGCCGCGCGGCATCGGCGCCACCGGCGAAGGCCGGCCGCACTGGATCCGCATCGAGCGCGAAACCTCGGAGCAGCTGCGCGCCCTGGCACGTGACGCCGACCTCACCCTCAACATGCTGATGATGGCCGTCTACAGCCTGATGATGGGCCGCGCCATCGACACCGATTCGGTGGTCATCGCGGTACCGGTGCGCGGCAGAGAGGCGCCGGAGCTGGAGAAGGTGATGGGCTTCTTCACCAACCTCCTGCTGGTGCAATTGCAGATCGACCGCAGTCAGCGCTTCGTCGACTATGCGCGCTACGTCAAGCAGGAACTGCTGGCCGTCACCAGCCACCAGCAGATTCCCTTCGAGCGCGTGGTGGCCGAGCCGGAGGTGAGCGCGCGCACCACCGGCGCCGGTCCCTATCACGCGCTCTTCTCCTTCCAGGATGCGCGCGAGCGCCCCAGCGACTTCGGCGCCGGCCTGACGCACCGGCAGATCCACCTGCGCCAGCGCGGCGCCACCGACGACCTGGGCCTGTGGCTGATGGACAAGCCGCACGGCATGGAGGGCGCCATCATCTACAACGCCGACATCTACCTGCCCGAGACCGGCGAGGCCTTCCGCGACCGCTTCCTCGAGCTCTTGCAGAAGGTGGCAAGGGCGCCAGAGGCCTCGGTGGCCGAGCTGGCCGACCCGGCCGGCTCCGCTGCAGCCCAGGTGCTGGCACGCTTGAAGGCCGACGGCAGCAAGGCACTGGAGACGCAGCAGGCGCGCCTGGCAGCCCAGCGCCCGTCCGGCAGCCAGCAACTCCTGATGCCCGAGCAGGCGCAGCTCGCGCAGGTCTGGGCCGGCGTGCTGGGCATCGACGTCAACGATATCCATCCGACCGACAACTTCTTCGACCTGGGCGGCGATTCGCTGCTGGCGATGCGCGCGCTGCAGCAGGCCGAGCAGATGCTGGGCTTTCGGGTCGAGGCGCGCCGCTACGTGTTCGAAAGCCTGGCGCAGTTGTCCTCGGGCGTCGGCATGCTGATGGCGCAGGCCGCGTCCGTGCAGCAGCAAGCCGATCCGGCGCGGCGCGGCCTGTTCGGCCGTGTGATTTCGGCTTTTGGCCGCAAGTAGACGCAGCGTCGCGGGCAGCATGATGCAACGCCTGCGCCAGCTCACCCCGATGCAAGGCTGTCAGCTGTGGCTGGCAGACCTGGACACGCCTGGCGCGCCGCACGAGTTCGATTGCCTGTCAGCCGACGAACTGGCGCGCGCCAAGCGCTTCACTTTTGCCAGGCACCGCGACCGCTTCCTGGCCGGCCGCGCCGCCCTGCGCCAGCTGCTGGCCCGCCGCACCAGCCAGCCGCCCGCCGCGCTGGCATTCGACTACGGCCCGCACGGCAAACCCTTCCTGCGAGGCGCATCCGCGCCCGCCTTCAACATGAGCCACAGCGAGGGCATCGGCCTCATTGCGCTGGACGACGAAGACCGCGAAGCAACGACCGGCGCCATCGGTGTGGATGTCGAGCTGCTGCGCGCCCTGCCCGACGCGCCGGAGCTGGCCGCCGCCAACTTCGAGCCCGAGGAATGCGAAACGCTCATCCAGCTGTGCGAGCCGGCACGCAGCCAGGCTTTCCTGATCGGCTGGACGCGCAAGGAGGCCTGCCTGAAGGCGCTGGGCAGCGGCTTCTCCGGCCCCGCCCACCTGGCCACCGGGCTCGCCATGGATGCGCGCAGCATCGCCTGGAAGGTCGGCGCTGCAGGCGCGACGCACCGCGCATCCCTGCTCTCTTTCGAGCTGCCCGGACACCTGGCCGTGGCTGCGCTGGCCCGCCTGCAATCCAGTACAAACGACATGCACCACCTGTCGGCAGCCACTGCCCGCTCGGCGTTAACGACCTGACATGACCCCCATCCGCTTCGGCCCCACCTCGCGCCGATTGTTCGGCCTCTTTCATCCAGCGGATGAACGCCGTGCCACGCGCCAGGCCGTGCTGCTGTGCAACCCCTTCGGCCACGAGGCGATGCGCGTGCACCGCTTCTACCGGCTGCTGGCCGAACGGCTGTCGCGCCAGGGCGTGGCGGCGCTGCGCTTCGACTACCACGGCACCGGCGATTCACCGGGCGAAGACGAAGATGGCGAACTCCAGGGCTGGACCCAGGACATCCTGGAAGCCGAACGCGAGCTGATGCGCCTGTCGGGCGCACGCCTGCTGAGCTGCTTCGGTGCCCGCCTGGGCGCCAGGCTGGCGCTGATGGCGGCGCCGCAGGCGGCTGGCGGCGTGCAGAAGCTGGTGCTTTGGGACACGGTGTTCGACGGCCGCCGCTACCTCGAAGAACTGGGCCGCGCCCAGCTGGAAGAACTGGAACTGGGCCACAACATTCCCGACCCCGCCTGGCGCCGCGCCCTGGCGCGCGACCCGCTGGCCTTTGATGGCGAAAGCCTGGGCTTTGCCATCGCGCCGCGGCTGCGCGAACAGCTGCTGGCGCTCTCCCCCGCCACTCCTTGCAAGCTGCCCAGCAGCCTCGCATTGCAGCTGCTTGCCGATCCGCACGATGCACCCGCCGCGCGCTGGGCCCGTGAGGTGCAGGCGCTGAACCCGGCCACGCAGATCGCGCTTGTGGCATTCAAGCATCCGCTGATCTGGACTTCCAATCCCTTTGCAAGCAACGAGATGGTGCCGGCCGAGGCGCTGCAGACCATGTTGGGCGAGCTTCATGGACATGGATGAATCCACCCTCTGCTTTGGGCCGGACCAGGGCCTGATCGGCGTGCTGACGCGGCCGACCGTGGTGGGCGATGAGCGCCCGCGCATCGGCTGCCTGCTGCTCAACGTAGGCGTGAACCATCGCATCGGGCCCCGGCGCATCAACGTGAAGACGGCGCGCCGGCTCGCGGCCGCCGGCATTCCCAGCCTGCGCTTCGACCTCTCCGGCATGGGCGACAGCCTGGCCTCGGCGGCGCAGAACGACTTCAGGCAGCAGGCACTGGCCGACATGAAGGCCGCGCTGGACCAGTTGCAGGCCTGCACCGGCCTGACGCGCTTCATCGTGCTGGGCATCTGCTCCGGCGCCACCAACGGCATGGCCCTGGCACTGGCCGACCCGCGGGTGATCGGCCTCATGATGTTCGACGGCTATATCTTCCTGACGCGCGGCGTGCGAGTCGAACGCAAGCTGAGGCGCCTGGCCGCCTTCGCCTTCAACCCCTCCATCCGGCGCAGCTTCGGCGCCTGGAACGACTGGATGGGCTGGCTGCGTGCGCCGCTCGACGCACAAGCGCGCGCCAAGGCGCTGGCCCGCATGTCCGGCCGCTCCGTGCCACGCACCACCGAACAAACCGGCATCCTCTCGGCCGACACGGGCGAATACAAGGCAGCCGCCTTCACACGCGACATGAGTGCGCTGGTAGGGCGCGGCGTCGATGTCTACCTGACGTATTCGGCGACCGTGATCGCGGTCGACCATGACCGCGCCCTGCTCCGGGGCCTTGGCAATCCGCCATTTCTCTCGCGCATCCGCTACGAGCATTGGCCGGACGTCGACCACACCGCGACCACCCTCGCAGCACAGGGCAAGCTGTTGGACGCGACCTGTGCGTGGGCCGAAAGGGTCAGCGCCGCGCAGCCGTCGCCGCCGCTCGCGCCGGCACCTGGAACCGGGCCCGGGCCCGGGCCCGATGCAAAGCGCCCGTCCGCAGCGGCTGCACTGGCGGCATTGGAACGCCGGCTGGATTCGCGCCGCAGCGCCTGAAGGCTGCGCCGGCCTCAGGCACGCGCGCCGGCCAGATCCTCCTGCAGCGGCCCGCTGCCGCTGTAGCGGTCCAGCGCCAGGTAGATCGCCGGCGTGATGTACAGCGTGATCACCTGCGAGAAGATCAGCCCGCCCACCACCGCAATGCCCAGCGGCTGGCGCAGCTCGGCGCCCGCGCCCAGGCCCAGGGCCAGGGGCAGCGCGCCCATCAAGGCGGCCAGCGTGGTCATCAGGATCGGGCGAAAGCGCAGCCGGCAGGCCTCGCGGATGGCATCGACCGGACGCAGGTGCTGCGCGCGCTGCGCCTCCAGCGCGAAGTCGATCATCATGATCGCGTTCTTCTTCACGATGCCGATCAGAAGCAGGATGCCGATGGTGGCGATCAGCGTCAGGTCCAGGTTGAACAGCTTGAGCGCCAGCAGCGCGCCCACCGCCGCCGAGGGCAGCCCCGCCAGGATGGTGATGGGGTGGATATAGCTTTCGTACAGCACGCCCAGCAGTACGTAGATGACCAGCACCGCGATGATCAAGAGCGCTGCCTGGTGGCCCTGCGAGCTCTGGAACACCGCGGCGTCGCCGCCGTAGCTGGTGATCATCGAGGCCGGCATCTTCAATTGCGCCGTGAAGCGGTCGATCTTGGCGGTGGCGTCGCCCAGCGGCACATCGGGCGCCAGGTTGAAGGACACCGTCACCGCCTGCAGCTGGCCCTGGTGATTGACGGCCGTCGGTCCGATGCTGCGGCGCACGGTGGAGAAGGCCGACAGCGGTACCAGCTGGCCCGCCTTGTTGCGCACCGACAGGCGCGCCATGTCTTCCTCGAAGCGCCGGTCGTCGTCGGCGGCCGCCAGGATCACCTGGTAGGTGTTGCTCGGGCCGTAGATGCTGCCGATCTGCCGGTCGCCATAGGCGTTGTACAGGGCGGTGCGCAGGTCGCCGACAGACACGCCCAGCACGCCGGCCTTGTCGCGGTCGATGTCCAGGGTGGCTTGCAGGCCGCGGTTCTGCGAATCGCTGGTGACGTCGCGAAAAGCCGGGTCGGCACGCATGAGATCCATCAGCTTGCCGGCCCATTCGTTGATCGATCCGGCGCTGACGCTCTGCAGGGTGTACTGGTAGCGCGCCTTGCTGGCGCGCCCGCCCAGGCGCAGGTTCTGCGTGGGCTGCATGTAGACGGCGATGCCCGGAATGTCGCGGAAGCGCTTGCGCAGCGATTCGAGCACCTGCGCCATCGGCAGCCGCTCGCCGCGCGCCTTGAGCACGGTGAACAGGCGGCCATTGTTCTGCGTGCTCAGCGAACCGCCGACGCCGACGAAGGAGTTGACGTAGGCCACGTTCGGGTCGGCCAGGGCGGCCTCGGCCACCCGCTCGTGCAGCGCCTTCATGGCAGGGAAGGAAATGTCTTCGGCGGCTTCGGTGGTGATCAGGATCTGGCCGAGGTCCTCTTCCGGGAAGAAGCCTTTGGGCATCGCGACCGCCAGCCAGGCAGTCAGCACGAAGGTGGCGCCGGCCAGCAACAGCATCAGCGGGCGGCGCGTGAGCGTCCAGTCCAGCGTGCGCAGGTAGCCGGCATGCACCCAGCGGTAGCCCTGCTCGAAGGCGCGGCCGATCGCGGTGCCGGGCTCGGGGTGCGCCTCTTCATGATCGGCGTGGTCCGGCCCGCCCTGCGCCGCGCCAGCGGCACGCGGTTGATGCTTGAGCAGCCGGCTCGCCATCATCGGCACCAGGGTCAGCGAGACGATGGCCGAGACCAGCACCGCCAGCGCCACCACCACCGCAAACTCGTGGAACAGGAGGCCGATCACGCCGGGCATGAAGAAGATGGGAATGAACACCGCCACCAGCGAGATCGAGATCGAGACGATGGTGAAGCCCACTTCGCGGGCGCCGCGCAGGGCCGCCGCCATCGGCTCCATGCCCTTCTCGACGTAACGCATGATGTTTTCCAGCACCACGATGGCGTCGTCCACCACCAGCCCGACGGCCAGCGTGATGCCCAGGAGCGAGACGTTGTCCAGGCTGTAGCCGAAGGCGTAGAGCAGCGCCACGGCGCCAACCAGCGAGATCGGAATGGTGATGGCAGGAATCAAGGTGGCCATCAAACGATGCAGGAACAGGAAGATCACCAGCACCACCAAGGCGATGGTGCCCAGCAGGGTGAGCTGCACGTCGTGCACCGCTTCGCGGATCGAGATCGAGCGGTCGTTGACCATGTGGATCTCGACCGACTGCGGCAGCTGCGACTGGAAGCGCGGGATCAGCGCACGCACCGCGTCCACCACCTGCACCGTGTTGGCATTGGGCTGGCGCTGCACCGCCAGCGAGACGGAACTGCGGCCGTTGTAGCTGCTCGCGGTCTTGACCGACTCGTAGCTGTCCTCAACGGTCGCGACCTCTTCCAGCCGCACCGGCGCGCCGCTGCGCTGGCCGACGATCAGCTTCTTGAACTCCTCGGCCTTCAAGAGCTGCTGGTTGGCCTGGATGGTGAGCGTCTGGCGCGGGCCGTCGAGCACGCCCACCGGCGTGTTGGCGTTGGCCAGCCGCACCGCGCTGGCCAGTTCGTCGAGCGTGATGTTGCGCGCATTCAGCAGATCGGCATTGGCCTTGATGCGCACCGCGAAGCGCTTCTGGCCGTACACCACCACCTGCGCCACGCCGTCGATGGTGGACAGGGTGGGCGCCACCAGGTTCTCGGCATAGTCGTTGAGCTGCGCCGGCGTCATCGAGTCCGACAACATGGCGACGAACAGCACCGGCGCGTCGGCCGGATTGACCTTGCGGTAGGAGGGCAGCTGGGTCAGCTCCGCCGGCAGCTGGCGCTGCGCGCGCAGCAATGCGGCCTGCACGTCGGCAGCGGCGGCATCGATGTCGCGGCCGTCGGTGAATTCCAGGGTGATCGAGCTGTTGCCCTGCGTGTTGACCGAGCTGATGGTCGCGAGGCCGGCGATGGTGGAGAACTGCTTTTCCAACGGCAGCGCCACCGACGAGGCCATGGTCTCGGGGCTGGCGCCGGGCAGCTGCGCCGACACGTTGATGATCGGCGTGTCGTAGCTGGGCAGCGCCGCCACCGGGATGCGCAGGTAGGCAAAGATGCCGATCACCACCACGGCAGCCGACAGCAGCACCGTCATCGCCGGACGGCGGATGCACAGCTCGGAGAGGTTCATTCGGCAACCTCCGCCCTGACGGGCTGCGGTATTCGCCTTGGGGCGGCCCGGCGGCTCATGCTCGGCCCCGTGACGCCACCGGGCCAAGGCCTTCAGGCGTGGCCGAAGCGGCGCCCGGGCCGGTCGGGCCACCGGTGGGCGCAGCGGCCGGCGGCGGGCTTTGCGGCGCCGGCGTATCGGTGCGCACCTTGCCGCCAGGGCGCACGTTCTGCTTGCCTTCCAGCACCACCTGCTCGCCCGCTTCCAGGCCCTTCACCGCCACCTGCGTACCGAAGTTGTAGAGCGGCTCGACCTTGCGGCGCGTCGCGCTGCGGCCTTCATCCACCACGAAGACCGAGCTGCCATCGGCCAGCAGCATGACGGCTGCGGCCGGGATCACGGTGGCGTCTTTCAGGGTGCGCACCGTGACATGGGTTTCGACGAACTGGCCGGGCCACAGGCCCTGGTCGGCGTTGTCGAACACCGCCTTGGCGCGCACCGTGCCGATCTGCGGATCGACCGTGTTGTCGACGAAATCCAGCGTGCCCTGCGCGGGCTTGCGGCCCGGCACGATGGCCCGCACCGCCGTATGGCTGCGCGCTGCCGCCAGCAGGTCCTGCAGCTTGTCTTCCGGCACCGGGAAGCTCACCGCGATCGGGTCGAGCTGGGTGATGGTGAGCAGCGAGGCGGTGGGCTGCACCAGGCTGCCCGGGTAGACGTTGACGGCGCCGATGCGCCCGGCAATGGGCGCGCGCAGGGTCGAGTAGCCCAGCGACACCTGCGCCGCCTGCACCGCGGCACGGTCGGCTGCCACGGCGGCGCGCTGCGCATCCAGCTGCGACAAGGTGGCGTCGGCCGCGCTCTTGGAAATGAAGTTCTGCGCCAGCAGTTCCTGGCTGCGCTTGTATTGGCGCTCCAGGTCGGCCAGGGTGGCTTCGTCCCTCCGCTGCTGGGCACGCGCCTTGGCCAGGTTGGCCTGGTCGGCGCGCTCGTCCAGCGAGAAGAGCAACTGGCCGGCCTTGACGAATTGGCCTTCCTTGACGTGCACCTCGCGCACGGTGTTGGTGATTTGCGGACGCAGGTCGACGCTGTTGAGCGAGACCACGCTGCCGTTGACCTGCACCGTCACCGGCACGTCCTGCTTGCGCGCCTGCGCCAGGGTCACCAGTGCCGGCGCGCCGCCGCCGGGCACTGCGCCATTGCCGCCGTCGCCGTTGGCTTGTTGGGCCGCCGCGCTCTTGGCGGCCTGGCGCGGCACGGCCCACCAGTAGGCCGCAGCGCCGATCATGAGAACAGCCAGCAAGGGCAGGACGACTTTTTTCTTCATGGGGCAAATAACAACAGGCGGGGCAACGGGAAAGCGGATTTGGCCGACACTCGAGATTCGTTACCAAAGGCAACTATTGGACCAGCGGCCAGCCTCGCTCGTCCATGCCTTCCGTAAAGATAAGTAAATCCGTGCGGCGCCGCGCCTTCGCGCCGCTCGCTAAAATCCTCTTTCAGCCTCTGGATATACCCCATGAACCGCTGCCTCGCCATCACTTCCAGCAAGACCCTCCTTCTCTCTGCCGCCGCTGCCCTCGTGCTGCTGCAACTTCCGGTTGCCCAGGCCCAGGACCTGCCCGTCCAGTCGCAGAACGAAGCCGCCATCGGCGGCCGCACCTTCCCCATCGGCACCCTGCGCGGCCAGATCGCCTTTGGCGCGCCGCCGCAGATCCAGCTCGATGGCCAGACCGCCCGGCTGGCCCCCGGCGTGCGCGTCCACAGTGCCCAGCGCATGCTGACGGCGCCGGCATCCTTGGCCGGCCAGAGCTACGTGGTGAACTACACCAAGGAAGCCTCCTCGGGCATGGTGAACCAGGTGTGGATCCTCAGCGCGGACGAAGCCCGCACCGAGCGCCAGGGCGCCGCGCGCCCCTTCTTCAATTTCTGGCCCTTCGTCGCCAACTCCGCGCCGCTCGACAACGGCACGACGCCCTATCACCAGTTGCCGGGCTACGGCCAATAAGCCGAGAAGGCAGGCCCCGCCGGCGCGGCCGGCCACGGCAACATGACAGCAGAAGCGCAGGGCCCGGACGATGCCCCGCGCCGGCTGCATTTTTCTTTTCGATCGCCCAAAGACCCACGAACGGGCACCCCATGAGCAAAAAAGTCTTCATCAAAACCTTCGGCTGCCAGATGAACGAGTACGACTCGGACAAGATGGCCGACGTGCTGAACGCCGCCCAGGGCTACGAACCCACGCAGAACGTGGACGAGGCCGACCTGATCCTGTTCAACACCTGCTCGGTGCGCGAGAAGGCGCAGGAGAAGGTGTTCTCCGACCTGGGCCGCATCAAGCACCTGAAGGCCAAGGGCGTGAAGATCGGCGTCGGCGGCTGCGTGGCCAGCCAGGAGGGCGAGGCCATCATCCGGCGCGCACCCTATGTGGACGTGGTGTTCGGCCCGCAGACCCTGCACCGCCTGCCCGAATTGCTGGCCCAGCGCGAGCGGCTGGACCGGCCGCAGGTGGACATCAGCTTTCCCGAGATCGAGAAGTTCGACAACCTGCCGCCGGCGCGGGTCGAGGGCCCCACCGCCTTCGTCTCGATCATGGAAGGCTGCTCCAAGTACTGCAGCTACTGCGTGGTGCCCTACACCCGCGGCGAGGAAGTGAGCCGCCCCTTCGACGACGTGCTGGTCGAAGTGGCCGGCCTGGCCGCCCAGGGCGTGCGCGAAGTGACGCTGCTGGGCCAGAACGTGAACGCCTACCGCGGCAAGATGGGGGACACGGCCGAGATCGCCGACTTCGCCCTGCTCATCGAATACGTGGCCGACATTCCCGGCATCGAACGCATCCGCTACACCACCAGCCACCCCAACGAGTTCACGCCGCGCCTGATCGAGGCCTATGCGCGCGTGCCGAAGCTGGCCAACCACCTGCACCTGCCGGTGCAGCACGGCAGCGACCGCATCCTGATGGCGATGAAGCGCGGCTACACCGCCATGGAATACAAGAGCACGGTGCGCAAGCTGCGCGCCATCCGGCCCGACATCGCGCTGTCCAGCGACTTCATCGTCGGCTTCCCGGGCGAGACGGATGAGGACTTCAACAAGATGATGAAGCTGATCGACGATGTCGGCTTCGACGCCAGCTTCTCCTTCATCTTCAGTCCGCGCCCCGGCACGCCGGCCGCCGCCCTGCACGACGAGACGCCGCACGCGCTGAAGCTCGCGCGCCTGCAGACGCTGCAGAAGGTGATCGACGACAACGTCAAGCGGATCGGCCAAAGCCGCGTCGGCACGATCCAGCGCGTGCTGGTGGAAGGCGCCTCGCGCCGGGACGCGAACGAGCTGATGGGCCGCACCGAGTGCAATCGGGTGGTCAACTTCGAAGGCGATGCACGCCTGGTCGGCCAGATGGTCGACCTTTCCATCACCCGCTCGCTGTCCTACACGCTGCGCGGTGAAGTGCCGACCCGCGAAGGCGCAGGCCTGGCGGGCTCCAGCGCGGTGCTCGCCGCCTGATGGCGCGCCTGAAAGCCGCGCGCGGCTCGTTCCAGCAGCTGCTGCTCTTCGCCTTTCTCCTGATCACCGGCCTTCTGGTCGGCGTGGCGCTGCGCTCGGTGTTCCAGTACGACGGGCTGATGACGCAAAGCCGCGACGCGGCCGCGCGTGCGCTCACCCTGTCGGGCGCCGCCCAGTCGCTGGCCGAGCGCAGTGCGGCGATGGAACGGGCCGGCCGCCAGTCGCTGGTGCTCAACGATGCCGTGCTGCGGCGCCGCTTCGAGGATGCGGCGCGCGACGCGCACGGCGTGATCGACCGGCTGGTGGCCAACGGCCTGACGGTGGAGGCGGCGGACGAGTGGCGCGAGCAGATCGCCGCCATCGAAGCGCAGATGATCGGCCCGCAGGAAACCGCCCTGGCGCGCGAAAGCACCATGGCGCTGCAGTTTCGCGACCTGGATGGCCACAACACGCAGATCGCCCAGCAGGCGCAGACGCTGATCGAAACGCAGAACAAGGCGCTGGTCGAACGCATCGAAAGCGCCCGCACGCGCCTGATGCGCGAGGTGCTGGCCGCCAGCGGCCTGGCGGTGGCGCTGGCACTGGCCTTCGGCATCTGGCTGGCACGCCCATTCAAGCGGCTGGAGCGCGCCATCGTCGTGATGGGCGAAAACCGGCTGGACGAACCGATCGACATCCGCGGGCCCTCGGACGTGCGCCGCGTGTCCGAGCAGCTCGAGTGGCTGCGCCTGCGCCTGACCGAGCTGGACGCCGACAAGGCGCGCTTCCTGCGCCATGTCTCGCATGAGCTGAAGACGCCGCTGGCGGCGCTGCGCGAGGGCGTGTCGCTGTTGGAAGAGGGCGTCACCGGCGCGCTCAACCCGGCCCAGCGCGAGGTCGCGCAGATCCTGCAGCAGAACACCGTGGCGTTGCAGGGCCAGATCGAGGCGCTGCTGCGCTTCAACGCTGCCGCCTTCGAGGCACGCCAGCTGCACCGCGAGCGCGTGGCCCTGCTGCCGCTGATCGAGGAACAGGTCTACGCCCAGCGCCTGCAGTGGCAGGCCCAGGGTCTGGAAGTGCGCGCCGAGGGAGAAGACCTGCAGATCACCGCGGACCGTACCAAGCTGGGCACCGCACTGGCCAACCTGCTGTCCAACGCGATCCGCTTCTCGGCGCGCGGCGGGCTCATCACGCTCAACGTATCCAGCGCGCCCGGCGTGGCGCGCATCGACATCAGCGATGCGGGCCCGGGCATCGCCCACAGCGACCGCGAGCGCATCTTCGAGCCCTTTTTTCGCGGCGAGCGCCAGCCCGAGCATGCCGTCAAAGGCACAGGCATCGGCCTTTCCATCGTGCAGGAGTACATTGCAGCTCATGGCGGCAGTGTCGAGCTGCTGGCCGATGGCCCAGGCGCCCGCTTTCGCATCGAACTGCCGCGCACTGCCTGAGCCCGCCACCTTCCAGCGTTCCCGTTTTCATGTCCATCATTTCTGCTCGCAGAACCGTTCCGCTTTGGGCCGCAGCCATGGCCGCCGCGCCACTGCTGCTGGCCGCATGCTCCACGCCTGTCGTGCCCCGGCCCTCCCCGTCGGCGCCCGCGCCTTCCGCACAGCCGCGGATGGCGCCGGTGGTTCCGGTCGAGGCCGAACCCACGGCGCCGGCCACCCAGCCGGCCATCAATTTCATCGCCGCCACTTCGGGGCCGGTGGCCGCGGCGCTGGCCTATGCCGACAAGGTGCGGCCGCTGGGCCAGCCGGAACTGGCGAGCGAGATCAACCGCCTGGGCGAACCCGGTGAAGTGCCGCTGACGCAGATGCAATTGGCGCTGGCACTGGCCCAGACCCGCGTGCCGGCCGACCTGGCCCGCGCCCAGGGCCTGATGCAGCGCGTGGCAAGCAGCACGGTGTCGGAAGCGCAGCAATTGGCCCCGCTGGCCCGCACCCTCGCGGCCCGCTACGGCGAGCAGCGCCGTCTGGAAGAAGAGCGCGAGAAGCAGGCGCAGCAGCTGCGCGAGAGCCAGCGCCGCATCGACCAGCTGAGCGACCGGCTGGAAGCACTGCGCGCCATCGAGCGCAGTTTTACCCGTCCGAGCAACCATCCACCGGCGCCGAGCGCGCCGCCGCCGGCCAACGGAGCGAAACCGTGAGCATGGAGAGCGCACCAGGCCACCGCGGCGCCCGCCTGCTGGTGGTCGACGACGACCCGGACATGCTGCGCCTGCTGTCGATGCGCCTGACCGGCGCCGGCTACCAGGTGACGGCGGTGACTTCGGCCGAATCGGCGCTCACGCAGCTGGAGATCGAGCATCCGCAGCTGGTGCTGAGCGACGTGCGCCTGCCGGGGCAAGACGGCCTGCAGCTGTTCGACCAGATCCGCCAGCAGCACCCCACCCTGCCGGTGATCCTGCTGACCGCGCACGGCACCATTCCGGATGCGGTCGAGGCCACCGCGCGCGGTGTCTTCGGCTACCTCACCAAGCCCTACGACGCGCGCGAGCTGCTCGACAAGATCGGCCAGGCGCTGGCCCTGGGCGCGCCGGCGGCGTCGCCGGCCAAGAGCGGCGGCGACGAGAACTGGCGCTCCGAGATCGTCAGCCGCAGCAACCGCATGAACGAGCTGCTGGCCGAGGCCCGCATGGTCGCCAAGTCCGACGCCAGCGTGCTGCTGCGCGGCGACAGCGGCGCCGGCAAGGAAGTGCTGGCGCGCGCCATCCACAAGGCCAGCGCGCGGGCCGGCAAGCCCTTCGTGGCGGTCAATTGCGGCGCCATTCCCGAGGCGCTGCTCGAGTCCGAGTTGTTCGGCCACATGAAAGGCGCCTTCACCGACGCGGTGGCCAACCACAAGGGCCTGTTCCAGCAGGCCGACGGCGGCACCCTGCTGCTGGACGAAATCGGCGACATGCCGCCGGCCCTGCAGGTCAAGCTGTTGCGGGTGCTGCAGGAGCGCGCGGTGCGTCCGCTGGGCGGCAGCCAGTCGATTCAGGTCGACGTGCGCATCATCTCGGCCACCCATCGCGACCTCGACGCCGCCATGGAAGCCGGCCAGTTCCGCGAAGACCTGTACTACCGTCTCAATGTCGTGACACTGAACCTGCCTTCGCTGGCGGCTCGGCGTGAAGACATTCCCCTCTTGGCCAACCATTTCCTGCAGAAGCTGGCCGGCAAGTACAGCAAGCGGCTGTCGGGCTTTGCGCCAGAGGCCCTGAAGGCGCTGGCCATGGCGCCCTGGCCGGGCAATGTGCGCCAGCTCTTCAACGTGGTGGAACAGGTCTGCGCCCTGTCCACCTCGCCGCTGGTGCCCCTGGCCCTGGTGCAGCGGGCCCTGCGGGTGCCGACGGTGGAGGTGCAGACCTACGCCCAGGCCAAGCAGCGCTTCGAGCGCGACTACCTGGTGGGCCTGTTGAAACTGACCGACGGCAACGTGGCCGACGCCGCCCGCCTGGCCGACCGCAACCGCACCGAGTTCTACCGCCTTTTGCAAAAGCACGAGCTGACGCCGGGCAGCTTCAAGTCAGAAGGTGGAACGGGCTCGGGCGAGGGCGTCGCCGAGTAGCGACAGGGCTAAGTCGTTGATTTGAAAGGGATCACATCCCAGCACTCCGTATCTTGTCGGGGTTTGGCGACAAAATCCGGGGTTTGCCCCCCAAAAGCCGGTGAAAATGCCCGCCAAGCTTTTCGAAATCAGCACAAGCCTTTGATTTGAAAGCGTTTTTTCATGCTGGCACAGGGATTGCCCTGTAATCGGCATGACTGCATTTTCCAGCCCATCTTTCGCTCTGCGCTCGCCGCAACACGGCCTGCGCCACAAGCACGTTTCGCCCTCGCGGCCACGCGCGGCGACCCATTTGCCCGGCGCGCTCGAAGCCGGCAGCGGGATGGCACCCGACAGCGTGTTCAAGCGCCTTCCGGCGATTGGCGACACGCCGGTGCGCAGCAAGCAGGCCTTCTAAAAGGGCTTCGACACATGAAGCCCAACGAATTCTCCCAGCTGCGCGTGCTGGGCGATGGCAGCATCGCCGCCTCCCGCCCGCAACTGCGCGAAGAACGCCACCCCAACTCGGTGACGGCGCCCCCGCTCAATCGCGGCTCCATGGCGCCGCGCCCCTGGCGTGGCTTCTGGAACAGCATCGGCACCCGCCTCCTGGTGAGCCTGGGCGCCGGTGGTGGCCGCCGCCAGCTTGCAGCGGCCGCGCCGCAGGCCCCGCAGCAACCCTGGCAGCGCGCCGCCCACAAGCGCCGCTTGGCCTTCCTGCTGCTCACCGTGCTGAGCACGGTGATCGCCGCCGGCCTGTTCGCCCGCATCCAGCCGCACTATGACAACGCCGTGCTGCAGTACGGCCAGCTCGCCCTGTACGCCATCTTGTCGGGCTGGGTCGTGACGGGCTTCATCACCGCGGTGATGGGCTTCTATGTGTCCGTGCGCGGAGACAAGCATGCGCTGTCGGCCAAGAAGGTGGCCAGCCATCCGATGAACCCGGAGGCACGCACGGCGATCATCATGCCGATCTGCAACGAGGACGTGGCCACGGTGTTTGCCGGCCTGCGCGCCACTTGCGAATCGGTCGCCGCCACCGGCCACGCCAGGCAGTTCGACGTGTTCGTGCTGTCCGACAGCTACAAGCCCGAACTAGCCGCCGCCGAGCGCGCCGCCTGGGAAGACCTGCGCGCCGCGCTGGCCGAAAACCCGAACCAGCCGCAGGTCGAGGTCTACTACCGCCTGCGCACCCGCCGCACGCACCGCAAGGCCGGCAATGTGGCTGACTTTTGCCGCCGCTGGGGCAAGGACTACCGCTACATGGTGGTGCTGGACGCCGACAGCGTGATGAGCGGCGACTGCCTGACCTCCATGGTCAAGCTGATGGAAGCCAACCCCACGGCCGGCATCATCCAGACCGCCACCCAGGCCATCGGCCACGTGACCCTGCACGCCCGCGCGCAGCAGTTCGCATCGCGCGTGACGGGCCGCCTGTTCACGCTGGGCATGCAGTTCTGGCAGCTGGGCGAGTCGCACTACTGGGGCCACAACGCGATCATCCGCATCGAGCCCTTCATGAAGCATTGCGCACTGGCGCCCATCAAGGGCACCGGCGGCATGTCGGGCGGCATCATGTCGCACGACTTCGTCGAAGCCGCGCTGATGCGCCGCGCCGGCTACCACGTGTGGCTGGTGGCCGACCTGGTGGGCAGCTACGAGCAGCAGCCGCCGGACCTGCTGGCCGAACTGCAGCGCGACCGCCGCTGGTGCCAGGGCAACCTGCAGAACGCCCGCGTGATAGCCGAGCCCGGCCTGCACCCGGTGCACCGCGCGATGTTCGCCACCGGCACCATGGCCTATCTGTCGGCGCCGTTGTGGCTGGCCTTCCTGACCCTGGGCACCACCCTGTGGCTGGCCGGCTCCAACCTGGTGGCCGACTGGGACGTGCTGCCGAGCGAACTGGCCGGCCTGTGGGCCTGGACCCTGTGCCTCTTGTTCCTGCCGCGCATCCTGGGCGTGGCGGCGATCATGCTGCGCGGCGAACAGCGCCAGTACGGCGGCCTTTGGGGCCTGGTCAAGAGCTCGCTGCTGGAGGCCGGCATGGCCATCGTGCAGGCGCCGGTGCGCATGCTGGCCCACTCGCTGTTCGTGCTGGTGGCCGTGACCGGCATCAAGCTGGAATGGAAGTCGCCGCCGCGGGAAGCCGCTGCTGTCGGCTGGCGCGATGCCGCCGCCTCGCTGGCGCCGATGAGCAGCGTGGTCGTCCTGCTCGCCCTGCTGGTCGCCATGTTCGACGCCAGCGCGCTGATCTGGCTGATGCCGGTGGGCCTGCCGCTGCTGTTGGCCATCCCGCTCACGGTGCTGACCAGCCAACTGGCCCTGGGCGCCAACCTGCGCGATCGCGGCTTCCTTCTGATTCCCGAGGAATCGCGTTCGCCCGCCGTGCTGCGCCGCGCCTGGATGCATGCGTTGCGGCTGTCGCGTCCGGCGGCACTGGCCAGCGCCTGAGCGCTGCCAGCCTCAAGAACATGCCCGCTCGATGCGGGCATTTTTTTGCCGATCCGTCAGGTGCTGGAGAGATGCGTGCCGGTCGCATCCTTCTGCGCAAGGAAATCGATCACCGCGCGCACGGCGGGAAGTTGTCCACGCTTGTGCGGTGTCAGGATGGTTGTCATCACGTGACCAGCGGTCCATGCCGGCAGCACCCGCACCAACCGTCCCTCCCCGACCGCCTGCGCCGAGATCGCTTCCGGCAGGCAAACAATGCCCAGACCCGCTTGCGCTGCCTTCATCAGCGACACGGATTCATCGGCATAGAGCTGCGGCCGCGGCGCGACTTCCACGGTGCGGCCACTCGCATCGCTCAATCGCCAAATCTTCATCGTCATGTTGGTCATCAGTCCATCGTGGTCGCTCAAGGCCTCCGGCGTGGGCGGCTCGCCGCGCTGGGCAACGTAGGACGGCGCGGCCACCAGCGTGATCTGCTCCTCGTTCATGCGCCGCTGGATCAGGTCGGAATCCGGCAGCGGCGCGAAATGGCTGCGGATCGCGATGTCGAAGCCGTCCTGCACCAGATCGATGAAGCGGTCGGTGACATGCAATTGGATGCGCAGTTTCGGATATTGCCGCGCGAGGACGGGCAAGCGATCCGCGAGCTGAAACTGCGCGGTTGGCACCGACGCCGTGATCCGCACCGTGCCGCTCGGCTCCGCCAGTCGCCGATGCACGACCGTTTCGGCCGCCTCGGCCTCGATCATCGCCGCACGGGCGTGGTCATAGACGTCGCGCCCCACGTCGGTCAGCGTGAAGCTGCGCGAGGTGCGGTGAAGCAACTGC
Source organism: Variovorax sp. LARHSF232 (assembly GCF_052871435.1). Lineage (NCBI taxonomy): Bacteria > Pseudomonadati > Pseudomonadota > Betaproteobacteria > Burkholderiales > Comamonadaceae > Variovorax > Variovorax sp. LARHSF232. The sequence continues at coordinate 263,164 of NZ_JBIXJS010000003.1, read as the reverse complement.
ACGCGAAGCGTTGATTCCAGCGCCGCGACCCGCTTGCTGACGGTCGATTTCGGGCAGCCGAGATGCCGGGCGGCCGCGGCGAAGCCGCCGCTGTCGACCGCCTGCACGAAGAAGTGCAGGTCATTGAGGTTCAACATCAAAGTCTACGATTGTGGACATTGAGTCTCAAGTTACCAGACTTCCGCATCAAAGTCCATGAACATACATTCATCACATCAACAACGGAGAAACGAAATGAAATCCACATCCCAACCCATCCTCACTTCCGGCTTCCCGCTCGGCAGCTCGGCAGGGCTCGTCACCGCCTTCGAATGGCTCGGCCAGCCCTATCGCATCACCCGCGTGGACATGCTCGGGGAGATGCGCACCGACGCCTACAAGCGCTTGAACGGCAGGGTGGAAACGCCGGTGCTGATCACCGACGAAGGCCGCGTCCTCACCGAGACGATGGCGATCGCGCTGTGGCTGGAGGCGCGCGATACCGAGCGCCGTATCAGCTTCGCGCCCGGCACGCCCGAGGCCGACCGGCTGCATCAGTACCTCGCCTTCCTCAACACCGGCTTCACCGGCGCCTTCTATCCCATGTGGGTCGCGCTGGAAGCACAGGACGCCACCGAAGGCGAGAAAGAAACCCTGCGCAAGTTCGGCCGCAGCTTCGTTGCCCTACGCCATGAACAACTCGAGGCGATGATCGGCGACAGCGACTATCTGCTGGGCGACAAGCCGACGCTGGCGGACGCGGTGTTCGTCGGCGTGGCGCGCTGGGCGGACTTCCACCAGGCGGTCGACTCGCGCGACTATCCGCGCATTCACGCGCTGCGCCAGCGCATCGAGGCCGATCCGGCATTTCGCTTCGCATTGGCGGTCGAAGACGGCAAGCCGGCCGTCGGCAGCGGCGCGATGCAAGGACTTGTCCCGCTCGAAGAGGTGCTGCGCAATACAAGCGGCGCCCTGTCGACCTGAGAGCCGGAAAGGAGTGCTTTGAGCGCGCCGCAATCACCGGGCGCTTGGGACTAAGCGCCCTTGCGCAAGGTCCGGGTGGCGCGCCGCACGATGTAGTGCGTAGCCGGCAGATCGCTTTGCGCCAGCCAGCGCTCGCACAGGCGGTCCACCCATTCGCCCTGCGTCTTGCTGGCATCGTTGAGCCAGTTGGCCACCGAGTTCTGCACATAGCGGCTGTGGTCGGCGCGCAGGGCTTCCAAGAGCGGCAGCGCGCGCCACGGCTCAGCCTTGAAGGCTTCGATCTGGGCGCACCAGACGCCGCGCGGGCGGGTCAGTTCGCTGGCAAAGCGGCGGATGTTGGGGTCGGCATCCTGCGCCCAGGGCTGCAGCAGTGCCAACGCTTCATCCGGCCCCGCACTGACGACATCGCGCACCGCCATCCAGGCAAATTCGCGCACGCCGAAATGCGGGTCGGCGGCAAAGCGCCGCGCCGCATCGAGCTGCCGCGCCAACGACAGATCGGCGAGCGCAATCCATTGCGTGGCCCAGCAGCGCGCCACGTCGCTGGTGTGCGTGGCCAAGCGATGCGCCACCGCGTCGCGCTCGGCATGCAATGCGGTCAAGTCGTACAGGGCGCGCGATACATGGCCATGCCGCTGCATGGGCTTGAAGGCGCCCAGCATGGCCAGGGTGTCGGCCAGGCGCTCGGCTCCGCCGTCCAGGCCGACCTGCAGCGCCACCCGGCGCGCCAGGCGCGGCAGGTCGAGCGCCAGGAATTCGTTGAGGTTGACGGTTTCGAGCAGTCCGTCGTTCAGGCCCTCCAGCACCTCGGGCGCAATCAGCGCGATGCGAAAGGCGCCCTTGCGTGACTTCAGATGGTCAAGGCTGCCGGGCGACATGGGCAAGCTAGCCCTGCAGCAGCGACTTCACGTCCGACACCATCGCCGGCACACCCGAGCCGTAGCGCGAGTACAGGCGCAGACGTCCTTGCGGGTCGTAGACGAAGCTGGCGGCCGAATGGTCCATCGAGTAGCTGGTCGGCGTCTTGCCTTCCACCTTCTTGTAGTAGACCTTGAAGTCCTTGGCCAGCGCGGCCAGTTGCTCGGTGCTGCTCGGGACGAGAGCGACGAAGCTCGGGTCGAAGGCGCTCATGTAGGCCTTCATCACCTCGGGCGTGTCGCGCTCCGGATCGACGGTAACGAACACCACCTGCAGCTTGTCGGCGTCCGCGCCCAGCTGCTGCTTGACCTGCGTCATCTCGGTCATGGTGGTGGGGCACACGTCCGGGCACTGGGCATAGCCGAAGAACAGCACCACCACCTTGCCCTTGAAATCGGCCAGCGTGCGGGTGGCGCCATTGGCGTCCTTCAGCGAGAAGTCCTTGGCGTAATCGGCGCCGGTGATGTCCACCGCTTTGAAGCTCTGCTTGGCCTGCATGCAGCCGGCCAGGCCCAGCGCGGAAGTGGCGGCCAAGAGCTTGAGCATTTCGCGCTTTTTCATCAATGCAGCAGTCATGGGGGTCAGTAGGGGATGTAGTGGTCCACCAGCAGCGCCGCAAACAGCACGCTCAGGTGGATGAGGGAAAAGCGGAAGGTCTTGCGCGCCAGCGTGTCGGAGTACTGGCGCCACAGCGCGAAGGCATAGCCCGAGAAGCCGACGCTCACCGCGACCGCCACCGCCAGGTAGAACCAGCCGCTCATGCCGTAGATGAAAGGCATCAGGCAGGCGGCGAACAAGATGAAGGTGTAGAGCAGCACCTGCAAGCGGGTGAACTCGTTGCCGTGCGTCACCGGCAGCATCGGCAGGCCGGCCTTGCGGTAGTCCTCCACCCGGTACAGGGCCAGCGCCCAGAAATGCGGCGGCGTCCAAAGGAAGATGATGAGAAAAAGGATCAGCGCTTCCGGCCCGACGTCGCCGCGCATGGCGGCCCAGCCCAGCACCGGCGGCATGGCGCCGGAGGCGCCGCCGATCACGATGTTCTGCGGCGTCAGCGGCTTGAGGATCACGGTGTAGACCACCGCATAGCCGACGAAGGTAGCGAAGGTGAGCCACATGGTGAGCGGATTCACCGTGAACCACAGCACCGCCGAGCCCAGCGCGCACAGCACGGCGGAAAAGAGCAGCGCCTGCCAGTCGCTCAGCTCGCCGCGCGCGGTCGGGCGCCAGGCGGTGCGCTTCATCTTGGCGTCGATGCCCTTTTCGACCAGGCAGTTGAAGGCGGCCGCGGCCGCCGCCACCAGCCAGATGCCCAGGCAGGCCAGCGCACCCTGGCGCACGTCGATCCAGCTCGGCTGGCCTGGCACGGCCAACACCATGCCGATGAAGGCGCAAAAGACGATCAGCTGCACCACGCGCGGCTTGGTAAGGGCGTAGTACTGGCGCAGCACGTTGGCGCCGCGGTTGCCTTGTGCGGACAAGGGCGTGCTCATTGTTCAAGAACCTTATTTGCAAGGCCGGCGGCATGCCGCGCCGGCACGGCCGCAGGGGCTGAGGCCGGGGCGCGGCGGCTTTCGCACAGCGTCCATGTCAGCACCACCGCCAGTGCAGCGGCACCGCCGGTGTGCAGCAGGGCGGCCACCAGCGGCCAACCCAGCAGCACGTTGCCCAGGCCCGTCGCCAACTGCAGCAAGGCCAGGCCGATCAGCCAATGAGCCTGGGCGCGCAGCGCCGGCGCCTGGCGCAGCAGGCGCCAGGCCAGGAGGACGATCGACGCAAAGACCAGGTAGGCCATCAGGCGGTGGGCGTAGTGGATGGCGGTGAGCGCCGCGAATTCGATGGGGGCGCCGTTGGCGCCGGTGCCCAGCTCGCGCCAGATCTCGAAGCCCTGCGCAAAGTTCATCGGCGGCCACCAGCTGTTCTGGCAGGTGGGGAACTGGGTGCAGGCCAGCACCGCATAGTTGGTGCTGACCCATCCGCCCAGCGCGATCTGCAGCAGCAGCGCGCCGGCCGTCCACCACAGGAGCGCACGTGGCGGGCCCGGCAGCGCCACCGGCGTGCGCACTTGCGCCGCCTGGCCGTAGCGCACGGCCTGGATGCAGAGCAGCGCCAGCAGCACCACCGCGCCCAGGAGATGCAGCGTGACGATGGCCGGGTACAGGCGCCAGGTGACGGTGAGCGCGCCAAAAGCGCCCTGCAGGCAGACCCACACCAGCGTGGCTGCCGGCCACCAGGCGCTGATTGCGCCCCCACGCTCACCCACTGCGTGTGGTTCGCTGCCCCCCGAGGGGGCTTTCGCGTCTTCGGGCGGCCGTGCGGCGCTCAGCGAGGCCAGACCGCGCGCGGCACCAAGCGGCGCCGGGCGCTCGCGCCGCCGAACCACCCAGGTGGCGATGGCCAGCACCAGGATCAGGAAGCCGACGCCGGTGGCCAGGTAGCGATGCACCATCTCGACCCAGGCCTTGCCGTGGGTGACGGGGCCAGTGGGCTGCGCCGCCTCTGCCATCGCGATCTCGTGGCTGGCGCCGAAGGGGCTGGCATTGCCGTAGCAGCCGGGCCAGTCGGGGCAGCCGAGGCCGGAATCGGACAGGCGCGTGAAGGCGCCGAACAAGGTGAGGTCGAAGGTGAGGAACAGAGTCAGCACGGTGAGCGCCTGCAGCCGGCGGCCGGCGCCCTCGCCCACATGGCGGCGCCACACCCACACCAGCGGCCCGAGTGCCAGCAGCACGCCAACGCCCAGCAGCCAGGCGATGGGCGCCAGGTCGTAGAGCGGCTGCGCATCCATGGCGTTCATCGTCCGGCTTCGTCCCAGGAGGCGGCGGCGCGCAGCACGCGTTCGACGTCGCGCTTGGCCTTGGCGGCGCCGGCCGCGTCCATGCGGGCGGGAAAACGCATCATCCAGTTGCCCAGCGGGTCGACCAGGTACATGTGCTCGTCGAGCTGATGGCCGGCATCCGGCGCCAACCACTGGGCCAGCTGGGCTTGCGGCAGGCGCAACACCGAAGCGCCGCGCAGGGCCTGGCCCAGGCGATCGGGCAGCGCGGCCTCGTCGCTCACCAGCCAGACCCGGTCCACCCGCTCCTTCTCGCGGCCCAGGCTCTCGCGCAGCTGGCGCTGCAGGTACAGGTGCTGCTCGCACACGCTGTCGCAACCGGCCTTGCCCACCACCACCAGCAGCCACTGGCCCTTGAGCGAGCGCATGTCGATGGCCGTGCCGTCTGCGGCTGTCGCGGTAACGGCCGGCAGCGGACGCTGCGGATCGATCAGCTGCCCGTAGGCCGCGCTGCCCTGGGGCTTGACCACGTAGTAGGTGAAGTAGGAGGCGATCACCGGCGCCGCGCACACCAGCATGACCAGCAGCATCCTGACGCGACCCATGCGGGTGCGGCGCTCCGCGCTGCCCTGGGATGGCGAGGGCATCGAATGCACCGTCAAGCCCAGGGGCTCGTCAGCCATGGCGCGAACGGCCTGCGCGGCGGAAGGGGACGATGAGTTGGAACCAGACATAGAGAATTGCGACGAGGGCCGCGAGGCCGAACCACTGGAATGCGTAGCCGTAGTGCCTGTCGACGCCCAGCGCCGGGGCCGGCCAGTCACGCTGCAGCCCCTGGGACGCGCTGCCGACCTGCTGCAGGGAAAGCTCCGTGCGCAAGGGCAAGCCGGTTTGCGTGCGGAAAGCTTCCAGATCCAGATTCTGCCGGATGGGGGAAGACCCCGCGGCAGGCTCGCTGGCCGGCGGCGCGGCGGCTTCCTTGCCCAGTTCGAGCAGGTGTGCCGGCGGCGGCGCGATCACGGCTTCGATCTCCACCAGGCCGGGCGGCGTCTCCACGGCGCCGAGCTGCGCGCGATCGTTGAAATTGCGCTGCAGCCAGCCGCGCTGCACCATCACTGTCTCGTTGCTGTCTTCCAGGGCCAGCGGCGTCAGCACGTAGAAGCCGGGCACGCCATGCATCTGGCGGTTGTCCAGGTAGACCGACTGCGAGGCCAGCCAGAGGCCGCGCAGCCGCACGCGCCGGTGCAGGGCCTCGAGCGGCTTGGCGAGGGCCAGGAAATCGTCCTGCCCGAGCACCGGCAGCCGGCCCTGGGCCTCGATCTGCGCCTGCAACGCCTCCTTCTGGGCGGCGCGGCTCAGCTGCCAGTTGCCCAGGGCAATGCCGGTGGCGACCAGCGCCAGCGCGACCAGGGCATACAGCCCGCGGTGCTTGCGGCGGGGCGCCGCCGACGCGAAGACGGCTCTTTCGCTCACGGAAGGCGCTGACCGCACAGGTCGATAATGCTTGTCATGAAATACGTCATTGCCCTGGTGTTCGTGGGCATCCTGGTCAGCCTGGGATTTGCCCTGTTCTTCATGCTGAAGGACGGCCCGTCCGGAGGGAAGGGCCGCACCAAGTCCGGTGGGATGGCGCGGGCGCTGACGGTTCGGATCGGGCTGTCGGTGCTTTTGTTCCTGTGCGTGCTGCTGGCCTGGAAGCTCGGCTACATCCAGCCAGGGGGACTTCCGCTCGGCAAATAGGTCCGGCCGCGGGTCCTCCCCGAGAAGCCAAGAAAAAAGCGCCTTGCGGCGCTTTTTCTCTGGGTGGCCGTGATGTCGCTCGCTCTTCAAAGCCAGTAGACCAGCAGGTACAGGCCCAGCCACACCACGTCGACGAAGTGCCAGTACCAGGCGGCACCCTCGAAGCCGAAATGGCGCTCGGCCGTGAAGTGTCCGTTGTGCAGGCGCAGGGTGATGAAGAACAGCATCAGCATGCCGATGAACACGTGCAGGCCATGGAAGCCGGTCAGCATGAAGAAGGTCGAGCCGTAGGTGCCTGAGCTGAGCTTGAGGTTCAGGTCGGAGTACAGGTGGTAGTACTCGTAGCCCTGCACGCACAGGAAGGTGAAGCCCAGGACCACCGTCAGCCACATGAAGCGGATGCACTGGGCACGGTGGTTGGCGCGCAGCGCGTGGTGCGCGATCGTCAGGGTCACGCCCGAACTCAGCAGCAGCGCGGTATTGATGGTGGGCAGCCAGAAGGGACCCACGGTCTGGAAGGGCTCGACGATGTTGGCCGGCGATGCGGTCGCGCCGGCGACCACCGTGGGCCAGACGGCCTTGAAGTCGGGCCACAGCAAGGCGTTTTCCAGGCTGCCCAGCTCCGGCAGCGAGTGGGTGCGGGCCCACCACAGTGCGGTGAAGAAGGCGCCGAAGAACATCACCTCCGAGAAGATGAACCAGCTCATGCTCCAGCGGTAGGACAGGTCGACCTTGTGGCCGTACTGGCCGCTTTCGCTCTCGCGTGCCGCGGTGCGGAACCAGGCGAACAGGACCGACAGCCACATCACCATGCCGATCAAGAGCGACCAGGCGCCCCAGCCGTGGCCGTTGATCCACTGGGCGGCGCCCAGGATGACCAGCAACAGGCCGGCAGCGGAAAGCACCGGGTAGGCCGAGGGGGCCGGCACGAAGTAGTAGGGCGTGGCGCCGTGGGCGGTTGAACTCATTTGGGCTCCTGCTTTCTCTTCTTTCTCGTCAATCTCTTTGCTTTCCATGGCCTGCCCCTCTAGGACAACACCACGAATTTCACCAGCACGATCAGCGCAACCACGAACAGCACCACCGCCACCAGGCCGACGCCGATGATGTGCAGGGGCGTCAGCCGGGCGATGTCTTCCTTGTAGCTGCTGTCCTTGCGCACGCCGAAGAAGCCCCAGGCCACCGCCTTGAAGGTGCGCCACAGCGAGGGCTTGGGCCGCTGGCCACCGGGAGGCAATTGCTGAGCGTTGTTCATCACGATTGCGGCTGCGCCGCCTTCTCGGGTGCTGCCGCCGACTTGGCCGGCGCCGCCGGCACCGGGCTGCCCACCTCGAAGAAGGTGTAGGACAAGGTGATGGTCTTCACGTCCTTGGACAGCTTTGGATCGATCACGAAGGCGACCGGCCACTCTTTCTTCTCGCCGGCATCCAGCGTGTACTGGTTGAAGCAGAAGCACTCCAGCTTGTTGAAGTAGGGCGCGGCCTGCTGCGGCGCGTAGCTGGGAATGGCCTGCGCCGCCATGCGCCGGTTCTGCGTGTTCTGGAACTCGTACATCACCGTGTTCAGTTCGCCTGGATGCACCTGCATCGAGCGCTGCGCCGGCTTGAACATCCACAGGCCGCGCACGTTGGCGTCGAACTCCACCGTGATGGTGCGGCTCTTGTCGACCTGCGTGTTGTCCACCCGCACGTCCTTGCCGCCGGCGGCGCCACCGGGCACCTGCAGCTCGGACAGCGACAGGATGTTGATGCCGGTCACTTCGCAGATGGCGCGGTACATCGGCACCAGCGCATAGCCGAAGGCGAACATGCCGGCCGTGATGACGGCGAGCTTGCCCACCATGCGCAGGTTGTGGCGACGGGTGCGCTCGGGCAGGGCCATGGCTCTTGATTTCAGCCGCGCAGCAGCAGCATGCGGGCGATGAAGCCGATGAAGAACACCACGGCGATGGAGGCCAGGACGAGGCCCATGCGGCGGTTGTTCTTCTTCTGTTCGGGCGTCATGTCTCGAATCGCTTGCGGCAGGATCAGCCGATGACCTTGGTCGCGGTGGCGTCCAGCTTGGGCGGGGTCTCGAAGGTGTGGAAGGGCGCCGGCGAGGGCACTTCCCATTCCAGGCCCTCAGCCGCTTCCCAGGGCTTCTGCGGTGCAGGCTCGCCCTTGCCGCGCATGCCCGGCCAGACGATGAAGACGAAGAAGTAAACCTGCGCCAGGCCGAAGGCGAAGGCGCCGACCGAGGCGATCGCGTTGAAGTCGGCGAACTGCATCGGGTAGTCGGCGTAGCGGCGCGGCATGCCGGCCAGGCCCAGGAAGTGCATCGGGAAGAAGGTGACGTTGAAGGAGATCAGCGACCACCAGAAGTGGATCTTGCCGCGCATCTCGTCATACATCACGCCGGTCCACTTCGGCGCCCAGTAGTAGTAGCCGGCGAACATCGCGTACAGCGAGCCGGCCACCAGCACGTAGTGGAAGTGGGCCACCACGTAGTAGGTATCCTGCAGCTGGATGTCGATCGGCGCCACGGCCAGGATCAGGCCGGTGAAGCCGCCCATGGTGAACACGAAGATGAAGCCGACGGCAAACAGCATCGGCGTCTCGAAGGTCATCGAGCCCTGCCACATGGTGGCGATCCAGTTGAAGATCTTCACGGCCGTGGGCACCGCGATCAGCATGGTCGCGTACATGAAGAACAGCTGGCCCGTCACCGGCATGCCGGTGGAGAACATGTGGTGCGCCCACACGATGAAGGACAGGATGGCGATCGAGCTGGTGGCATACACCATCGAGGCATAGCCGAACAGCTTCTTGCGGGCAAAGGCCGGCACGATCTGGCTGACGATGCCGAAGGCCGGCAAGATCATGATGTAGACCTCGGGGTGGCCGAAGAACCAGAAGATGTGCTGGTACATCACCGGGTCGCCGCCGCCGGCGGGGTTGAAGAAGCTGGTGCCGAAGTGGCGATCCGTCAGCGTCATGGTGATGGCGCCGGCCAGCACAGGCATCACGGCGATCAGCAGGTAGGCGGTGATGAGCCAGGTCCAGCAGAACATCGGCATCTTCATCAAGGTCATGCCGGGGGCGCGCATGTTCAGGATGGTGACGATGATGTTGATCGAGCCCATGATCGAGCTGGCGCCCATGATGTGCATGGCGAAGATGCCGGCGTCCATCGAGGGGCCCATCTGCAGCGTGAGCGGTGCGTAGAGCGTCCAGCCGGCCGCGGGCGCGCCGCCGGGCATGAAGAAGGAACCCGCCAGCATCAGCGCCGCCGGGATCAGGAGCCAGAAGCTCAGGTTGTTCATGCGCGCGAAGGCCATGTCGGATGCGCCGATCTGCAGCGGGATCATCCAGTTCGCGAAGCCCACGAAGGCCGGCATGATGGCGCCGAACACCATGATCAGGCCGTGCATGGTGGTGAGCTGGTTGAAGAGCTCGGGGTTCACCAGCTGCAGGCCGGGCTGGAACAGCTCGGCGCGGATGCCCAGCGCCAGGACGCCGCCGACCATCAGCATGGTGAAGGAAAACAGCAGGTACAGCGTGCCGATGTCCTTGTGATTGGTCGCAAAGACCCAGCGACGCCAGCCGGTGGGGGCATGGTGGTCGTGATGGTCGTCGTGCGCATGTTCGTGCCCGTGGCTGTCGAGGACTGCACTCATGTCGATCTACCTTCTTCTCGCGGTTTCTTCGGGGTGGGCTTGCTTACTTGCCACGGGCGGCCAGCACTTCGGCAGGCTGCACCAGCTGGCCGGTCTTGTTCGACCAGCTGTTCTTGGTGAAGCTGACGACGGCGGCGATGTCGGTGTCGCTCAGCTGCTTCCAGGCCGGCATGGCGCCGTTGGCGGCGCCGTTGAGCACCACGGCGATCTGCTTGTTGTGGTCGGCGTCGGTCACGATGGCCGAGCCGTCGAGCGGCTTGATCGGGCCGGCGCCCTTGCCGTTGGCCTGGTGGCAGGCGGCGCAGTTGGAGGCATAGACCTTCTCGCCGCGTGCCAGGATTTCGGGCAGAGCCCAGACCTTGTTCGGGTCGTCCTGCTTGGCGGCGGCTTCCTTGCGCTTGCCGTCGACCCAGGCGCTGTAGTCGGCCGCCGAGACCACCTTCACGTGGATCGGCATGTAGGCGTGCTCCTTGCCGCACAGCTCCTGGCACTGGCCGTAGTAGTCGCCCACCGTCTCGGCGCGGAACCAGGTGTCGCGCACGAAGCCGGGGATGGCGTCCTGCTTGATGCCGAACTGCGGCACGGCAAAGGCGTGGATCACGTCGTTGGCCGTGGTGATGATGCGGATCTTGCGGTCGACCGGCACCACCAGCGGGTTGTCCACGGCGAACAGGTAGTTGTCGGGCACCGCGCCCTTGGCGCCGGCGTCGGAGAAGGCGCGGTGATCGGCCTTCAGGGTGGAGATGAAGCCCAGGCCCTCGCCTTCGCCCTTGATGTAGTCGTAGCCCCACTTCCACTGGTAGCCGGTGGCCTTGATGGTCAGGTCGGCGTTGGTGGTGTCCTTCTGGGCCACCAGCACCTTGGTGGCGGGCAGCGCCATCAGGATCACGATGATGAAGGGGACGATCGTCCAGACCACTTCGACGACCACCGATTCATGGAAGTTGGCGGCCTTGTGGCCCACCGACTTGCGGTGCTTCCAGATGGAATAGAACATGACCGAGAACACGGCGATGAAGATGACCGTGCACAGGATCATCATCGCGTTGTGCAGGAAGTACTGCTCTTGCGCGATCTTGGTGACGCCAACCGGCAGATTGAGCTGGCGAACCTCGGGGCCGCCGGCCAGGTCGTTGACCGCGTGCGCAGCGCCAGAAAATGCCGCGCCAATTGCCGTGCCGGTCACCATGAGCAGGTTTGCCGGCGTATACCAATTGCTCTTCATCGTGTTCACTTCTTCATTTTCCAGTTAACCCATCGGCCAGACCGTCGGCTTGGAGCGCAGCGCGCAACGCTTCCCTTCAAGCATCGCGCAGCGCCATGCGGATCTCCCGCGCCAGCGCCGCACGAAGCTCGGGCCGCACGTAGCGGCCCACCTTCACCGAACGACCCTGACCCGAGACCTCGATCAGCGAACGGTCGCTGACTTCCGGCTCGACCCGCACCTGGTGCGGCAAAAACTCCGTACGCTCGTAGTGCCCCCCGTTTTCCAGCTCGACGACCAGCCTTCCGGCCGCGAGCTCGATCATCTCGCCGTCCGTCGCGTGCCTGGCATAGATCAGGAACGCAACGCCGACCGCCGTCAGTTCGAGCCAGGCAAAAGGCAGCACGAGCGGAGCTCCGTGCAGCCAGAAGCCGGCACCGATCCCCAGTGACACCAGACACAGCGAGGCGTAGAGCCAACCCAGCTGACTCGGGGTGACCGAGCAGTTGCGCCTCAGGAACCAGCGGATGCCCTGGCCTGAGACGGTGGCAAAACGAAACACGGAATTCGGCACGGGCGAAGCTCAGTCAATCGATGCGTTGGCGGCCTTCAAAACTGTTGTCGCTCGGGCCTGTAAACGTGGACACTATTCGCGCAACGAAGAATTGTAGCTGTGTGGTTGGCCCGGGTTTGTCTCTATAGACGGTCTAACCCTGCCGATCGCGGCGCCCCTGCAACATGCTGCGCATGTCGCGCAGCGACACCGCGCTTTCCGGCGACAGCGCCACTCGCGGCTGCGGCTTGAAGGCATGGCCGTAGATGATCTCGAAGGTCATCGAGATGCGGCCCTCCAGGTTCTTGCGTGCATCCAGCGCCCTTCGCAGCGCAGCCTGCCAGCCCCGGCCGCGCAGGCCGGCAAAGCGGGCCGGGTGCAGGTTGCGGCCCAGGCCGCGCAGCTCGGCCAGCAGGGCTTCGGGCGTGCTCCAGGTGAGCTCGATGTGCTCCATGTCCATCACCGGCTCGGCAAATCCGGCGCCCACCAGCATGTCGCCCCAGTCGTGCATGTCGGTGAACTCGTGGCCGGCCGGCGCCCAGCCCTGCTGCGCATAGAGGCCGCGCAACTCGCGCAGGGTGTCGGGGCCCAGGCAAGAGAACATCAGGAAGCCGTTGGTGGCCACCAGCCGATGCCAGCGCTCGATCAGCCCCTGCGGGTCGGCGGCGTTGTGCAGCGCCATGTTGGCCCAGACCAGGTCCACGCCTTCCTCCGGCACCGCTTCGGCACCGAAGCGGGCCTTGGCCGAATTCCAGCGGCGCGCGCTCCACCAGGGCACGGCCAGAGCCTGGGCGGTGGCGGCCTGCAGCGGGGGCTCCGGCTCGACGACATGGGAAGCCGCCTCGCGATAGCGGCGCGCCACCAGGGCATGCGCCTCCAATCCGCCGCGCAGGGGCGACCAGTCGGCCCAACTGCGCGGCTGCGCCTTGATCCACTGAAGCCGGTCTTCCATGCGCCGGCCGACTTCCTCGTGCAGCCAGGGCGAGTTGCTGGCTGGCAAGGTGCGCGCCCAGCGGGCAGCGGCGGCGGCATCGATGGTCGGCGGACGCCGCGTGGACTCGTGGGAAGGCATGGGGCGGCCAGTATATTGAGCCATGACCGGCTCCTTCTTCTCGCACTGGCGCGAGCGCCTGCCCAGCCGCTGCGCGGTCTGCGCCAGCTGGCCGTCGCGGCCGGTGTGCGAGGCCTGTGTGGCCCGCTTCGCCCCGCCGGTGCCACGCTGCGCCAGCTGCGCCCTGCCGGTGCCCGAAGGCGTGGCGCAGTGTGGCGAATGCCTCTTGCACCCGCCGCCGCTGGATGCCTGCATGGCCTGTTGCGACTACGCCTGGCCCTGGCCCGGCCACATCGGCCGCTTTAAATTCCAGGGCGAGGCGGGCTGGGCGGCCACCCTGGCCACCCTGATGCGCAGCACGCCCTGGGTCGAGCCGACCCTGGAGCAGGCCCAGCACGTGCTGCCCATGCCGCTGGCACCGGCACGCCTGCGCGAACGCGGCTTCAACCAGGCACTGGAACTGGCACGCCACCTGGCGCCCGCCAAGGTCCAGGCCCGGCTGCTGCTGCGCACCCGCGAGACGCCGGCCCAAAGCGGCCTGCCGCGTGCCCAGCGCCTGTCGAACCTGCGCGGCGCCTTCGCCCTGGAGCCGACGCGCGCCCATGAACTGCGCGGCCGGCGGGTGGTGCTGGTGGATGACGTGATGACCAGCGGCGCATCGCTCTTCGCCGCGGCCCAGGTGCTGCGCGACGCGGGTGCGGCGCACATCGCCGCCATCGTCTTCGCCCGCACCGACCGGCCCTGGCGCGATGCCTGAGCGCCTCCCGCGACAATCGCCTCATGTTTCACATCGTCCTGGTCGAACCGGAAATCCCGCCCAACACCGGCAACGTCATCCGCCTGGCCGCCAACACCGGCTGCACGCTGCACCTGGTGGAGCCACTGGGTTTCTCGATGGAAGACCGGCTGCTGCGCCGTGCCGGGCTGGACTATCACGAGTTTGCGCAGGTGAAGCGGCACGCCAGCTGGCAGGCGCTGCTGGATGCGGAGCAGCCACCGCATGAGCGCATGTTCGCGCTCACCACCCGTGGCAGCCGGCCGGTGCACGCGTTGAACTTTGCCGCCGGCGACTGGTTCATCTTCGGCGCCGAGACGCGCGGGCTGGCGCCCGAGCTGCGCGACAGCTTTCCCCTGGCCCAGCGCCTGCGCCTGCCGATGCGCGAGGGCCAGCGCAGCCTCAATCTGTCGAACGCGGTGGCAGTGACAGTGTTCGAGGCGTGGCGGCAATGCGGCTTTGCCGGCGCTGCTCCGTCCGCGCCCTGACGAGCCGCCAGGAGACAGCATGACTTCGAGAGTTGGAATTCTTCGCCTGGGGCTCGAGGCCGGTCTCTTGATCGTCGCGACCGAGGCCCTCCTGCTGGGCTGGATGGCACTGAGCGGAAGCGGCGGATCGACGTGGTTCGACGTCGTGTGGCAAACAGCGCTGGAAGTCGCCGCAGTCGGCCTGTGGATTCGCTGGCGATCCGCGGCCTTGCAAGACCGCAAGGCGGCATCGGCATCCGCTCAAGCGAGTCGCTTCGGGCGATCTCCGCAAGCGCTTGCGCTTCTGGTATTGCTCGCGGGCATCGTGTGCACCATGCTCACTGCGCACTGGCTGCAGCGCACCATCGGCGCGGCCGCCGAAGCCAAGTACGAACGCCAGAAGGAGCGCCTCGCGTCCGAGATTCAGCGACGCTTCCTGCAGCCGGTCTACGGCATGATGGGTGGACGCGGCGTCTACGCCGCGGGTGCACGGGTCGACAAGGCGGCGTGGCAGGGCTACGTCGGATCACGCAAGCTCACCGAGGAGTTTCCGGGCGTCCGTGGCTTTGGCGTGATCGAGCGCGTGCCTCGAAGCGAGATCGATCGCTTTGTCGCCGCCCGGCGCCTGGAGGACCAGCCCGATTTCGAATTGCGCACGGCCGGAAAGGTCGAGGCCGAGCTGTACGTCATCAAGTACGTCGAACCCCTGGACAGCAACCGGTCGGCGCTTGGCCTGGATGCCGGGTCCGAGCCGACCCGGCGCCGCGCCATCGAGCAGGCGGTCAGGACAGGGCAACCCACGCTCAGCGAACGCATCGCGCTCGTCCAGGACAAGGCGCAAGGTTCCGGCTTCCTGTACATGGTTCCGGTGTATCGCGGCGGCACTGTTCCCGCCACGCCTGCGGAGCGCGAAGCCGCGCTGAACGTGCTCGTCTACGCACCCATCGTGGTCGCCGAGTTGTTGCACGGCACCCTGGACAGCATCGACGCGCAGCTTGTCTTCAGCCTGCTCGATGGCGCCGAAGGACCTGATCACGCCTTTTTCTCGACGGGGAAGCCGCCGATGCCTTCCCTGCTCGACCGCCTGGCCTGGCGACCGCTGCCCATGGCCGAGCCCAGTCTGGATTCGTTGGTCATCGGGGGCCGGCAATTCTGGCTTCGCGCGGCGCCCGCCGCCGACTTCTGGCCCGCGCTCGACTATTGGTCGCCGAGCCTGCTTCGCGTCACGGGCATCTGCATCTCGGCCCTGTTGGCCCTGGCCGCGTGGTTGCTGGCGTCCGGAGAGGCGCGCGCACGGGCACTGGCCCAGCGCATGACGGCTGACCTGCGAAGAATGGCGGAGGTCGTCCGGCACACGTCGAACGCGGTGGTGGTCACCGACCGGGCGCGCAGGATCGTCTGGGTGAACGCAGGCTTCACCCGCGTCTATGGCTATTCCATGGAGGAGGCGCTGGGGGCCACGCCTGCGCAATTGCTGGGCAGCGGCCGCACCGAGCCGGCGACCCTGGCCGCGATCGACGCCGCCGATGCGGCTGGACGGAGCTGCCGGGTAGTGGTCGTCAACCGGGCCAAGGACGGAAGCGAATACTGGGTCGATCTGGAGATCCAGCCGCGTCATGACGAGCAGGGCAAGCTGGTCGGCTTCATGGAGATCGGCCAGGACATCTCCGCGATGCACCGCGTGCGCGAGGAACTTCGGCGCAGCAATGCCCTGCTGCGCAGCATCCTCGACAACCTCCCCTGCGGACTGAGCGTCTTCGACGCGGACCTGAAACTGGCGGCACACAACGCGGCCTACCGCGAGTTGCTGGATCTGCCGCCGGAGCTGGTCCTCGGGCCAGAGCCCACCTTTGCCGCCATCATCCGGCACAACGCCGCGCGCGGCGACTATGGGCCGGGGACGGTCGACGAGATCGTGGACCGCCTGGTGGCGGCCGCGCAGGTCCCGAAGCACATGCGATCGGAACGCCAGCTGCCCGATGGCCGGGCGCTCGAGGTGCGCAGCGCGCCGATGCCCGGCGGCGGCTTCGTGACCACCTACATGGACATCACCGAGCGGCGCCACATGGAACGCCTCAAGAGCGAGTTCGTCTCGACCGTCACGCATGAGTTGCGAACGCCGATGACGTCCATCCACGGCACCCTGAGCCTGCTGGCCTCCGGCGTCGCCGGGCCGCTGCCGGAAGGGGCGCAGGAACTCGTCGCGCGCTCGCATCAAAGCAGCGAACGGCTGGTGCGGCTCATCAACGACGTGCTCGATGTCGAGCGCATCGAGGCGCGGCTGATGCGCTACACGATGACCGCGCAGCCGCTGGCGCCCCTGGTCGATCAGGCCATCGACGCAACCCGCGCGTATGCGCAGCAGCATGGCGTCGAATTCGATCTGCGGGCGCAGCACGATGCCGTGCGCATACTGGCCGACGCCGACCGCATTGTGCAAGTCGTCATCAACCTGCTTTCCAACGCCGTCAAATTCGCGGGGCCGAGCAAGCGTGTGTCGATCCGGACGAGCGCAACCGAATCGAGCGTGCGGATCTCGGTGATCGACGACGGGATCGGCATTCCCGAGTCCTTCCGCTCGCGGGTGTTCGAGCGATTTTCACAGGCCGACGGCTCCGATCGCCGGCAGAAGGGCGGCACCGGTCTCGGCTTGAACATCTGCCGCAGCATCATCACCGAGCATGGCGGGCACATCGACTACGTCAGCGTCGCGGGGCAAGGCAGCGAGTTCTATTTCGAGCTGCCCGTCGTCGAAAGACCGTGAGCGATCAGCGTCTTCCTAGGGCCCCTGCCACGATCCCCTGCGCTTCATGGCACCCCACTGGCTTTGCCGGCCGCTGGCCCACAGCCACAGCCCCTTGAGCCGCCAAAGGCTGTTGAGCTGGCGATAGCCGAAGTTCTCGACCACCGCGACCAGCGCAAGGACGGCAAGCTGCCGGTACTTCGGATAGAGGTGGAAGGACATCTCCTCGAGCAGCAGGCTCGAGACGGAAAAAAGAATGCCGAGGCCGATGGCGGCCAGCAGAAGGGCGAAGAAAGCGGCCCAGGAGATCAGACCGTAGGCAAAGGCCAGGACCATGAAGAGGTAGCCCCCCACCTCGATCAGCGGCCCCAGCCATTCGAACATCACCATGAAGGGAAAGGCCAGCCAGCCGGGAGGGCCGCCATCCCGGTTGAACATCAGCCCCCAGTGCGCCGCCAGGCTCTCCCCCAAGCCCCGTTGCCAGCGAACCCGTTGATTGCGCAGGCTGGCGTAGTCTTCCGGCACCTCGGTCCAGCACACCGGCTCCGGCACGAACTCCATGCGGTACGGCACGCCCTGCATGCGCAGGTGATGGTGCATCCGCACCACCAGCTCCATGTCTTCGCCGATGGAGCGCGTTCGATAGCCGCCCACGTCCACCACCGTCTCGGTGCGAAACAGGCCGAAGGCGCCGGAGATGACCAGCAGGGCATTGAGTCGAGACCAGCCGAGTCGGCCGAACAGGAAGGCACGCAGATACTCGACCACCTGAAACAGCGCCCAGCCGTTCTTCGGCAAGCCGACGCTCAGGAGATGGCCATCCCGAACCACGCAGCCATTGGCCACCCGCACGGTGCCGCCGCTGGCCACCATGTCCGGATCACGCAAAAAGGGTTTGACGACGCGCTGCAGGCTGTCTCGCGCCAGGATCGAATCGGCATCGACGCCGCAGAACAGCGGGTGGCGCGCCACGTTGATGCCGGCATTCAGCGAGTCCGCCTTGCCACCGTTCTCCTTGTCGATCACGCGCAGGTTCGGATGCACGGTCGATCGATAGACGGCATGCACCGGCTGCGTCGGCAGGCGGCCGGCATGGGATTCAGGGAACGGCGCCAGGGCGAAGGCTTCGCGCAGCACGCGCAGGGTCGCGTCGCGCGAGCCGTCGTTGATCACGATCACCTCGAAATCGGCGTAGGTGAGCTGCAGCATGGACCGCACGGACGCCACGATCGTCGCCTGCTCGTTGAACGCCGGCATGAGCACGCTGATGGAGGGCTCCAGACCCGAATAGGCCTGCGGCAGCTCCTCCAGCAACCGTTCCTGGTTGTTTCGGTAGAGCGAGGCGATCGCAAGCCAGTTGAGCGCGAAGTAGCCCGCATTGAGCAGCACGAAATAGCCCAGCACGAACCAGGTCGCGGCGTCGACGAGGGTCGACATCAAGCGAGACTCCGTTCCGCGATCACATGCGACAGGATGCCTTTCGCCTCGGGACTGGCGGCGGCGCGCAATTCGTCAAGTTCGCCGGGGGCCAGCAGCGGCGAGTCCACCAGCGCCTGCGCAGCCCCGTAGCGCACCCACCAATGCGCGTCCCGCAGCAGCGGCGCCAGCGCGCGAACGTCGTCGGCCTCGCCAAGGCGAGCGACCGCGGCGATGCCTTCGCATCGCACATGCCAGTCGGCGTGACGCAGCAGGCCTCGAATCGCCGGCAGGTGCCTGGGATGGCGCACCAGCCGCAACGCGGCGGCGATCACCTCGGGCGGCTGCTCGGGCCGTATCAACAGATCAAGCTGCTGCGCGGGCAGGTCGGCACGCAAGGCTGCGATCAGCTTGAGCGCGCGCAGCCGGGCCGGATAACCCAGGCGCGGCATCACCTCGGCGATCAGCGTCCGGCAGGCATCGCGAGCGGGCGCGAGGATGCGCGCCAGGCGAGCGATGTCCCAGTCGCGCCGCGACAGGATGAGAGGAAACAGGCTTTCCGCCCCCCCGCGGGCATCGATCTGGATGAGCGCCCGCGCTGCCAACAAGGACAGCACCGTGTCCGCGGCCGCGGCAGCGCCGCGCAAGGCTTGCCAGGCCGAGACCTCGCGCAGATGGCCCAGCGTGAGGATCGCAAGCAGGCGCGCGGCCCGAACTCGGCTGTCGATCATGCGCCGGGCCGCCTCGTCGCATTGCAGGCGGCGCGCCAGTCCGTTGAGGTGCTGGGAAGCCTCGCCGTGCAGCGATTCATGCAGGTAGTTCCACAGCTTGAGGAATGCGAACTGGTCACGTGCCGCCAGGGCAGGCAGGTCCTTGCCGGCGGGCTCCATCGACGCGGCCATCAGGACGGGACGCCAGCGCAGCTCGAAGGCATGGGCACGCCGCAGCGCGTGCGCCCGGCGCCATCGCAGCACCATGATCAGACCCAGCAGCGCCACGGTGAGCATGGCGTCGGTGGCCGCCAAAGCCAGTGCAGCCTGCAGGAAGATGTCAGAACGAGTACTGAACACCGAGCCGACCTCCGGTGCGCGTGTAGAAGGTGCCTTGCTCGACCCGGGTGACGGCGTAGGTCAGCGCCCAGCGCTCGGTCAGGTGGTGGCGCCCCAGGAGGGCGATCGAGCGCACGTCGGCCAGCACCACTTCGTCGGGCGCCACCGACGTCGCCTCGCGGCCGTAGGCCGCAATGACGCCAACCATGTTGCGCTCGCCGTAGTAGTAATTTCCCCGCACTTCAAAGCTCTGTGCGTAGCTGCCGAGCGCGTGCACGGGCTTCCAGGCCACCGACCAGCTGAAGTCGGACACATAGCGCTCGAGCTTCAGGGTGCCTTCGGTGACGTGGTCCTCCGCGTATGTCGCCGACTTCAGCCCTCCATGCAGCAACCAGGCTGGCGCGAACTCGTACTGAAGCGCCGCCGCCAGTGAACTGCGCGCCAGAAAACTGGCACCGGGACTCAGGCTGCCTTCGATGGAGGCGGCCACGCGCTCGGTCAGCGGCCGAAGGTAGAAGGCGGCAGCGCTGACGTCTTCGACACCGAAGCGCTTCACGTCGTGGAGCGACACACCCAGATACTCCCGGGCGTCGAAGCGGTGCGAGATGTCGATGCCCGTGTCCTGCCAGTCGGGCGAATCATTGCTGAGCGACTCGCGTGAGTAGCCCAGATCGAGCGAGGTCGGCAACTTGGCGGTCTGGGCGCCGGCCAGCAAGGGGGTGCTCAGTGCCAGCGCGACGCCCGCAACGACACACCTCACGACGCCGCTTTCGTATGGCGTCGCACGCGGGCCATGAGCTCGTTCGGTGCAAAAGGTTTGTGGATGTAGTCGCTCGCGCCGGCATCGAGCGCCCGCACCGCGTCCTGCTCACGCGTCTTGGCGGTCAGCATGATTACCGGAACGGCGCGCCACGCCGGCGTCGCGCGGATCAGCTCCACCAGTTGAAAGCCATCGACAAAGGGCAGCATCACATCGAGGAGCACGATGTCGACCGGCGGCTGGGTTCGAATGAAGGCATCGGCGCTACGGCCTTCACGTTGCAGCGCGACGCGATAGTGCTCGCGTTCGAGCATGAACTGCAGCAGATAGGCAATGTTCTCGTCGTCCTCGACGACCAACGCCCCGGGGCGCTTCGGCTGGATTGAATTCATCTCAAGGGGGATTCTGCAGTGGGATGCGGCATCCCGATGCGGCGTCGGATTCGAATCCGGCGATCATCTCAAAAAGATCTGCCGGCGAAAATCAAGGTATGTCAAGCATAGGTACTCAAACGACCTCTGTTACAAGCCCCGAAGCCCTCGCCGCGCCGCATACCTGAGCGGACCGGACTGGCCACAAATGGCGCCACAGCTGCAAGATCGTGGACACTGCGCCGCACTTCCACCCGCGCCGGGAGCCCACATGACCGCCATGCTTCTGGATCCGAACGTCTGGATCGCCTTTGCGATGCTGACCGCCCTGGAAATCGTCCTGGGCATCGACAACATCATCTTCATCTCCATTCTGGTGGGGCGCCTTCCGCCGGCGCAGCGCGACAAGGCGCGCCGGCTGGGGCTCGGCTTTGCCATGGCGACGCGCCTGCTTCTGCTGATGTCGCTGAGCTGGGTCATGGGGCTGACGGCGGACCTGTTCACCGTTGTGGGCCAGGGCATCAGCGGGCGCGACCTCGTGCTGCTGCTTGGCGGCCTGTTCCTGCTCTACAAGGCCTCGCGCGAGATCTTTGTCGAGGTGGAGGCGCGCGAAGAAGACGCACCGGAAGCATCGGCTGGCGCAGGCAGCGCCAGGTTCTGGGGCGTGATCGGGCAGATCGGCATGATCGACATCGTGTTCTCGCTCGACTCGGTCATCACCGCCGTCGGCATGGTCGACGAGATCGCGGTGATGGTGGCGGCCGTGGTCGCTTCGGTGGCCGTGATGCTGATGGCAGCCAAGCCGATCGGCGAATTCGTCGTGCGCCACCCCTCGGTCAAGGTGCTGGCGCTGGCCTTCCTGGTGATGGTCGGCATGGCGCTGACGGCCGAGGCCTTCGACCAGCACGTGCCCAAGGGCTACATCTATGCCGCGATGGCGTTCTCGCTGGCGGTGGAAGCGCTGAACATCCGGGCGCGCGCCAAGCGTCAGGCGCTGGCGGCCGCCAGGCGTGCGTCCTGAGCGGCAGCGGCTCAGGGGTAGCGCCGCACCACCGACTCCGCCACGCAGGCCGGCTTGCTCGCCCCTTCCAGCTCGATGGTGGTCTCCCACACCATCTGCAAGCCCTGGTTGTCGATGGCCTCGCTCGACACCAGCTTCATCCGCGCGCGCAGCCGGCTGCCCACCGGCACCGGTGCCATGAAGCGCACCCGGTTCAGTCCGTAGTTCACGCCCATGCGCGACTCGACCACTTCGAGGGCGCTCTCGAAGAACTTGGGCAGCAGCGACAAAGTCAGAAAGCCGTGCGCAATCGGCCCGCCGAAGGGGCCGGCCTTGGCCCGCTCGACGTCCACATGGATCCATTGATGGTCGCCGGTGGCCTCGGCAAACTGGTTCACCTGCTGCTGGGTGATGGTGATCCAGTCGCTCACGGCGACTTCCTGGCCGACGCAGGCGGCCAGATCCTGAAGGGTCTGAAAAGTCTTCTTGGTCATGCGCGGCACTCTAGCCGGGCTGCGTGGGGCGAGCGTGTCGGCCGCGCGACAAACTCGCGCTAACCCTAATCAGGCCTCCAGCCATTGGCAAATCGGCTGCCACTGCGTCAGGTCGCGCGCCACCCGCCCCGGCGCGATGTCGAACAGGGTCAGGCCACGCGCCGCCAGCTGCACGTAGTTCTGGGTGTCGCGCACCTCGCCGATCACCGGCACGCCCAGGCCGGCAACGAACTCATGCAGCCGGTCCGCCGAGAGCGTGCGCGCGTCCACTCGCATGCCGATCAAACCGATCTGCGTCTTCGCGGCACTGCGCTGCTCCTTCAGCCGATCCAGGAAATCGCGCGTGGCGTAGATGTCGAAGATGCTGGGCTGCAGCGGCACGATCACCTTGTCGGCCAGCGCCAGCACGTCCTTGAAGCGCCAGCCGTGCAGGCCGGCCGGCGAATCGAGCACCGCGTGCGTGGTGCCCTTGGGCGGTCGCACCACGCTGCCTTCGCCCACCGCCTCCCAGGTCGAGATCGGCGCCGCGGCCGGCGGCCGCAGGCCCAGCCAGAGACGTGCCGACTGCTGCCGGTCCACGTCGCCCAGCATCACGGCATGGCCGCGGCTGGCGAAGTAGCCGGCGACGTTGGTCGCCAGGGTTGACTTTCCGACACCGCCCTTGGGATTGGCGACCAGGACCACCGGCATGAGAGGCTCCTCGCGTATGTGTGTTGAGAATCCGAGCGAAATGTTACAGGCGACCAGTTGCGCTATGTTCGCGGCCATGCCAAGCCCCGCCAAAGACGACAACGCCGCGCCCCGCATCTACCTGATCGCGGCCCATCCCCACTGGCGCGATTCGCGCATCAACCGCCGGCTGCTGGCAGCGGCGCGCGAGGTGGCGCAGGTGGACGTGAACGATCTCTATTCGAGCTACCCCGACTACGTGATCGACATCGCGGCCGAGCAGCGGCGCCTGGCGCGGGCCGACCTGCTGGTGCTGATGCATCCGATCCAGTGGTATTCGATGCCGCCCCTGCAGAAGCTGTGGCTCGACGAGGTGCTGGCCTACGATTGGGCCTACGGCACGCACGGCACCGCGCTCCAGGGCAAGGACTTCTGGCTGGTGGCCAGCACCGGCGGGCCCGAGGCGAGCTACCACCCGCAAAGCTACAACCGCTATTTCTTCGACGCCTTCCTGCCGCCCTACGAACAGACCGCCGCGCTGTGCGGCATGCGCTTTCTGCCGCCGCTCTTGCTGCACGGCGCGCGCACCAGCAGTGCCGAAGAGGTGTCGGCGCACGTCAACACCTTCTGCGACCGGCTGGCGAGCTACCCCCATTGGCCCGAGATGGACGAGATCGAACCCTGCCCGCGCTGCATCGTGCCGGAGACCGACCGGCCGCATGAAGAAGAAGCCATCGTCGCGAGCGAGAGGGCCTGAGCATCATGGAACACGCACCCGCCTGGCTCACCAACTCGCTCATCTACCTCGGCGCCGCGGTGCTGGTGGTGCCGCTTTCCAAGGCCCTGGGCCTGGGCTCGATCATCGGCTACCTGGCCGCCGGCATCGCCATCGGGCCCTGGGGCCTGGGACTGGTGAGCAACGTGGAAGACATCCTGCACTTCGCCGAGTTCGGCGTGGTGCTGATGCTGTTCCTGGTCGGGCTGGAGCTGGAGCCC
Organism: Variovorax sp. LARHSF232; assembly: GCF_052871435.1. Taxonomy (NCBI): domain Bacteria; kingdom Pseudomonadati; phylum Pseudomonadota; class Betaproteobacteria; order Burkholderiales; family Comamonadaceae; genus Variovorax; species Variovorax sp. LARHSF232. The sequence continues at coordinate 239,570 of NZ_JBIXJS010000003.1, read as the reverse complement.
AAGCGCCTGTGGAGCCTGCGCCGGCCGATCTTCGGATGGGGTTCGGCGCAGGTGCTGCTGTGCGCCGCGTTGCTGCTGGCCGCGGGCATGGCGGCCGGGCTGTCGTGGCGCGTGTCGCTGGTGGCGGCGCTGGGGCTGGCGCTGTCGTCCACCGCCATCGCGCTGCAGGTCTTCGGCGAGCGCAACCTGATGCGCACCGACAGCGGCCAGGCGGGCTTCTCGATCCTGCTGTTCCAGGACGTGGCGGCCATCCCGATCCTGGCGTTGCTGCCGCTGCTGGCCACCGGCGCCGACGCTGCCGAGGCCACCGGCGGATGGGCCCGCACCCTCGAGGCGCTGAAGATCATCGGCGTGATTGCCGGCATCGTGCTCGGCGGCCGCCTGCTGCTGCGCCCGCTGCTGCGCTGGATCGCGCGCAGCAGAACACCCGAGATCTTCACCGCCGCCTCGCTGCTGCTGGTGGTGGCCATTGCCGCGCTGATGCAGTTGGTGGGCCTGTCGATGGCGCTGGGCGCCTTCCTGGCCGGCGTGCTGCTGGCCGAGAGCGAATACCGGCGCGAGCTGGAAACCGACATCGAGCCTTTCAAGGGCCTCTTGCTGGGCCTGTTCTTCATCGCGGTGGGCATGAGCATCGACTTCGGCGTGCTGCTGGCGAACCCCGGCCGGATGGCGCTGGTGGTGCTGGGCTTCATGGTGGTGAAGTCGATTGCCATCTATGGCTTGTCCAGGCTGATGGGGCTGCCGGTGCAGGAGCGCCCCATCTTCACCCTGCTGCTGGCCCAGGGCGGCGAGTTCGCCTTCGTGGTGTTCCAGGCGGCCGGGCCGAGCGTGCTGCCACGCGAGATGGCGTCTTTCCTGATCGGTGCGGTGGCCTTGTCGATGCTGCTGTCGCCGCTCTTGCTGGTGGCCATCGACAAGTGGGTGATGCCCCACTGGAGCGCCGCCGACACGCGCGCGCTGGAAGAGATTTCCGAGCAGCAGAACGCCAACGTGGTGATCTGCGGATTCGGCCGCTACGGCCAGATCATCGGCCGCATGATGAGCGCCCAGGGCCTGCAGGTGACCGTGCTCGACCATGACCCCGACACGGTCGAGGGCCTGCGCCAGTTCGGCTTTCGGGTGTTCTACGGCGACGCCACGCGGCTGGATCTGCTGCGCACCGCCGGCGCCGCCACCGCCAAGGTGCTGGTGGTGGCGGTGGACGACATCGAGCAGTCGCTGGAGATCGTCGACCTGGCGCGCGAGCACTTCCCGGACACGAAGATCGTAGCCCGCGCGCGCAACCTCAATCACTGGTACCAGCTGCGCGACCGCGACGTGCACCTGGCCGAGCGCGAGGTGTTCGAGTCATCGCTGCGCAGTGCGCGCCAGGTGCTGGAGCTGCTGGGCTGGCCGGCGCACGAGGCGCGCGAGAGCGCCATGCGCTTTCGCCAGCTCAACATCCAGTTCGCGGAGGAATCGCACCCGATGTACAAGGACCGCGCACAACTCATCAGCGCTGCCAAGGCCGGGCGGGCGCAGATGGAAGAGCAGATGGCGAAGGAGCGGGAGGAGCGCAAGAAGCGCGCTCACACGAGCTGGAGCGACGCGTCTTAGGAGCCTGGCCGTCGTCAGGCCAGGCCGAGCAGCCGCACCGCGTTGCCCTTGAGGATGCCGGGCATCACCTCCGGCTTGAAGCCGGCCTCTTCGAAATCCTTCATCCAGCGGTCCGGCGTGATGAGGGGGTAGTCGCTGCCGAACAGGATGCGGTCCTTCAGCAAGGTGTTGGCGTACTGCACCAGCTGCTTGGGAAAATACTTGGGACTCCAGCCTGACAGATCGATCCAGACGTTGGGCTTGTGGGTGGCCACCGACAGCGCTTCATCCTGCCAGGGGAAGCTGGGGTGGGCCATGATGATCTGCATGTCGGGAAAGTCGATCGCCACGTCGTCCAGGTGCATCGGGTTGCTGTATTCCAGCCGCAGCCCGCCGCCGCAGCGCATGCCCGAACCGATGCCGCTGTGGCCGGTGTGGAACACGGCCGGCAGCTTGTGTTCCGCAATCACTTCATAGAGCGGCCAGGCCATCCGGTCGTAGGGGTGATAGGCCTGCACCGTCGGGTGGAACTTGAAGCCCTTGACGCCGTGCTGCTCGATCAGCCGCCGCGCCTCGCGCGCGCCCATCTTTCCCTTGTGCGGATCGATGCTGGCAAAGGCAATCATCACGTCCGGATTCTTCTGCGCCGCCTCGGCGATCTCCTCGTTGGGAATGCGGCGGCGGCCCATGTTCGCCTCGGCGTCGACGCCGAACATCACGAAGCCGATCTTGCGTTCACGGTAGTAGTCGATGCTTTCCTGGATCGTCGGACGCCGGCTCGATCGGAAGTACTTGTCGGCCGCGCGGTCGTACTCTTCGCCGTAGTTGTCGAAAGGATTCCAGCAGCTCACTTCGGCGTGCGTGTGGGTGTCGATGGCGATCAGGTTCGCGATGTCCATGGTGGCGTCTCCGGCTTTCGGGTAAGTACTAGGCCCAAGTGGCTGTTCTGTTCTTGAAATGGTTATTTTTCATAACCATAATCGATTCATACCGCGGATGCAAACCATGACCTACCCCGACCTTCACATTGAACTGGTGGACGAAATCGCCGTCGTTCGCCTGATGCGCGCAGCCAAGCGCAACGCCTTGTCCGACGGACTCATTCTGGCCCTGCGCGATGTCTTCGAAAAGCTGCCCGCCACGGTGCGCGCCGCCGTCATCGACGGCGACGGGCCGCACTTCTGCGCCGGCCTCGACCTGTCCGAACTGAAGGAGCGCGACGCCGCCCAGGGCATGCACCACTCGCGCATGTGGCATGCGGCGCTGGACCGCATCCAGCACGGCCCGGTGCCGGTCATCGCTGCGCTGCACGGCGCGGTGGTGGGCGGCGGGCTGGAACTGGCCAGCGCCTGCCACATCCGCGTGGCCGACACGTCGACCTTCTATGCCCTGCCCGAAGGCTCGCGCGGCATCTTCGTTGGCGGTGGCGGCTCGGTGCGCATCCCCAAGCTGATCGGCGTGGCGCGCATGACCGACATGATGCTCACAGGCCGCGTCTACGGCGCCGAGGACGGCGAGCGCGCCGGCTTCGCCCAGTACCTGGTGCCCGAGGGCACCACCTTCGACAAGGCGATGGAGCTGGCGCGCCGCGTTGCCGAGAACGCGCCACTCACCAACTACGCGCTGATGCACGCGCTGCCGCGCATCGCCGAGCAGCCGGCCGACCACGGCTTCTTCACCGAATCGCTGATCTGCGCCATTGCCCAGGCCGCGCCCGAGGCCAAGGGCCGGCTGCGCGACTTCCTCGAAGGCCGTGCGGCGAAGGTGAGCAAGGAGTGAACGCTGTGACTGGTGCGCGTTATCGCCCATTGAAGTTTGGCGTCACACGGGGCGTGCTGCGCGAAGGCGCGCCCGGCGTGCGCTACCTGGAGGCTGAAACGCCGCTCGAACCCTACTGCGAGCGCATCACCGAGCGCCTGCTGCACTGGGCCGAGGCCGCGCCCCAGCGCACCTTCATCGCGCGCCGCCAGCGCATGCCGGACGGCAGCACCGGCGACTGGATCCGCATCAGCTACGCGCAGGCACTCGAGCAGGCGCGCCGCATCGGCCAGGGCCTGCTCGACCGCGGCCTCGGCGCCGAGCGGCCGGTTGCCATCCTGTCGGAGAACGGCCTCGAGCATGCGCTGATGGTGCTGGGCTGCCTGTATGCCGGCGTGCCGCATTGCTCCGTCTCGCCGCCCTACTCCATCGTCAGCCAGGACTACGAGAAGCTGCGCCACGTGCTGGCCACGCTGACGCCCGGCCTGGTCTTTGCCGGCGACGAGGCACGCTACGGCCGCGCCATCCGCGAGGCCGTGCCGCAGCAATGCGAAGTGATGCTGGTGGACGGCCACGTCGAAGGCCGCAAGAACTGCAGCAGCTTCGCGCAACTGCTGGCCACGCAGGCCACGCCCGCGGTGGACGCCGCCATGCGCGCCACCGGGCCGGACACCATCACCAAGTTTCTCTTCACCTCGGGCTCGACCAAGCTGCCCAAGGCGGTGATCAACACGCACCGCATGTGGTGCGCCAACCAGCAGCAGCTGCGCCAGTCGATTCCGGTGCTGATGGACGAGCCCCCGGTGCTGGTCGACTGGCTGCCCTGGAACCATACCTTCGGCGGCAACCACAACGTGGGGCTCGTGCTCAACAACGGCGGCACGCTCTACATCGACGACGGCAAGCCGACCCCGGCCGGCATCGCCGAGACCTTGCGCAACCTGCGCGAGATCGCGCCCACCATCTACTTCAACGTGCCGACCGGCTTCGAGGCCATCGCCCACGCCATGCAGACCGATGCGCAGCTGCGCAAGACGCTGCTGTCGCGCGTGAGGATGTTCTTCTATGCCGGCGCCGCCCTGCCGCAGCCGGTGTGGGACAGCCTGCACCGCACGCAGGAAGCCGAGATCGGCGAGCGCATCGTGATGGGCACCGGCCTGGGCATGACCGAATCGGGCCCCTTCGCGCTGTACATCACCGGCCCCGACGTCAGCTCCGGCGACCTCGGCCTGCCGACGCCCGGCTTGTCGCTCAAGCTGGTCGACACGGGCGGCAAGACCGAGGTGCGCTACTGCGGCCCCAATGTCACGCCCGGCTACTGGCGGGCGCCCGAAGCCACGGCCGAGGCCTTCGACGAGGAAGGTTACTTTTGCACCGGCGACGCGGTGACCTGGATCGACCCGTCCAACATCCACCGCGGCCTGCGCTTCGACGGCCGCATCGCGGAAGACTTCAAGCTCGCCACCGGCACCTTCGTCAGCGTGGGCCCGCTGCGCGCCAAGATCATTGCGGCCGGCGCGCCCTACGTGCAGGACGCCGTGCTCACCGGCCTGAACATGAAGGAGGTGGGCGCGCTGCTCTTTCCGACGCAGAAGGTGCGCGAACTGGCCGGCCTGCCGGCCGACGCACCGATGCGCCAGGTGCTGGAAAGCGCGCCGGTGCAGGCGCATTTCCAGGGCGTGGTCGACCGCCTGGCCGCCAGCGCCACCGGCAGCGCCAGCCGCGTCGCCCGCGCCCACCTGATGGCCGAGCCGCCCTCCATCGACAAGGGCGAGGTCACCGACAAGGGCTCGATCAACCAGCGCTCCGTGCTGCAGCACCGCGCGGCGCTGGTCGAGGCGCTGCATGCCGGCGCACTGCCTTTCACCATCGTTCCGCGCAAGGAGCAGCAACCATGAGCCGGGCCCATACCGACACCATCCGCCGCTACCTGAAGTGCCTGCATGCGACCGATGTGCCGGGGCTGGTGGACTGCTTCGAGCCCGAGGGCGTCGTTCATTCGCCCTTCCTGGGCACCATGAAGGCGCGCGACTTCTTCCCCAAGCTGGCCGGCGCCTCCACGCAGAGCGTGATCACACCCATCGACCTGTTCGAGAGCGTAAAAGCCGATGGCGCCGTGCACCGCGTGGCGGCCTACTTTCGCTACGACTGGACCTTGAAGGACGGCAAGGTCGTCACCTTCACCTGCGTCGACGTGTTCGAGTTTCAAGGCGGCAGCGAACGCATCGCCAGCATGAGCATCGTCTACGACACCCATCCTCTGCGCGAGGAAGTGGGCGACAAGTACGCCTGACACAACCCCATACCCAAGGAGACAGAGCATGAAGATCGACGGACAAGCCGCCCTCGTGACCGGCGGCGCATCGGGCCTGGGCGAAGCCACCGCCCGCGAACTGGCCCGACTGGGTGCCAAGGTGGCGGTGCTCGACCGAAATGGCGAGCTGGCGCAGAAGGTGGCCAGCGAGATCGGCGGCGTGGCCTGCGCCTGCGACATCACCGACACCGCCAGCGTGACGGCGGCGCTCGAGAAGGCGGCGGCCGCGCACGGCCCGGCACGCATCCTGATGAACGTCGCCGGCATCGGCACGGCCAAGCGCGTGGTCGGCAAGGACGGCAATCCGGCGCCGCTGGAAGACTTCCAGCGCGTGGTCAACGTCAACCTGGTGGGCGCCTACAACGTCACGCGCCTGTTCGCCGCCACTTGCGCCAAGCTGGAACCCAACGAAGGCGGCGAACGCGGCGTGATCCTGTTCACCGCCTCCGTCGCGGCCTTCGACGGCCAGGTCGGCCAGCAGGCCTACAGCGCCTCCAAGAGCGGGTTGGTGGGCATGACCTTGCCGATGGCGCGCGACTTGGCGCAGCACGGCATCCGCGTCTGCACCATTGCGCCGGGCCTCTTTGCCACGCCGCTCCTGATGGAGCTGCCGGAAGCCGTGCAGCAGTCGCTGGCCGCCTCCATTCCCTTCCCGCCGCGCCTGGGCAAGCCCTCGGAATTTGCCGAGCTGGCCTGCCACGTCGTGACCAACGGGCACCTCAATGGCGAAGTCATTCGCCTCGATGGCGCGCTGCGCATGGCGCCGCGCTGACCCCTTTCAACAACGACCGAGGAGACAAGCCATGAAATTCAAGAAGACGATGCTCGCCAGCCTGTTCGCGTTCGCGCTGCTGGGCACCAGCGCCCATGCCGACATCACCGTCGGCGTGGTGCAGCCCCTCACCGGCCCGGCCTCCGGCCTGGGCATCCCGGTGAAGAACGCGATCCAGACCTGGCCCAAGACGGTGGCCGGCCAGAACATCAAGCTGGTGATCCTGGACGACGCCAGCGATCCGACGGCCGGCGTCAAGGCAGCGCAGCGCCTGGTGACCGAAGACAAGGTGGACCTGATCATCGGCTCGTCCGCCACCCCGGTCGCGATCCCGATGGCCGACGTCACGGCCGAGGCCGCCACGCCGCAGCTGGCCACCTCGCCGGCCGGCCTGCCGCCCGGCAAGGACAAGTGGCTGTTCCGCCTGCCGCAATCGAACGGCGTGATGGCCTACGCGGTCGTCGAGCACATGAAGAAGCAAGGCGTGAAGACCATCGGCTTCCTGGGCTACACCGACGCCTACGGCGAGCTGTGGCTGAAGGCCATCACCGAGGAGGCCACCAAGGCCGGCATCAAGGTGGTGGGCACCGAGCGCTTCGCCCGCGCCGACACCAGCGTGACGGCGCAGGCGCTCAAGCTCAGCGGCGCCAACCCGGACGCGATCCTGATCGTGGCCTCGGGCAGCGGCGCCGGCATGCCGCAAAAGGCCATCGTCGAGCGCGGCTACAAGGGCAAGATCTACCAGACGCACGCCGCCGCCACGCCGGACCTGATGCGCACCGCCGGCAAGGACGCCGAAGGCACCTTCGTCGTCTCCGGCCCGGCCATGCACGGCGCCCAGCTGCCCGAGAACAATCCGTCGAAGAAGGCGGCGCTGGCCTTCGTCGAGCAGTACGAAAAGGCCTATGGCGCGGGCACGCGCAACCAGTTCGCCGGCCACGGCACCGATGCCTACATCGTGCTGGAAAAGGCGGTGCCGATCGCGCTGAAGAAGGGCCAGCCCGGCACGCCCGAGTTCCGCGCCGCGCTGCGCGACGCCTTCGAGACCATGGGCCGCACGGTGCTGGCGCACGGCGTGCTCAACTGGACCGCGCAAGACCACTGGGGCTACACCAACGAGACCGGTGTGATGCTGCAAGTGGTGAACGGCCAGTTCAAGGTGATTCCATGACTCGCCCCCAGGCTTCGCGCACTTCGTGTCGCTCCGCCAACCCCCGACCGGGGGCACCACCAGCGGCCCGGCAAAGCCGGTTCCGCGGTGGTTCACCTAGGTACCACGCCCATTTCAAAGGCCGCTGAAAATGGACTTCTCCATCGCCAGCATCCTGTTGCTGGACGGCCTCACCAACGGCGCGATCTATGCCCTGCTGGGCATGTGCATCGTGCTGGTCTTCACGGTGACCCGTGTCATCTTCATCCCGCAGGGGGAGTTCGTGGCCTACGGCGCGCTCACGCTCGCCATCTTCCAGACCGGGCAGGTGCCGGGCACGGTGTGGCTGCTGCTGATCCTGGCAGCGGCCGCCGCCCTGATGGAACTGGCCAGCGAGTGGCGGCACCGCGGCCGCGCCGCGCCGGCTTTCGTGGCGGCGCTGCGCACCTTCGTGCCGGCCGCCGTCGTGGCCGGCATCTCGGCATGGGCCGCGCCGCGCGGCTTTCCACTGCTGGTGCAGGCGCTGCTCACGGTGTGCATCGTCACCGCCTTCGGGCCGCTGGTGTACCGCGTGGCCTACCAGTCGCTGGCCGGCGCCAGCACGCTGGTGCTCTTGATCGTCTCGGTCGGCGTGCATTTCGCGATGACCGGCCTGGGCCTCCTTTTCTTCGGCGCCGAGGGCTTTCGCAATCCCTCCTTCTGGGACATGCGCATGCCGCTGGGGCCGCTCAACGTCAGCGGCCAGGCCCTGGTGATCTTCGGCGTGTCGGCTGCGCTCATCGTGGTGCTGTGGCTCTTCTTCGAGCGCAGCCTGTACGGCAAGGCACTGCGCGCCACCGCGGTGAACCGGCTGGGCGCGCGGCTGATGGGCATCTCGACCCAGGGCGCCGGCCGCCTGAGCTTTGCGCTGGCGGCATTCCTCGGCGCGCTCTCGGGCCTGCTCATCGGGCCGACCACCACCGTCTTCTATGACTCAGGCTTCCTGATCGGCCTCAAGGGCTTCGTGGCCGGCGTGATCGGCGGCCTGGCCAGCTACCCGGGCGCGCTGATCGGTGCGCTGTCGGTGGGTGTGATCGAGGCCTTCGGCTCCTTCTGGGCCAGCGCCTTCAAGGAAGTGATCGTCTTCACCATCATCCTGCCGGTGCTGCTGTGGCGCTCGCTGGCATCGGGCCACTCAGATGAGGAACATTGAAGTGAGCGCTATCGTTTCAACCGCTGCCACCGTGCAGGCGGCCAAGGGAAGCGCCTTGCGCCAGTGGGGCCCGCTGGCCCTCATCGCGGTGCTGATCGCATTGCCTTTGCTGCCGCTGCCCGACTTCTGGATCATCCAGCTCAACTACATCGGCCTGTACGCGCTGCCGGTGCTGGGCCTGGTGCTGCTCACCGGCGTGGCCGGGCTCACCTCCTTCGGGCAGGCGGCCTTCGTGGGCATCGGCGCCTACACCACCGCCTACCTCACGGTGAACACCGGGCTCTCGCCCTGGATCACGCTCTTCATCGGCCTGGCGCTCACCGGCGTCAGCGCGGCCGTGATCGGCGCCATCACCCTGCGCATGTCGGGCCACTACCTGCCGCTGGCCACCATTGCCTGGGCGCTGTCGCTGTACTACCTGATGGGCAACCTCGACGCGCTGGGCAAGTACGACGGCATCCTGGGCGTGAAGGGCTTGTCGATCTTCGGCCTGGAGGTCGGGCAGCGCCGGGTGTTCTACGCCCTGGTCTGGGCCTTCGTGCTGGCCGCCTCCTTCGCGCTCCTGCGGCTGCTCGATTCGCGCAGCGGGCGTGCCATCCGCGCCCTGGCGCGCGGCTCGCAGATGGCCGAGGCGATGGGCATCGACACCCTGCGCCACAAGGTTGGCATCTTCGTGCTGGCGGCCATGCTGGCCTCGGTCTCGGGCTGGCTGTTCGCGCATTTCCAGCGCACGGTGAACCCCTCGCCCTTCGGCATCAAGATGGGCATCGAGTACCTGTTCATGGTCGTGCTCGGCGGCGCAGCGCACGTGTGGGGCGCCATCGCCGGCTCGGGAATCGTCAAGCTGCTGGAAGACCAGCTGCAGGTGCTCCTGCCCAAGCTGATCGGCACCGCCGGCAGCTACGAGGTGATCGTGTTCGGCATCCTGATCGTGCTGGTGCTCAAGTACCTGCCGGACGGCCTGTGGGCTTTCATCGACCGGCGCCTGCCGCGTGCGCCACGGGTGGTCGACTGGCAAGATGCCGCGCCACTGCCGGCGCGGCCCAAGCCGGCCGCCGGCGAGCTGGTGCTCGACGTGAAGGCCGTGCGCAAGACCTTCGGCGGCCTGGTGGCGGTGAACGACATCAGCTTCCAGACCCGGGCCGGCCAGATCGTCGGCCTGATCGGCCCCAATGGCGCCGGCAAGTCCACCACCTTCAACCTGATCACCGGCGTGCTGCGCCTGTCGGGCGGCGAGGTGTGCTTTCGCGGCAAGCGGGTCGACGGCCTGCCGTCGCGCCGCATCGCGCGCGAGGGCATGTCGCGCACCTTTCAGCACGTGAAGCTGGTGCCCGAGATGACGGTGCTGGAAAACGTCGCGCTGGGCGCGCACCTGCGTGGCCAGCGTGGCCCGCTGGCGGCCATGGCGCGCATGGACCGCAACGAGGAAAGGCAGCTGTTCCGCGAAGCCGAACGCCAGCTGCAGCGCGTCGGCATGGGCGAGCTGCTGCACGAGCAGGCCGGCAACCTGGCGATGGGCCAGCAGCGCCTGCTGGAAATCGCGCGGGCGCTGTGCGCCGACCCGGCCCTGTTGCTGCTGGACGAACCCGCCGCCGGCCTTCGCCACAAGGAAAAGCAGGCCCTGGCCGACGTGCTGCGCAGCCTGCGCGTCGAAGGCATGAGCATCCTCCTGGTGGAACACGACATGAGCCTGGTGATGGACGTGTGCGAGCACATCGTGGTGATGGAGTTCGGCACGCACCTGATGGAAGGCACGCCGACCGAAGTTCAGCAGAGCGACAAGGTACGGGCCGCGTACCTGGGAACGGAACACTGATGACAAGCCTCCTACTTCGCGTCCAGGACCTGCATGCCGGCTACGGCCGCGCCGAGGTGCTGCACGGCATCGCGCTGGACGCGCCCGAAGGCAGCGTGATCACCGTGATCGGCCCCAACGGCGCCGGCAAGTCCACCCTGCTCAACGCATTGATGGGCGTGCTGCCATCGCGCGGCGCCATCGAATTCCAAGGCCAGCCGATCGGCGCGCTGACGCTGGAAGAACGGGTGATGCTGGGCATCGCCCTGGTGCCCGAGAAGCGCGAGCTGTTCGGCACGATGCCGGTGGAAGACAACCTGGTGCTCGGCGCCTTCCGCCAGGTTCGCCTGCGCAATGCGCGCTGGCGCGACGAACTGGAGACGGTGTATGCGCTGTTCCCGCGCCTGAAGGAGCGCCGCACGCAATTGGCCGGCACGCTGTCGGGCGGCGAGCGCCAGATGCTGGCGGTGGGCCGCGCACTGATGTCGCGGCCCAAGCTTCTGATGCTGGACGAGCCCAGCCTGGGCCTGGCACCGCTGGTGGTGCAGGAGATCTTCCGCACGGTGAGCGCGCTGCGCGCCACCGGCGTCACCATCCTGCTGGTCGAGCAGAACGCGCGCGCCGCGCTGGAAGTGGCCGACCACGGCTACGTGCTGGAGATGGGCGGCGTCAGCCTGCAAGGCCCGGCCAAGGCGCTGGCCGGCGACGCCCGCGTGATCGACACCTACCTGGGCGCCGCGCGCTCGACAACGGCAGCGGCCTGACATGGACTACGCGCGTCCCGAAGACCTCCGCTTCCTGCAGCAGGAGGTGCTGCAGCTCCCAAGCGCACTGCGCGCACTGCCGGCCTTTTCGGAAGTCGGCGATGCGCTGATGACGCAGGGGCTCGAGGAAGCCGGCAAGTTCGCCGAAGCAATCGCGCCGCTGAATCGTGATGACGACGAGACCGGCCGGCGCTTCGCGATGCATCGCATCCGGGACACCCGACGCGCCTGGATCGACGGCGCACACCTGCTGATCTACCGCACGGCGCAGCAGCTCGACGTCGCCCGGCATGCACAGGACGCAGCGCAGCGCAAGAAAGCCGAGCGCTGGTGCAGCTTCATGACCCCGGTGCTGAAAGCCGTCCGCACGCCGCAGGCCTTCCAGGGCGGCAGCGAGGGCGATAGCGAGATCCAGGCGATCGACCTGCTGGTGCGCAAGGTGCTGCCCGATGCCGGCGCCGCCTTTGCCGCCTGCCTGCTGGAACTGCGCGACGAGCTGGATGCTGCCCGCGAGCACGAGGCCGAGGCGCAGCGCCGCATGGCGCAGCTGCGCTACCTGGGCACCTCGATCGCGCTGGCGGCCAAGGCCGATCCGCAACTGCCTTACGAGGTGGCCGACGACTACCTGCGGGTGGCCATGCTGACCGTGCTCGGTTGGGCCTGGGCCCGCATCGAGCGCGCCGCACCGGCGGGCGATGCGCGCTGGGCGGCGCCGGCGCAGGCCTTCCGGCGCTTCGTGTTGCCGGAGTTCGAGATGCGCCTGGGCATGGTCAAGCGTGCTTGCGACAGTGCGGCAGCGCGTTAAGGCGTTAGGCTGACGGCCATGACGCGCGAATTCAAGCCGATTGCAAAGAGCGACCGGGCCGGCCCCGCCACCGGGCGTGCCGGCGAGCGGCTGGACAACGGCTTCCTGGAAACCCTGGTGGGCTACAACGCCCGGCGTGCCTGGTCGCAGATCAGCGCCGTGTTCTCCGAACGCATGGCGCCCTATGGCCTCAAGCAGGTGGATTTCTCGGTGCTCTCGCTCTTGGCGCACAACCCCGGCGCCACCTCGCGCCAGCTGTGCGCCACCCTGGACATCCTGCCGCCCAACCTGGTGAACCTGATCGCCGCGCTGGACAGCCGCGGCCTGATCGAACGCCGCCCGCACCCGCGCGACGGCCGCGCCGTCGGCCTGTACCTGACGCCGGCCGGCGAGAAGCTGACGCGGGAGGCCGAGCAGGCGGTGGTGGAACTGGAGCTGGAGGCCAGCGCCCGGCTGAGCGCCCGCGACCGCGAGACGCTGATCCGCCTCTTGCAGAAACTGTATCTTTAGCGCTACTGCAACCGGTTCCAAGCCGCCAGCCCGACATACAGCGCGTAGGAGCGCGCCGTATAGTGGCTTCCATGATTCATCACTACCAGAGCGCAAGGGAGCCAGACCCCTATGCAGCGCGCTTTGGTATTGCCTTCCAGCCGGGGCCACAGTTGGAAGTGCGGCCCGGCCAACCGGGCGTCTTCGTGCGCCGTCCGCGCGCCGATCAGCTGGGCAACCTCCAATCCCCCTGCGACTTCGAGGCGGTCACCGGCCGCTGGGGCCTGATTCCGCTGTTCTCCAAAGACGGTGAAGACCCGCTGTTCGAAGCACCGGCAGAAAGCGCCGCCGGCGAGCGCAACTACCTTCAGCCATGGAAGCGCGGCCATCGTTGCGTGGTGCTGGCCGATGTGCTGTTCGAGCAAGGCGAGGGCGCAAGCACGCAGCGGCTCTCACGCGCCGACGGCAAGGTGCTGGCCATTGCCGGCTTGTGGAACGCCTGGCGCTCGCCGCAAGGCCAATGCGTCGAGAGCTTTGCCATCTTCACGGTGAGCGCCGAAAACGGGCAGCGCCATGCGGCCCTGTTGCACGACGCCTGGCTCGAGGATTGGCTGGCCTGCCCGGTGGAGGAAACCGCCGCCTACCTGCGGCCCTATGTGCCGGCGTCGGATCTGCTCAGGCGCGAAGTCGCCTGAAGTCCGTGTGGCCTAGGCGTCGCGCACGTCGGCCACTGGCTGGCTGCCGAAATCGGCCCGGTCCAGATAGGCCAGCACCCGCGCAGCCGCGGCGGCCGGTGTTGCCAGCATCCCTTCGGACTGCATGCGGGTGAAGCGCTCGCGGTCTGGAAACTTGGCCGGATCGCCGCCGCGCAGTTCGATCTGCATGTCGGTGTCGATCACGCCCGGGGCCAGCGAGACCACGCGTGCGCCATGGGCCAACGGCGCCTCTTCCAATGCCAGCGCACGGGAAAAATGGTCCATGCCGGCCTTGGCCGCGCAGTACGGCGCCTGGCTGGCCATGGCGTTTCGGCCCAGGCCCGAGGAGATATTGAGCACCTTGCGCCGCGTCGGCTGCCAGCCCTGGGTGGCTTTCAGAAAAGCGCTGGCCAGCAGCATCGGCGCCTCCAGGCCGACGCGCAGGGCGCGCGCCAGGTCGGCCGCGTCGGCGTCCGACAGCGGCGCCGGCCGCGCGATCACGCCGGCGTTGTTGATCAGGGTGGCGCTGGCGTAGCGGCCCGGGTCCACCGCCTGCAGCCAGCCCGACAGGCGCGCGGCCGCGCTCGACGCATCGCCCAGGTCGTGCTCCCATTGCGATAGCGTGCTGCCTGCGCCGGCGGGCGACGCCGCCAGTTCGGCCGAGCTGTTGCGCGAGATGCAGATCAGCGCATGTCCCGGCCGCGCCAGCAATTGCTCGGCCATGGCACGGCCCATGCCGCGCGAGGCGCCGGTGAGGATGACGAGGTGCTGCTGCGGTGTTGCGTTGTGGGTCATGGCGTGGACGTTGTGGGTCGGGGATGAAATGAAGATCAGGCCGCGATGAAGCCGTCCCACACCAGCTTCAGGCCGGTCAGGAGCATGCCCAGGTAGATGAAGCGGTAGAAGGTCTTGGCATCGATGCGCCGGGCGATGCGCACGCCCAGCCAGACGCCCAGCGGCGCCAGCGGCATCAGCACCAGCGAGGTGGCCATGTTGCGCCAGTCGAGCAGGCCCAGCCAGGCATAGGGAATCCATTTGCTGAGATTCACCACGAAGAAGAAGTAGGCCACGGTGGCGGTGAAGGCCAGCGGTGTCAGGCGCAGCGGGATCAGGTAGGCATTGAGCGGCGGTCCGCCGGCATGCGAGATGAAGCTGGTGAAACCCGAGGTCACGGTGAGCAGCGCGCCCAGCTCGCGCCGCGGCATCGGGTCGTCCGGCTTGGGCGGAAAGGCCAGTCGCTGCGCCAGGAAGACGAGCGTGAACACACCGACGATGCCGGCCACCGTCGGCCCCGACAGCACCTTGAACAGCAAGGTGCCGGCCAGCGTGCCCAACAGGCCGAAGGGAACGAGGAACTTCAGCAGGCGCAGGTCCACGTCGCGCCGGAAGGCGGCCAGCCCCAGCAGATCCATCACCAGCAAAAGCGGCATCAGGATGGCGGCAGCATCGGGCACCGACACGGCCAGCGCCATCAGGGGCACCGCCAGCGAACCGAAGCCGGCGCCGAAGCCGCTCTTGCTGATGCCCAGCAACAGGACGGCAGGCACCGCGACCATGTAGAAGTGCGGACTGGTGATGAGAGGGAGCGTCAAGAAAGAAGACCGGGCGCTGGCTGGACGAAGCCGCCATTGTGGCGGCGCGCCACAATTCCTGCCGATGGCGGCGCGCCACAATTCCTGCCGGCAGCCGCACGCAGCAAGAACACCTTCCCCGATCACCATCATGCAGATCTTCGATGCCGCCGCCACGCGCGCGCCCCTCGCTTTCGAGCGCCTGGTGCCGGCCTTGCACGCCGCCTTTGCGGCCACCGACATCACGGTGCCGCCGCGCCACGTGCACCAACTGCGCGCCGGCACCGACCAGGGCACGGTGCTGATCATGCCGGCCTGGAGCGAGGCGGGCTTCCTGGGCATCAAGACGGTGAACATCTTTGCCGGCAACGGGGCGCGCGGGCTGCCGGGCCTGCACGCCAGCTACCTGCTGTACGACGCCCACACCGGCGTGCCGCTGGCGCTGATGGACGGCGACGAGATCACGGCGCGCCGCACCGCCGCGGCCTCCGCCCTCGGCGCCTCCTTCCTGGCCCGCGAGGATGCGCGGCGCCTGCTGGTGCTGGGCACCGGCCGGGTGGCGCGCCTGCTGCCGGCCGCACTGAAGAGCGTGCGGCCCGGCATCGAGCAGGTGACGGTGTGGAACCACCGGGCCGAGAGCGCGAAGGGGCTGGCGCAAGAATGGCGCGCGCAGGGCCTGGACGCGCTGGCCACAGCGGATCTCGAGGCCGCGGTGCGCAGCGCCGACATCGTGAGCTGCGCCACGCTGGCCACCGCAGCGCTGGTGCAGGGGTCATGGCTGGCGTCCGGCTCGCACCTGGACCTGGTGGGCAGCTTCTCGCCACAGATGCGCGAAGCCGACCCGGCCTGCTTTGCGAACGGCGCGCGCACCTTCGTCGACACCGACGAGGCGCTGAAGAAGGCCGGCGACCTGCTGGACGCCATCGCTGCCGGCACCCTGCGCGAAGGCGACGTGCAGGCCACGCTGGCGCAGTTGTGCCGCGGCGAGCGGCGCGGTCGCATCCACGCGAGCGAGCACACCGTCTTCAAGGCCGTCGGCAACGCGCTGGAAGACCTGGCTGCTGCTACCCTGGTGTGGCAGGCCGCGTCCGCGGCGCCGGCCTGAATCCCGTCAGGTATCCGCCCGGATCCCGCGCATCATGATCACGCCGCCCAGCATGGCCGTGTCGCGGCGCATGCGCGAGGCCAGCGCGTCGGCCGTGCCGGGCTGGGCCTGCCAGCCCACTTCGAGCAGGCGCTTGCTCACTTCGGGCCGGCGGATCACGGTGACCAGCGCGGCATTGAACTTCTCCACGATGGATTCGGGCAGGCTGGCCGGGCCGGCCAACGCGGTCCAGATTTCCAGGTCGGCGCCGCGCACGGAAGCATCGCGCAAGGTGTTCATGCCGCTCACCAGCGGGCTGGGCTCGGGCGAGGTCACGCCCACGGCGCGCAGCTTGCCGGCCTGCACCTGCGGCATCACCAAGCCTGGCGGCAGCAGCGACATCTGCACCTTGCCTTCCAGCATGGCCTTGATCACCGCCGGGTTGCCGCTGAAGGGCTGATGCTGCGCGGTGATGCCGGTGCGGCTCTTGAGCAGTTCCATGCCCAGGTGTCCCACCGTGCCGTTGCCGGGCGAGCCGTAGCTGGCCGATGCGCCCTGGCTGCGCGCCCAGTGCACCAGGTCTACCGGCGTCTTGCCCTCGGCATTGCCCGACAAGGTCAGCACCAGCGGTGCGGTGCCGATCAGGCCGACGGGGTCGAAGTCCTTTTCCGGATCGAAAGGCGTCTTGCCGTTGAGCAGCTTGGCAATGGTGAGGTTGCCGTTGATCAGCGCGCCGAAGGTGTGCTCGTCGGTGGACTTGGCCACCAAGTCGGCCGCCACGTTGCCGCTGGCGCCTGGCTTGTTTTCCACCACCACCGATTGCCGCAGCAGCTGCGACAACGGCTCGGAAATGGCGCGTGCCGCCAGGTCGGGCGAGGCGCCGGCCGGAAAGCCGACCAAGAGCCGGATCGGGCGATTGGGCCATTCCTGCGCGGCGGCGGCGCGAGGAGAAGCAGAAGATGAAGTGCGGGCGCGGGCGGCGTTGTCGGCCTGCGCCCATGAACTCGGCAAGTACAGGCCCGCGGCGGTGGCGGCGAGGCCTTCGAGCCAACGCCGTTTGTTCAGATCCACAAATACTCCTGACGCAAGGAATTGAGTACATCAGGTTACATTTGTTAACTGACCTTCACAAGTCAACCAAAGGATTCATCACACGAATCCTGGAAGCAAAAAAAGCGCCTTGCGGCGCTTCTTTTCTGGAACGGGGCGCGCCTCAGTCGAGCGACACGTTCGCCTTCTGGATCACATCGCCGAAGCGCTTGCTTTCGCTCTGCACGAACTGCTTGAACTGATCGCGCGTGGTCGGGAAGGGCTCGTAGCCGAAGCTCTTGAACTTCTCCAGCACGTCGGGCTCGGCCAGGCCCTTTTCGATGTCGCGCTTGATCTTGTCGGTCACCGCGGCAGGCAGGCCCGGCGGCACCGCGACCGCGTTCCAGCCGATGACCTCGAAGCCCTGCGGGCCGCCCGATTCGCCGACCGTCGGCACATCGGGGAAGGCGGCGGCGCGCTTGGGCGCCGCCACGGCCAGGAAGCGCAGCTTGCCGGCGCGCTGCAGCGGACCGGCGGTGGCGCTGCTGCCGAGCGCGAAGGCGAGTTCGCCGGTCGCGACCGAGGTGTAGAGCTGCGTGGTTTCCTTGTAGATCACATGCTCCATCTGCGTGCCGGTGGCTGACTCGAACAGCTCCGAACCCAGATGCACCGGATTGCCCACCGACCAGGAGCCGTAGTTCAGCTTGCCGGGATTGGCCTTGGCGTCGGCGATCAGGTCGCCCACGCTCTTGTACTTGCTGGTGGTCGGCACCGTGAAGAAGAAGTAGGTGCGAAACAGCGGCAGCAGCGCGTCGAAGTCCTTGACCGGGTCGTAGGGCAGCTTCTTGAACAGCGCCGGATAGGCCGCGAGGTGCACGTTGTCGAGCACGAGCAGGTCGTGTCCGTCTTTGGCGCCGCGCTTCCAGGCGTCGATGGCAATGAAGCCGTTGCCGCCCGGACGGTTCTCGACCACCACCGGCTGGCCCCAGGCACGCGAGAGCTTGTCGGCCACGAGGCGCGCCACGCCGTCGGGTCCGCCACCCACCGGGAAGGGCGTGATGATGCGCACCGGCTTGGTGGGGAACTGCGTGGCTGCAGCCGATTGCGCGCCGGCGACGGCGGGCAGGAGGCCGGCCGCGGCCAGCGCCAGCGACGCGGCCGCGAGGCTGCGGCGGGACAGGAAGGATGCGTGCTTCAAGAGGGATGCTCCAGGGATTGAAAAAGATCGAAATGCAGCTCAGACGCGCTCGAGAATCACGGCGATGCCCTGCCCCACGCCGATGCACATGGTGCACAGCGCATAGCGGCCGCCGCTCTTGTGCAGTTGGTTGACGGCGGTGGTGGCCAGGCGCGCACCGCTGGCGCCCAGCGGATGGCCCAGCGCGATGGCGCCGCCGTTGATGTTGACGCGGGCATCGTCGTCGCCAAGGCCCAGCATGCGCAGCACCGCCAGGCCTTGGGCCGCGAAAGCCTCGTTGAGCTCGATCACGTCGATCTGCTCGAGCTTCAGGCCCGTCAGCGCCAGCACCTTCTGCGTGGCCGGCGCGGGGCCGATGCCCATCACGCGCGGCGGCACGCCGGCGGTGGCCATGCCAACCACGCGGGCGCGCGGCGTCAGGCCGTTCTTGGCGGCAGCCGCTTCGCTGGCCAGCAGGAGTGCCACGGCGCCGTCGTTCACGCCGCTGGCATTGCCGGCCGTCACCGTGCCATCGGGGCGCACCACGCCCTTGAGCTTGGCGAGCGCTTCGAGGCTGGTCTCGCGCGGATGCTCGTCCTTGTTGACAATGACCGGGTCGCCCTTCTTCTGCGGCACGCTCACCGGCACGATCTCGGCGTCGAAGAAGCCGCTCTTCTGCGCGGCCACCGCGCGCTGCTGCGAAGCCAGCGCCATGCGGTCTTGCGCCTCGCGCTCGATCTTGTAATCGGTGGCCACGTTCTCGGCCGTCTCGGGCATCGAGTCGACGCCGTACTGCGCCTTCATCAGCTTGTTGACGAAGCGCCAGCCGATGGTGGTGTCGTACACCGCGTTGTTGCGGCCGAAGGCGCTTTCGGCCTTGGGCATGACGAAGGGCGCGCGGCTCATGCTCTCGACACCGCCCGCGATCATGAGGCCGGCTTCGCCCGACTTGATGGCGCGCGCGGCCGTACCGAGCGCATCGAGGCCCGAGCCGCACAGGCGATTGATGGTGCCGCCCGGCACGTCCATCGGCAGGCCGGCCAGGAGGGCCGACATGCGTGCCACGTTGCGATTGTCTTCACCGGCCTGGTTGGCGCAGCCGTACAGCACGTCGGTCACGGCCTGCCAGTCGACCTTTGGGTTGCGCGCCATGAGCGCCTTGAGCGGCACCGCGCCCAGGTCGTCGGTGCGCACGCTGGAGAGCGATCCGCCGTAGCGGCCGAAGGGCGTGCGGATGGCGTCGCAGATGAAGGCTTCGTTGATCATGAGATGTCCCCTAGTTCAGATGTGGCGTGAGGTTCAGGCGGATGCGATCGGCAGGCCGACCAGCTTCTCGAGTTCGGCGTGCGTGAGGCCGTCGACGATGTCGATCAGCTTCAGGCCCTTGGGCGTGCATTCCAGCGTGGCGAGATCCGAGTACACGCGCTTCACGCAGGCGATGCCGGTGAGCGGATAGGTGCATTGCTCGACCAGCTTGCTTTCGCCCTTCTTGGTGAGCAGGTCCATCATGACCCAAGTCTGCTTGGCGCCGATCGCCAGGTCCATCGCGCCGCCGACGGCAGGGATGGCGTCTTTCTCGCCGGTGTGCCAGTTGGCCAGGTCGCCGGTGGCGGAGACCTGGAAGGCACCCAGCACGCAGATGTCGAGATGGCCGCCGCGCATCATCGCGAAGCTGTCGGCATGGTGGAAGTAGGCGCCGCCGGGCAGCAGGGTGACGGGCTGCTTGCCGGCGTTGATGAGGTCGTAGTCCTCTTCGCCGGCGGTGGGCGCCGGGCCCATGCCCAGGATGCCGTTCTCGCTGTGCAGGATCACTTCGCGCCCGGCCGGCAGGTGGTTGGCCACCAGGGTCGGCTGGCCGATGCCCAGGTTGACGACGGCGCCGTCGAAGATGTCTTGCGCGACGCGCTTGGCGAGTTCGTCCTTGGTGCGGCGTTGGTAGTTGCTCATGATCATGCAGCCTTCTTGAAGCCGCCCGCTTGCGTGGCGACGCGATCGATCTTGACGACGTGGTGCACGAAGATGCCCGGCGTGACGATGGACTCCGGGTCCAGCGTGCCCAGTTCGGCGATGTCGTGCACCGTGGCGATGGTCTTCTTCGACGCCATGGCCATCACCGGCCCGAAGTTGCGCGCCGCCTTGCGATAGACCAGGTTGCCCCAGCGGTCGCCGCGCTCGGCCTTGATGAGCGCCACGTCGCCATGGATGGGAAATTCGAGCACGTACTTCTTGCCGTTGATCTCGCGCACCTCGCGGTCGCCCGAGAGCTGCGTGCCAAAGCCGGTCGGGCAGAAGAAGGCGCCGATGCCGGCGCCCGCGGCGCGGATGCGTTCGGCCAGGTTGCCTTGGGGCACCAGCTCCAGCTCGAGCTTGCCGCTGCGGTAGAGCTCGTCGAACACGTGGCTGTCGGCCTGGCGCGGAAAGCTGCAGATGATCTTGCGCACCCGGCCGGCCTTGAGCAACGCGGCCAGGCCGGCGTCGCCGTTGCCGGCGTTGTTGTTGACCACCGTCAGGTCCTTCGCACCCTGGGCGATCAGGCCGTCGATCAGTTCGTTGGGAATGCCGGCCGTGCCGAAGCCGCCGATGAGAACGGTGGAGCCGTCGCGAATACCGGCCATGGCATCGGCGATCGAGCCCGCGATCTTGTCGATCATGTGGATCTGTCTCCTGGCTTTGAGGGAAAGTACCGAACGATTCGGGCTGGCCGATTTGTTCGCATGTCGAACACTTGTTCGTATAATGAATTTTAAGGACGAATGCCCGCCATGACAAGCCAAGCGACACACACCGATACACCGCGCCCTGGCGATGCCTACGTGCAGTCCTTTGCGCGCGGGCTGGAAGTGATCCGCTCCTTCAGCACCCAGGCGCCGCGCCAGACGCTGTCGGAAGTGGCGGCCGCCACCGGCCTCACCCGCGCCGGCGCGCGCCGCATCCTGCTCACCCTGCAGACCCTGGGCTATGTGGCGAGCGACGGCAAGCTCTTTGCGCTGACGCCGCGCATCCTCGACCTGGGCTTTGCTTACCTCTCGTCGATGCCGATCTGGAACCGCGCCGAGCCCATCATGGAAGCGCTGGTGCGCGAAGTGCAGGAGTCGTGCTCGGCCGCCGTGCTGGACGCCACCGACATCGTCTACGTGCTGCGCGTGCCCACCCACAAGATCATGCGCATCACCCTCGGCGTGGGCTCGCGCCTGCCGGCCTGGTGCACCTCGATGGGCCGGCTCCTCCTGGCCGACCTGCCCGACGAGGAGGTGCGCGCGCGCCTGGCTGCATCCACCCTGGAGCCCTTCACCAAGCACACGCTGACCGACGCCGATGCGATTTTTTCCAAGGTGCAGCAGGCGCGGCGCCAGGGCTGGTGCGTGGTGAACCAGGAGCTGGAAGAAGGCCTCATCTCCATCGCCGCGCCCATCGTCGACCGGGCGGGCCGCATGGTGGCCGCGCTCAACATCAGCGGCCAGGCCAACCGCACCAGCGCCAAGGTGATGCAGGACAACATGCTGCCGCCGCTGCTGGCCGCGGCTCGGCAGATCTCAGGGCTTCTTTGAATCGGAAGAAGACGCGGCGGGCTTGCCCAGCAGCGGATGGATGGTCTCGCCGCGCGCCAGCATGGCCACGTATTCCTCGATGCGCTTGGCGCGCGATTCCGGCCGCTTGAGCGACTGCACACGGTACAGGACGGCGTAGCGATTCGCGCCCTTGAGCGCCTCGAAGAACTTCTTCGCCTTGGCGTTGGCATCGAGCGCCGCCTGCAGGTCGGGCGGCACGGTGGCCATGCTCTGCGGCGCGTAGGCCGCGTCCCAGCGGCCATCCTTCTTGGCGGCGTTCACCTGCGCGAGGCCGGCGGGCTGCATTCGCTTTTGCTTGACCAGGCGCGCCACCGTCGTGCGGTTGATCTGCGACCACTGGCTGCGCGCCTTGCGCGGCGTGAAGCGCACCAGCCACCATGCCTCGTCGTAGCCGTTGATCTGGCCGTCGATCCAGCCGTGGCACAGCGCTTCTTCCACCGCCTGCGCGCGCGTCAGGCTGCTGGCTTCGTTGCCCTTCTTGGCCAGCTTGAGCCACAGGCCCTTGGCATCGGCCGGCTGGCGCGCCAGCCAGCGGCCGAATGCGGCCGCTTCGGCAAAAGAAATGATCGGCAGGCCCGACTTTTCCTCAGCAGGCTCGCGAGCGGGAGCAGCAGTGGTGGTGGCGCACATCGGCGCGAGTGTAGTCAGCGCCACGGGGGCATTCCAGTGCCGCACGGCAGGCGCCGTGCGATCGGTCTAGAGTCGGCGCCGCCCATGTCTTCTCCCCTGCCCACATCAGCCGCCACGGCGCACCTTCCCTCCTCCCCCACCCTGGCACGCCAGGTGCTGCTGGGCGCGAGCCTGATCCTCATCGCCTTCAACCTGCGCCCGGTGTTCGGCAGCATCTCGGTGGTGCTGCCCGAGGTGATGCGCGACACCGGCATGGGCCCCACCGCCGCCAGCCTGCTCACCACGCTGCCCCTGCTCTGCCTGGGTATCTTCGCGGTGCCGGCGCCGGCGCTGTCGCGCCGCTTCGGTCCCGAGCGCACCCTGTTCGGCGCGCTGCTGCTGATCTGCATCGGCACATTGCTGCGCGGCACGGGCAACCTGCCGCTGCTGTTCGCATCGACCGCGCTGGCCGGGGCCGGCATCGCGGTGGGCAACGTGCTGCTGCCGGGCCTGGTGAAGCGCGACTTCCCCACGCACGCGGCGATGATGACCGGCTTCTACACCCTGGCCGTGTGCGCGGGTGCATCGGGATCCACCGCCTTCACCGTGCCGCTGGAACGCCATGTATTCCATGGCTCCTGGGCGCTGACCTTGGCGGCCTGGGCCTTGCCCGCGGCGCTGGTGCTGCTCCTGTGGGCGCCGCAGGCCTTGGCGGCCAAGCCCCTGCCGGCCCATGCGCAGGCACGCAGCGGCAGCCTGTGGCACGACTCGCTGGCCTGGCAGGTGACCGGCTTCATGGGCCTGCAGTCAGCCCTGGCCTACATCGTGCTGGGCTGGCTCGCGCCCATGCTGCGCGAGCGCGGGCTGGACGGCGCCGAGGCCGGCTACGTGGTGGCGCTGTCCATCCTCGTGCAGCTGGCGACCTGCCTGGTGACGCCCTCCATCGCCGCGCGCTGCCGCGACCAGCGCGCCATCGCCGTCGGCCTGGCGGCGATCATTCTGGTGTCGATGCTGGCCTTCATCTTTGCGCCACTGTCGGGCCGCTGGCTCTGGGCCGTGCTGCTGGGCTGCGGCCAGGGCGGGGCCTTCGCGCTGGCCCTCAGCCTGATCGTGATGCGCTCGCCCGACTCGGCCGCAACCGCCCAGCTGTCGGCCATGGCACAGGGCGGCGGCTATGTGCTGGCCTCGGGCGGGCCGCTGCTGGCCGGCCTGCTGCGCGGCTGGACCGGCAGCTTCGAATCCTCTGCCCTGCTGCTGGTGGTGCTGGCGTCGGCCATGGCCTGGTGCGGCTGGGGCGCAGGCCGGCGCCTGCTGGTCAAGCCACGACCAGAAGCCTAGACTGGCAGCATGACGATCACGCCCGAGCTTCTGCTGCAGCACAGCGACGCCGGCACCCTGTGGCCGGCCGCCGATCGCAGCCCCGACAACTGGCCCGACCTGGAGGTCGCGTACCGCGATGCGCTGGCGGTGCGCGCCCTGCGCGAGCGGCGCGGCGACAAGCCGGCCGGCTTCAAGGTCGGCTTCACCAACCGGACCATCTGGGAGCGCTACGGCGTGTTCGCGCCGATCTGGGGCACGGTGTGGAACAGCACCCTCAGCCGCTGCGACGGCGAAGGCACGCTGGCGCTGCAACAGCTGTCGCAGCCCCGGCTCGAGCCCGAAGTGGTGTTCGGCATGCGCGCCACGCCGCCGCGCGCGCCCACGCTGGAAGCGCTGTTCGACTGCGTCGAATGGCTTGCGCCCGGCTTCGAGATCGTGCAATCGCATTGCGACAACTGGAAATTCAGCGCGCCGGAGACGGTTGCCGACGGCGGCCTGCATGGCCGCCTGCTGGTGGGCCGCGAGACACCCGTGCGCAACGTGGCCGCCACGGGCGAGGAACTCGACAAGCGGCTGGCCGCCTGCAAGGTGCGCCTGTTGCGTGGCGAGCAGGTGATGGACGAAGGGCGTGGCGCCAACGTGCTCGACGGCCCGCTGCATGCGCTCTTGTATTTCGTCGAAGAGCTGCAGCAGTACCCCGGCGCGCCGCCGCTGCAAGCCGGCGACGTGGTGACCACCGGCACCTGGACCGATGCCTGGCCGCTGCAGCCCGGCGAACGCTGGCGCGCCGACTTCGACGCGCTGCTGCCGTCCCTGGCCATCCACCTGCGCTGAGAACAGGAGACAAATGTGGGATGGCTCTACGTCTGGCTGATCTTCGGCCTGCTGACCGCCTACGAAGCCGGTGAACTTGCCATGCATGCCGGCGGCGACTGGGCGCCGGTGCGGGCCCTGGCCTATCTGGCCGGCAGCGTGACCGGCCTGGGCGTCATCGCCCTGGCCGCAGTCCGGCATGCCCGGCCGGGAAAGCTGGGCCTGCTGATGGCCATCTCGCTGCTGGCGCTCGTGCTTTGCCTGTGGGGCCTGTACGGCAGAGGTCACTCCGCGGGCTGGGTCGCCACCGCCCTTTTTGGCGTCGTCTATCTCCTGGCCTGCCTGGCGCTGGGCGGCGTGGCCATGTTCCTGGCCTGGCGACGCCAGCGGGCGAATGACGAGCGCACTGCCCTGGCCAAGGTGGAGCGGGAACGCCACGGCCGGCTCGAACGCATGCGCGCCGAAGCAGCGGCGACGCTGGACGACCCACTCGGCCCCGACAGCGATTTCGTGCTGCCGGCGCGGCCCAAGTGGGAAGAGAACTAGTCTGGACCTGGCAGGCTGCTGAAGTACCTTAGGCAGACCCTGCGCGCGTTCACTCTTGCTGTCGCTGAAGGGTTCGACGACTTGCCAAGGCGTGTCCGCGTGGGGCTGATCTTGCACGTCCAGTGAAGACCGGCCAAGTTCTGCAAATGCAAGATTAAATCTTCAATTTGCACGATTGCGTAGAATCGCATGTCATGATTCCTCGCGATGTTGCGCCGCTCGCCGCGCAACTGGCCCGCCAGTACCCCGTGATGACCCTGACCGGGCCCCGCCAGAGTGGCAAGACCACGCTGTGTCGAAGCCTGTTCCCCGACAAGCCGTACGTCACGCTGGAGGATCCCGACGCGCGGCGCTTCGCAGAAGAAGATCCACGTGGTTTCTTGAAGGGCCTCGAGGGTGGCGCGATCATCGACGAGATCCAGCGCGCGCCGCAGATCCCCTCTTACCTTCAGGCGATGGTAGACGCCGACCCGGCCCCCGGGCGTTTCGTTCTGACGGGAAGCCAGCAGTTCGAACTCATGTCCCAGGTGAGCCAGTCGCTGGCCGGCCGCACGGCTGTGCTTCGCCTGTTGCCGTTCTCGCTTCCCGAGGTGGCACGACTGCACCCCGTCGCGCCGCTGGCGCAGACCTTGCTCACGGGCTTCTATCCGCGCATCCACGATCAGGGGCTCGACCCATCGCGGGCTCTCGGGGACTATTTCGCCACCTATGTGGAGCGTGACCTGCGGCAGTTGGCGGCCGTTCATGACTTGCAGCGATTCGAACGCTTTGTCCGCCTGTGCGCCGGACGGGTCGGTCAACTCGTGAACCTCACGAGTCTCGGCAACGACGCCGGCGTGTCGCATGCCACGGCCCGGGCGTGGCTGGACCTGCTCCAGACCAGCTACATCGTGCATGTGCTGCCGCCCTGGTTCACCAACACGTCCAAGCGCCTCGTGAAGAGTCCGAAGCTGTACTTCTACGATGTCGGCCTGGCCTGCTGGCTGCTGGGCTTGCGCAGCGCCGACCAGGTCGCGCGCGACCCGCTCTTGGGCAGCCTGTTCGAAAATCTGGTGATCATGGAGGCCCTCAAGACGCGATTCAACCAAGGCGAGTCGGGGGAGATGTACTTTTTCCGGGATGCGACCGGCAACGAAGTGGACCTGCTGATACCCGCCGGAAGAAAGCTGCGCGCCGTCGAGATCAAGGCCGGCGCGACAGTGAACGCCGATTACTTTCGCGGCCTTCGCAGTTTTGCGGTGTCATTCCCTGATGCGCTGGAAGGCGGCAGCGTGGTCTATGGTGGTGACGCTGACCAGTCGAGAAGCGACTGGCCCGTGATCGGCTGGCAGCGCCTGCAACATCCACCGGCACACTGACCAATCTTCGTCGACGCCCGCGAGCATGTCCGTCACCGCCCTCCTGCTGCAACTGATCCTGATCCTCGCCACCGCGCGCGCCTGCGGCTGGCTGCTGCGGCACCTGGGCCAGCCGGCAGTGGTGGGCGAGATGGCGGCGGGCCTGATGCTCGGCCCGATGGTCATGGGCGCGCTGTTGCCGAGCTGGCATGCGCAGCTCTTCTCGCCCGCCTCGCTGGCCGGCCTGCAGTCGCTGGCCACGCTGGGGCTGGTGCTGTTCATGTTCGTGATCGGCCTGGAACTGCGCTCGCACCAGGGCATCGGCGCGCAGATCCGCTCGGCCGGTGCCGTCGGCCTGTTCAGCGTGGCGGTGCCGCTGGCGCTGGGCGTGGCGATCGCGCCGCTGCTGCACCCCGGCCTGGCGCCGGCTGGCGTGCGCTTCTGGCCCTTCGCCGGATTCATGGCGGCCGCCCTGTCGATCACCGCCTTTCCGGTGATGGCGCGCATCCTGAAAGACCGCGGCCTGTCGCGCACCCCCTATGGCCAGCTGGCGCTGGGCGCGGCCGCGGTGGTGGACGTCTTCGCCTGGATCCTGCTGGCCTTCGTGGTCGCCTGGGCCGGCGCGGGCGAGGGCCATGCGGGCCTGGCCAGGACGGCCGGCGGCGCGCTGGCGCTGCTGGCCTTGCTGTTCTTCGGCCTCAAGCCCGGCTTCGCCTGGCTGCTGCGGCGCCATGCGCCCGACGGCGAGCCATCCACCACCGTGATGGCGGCGCTGATGCTGGGCCTTCTGGGCTGCGCTCTGCTGACCGAATGGATCGGGCTGCACGCGGTGTTCGGCGCCTTCCTGTTCGGCGCTTGCCTGCCGCGCGACGACCGCCTGCTCGATTCGCTGGCGCAGCGCATCGAGCCGCTCTCGGTCGTGGTGCTGATGCCGCTGTTCTTTGCGCTGGCCGGCCTGGGCACCACGGCGGACGCCTTTGCCGCCGGCAGCCTGGGCTTGCTGCTGTTGATCATCGGCGTGGCCACCATCGGCAAGATCGCCGGCGGCGCCGCGGGTGCGCGCCTGGCCGGCTACGGCTGGCGCGACAGCCTGGCGACCGGCTCGCTGATGAACGCGCGCGGCCTGATGGAGCTGATCGTGATGAAGATCGGACTGGACGCCGGCCTGATCGGCCCCCAGCTCTTCACCATGCTGTTGCTGATGGCGCTCGTCACCACCGCCATGACGGGCCCGCTGCTCACCCTGTTCGCCGGCCGCCGCGCGGCAGCCCTCAAGGCAGCGGATAACTGAGCGCCGGATACCAGTGGCTGCCGCGGCCCTGCGGCGTCATGTCCAGGATGGTCCACAGCGGCATCGGGTCGGGCGCGCCGCGCGGGTCCTGGCCCGGGTCGGCGGTTTCCATGCCCATCTCGTCGCCCCAGAAGTGGCGGATGGTCGATCCCTCGCGCTTGAACACGTTGAAGGCCGCGTTGTCCTCGCCGCTGTCCGGGTCCTCGTTGGCATAGTCCTGGTTGTAGGTGTTGCCGTTGCAGCCCGACGAGAGCAGGCGCAGATGCCGCCAGCCGCGCTCGATGGCGCAGGAGGTCATGCGCGCAATGGGTGAGCGCGCCACCACCACGAAGGCGGTGCGCTGCAGGATGTCGGGCATCTCGCCGTCCAGCGCGCTCAGCATGGAGGTGCACATGGGGCAGGGCCGCTCGCGCTGCGGCCCGAACATCCAGTTGTAGATGACCAGCGAATCGTGCTGGCCGAACAGCTCGGACATCAGCACCGCGCCCTGGGCGCCCTGAAACGCATAGTTCTTCGGCACCTCGCCGCCCGGCGGCAATGCCCGGCGCTGCTCGGCGACCCGCTCGATGTGGCGGCGCAGCTCGATCTCCTCGGCCAGCAGCGCCAGGCGGGCATCGCGGTAGGCCGGGCTTTCGCCCGGAAAGCGGCGATGGGTGCGCCGTGCCAGTTCGATGGCGGAAGGCAATACGCGATCAGGAACTGCGGCCATGCTGTCTCTCCTTGAAGGGCTCTCGTTGAACGCGTGCATCTTCGCGCCCTTTGCGCGGCGCGTCTGCGGGAGAGCGCCTACAGCCGGCGTGGGCGGCGCCGCACGCGCCCGGGGCCGCATCAGGCCTGCGCCGGCTCCAGCACGAAGTCGAAGTCCAGCGTGTGGAACGGCTGGTCGGGCGTGCTGCCGTCCGGCGCGCGGCTGCCTGCCGGGTGCGAACGGAAGTCGCCGATGAGCGAGCTGCGCACGCCGAACACGGCATCGCTGTCGAGGTACGCGTCACCGTTGCGGAAGACGTGGGTGATCAGCGTCTGATAGCCCGGCGCCTCGATCATGAAGTGCACGTGCGCCGGCCGCCAGGGGTGGCGCTTGAGCGCTTTCAGCATCATGCCCACCGGCCCGTCGGTGGGAATGGGATAGGGCACGGGCAGCACGCTGCGAAAGCTGAGCCGGCCCTCCTCGTCGGTGCGCAAGGTGGCGCGGCCCTGGGGCTGTCCGAGGCCGGCGCGCTGGACGTCGTAAAGCCCGTCGGCATCGGCCTGCCACACATTCACCAGGGCGTGGGCCACCGGCTCGCCGCCCGGCCCGCGAACGGTGGCGCGCACGTGCAGGGGCTCGCCGGCGGCGCCGCCCGAGATGTCGGCACCTTGGGGCAATTGCGGCGCGCCCGCTACATAGAAAGGCCCGAACACGGTGGCCTCGGTGGCCTGCGCGCTCACCGGATGGTTCTGCGCCACCGTCAGGGTCGACAGGCCCAGCGCGTCCGACAGCAGGATGAACTCCTGCCGCTTGTCGTCGCATTTCTGGCCGGTGGCGGTGAGGAAGCGGATGCCGGCTTCCCACTCGGCCTCGGTCAGCTTCACTTCGCGCGCGAACGCGTGCAGGTGGCGCACCAGGGCGCTCATCACCTGCTTCAGGCGTGTGTCTTCGCAGCCGGCCAGGCCTTGCAGCACGGCTTGCGTGATCGTGTGTTCATTGATGTTTCGCATGGGGTGCCGCTTGCAGCTTCAGGTCGGGATGTTGGGCCACCGCCATGGGGCGCCTGGCGGTGGCGTCGCCTGGCAGCACCAGCCGGCGCTGCGTGGGAAAGAGCGACCAGCCCCAGCGCTGCTGCGCGTAGCCCCACAGCCCCTGGCGGAAGAACAGGGTGACGACGATGGCCAGGAGCCCCAGGCCCAGCAGGTACCAGGTGCCGTAGTCGCTGAAGAACTTGTTGAGCGCCCAGAACACCAGCGCGCCGACGATCGGGCCCTCGATGCGGCCGATGCCGCCGATCACCACCATGAAGATGGCGAAGGCCGTCCAGTTGACGCTGAAGGCCGCGTCCGGGCTGATGCGCAGATTGCCCACGAAGTAGAGCGCGCCGGCCAGACCGGCGCCGAAGGCCGCCACCACGTACACCGCCAGCTTGGTGGAACGCACCGCCACGCCCTGCGATTCGGCCGCCACCTCGTTGTCGCGGATGGCCAGCAGGGCCAGCCCCCGCTTGCCGCGCAGGAACAGGTAGACCAGCGCGATGGCCGCCACCACGCAGGCCAGCGCCATCCAGTAGGTCACGCTTTCCCGCGTGGCCTTCTCGATGCCGCGCAGCGCCGTCAGCGTGGTGCCGGAGCCGCCGCCCACCGCCGAGACGTTGGCGAAGGACAGGCGGAACACCTCGGCGATCACCCAGGTGCCGATGGCGAAGTAGCCGCCCGAGAGGCGGAAGGCCACGAAGGACACCGGCACCGCGATCAGCCCCGCCGCCAGCGCGCCCAGCACGACGGCGACGAAGGGGTTGGTGCCGGCGAAGTTGCCCAGCATCAGCATCACGTAGCCGCCGAAGCCGAAGAAGGCCTGCTGCCCGATGCTGACCATGCCGCCATAGCCGGCCAAGAGGTTCCACATCATCGCGAAGATGAAGTAGCAGCCGATCTCGACGAACTCGCGCATCCAGCTCGATTCGCCCCAGAAGGGCAGGCTGGCGGCCAAGAGCACGAGCACGGCACCGGCGGCCAGCGCGGCATGGGCCATCGCGCTGCCGCGTTCGACCTGGAAGGAAGAAGAGGTGGGGGACATCGTTGTACTTGCTGCGCGTTCAGCCGCGCGTCTTGGGAAAGAGTCCCTGCGGCCGCAGCACCAGCACGGCGAGGAACACGATGTGGCCAGCCCAGATGCCCCAGCCCGGATCGAGCCGGAAGCCGATCTGCTGCGTGATGCCCAGAATCATCGCGCCGGCCAGGGTGCCCCAGAAGGAACCCATGCCGCCGATGATCACGGCCTCGAAGGCAAACAGCAGCAACAGCGGACCATCGGATGGCGACACCGTGGTGCGCATGCCCTGCAAGGTGCCGGCGATGGCAATCAGCACGAAGGCGATGGCGGTGGCCAGCGCATAGACCTTCTGTGCATTGAGGCCCATCAGGCCGGCGATCTCCACGTCGTCGGACACCGCGCGAAAGGCCCGGCCCAGCGCGGTGGCGCCGAACAGCCATTGCAGGGCCGCGGTGGCCGCCACGGCCACGGCCAGGATCACGAGCGGCAGCGCGCCGATCGAGAAGGATTCGCCCAGCGCAATGCCCTGCGTGCTGAAGCCGCCCGTCTCGATGGCGCGCGGATCGGCCGAGAAGAGCTGCAGCAGCAGGTTCTGGATCACCACCGCCAGGCCGAAGGTCACGACCAGCGAAGGCAGCGGGTCCTTGCCCAGCGTGCCGTTGAGCACATAGCGCTGCAGCGCATAGCCGCCGGCAAAGGCCATCGGCAGCACCGCCAGCGCCGCCAGCCAGGCCGAGCCGCCGGTGAGGCCCAGCGCGGCGATCACCGCGAAGGCCGCCAGCACGATGAAGTCGCCCTGCGCCGTGTTGGTGAGCCGCATGACACCGAACATCAGCGACTGGCCCAGTGCGAAGAGGGTGTAGAGGCCGCCCAGCAGGATGCCTTGCGCGAGTGTCTCGATCATCGTTGCTGCCCTTTTCTCTTGCTCTTCTCATTCGATGCCGAAGTAGGCACGCGAGATCTCATCGCGCGACAAGGCTTCGCATGCCCCTTGCAGCGACACGCGCCCTTCCTGCAGGCAATACAGGCGCCGCGACACGCGCTGCGCCAGCGACACGTCCTGCTCGACGATCACCAGCGCCATGCCCTCGCCGGTGATCTGCGGCATGGCCTGGTAGATCTCGCGGATCACGATGGGCGCCAGGCCCAGCGACAGCTCGTCGCACAGCAGTGCCTCCGGGTTGCTCATCAGCGCGCGGCCCAGCGCCACCATCTGCTGCTGCCCGCCCGACAGTGACGTGCCCGGCTGGTGCCGCTTGTCCTGCAGGATGGGGAACATCTGGTAGATGCGGCGCAGGTTCCACGGGCCTGCGCGGCGCGACAGGCTGCCCATCAGCAGGTTCTCTTCCACGCTGAGGCTGGGAAAGAGGCGCCGGCCCTCGGGCACCAGCGCCAGGCCGCGGCGCACGATCTCGCCGGGCGGCAGGCCGCCGATGGCTTCGCCCTTCCAGTGCACCGCCTCGCGCGGCGCGCGCACCAGGCCCGTGAGGCTCTTGAGCAGGGTCGATTTGCCGGCCCCGTTGGCGCCGATCACCGCCACCAGCTCGCCCGGCGCCAATTCGAAGTCGATGCCGAACAGGGCCTGCGCATCGCCATAGAAGGCTTCGAGGCCTTGGACCTGCAGCAGAGCCGCCGTCATGCCTCGACCCCCATGTACACCCGCCGCACCTCGGTGTCCTGCATCACCACCTGCGGCGCGCCCTCCGCCAGCCGCTGCCCGAAGTTGATGACGAACAACCGGTCGGCCAGCGCCAGCAGCGCATGCACCACATGCTCGATCCAGATCATGGTGACACCGCGCGCCTTGATGTCCTTGAGCTCCTCCACCAGCTGCTTCGCCTCGTGCTCGGTGAGGCCGCCGGCAATCTCGTCCAGCAGCAACAGGCGAGGCCGCGTGGCCAGCGCGCGCGCCAGTTCCAGGCGCTTGCGGTCCAGCAGGCGCAGGCTGCCGGCGGCTTTGTTGGCCTGCGGCAAGAGACCCGTCTGCACCAGCACCTCGTAGGCGGTCTCCCAGCCTTCGTGCTCGCGCTGCTTCGCACCGAAGCAGGCGGCGGTGACCAGGTTCTCGAACACGCTCATGGCGCCGAAAGGCTGCGGCACCTGGTAGCTGCGGCCGATGCCGGCGCGACAACGCTGGTGCGGCGAGAGGCCCGACACCTCTTTGCCGTCGTACTCGATGCGGCCGGCGTCCAGCCGCACGTCGCCCGAGATCAGGTTGAACAGCGAGGTTTTGCCTGCCCCGTTGGGGCCGAGGATGCCCAGGGTCTCGCCCTCGGCCACCGACAGGTCGATGCTGTCCGTGACCTTGAGCGCCCCGTAGGACTTGCAGACGCCATGCAGGGCGAGCAGGGCCATGACTTTCTTCTCAAGCAGCGCCGATGAGGCGCATCGTGCCGCCGGTGGGAATGCTCGGCGCCGCCTGGTTGTCGACGATGGTGAGCTCGTACTTGTACTTCTGGCCCTTGCCCCACTGGCCCAACACCAGCGGCGTCTTGCTGACGTTCTTGAAGGGGCCCTGTCCGCCCCACTTCACCGGCCCGACCACCGAATTGATCGACGTCGCCGCCACCGCGTCGCGCATGTCGGCTGCCTTGAGCGACCTGGCACGCGACAGTGCATCGGCCGCCACCTCGAACAGCGCATGGGCAAAGCCGATCGGCTGCGTCCACTGCTTCTTGGCGCCGCTTTCGTAGGCCTCGGCCAGCGCCTTGGCACTCTGCTTCGTGAGGCTGGATGCAAAGGGATGCGAGGGGCTCCACCACACCTCGGTGGTGAGGCCCTCGCCCAGCTCACCCAGCGCCTCGATCGCGCCGGGGAACAAGAGCGCCTTGCCCAGCGTGATGACCTTGGGCTTGAAGCCCTGCTGCCGCGCCTGCGTCAGGAAGGTCTTGGCATCCGGCGGGATCACCACCCCGGTGACGATCTCCACCCCGTCGCGCTTGAAGGCGGCGATCTGCGCGCTGAAATCCTGCGTGCCGTTCTGGAAGCGCCCCGGGTCGGTGAGCGTGAAACCCATGGCCGACAGCGGCTTCGGGAACCCCAGCTCCTTGTCGCCCCAGGCATTGCCGTCGCCGTCGTTGGGAAAAAGCCCGCCCACCTTCTTGTTGGTCTGCACCTGCTTCCAGCCGTTGCTGAAGTTGGCGATGACGTCCTCCAGGCCCCAGAACATGTGGTACGTCCAGTTGAAGCCCTTGGCCGGATCGCCCTTGCGGCCGAAGAACCAGGGTTGCCAGGGCACCACGCTGGACACGCAGGGCACCTCATTGAGCTCGCAGGCATCGCTCACCGGGTTGGCGGTCTCGGGCGTGCCTGCCGTCAGCACCAGCGCCACCTTGTCCTTGAGGATCAGGTCGTTGGCCACCTCGCCGGCGCGATTCGGGTTGGACTGGCTGTCTTTCAGCACGATCTGCACCTCGTACTTGCGCCCACCCACCGTGAGCCCGTTCTTGAAGGCCGTCTTCATCTGCTCGATGACCCACTTGTCGGCCTCGCCGAAGGGCGCCAGCGGGCCGGTCTGCGGCGAGACGTAGCCGATCTTGAGCACGTCGGCGGCAAAGGCGCGCGGCGCCAGGGCGGTGGCGGCCAGCGCTGCGGCGGCCTGGGTGAACTGTCTGCGATCGATACTCATTGTTGTCTCCTCGGGGTGGTGATCTGCCGCTCAGCCGGGCCGTACGCCATCGAAGGCGTTCTGCAGCAGCGTGCGGATGGCATCGCGCTGCAGCGGCCTCGGGTTGGGGTATTGGTTGTGCAGGGCGATGTCGAGTGCGCGCTCGACATCGCCGGCCGCCATGCCGATGTCGCGCAGGGCGACCGGCGCATCGTTGTCGCGTGCCAGGTCATAGGCCGCCTGCGCCGCACTGGCCGAAGCATCTGCGCCCAGCGCCCTGGCGATACGCGCCATGGCCTGCGGCGCCGCGGCCGCGTTGTAGGCCAGCGCATGCGGCAGCACGATGGTGTGGGTCTGTGCGTGCGGCAGGTTGAAGCTGCCGCCGAGCGTGTGGCACAGCTTGTGGTGCAGGGCCATGCCGACATTGCCGAGCACCGTGCCGCACAGCCAGGCGCCGTAGAGCGCATCGCCGCGCGCGTCCATGCCGTCCGGGTCAAGCCGGATGGCAGGCAGCGCGCGGCCCAGCGCGGCGATGCCCTCCTCTGCCATCAGGTCCATGATCGGATTTCCGTCGCTCGCGTAGAGCCCTTCGGCCGCATGCGCGATGGCGTTGATGCCGCTGGTGATGCTGAGCTCCACCGGCAGGCTGCGCGACAGCTGCGGGTCGTAGATGACGGTGCGTGGCAGCACCCGCGCGTCCTTGCCGGTCTTCTTCAAACCCGCTTCGGTGATGCCGTAGATCGGCGTCATCTCGCTGCCCGCATAGGTGGTGGGAATGGCCAGGATGGGCAGGCCCGAATCGAGCGCGATCGCCTTGCCCAGGCCCGTGGTGGAGCCACCGCCGATGGCGATGGCGCAGTCGGCATCCAGCCGCCGCGCCACCTCGCGGGCCTCGCGCGCCGATTCGATCGGCACATGCATCACCGCGCGGTCGAAGATGCCGGCCGCCTGCGCGCCCAGCAAGTCCGCCACCCGCTCGGCCTGGCCGCGCTGCTCGGGCGTGCTGAGCACCAGCGCGCGGCGTGCGCCCAGGCGCTCGATCTCGGCGCCCAGCTGCGCCAGGCTGCCGGCGCCAAAGACCACGCGCTGGGGCTGGCTGGTGTAGACGAAATCGCGCATGCGGCTTTCTCTTGTTCAGCGCTGGAAGTGCGGCGGAATCTGCGCGTCCACATTCACCCAGATGCTCTTGACTTGCGTGTACTCGCGCATCGCGTCAAAGCCCATCTCGCGCCCGTAGCCGCTCTGGCCGACGCCGCCGAAAGGCGAGCCGGGGTTCACGCGCTTGTAGCTGTTGATCCAGACCATGCCGGCATGCAGGTCGCGGGCCACGCGGTGGGCGCGCTGCAGGTCGCGGGTCCACAAGCCGCTGCCCAGACCGTAGTCGGTGCCGTTGGCGATCTGCAAAGCCTCTTCATCGTTCTTGAAAGTGAGCACGGTGACGAAAGGACCGAACACCTCTTCCTGCGCCACCCGGTCGCGGTAGCTTTTGGCGCGCATCACCGTCGGCTCCACATAGCAGCCGCCCGCCAGTTCGCCGCCGGGCGATCGGCCGCCGGCCAGCAGCTCGCCGCCTTCGCTCTGCGCCACCTCGACATAGCTCAGCACTCGCTCGCGGTGCTGGGCGCTGGTGAGCGGGCCCATCTCGGTGGCATCGTCGAGCGGGTTGCCCAGGCGGATGGAACGCGCCAGCGGCACGAAATGCTCCAGAAATGCGTCGGCAATCTTCTCGTGCAGCATCAGGCGCGAGCCGGCAATGCAGGCCTGGCCCTGGTTGTGGAAGATGGCCCAGGCGCTGCCGTTGACGGCGGCTTGCAGGTTCGCATCCTCGAACACGATGTTGGGCCCCTTGCCGCCCAGCTCCAGCTGCACCTTCTTCAAGTTGCCGCTGCTGGCCTGCACGATGCGCCGGCCGGTGGCGGTGCTGCCGGTGAAGGCGATCTTCGAAATGAGCGGGTGCTCGGCGATGTACTGGCCGGCCACGCTGCCCAGGCCCGGCACCATGTTGACCACGCCGTCGGGCAGCCCCGCCTCGCGCATCAGCTCGGCGATCTTGAGCGAAGACAGCGGCGTGATCTCGGCCGGCTTCATCACGATGCAGTTGCCGGCTGCCAGCGCCGGCGCCATCTTCCAGCTGGTGAACATCAGCGGGAAGTTCCACGGCACCACCTGCCCGACGATGCCCACCGGCTCGCGCAAGGTGTAGTTGAGAAAGCCGGCCTCCACCGGAATGGTCTCGCCCTGGAACTTGTCGGCCATGCCGCCGAAGTAGCGGAAGCACGCCGCCGTGCGCGGCACGTCGAGCTTGCGCGAGTCGCGGATCGGATGGCCGGTGTCCAGCGACT
Organism: Variovorax sp. LARHSF232; assembly: GCF_052871435.1. Classification (NCBI taxonomy): domain Bacteria; kingdom Pseudomonadati; phylum Pseudomonadota; class Betaproteobacteria; order Burkholderiales; family Comamonadaceae; genus Variovorax; species Variovorax sp. LARHSF232. Next base: position 203,223 of record NZ_JBIXJS010000003.1, on the reverse strand, counting down.
CCAGGCGCGCCAGCTCCTCGGCGTTGTCCTCGATCAGGTCCGCCAGCTTCAGCAGGATGCGCCCGCGATCGGCCGCGGCCATGCGGCTCCAGGCCGGGAAGGCGCGCTGCGCTGCCGCCACCGCCAGGTCCACGTCGGCCTTGCCGGCCAATGCCACCTCGGCGATCACCGAGTTGTCGTGCGGGTTGAGGCTGGCCAGCGTCTCGCCCGATTGCGCATCGACGAATTTGCCGTCGATGAAAAGCTGGTGGCGGATCGGCGTCGCGAGGCCCGCGGCCTGCTGTATATCTTTGGGCGTCATGATGTTGTCTTGCCGGCCAGCCAGGGGTAGCGCTGCGTGTCCTTGCCGGCGTAGTCGGGGTCCAGGTAGATGAAGCAGCGCTGGATCAGGAAGTCGCGCACCTCGAACACGTCGCACCAGCGACCCGCGCCCCACTCCGGCACACCGGCGCGCCAGGGGCCGTCCGCATGCTCGCCGTAGCTCGTGCCTTCGCAAGCGAAGAGGTCGGTGCCGGTCATGATCCAGTTGAAGCCGGCGTAGTCGTGCCGGATCGACTTGCCGCGGCTGCCGACGTCGCCGAAGAGCTTGCCGATCTCTTCCCTGCCGTTGGCCAGGCCCCACTTGGGAAAGTAGACCTGCGCGTCGCCGGCGAACAGATCGAGGATCGAGCCGCCGTCGGAGGTGACGCCGCCGTTGTCGTAGGCCTTGAGATATTCGAGCGCCACCGACTTGCGCTGCTCGTTGGTCATGGGTTGATGGGAGAGGGCCATGGTGTGCCTCCTTGGCTTTGCCTCTAGAACGTCACCGGAATTTCGGGGCTCTCGCCCTTCTGGATCTCGTAGACCAGCGAGGGCGAGCCGTTTTCCCACACCAGCAGCATCGAGCGCTTGGGGCTGTAGCCCTGGTGCCGGCAGTAGGCGGGCATGGCGGCCATGTCGCCGGCCTTCATGATCACGCGGGCCATCGGCTTGCCGGTGTTCTTGTCGCCGCAGTCCCAATGGATCTCGTCGGTCATCTGGAAGAACCACTCGACCCGATCGTTGCCGTGGATGATCGGCAGGATGTGCTCCTCGGTGGTGGGGCACATGTAGCTGTGCTTGACGACCGAGGTGAAGCTGGGGTTCCAGGTCACTTGCGAGCGCGACAAGAAGGCGAACAGGTTGAAGGCGTGCACCTCGTTCTCGAAGCCCGGCTCCGGATGCAATTCCGGCTCGCCCTGCGGCACGTCGGCAAAGGCGCGATTGACCGGTGCGCCGCGCGCGTCGCTGCGCAGGTTCAGGTCGTCCTTCAGGCCCACGCAACGCTTGGCCAGCTCGCGCGCCCGGGTGATCTTGGCGGTGTTGCTGCCCTTTTTGCGGCCATAGGGCGTGCCGGTTTCCTGCGGGGCGGCGAAGGGGTCGAAGCTCTCGTTGGTCCAGTCGTCCAGCATGGCCTCGAAGGTGGCGCGGATCTGCGCGGTCGGGAAGTTTTCCAGCAAGTCGATGCCGGCTTCCTTCATGGTGCCGTTGTAGCTGCCGGCGTACAGGTCGACCGACTGGTAGTGGTTGACGGTACCCACCACGTCGTCGAAATTGACCCAGCCGTAGAAGAAGCCCCAGGCCACGTCGCGCATCAGCGCGCGCAAGAAGAAACCGATGTCAAGGGTGTGGCTCATCGGCCGCTTGTCGCGCGTGGTCCAGGTGATGTGCGCGAAGTACTCGTCGCGGCGAAAGCCGAAGCTGCCGAGCTGGAAGTCCTTGTAGCCAAGGGTGGCATCCGGCTGCGACGCGATGACCTTGGCGAGTTCGGTGGGGGCGTTCATGGTGCGTGTCTCCTCGATCCGGTTCATTCATTCATTCATTGCAGCTGACAGATCTCGGCCCACTTCTCGACCGAGAGATCGCCCTTGCAGGTCTGCAGCACGATCACCCCAGGCTGGGCGGCGCGGAACTGGTAGGCGCTGTTCTTGGGCAACAGGCCCTGGTGGCCGCGCGCGAGCTTCATCCAGCCCATCTTCTTGCCACGCGGCTCGCCCTCGACGAGCACGGCGCCGTTCTTCTCGGTGTCGCCGATCTGCTGGGCGGCATCGAGCTGCACCAGGTGCACCTCGACCTCGCCGTCCATCACCAGCGCGAACTCGTCGTGCGCGCAGGTGAACCAGGGCGACGTGCCTTCGGCGCGGATCGTCTCCAGCACGTAGATCTGGTTCTGCCCGAACACCACCTTCTCGTAGGGCTTGCTCTTGCTCGCGATGTCGAAGCAGTTGGACATGGCGTAGTGCCGCACGTCGTCGGAAATCGGCTCGACGCGGCCCTTCTCGTAGTTCTTCAGCGAACCGAAGCGGGTTTGGTAGGTGGCGCTCATGTGCGTGTCTCCTGAAGGTCCGTGTGTCATGCAGCAAGGGCTGCTGCGATGGAGCGAACTCTAGGGAGACACCTGGCGCGGCGGTAGGGGCCAGATCGACAGCGGATTATTCGAAGAAACAGAATGATCCGCAGGGTTTTCCCGGGCGCGCCGGGCCCTGCCGCGCGCAGGGCAAATTGCCAAACGAAGGCGCTTGCGCTACCTTTGACCGTTAGCTTTGGTCGATTGATCTGCCTGGGAGGCCTCCATGCCGCTGTACCTCATCGAGCGCAATTTCGCGGAACAGCTCGAGCTCAACCCGCCGGGCGTCTCCGCAATCGCCAAGATCAACGGCGAGGAAGGCGTGAACTGGCTGTTCTCTTTTCTCAGCGCGGACAAGCGCAAGTCCTACTGCCTCTACGAAGCGGCCAATCCGGAAGCGATCCGCGAGGCGGCCAGGCGCGCCAACGTGCCGGCCGACGTGATCATCGAGGTGTCGAAGTTCCAGCCGGAGCTGATGCTGGCGGCCGCCTGACTACCTGACGGCGGCGCCTGGCGCCGCGGGTGGTCAGACCTGACTATTTCGGCGAGGCGGGGGCAGGCCTACAACGGAAGCGTGGCTTTCGCGTCCACCGGACGCGCCACCCTTACCGGAGAGACGCCATGACCCCCGACACCCTTGCCCAATTCTCAACCGCCTTGCGCGGCCGCGTGGTGCAGGCCGGCGACGCCGACTACGAGGCGTCGCGCCAGGTCTACAACGCGATGATCGACCGCTACCCGAAGCTCATCGTGCAAGTGCGCGATGTCGCCGACGTGATGCAGTGCGTCAACTTCGCGCGCGAGCAATCGCTGCTGCTGGCCGTGCGCGGCGGCGGCCACAACGGCGGCGGCCTGGGCACCTGCGACGACGGACTGGTGATCGACCTGTCGTCGCTGCACGGCATTCGTGTCGATGCGCAGGCGCGCACCGTGCGCGTCGAGGGCGGCTGCACCTGGGCCGACGTGGATCACGCCACGCACGCCTTCGGCATGGCCACGCCCAGCGGCATCATCAGCAGCACCGGCGTCGGCGGCCTCACGCTGGGCGGCGGCATCGGCCACCTGACGCGCCGATGCGGGCTCACCATCGACAACCTCTTGGAAGCCGACGTGGTGCTGGCCGACGGCCAACTGGTCACCGCCAGCCCTGAAAGCAACCCGGACCTGTACTGGGCGCTGCGCGGCGGCGGCGGCAATTTCGGCGTGGTGACCTCCTTCCTGTTCCGCCTGCATCCGGTATCGACGGTGGTGGCCGGCCCCACCTTCTGGCCGCTGGAGGCGGCCGGCGAGGTGATGCGCTGGTACCGCGACTTCATGCCGCAGGCGCCGGACGAGCTCAACGGCTTCTTCGCCTTCCTGACGGTGCCGCCGGCCGATCCTTTCCCGCCGGCGTTGCACGGCCGCAAGGTGTGCGGCGTGGTGTGGTGCTACACGGGTGACCCGGAGCAGGCTGACGCCGTCTTCAAGCCGGTGCGCGAATTCGGCACGCCGCTGCTGCACGGCGTGCAGCCCATGCCCTTCCCGGCCTTGCAGAGCGCCTTCGACGCGCTGTACCCCAAGGGCCACCAGTGGTACTGGCGCGCCGACTTCGTCAACGAACTGCCGGACGCGGCCATTGCCGAGCACGAACGCTTTGCAGCCAAGCTGCCGACGATGCAGTCGACCATGCATCTGTACCCGATCGACGGCGCTGCCCATCGCACCGGCTCCGCCGATACGCCCTTCGCGTACCGCGATGCCAAGTGGGCCGAGGTGATCGTCGGCGTCAGCCCCGACCCGCAGGACCGCGCGAACATCACGGCCTGGACCAAGGACTACTGGGATGCGCTGCACCCCTACTCGGCCGGCGGCGCCTACGTGAACATGATGATGGACGAGGGCGAGGAGCGCATCCGCGCGTCCTACCGCGACAACTACGCGCGCCTGGTGCAGGTCAAGGGCCAGTACGACCCGGACAACCTGTTCCGCGTGAACCAGAACATCCGGCCGGCGTGATGAAGCGGTGCACGCGCGCCGGCCGCGAGCGGCTGTCGGCGCGCGCCGCCGAGGCGCCCTTCATCGAGTGCCCGTGAAGTAGTCGCCACATCCTCGCGCACCGCGCAACGCGGTTGCTTCAAATCTGGGTGGTTCGACCGTATCGCGCGCTTGGAGCGCGCCCTAATGTCCGTGCATCGCCCCGCGAACCGGAGTCGACCATGCCACGCTACCTCGTCGAACGCACCTTCTGCGCCCGCGCTCGCACCGGGACGGCCGCTGACGGCCGCGCCGCGGATCACTGCGACGAAGTGATCCGCGCCAATGCGCGCGAAGGCGTGACCTGGATCCACTCGTTCGTGACGCCGGACCGTTGCCGTAGCTTCTGCATCGTCGACTCTCCGTCGCCCGAGGCGATCCGGGTCGCCGCGCAGGCCACCGCCCTGCCGGTCGATCGCATCACCGAGGTGCGGGTCTTTGATCCGTACTTCCTCTGATCGGGCATTACCCATCAACGGAGGCCACATGAAATCTGTCATTCTGAAAGGTCAGTGCGCATTCGGGACGGCGGTCGTCGCAACATTGTGCCTGTCGGGTGCCATCGGCCCGGCTCGCGCCGACGCCGTGATGGACTGGAACGCGACCGCTGCGGCGCTGCCAATTGCGGTGCCGCCCGTCCATGCGCGTGTCATGGCGGCGATGCACGGTGCGGTACACGATGCCATCAATTCGATCGAGCCGCAGCACGAAACGTATCGCTTCCCAGTCGAGGCTCCCGCAGGCGCGTCGAAGGACGCCGCTGCTGCGACCGCCGCGCACGGTGTCCTCGCCGCGCTTGTGCCATCGCAGAAGGCCGCGCTGGACACCGCACTCGCCCAGTCGCTGGCGAAGATCGGCGACGAGCGCTCGAAAGCCGACGGCATCATGGTCGGCAAGACCGTGGCCGAGCGAATGCTGGCCTGGCGCGCCAAGGACAACTTCGACGCAAAGGCCGAGGACAAGCCGGGCAGCGGCGTCGGGGTGTGGCAGCGAACGCCCCCTGGACTCGCGCCGGGCGCGTTGCCGCAGCTGGGCGGCGTCACACCCTTTATGCTCAAGTCGGTCGGTCAGTTCGCCGCGAAGGGCAGGCCCGAGCTGACGAGCCGGGAGTTCGCACGTGATCTGGACGAAATCAAGCGCTTGGGGGGTCGCCACAGCACCGAACGCACGGCCGATCAGACCGCCGTGGCGTTTTTCTGGTCGGGCAACGAGATCCCACAGTTGAATGCCGTCGCGCGCGCCGCATCGCAGGCGAGAAGGCTCTCGATGCACGAGAACGCCCGCCTTTTCGCGCTGACGCACACAGCTGCTGCCGATGCGTTGATCGTCTCGTTCAGGATCAAGTACCAGGAGAATGCGTGGCGTCCGATCACGGCGATCCGGGCTGGCTACGGCGACGTTGCCTCCGATCGGAACTGGGAATCGCTGCTCATCACTCCCCCCCACCCGGACTACCCCTCCGCTCATTGCATCGCCGCGGGCGCCGTCGCGCAGGTGTTGCGCGATCTCTTCGGCAGCGACGAGGTGAAGTTCAGCTACGTGTTCCCGCCGGGTCTCGGGATGATGCGCAGCTACACCAGCCTCGCGCAGATCGAGAAGGAGATGGAGGACGCACGAGCGTTTGCCGGCATCCACTTCCGCAGCACCAACGAGCACTCCACCGAGCTCGGCCGTAGAGTGGGCGCATTTGCGGTCGCCAACCATCTGCGACCCACGGCGGCGTCGCGAGCAAGCCGCTGAGCGCCAACCGCTCTACTAAAATGCGGCACTGCGACGAGCGCGGCTGCGGTTGCCGATGCTCGCCGCACGGGGGGCCGAACCATGACGCTGCTCGAGCGCGATGGCTTGCTTGCGCAGCTGGATGCGCGATGGTCGCAGGCGCGCGAAGGCCCGGGCCAGCTGGTCTTCATCGAAGGCGAAGCCGGCATCGGCAAGACCACTGTGCTGCGAGCGTTTGCCGCTTCGGTGCGCGCCGACGCCCCGGTGTACTGGGGTGCCTGCGAGGCGATGGCGACGCCCAGGCCGCTCGGCGCCCTCGACGACATCGCCATCGACTCGGGCGGCAAGCTGGTCATTCCGCACGACGGCAGCGGCGAGCGGCATCGCCTGTTCGTCGCCTTCGTCGACTTGCTCGCCGAACGGCCGGCGCTGGCCGTTCTCGAGGACGTCCACTGGGCCGACGAGGCGACGCTCGACCTGCTGCGCTATGCCGGCCGGCGCATTGCCCGCACTCGTTCGCTCCTCGTCGCGAGCTTTCGCAATGACGAAGTCGTGCCGGCGCACCCGCTGCGCGCCGTGCTCGGCGATCTGGCAACGGCCGGGGCGCCGCGGCTGGCGCCGCAGCCGCTCTCGTTGGCGGCGGTGCGGTCGCTCTCGGCCGGAACTGGGGTCGATGCGACGGCCCTGCACGAGCAGACCGCAGGCAATCCGTTCTTCGTCACCGAGGTGCTCGCGGCAGCAGCGAAGGCCGTGAAAGGCGTTCCCGCCACCGTTCAGGACGCGGTGCTGGCGCGCGCGGGACGCCTGTCGCCCTCGGCGCGCGCCGTACTCGACGCGGCCGCGGTGGCCGGGCCGCGCGCCGAGGCCTGGCTGCTGCGCGAGCTGACGGCCGCCGAGAGCGGATCGATCGACGAGTGCCTGGCGACCGGCGTGCTGCGCGCCGAAGGCGCGGCGTTGGTGTTCCGCCACGAACTGGCGCGGCAGGCGGTGCTGCAGGCGATGGCGCCGACGCGAGCGATCGGCCTGCACCGGCTCGTGCTGCAGGCGCTTCTGCCGCGCGACGCGACGCGGATCGCCGCCCGGCTGGTGCTGCACGCCGAAGCTGCCGGCGACGTGGCCGCGCTGCGACACTGGGCGCCGGTCGCGGCGCGCGAAGCGGCGGCGCACGGCGCGCACCGGCAGGCCACCGCGCACTGGGCCCGCGCACTCGCACATTGCGAGCCAAGTGCCGAGCGCGCCGCGCTGCTCGACGCGTCAGCCGAAGACGTGCACATGAGCATCGGCCTCGACGAGTCGATCGCCGTGCGAAGCGAAGCGACGCGGCTGTGGTGCGCGCACGGGCGGCCGGACAACGCAGCGGTGTCGCTGGCGCGGCAATCGCTCATATTCCTGTACGCCGCGCGCAACGCCGACGCTGCGGCGGCATTGCGCGAGGCACGCTCGCTCGTCGCCGACCAGCCCGACTCACACGCGGCGCGCGTGGTGCGCAGTTGCGCCGCGTCGCTTTGCCAGTATCAACGTGAATCCGACGAGGCGATCGCCCTGGCGTCGTCGGTGCTCGACCAGGCCGGGCGCGAGGGCGACAAAGCCGAGATGGCGATGTGCTTGAAGACGATCGGCCGCTCGCAGGTCGACCTGGCCCGGGTCGACGAGGGCATCGCGACACTCGAGCGTGCGCTCGCACTGGCGCTGGGTGCCAACGAAAATCGAATCGCCAGCCAGATCTTCGCCAGCCTCGGGGCGGGTTGCGTCGACGCGTTCAGGCTTGCGGAGGCCGAGACGTGGCTGCGCAAGGGCATCGATTTCTGCACCGAACGCGACCTCGATGCGACGCGGCTGTGGCAGACGGCATGGCTCGCCCACGCACTGCTGGAGCAAGCGCGTTGGGACGAGGCCGCGGCGGCCGCGCATGCGGTGATCGCCGAGCCGAAAGCGACGGTGATCGCACGGATCGCGGCGCTGGTCGCCCTCGGCCGGCTGCGCGCGCGGCGCGGCGACCCCGGCGTCTGGAGCGCGCTCGACGAGGCGCGCGATCTGGCCGTGGGTACCGGACCCGGCCGCTTTCATGTCGCGCGGGTCGAGGCCGCATGGCTGGAAGGACGCGATCACGACGCTGCACGCGACGCTGCAGCCCAACTTCCGCTGGCAGCTGCCGCGCGACGGATCGATTTCGCTGCGCAACTGGTGTTGTGGTGCCGCTTCGGCGGCGACGAGGCGACGCCGATCCCCGACTTTTGCGCGGAGCACCCGTTCGCGCTCGAAGCCGCCGGCCGCTGGCAGGACGCCGCTGATCAGTGGCGCTCGCTCGGCTGCCCCTTCGAGACAGCGCGCGCCCTGGCACAAGGCGACGAGCCGGCACAACGCCAAGCTCTCGCCATGTTCGAGGAGATCGGCGCGAGGCCGATGGTCGAGCGGGTCCGCCAGCGCCTGCGCGCGGCGGGCGCGCGCGGCTTGCCGCGAGGCGCGCGGCGTTCGACGCGCGAACATCCCGCTGGCCTGACCGACAAGGAAGTGGCCGTGCTCGAACTGCTCGCGGCGGGACTGCGTAACAAGGAGATTGCGCTGCGCCTGCATCGGTCGGCGCGCACCGTCGAACACCACCTCGCAGCGATCTTTGTCAAGCTCGGCGTGGCGACGCGTGCCGAGGCGGTGAGTGCGGCCTATCGATTGGGCGTCGACGCAGCGAGCACGGTGAGCGCCTGAACCTGCTCACCGAAGCCGGCGGCCACGTGCAGCCCCCATTCGATGCAAATGCAGTGCACCTTCGCGCACTGGTGCGTGGCAAGCTACGCCCCCAACAGCCCTTCCCGCATCGCAAACGCCGCCGCCTCGGCCCGGTTCGAGGTGTAGGTCTTCTCCAGGATGCTGCGCACGTGGTTGGCGACGGTGTTCGGGCTGATCGCCAACGCCTGCCCGATCTCGCGGTTGTTGCGGCCGGTGGCCATCAGGCGCAGCACCTCGACTTCGCGATCGCTCAGGCCGCAAGGCCGCGCCGGCGGCAGCGCGACGCGCTCGGCCAGCGCCCGGATGCGCGGCGCCAGGGCGTTCATGCCCAGCGCGGTGGCTTCGGCCAGGGCTTGCGCCAGCAGCGCAGCCGCCCGCTCGAAGTCGCCGGCCAGCGCGCGCCGATGCAGCATCACGGCAAAGGCATAGCGGCTGTGCGCCAGCCACACGCGCGAGCCGCTTTGCTGGTCCAGCGCCAACGCGGCCTCGAAATGGCGCTGCGCCAGCGTCCATTGCCGCATCACGGCGGCCAGGCTGCCAAGCAGGCGGTCGGCCGCGCCCAGACAAGGCCCACCCGAGTCGGCCAGCAGGTTGGCGCCGGCATGGCCCTTGAGCAGCGGGTACAGCACGGCGGCGCGCGCGGCGTCCTCCAGGTAGACGCAGGTTTCGGCGCAGAACATGACGGCCGTCATCGAGCCCGCGTCGCGCGGCACGCGCGCTTGCTCCCATGGCAAGCTGTCGAACACCGCCTGGCACTGCGCGCGCATGTCCAGCTCGGCATACAGCAACGCCAGCCCGGGCTGCCAGGTCTGGGCGCTGGGCGTGGTGCGCACGAAATGCTCCAGCAGGGGCAAGGTCTCGGCCAGCCGCCCCTGCTCGCGCCGCAGGCAGAACATCTGCGTGCCGTAGACGCCCACGGCCAGCGCCTCGGCCACACGCCGCCCCATCGTCAAGGCTTGCGCGGCCCAGGCCTCGGCTTCGGCAAAACGACCCTCGTTGATGGCCACCACCGCCTCGACGCAGCGGCAGATCGATTGGTAGTGCAGCCAACCGGTGCGCTCCGTCAGGCGCAGGCCCTGGTCCCGCAGGCGCGCCAGGGCCGGCATGTCGCCCACGTGCAGCAGGTCGATCAGGTAGTAGGGCAACAGATCGACCACAAAGCCTGGCTGGCTCAGGTCTTCGGCAAGGCCCCAGGCTTCGCGTGCGGCGGCCAGGCGCTCGTGCAGCAGGTCGGGCCAGTAGACGGCGGAGGCAAAAGCGGCCAACGCCATCCGCAGGGCGCCCGGGTCGCCGATCTTGCGCGCCAGGGCGACGGCCCGGCGATGCGCCTCCTTGAAATCTTCCACGCGGTCGCAGTAGACATGAGCGCGGCACAGGTGCGCCAGCAGTTGCACCTGCAAGGCGTCTTCGCTTCGATGCAATGCGATGGCCTCGAGCAGCAGGGCCACCGCCGTTTCGCCGGAACGCGCCGCCGCCGCGTTGCTGCGCTCGAAGCCCACCGCGGCCCGGGCGAACAGCTGCACTAGGCCTTCGGCCCGCGCCAGGTCGGCTGCAGCCTGGTAGGCCGAAAGCGCCCGTTCCGCAGCGCCGAGGTTCAACTCGACGTCGCCCAGCTCCAGCAACAACGCGCATTGCGCCGACGTGTCCTTGGCGAAGTGCTGCCGCTGCAGCGCAAGCGCGAGCTGATACAGCCGCGCCGCCTCTTCGAAGGCCAGCAGCTGCGCCGCCCGCTGCGCCGATTGCTTGGCGTAGGCCAGCGCCTTCAGCGCCGCGTCGCCAGGGCCCGCCTCGCTGAAGTGATAGGCCAGCTGCGCCAGCACGCTGGGGTCGTCGTTTTCGCCGAAACGCCGCTCCAGCAGTTCGCCGATGCGCCGATGCAGCCGGCTGCGGCGCAGGCCCAGCATTTCGTCGTAGACGCACTCGCGCACCAGGGCATGGCTGAAGCGGAACTGCCGGCTGTGCGCAACCGGCTCGATCAACTGAACCGCCAGGGCCTCCTCGAGCGCGACCAGCACCTCGTCCTCCGATCGATCGGTGTCGAGCTGCGCCAGCAAGTCGGGCTCGAAGCTGCGGCCGATGCAGGCCGCGATGGCCAGCAGGCTGCCGGCCTGCACCGAGAGGCGGTTGAGCCGCTTGCCGATGACTTCGCGCACGCCGGCCGGAATGCGGTGCAGCAGGCGCGAATCGTCGAAGGCCGGGTCTGCCGGGTGCAGCCCTCGGGTGTCCAGCATGAAGCGCAGGATCTCCTCGAGAAACAGCGGGTGGCCTTCGGTGCGGGCGTGGATCGCGTTCACCAGTTGCGCGCTTGCCGCGCCGCCGGCGGCAGCGGCGACCAGTTCCTCGGTCTCGCACTCGCTCAGGCCGCCCAGCTCGATCCGGCTGAAGGCGGGCGAGCGGCCCAGCTCCGCCAGGGTCTCGAACAAGGGGTGCTGGCGCGAGAGCTCGGTGTCGCGGTAGGTGCCGATCACCAGCACGGCGCTTTCCTCGAGTTCCGCCGCCAGGAAGGCGAACAGGCGCAGCGAGGTCGCGTCGGCCCAGTGCAGGTCCTCGAAGATCAGTACCTGCGGCAGCCGCCGCCCGGCGCGGCGCCAGAAGGTGGCGACGGCGTCGAACAGGCGAAAGCGCGCCTCTGCCGTGTCGACCGCGCGGGCATCCGTTGGCGGCGCGACGCCCAGGACCTCGACCAGTTCCGGAACGATGCTGGCGATGTCTGCCAGCCCGGCGCCGAGCGTGCGGACCGGATCCGGGTCAGCGCTGCTGCGCAGGTAGCTGCGCAACAATTGCCGCCAGGGCCAGTAGGGCGGCGCGCCCGGCTCTTCCAGGCAGCGCCCCCACCAGACGGACGCGCCCTTGTGCTCGGCGCGGCCCGCCATCTCCTGCACCAGGCGCGTCTTGCCCATGCCGCCGGAGCCGGCCAGCAGCAGCACCCGCCCCCGGCCCTGGCGGGCGCTGTCGAGCGCCTTGTCCAGCTGGGCCAGCTCCTGCCGGCGCCCGACGAACAGGCTCGCCGGGCGCGGGCCGGCGGCGGGCCGCGCGGCGGGCGCCACGGGCGGCGTGGGCGCTTCGCCCGCCCTGCCGCCCATCTCGACGGCAAAGGCGTGGATCGGCGCATCGATGTTCTTGAGCTGCTGCTGGCCCCGGTCGGCAAAGGCCGCGCCGACGCGACCGCGGACCACGCCGCGCACCGCATCCGACACGATGATGCCGCCGGGCTCGGCCAGCGCCTGCAGCCGGGCCGCGACGTTGACGCCGTCGCCGTACACGCTGCCATCTTCTTTCTCGACCACGTCGCCCAGGTGCACGCCGATGCGAAAGCGCATGCGGCGCTCCGGTGCGACGCTGGCGGCGGCGCTCGCCAGCCCCTGCTGGATGGCCTGCGCCGCCTCGACCGCGCCGCCGGCCGTTTCGAAGACCGCCAGCACCGAGTCGCCCGCCATGTCGATCACGCGGCCCTGGTGCGCTTCGATCTGCTGGCGAAACACGCTGCGCGCCGCGTCGAGCGCGCTGACCGTCGCGCCGTCGTCCACCGCCATCAGGCGCGAAAAGCCGGCGGCATCGGCGGCCAGGATCGCCGTGAGCCTGTGTTTGACGGGTGGATCGTTCACCGGCAGCAACCCGGGAGCCGAGGAGTCGGGAAGTATCTGCCCCGCTGCCAGAGCGGTCAAACCTTGCGAGAGCGCTTCTCAGGCCTCGATCAGCGCCGCCGGGATCAGCCCCTTCTTGATCAGCGCCGCATCCCAGGGCGGGTCGTGCGCGAACTCGTTGCCGATGTGCTCGATGAACAGGCGCAGCTTGAAGGCCTTGCGCGAGGTGTTGGCATACACCGCGCTGAGCGGAAAGGACGAGAGCTGGTGCTCCGGCAGCACCACCGTCAGGTCGCCGCGCCGGATCGCGTCGCCCGCCACCAGGGTGGGCAGGCACACGATGCCGGCGTGCTCCAGCGCGTACTCGCGCAGCAGGTGCACGCTGTTGGTGAGCAAGGCGGCCGTGAGGTAGATGGTGATCTGCTCGCCGCGGTGGTGAAAGGTCCAGCGGTCGCGCGTCGGGTAGCCCGAGTACAGGCCCAGCGTGTGGCGATGCAGGTCGCGCGGATTCTCCGGCGTGCCGTGCGCCTCCAGGTAGGCCGGCGTGGCGCAGAACACCCGGCGCACCGGGAAGAGCGGGCGCGACACCAGCTCCTGCGAGGCGGCGGGGAAGATCTGCAGGGCGCAATCCACGCCCGCCTTCACCGGGTCGACCACCGCGTCGCTCACGATCAGTTCGAGCCGGATGTCCGGGTAGGTGGTCTGAAAGCGGCGCAGCAGCGAGGCGAAATGCCCCAGCACCAGCCCGGTGAGCGCATGCACGCGCAACTGGCCCGTGGGCTTGCCGCGCACGTCGCGCATCTGGTCGACGATCTCGTTGGCGCGGCCCACCAGCTCGGTGCAGTCGCGCAGAAAGGCCTGGCCGACGTCACTGAGCCGCACCACGCGCGTGCTGCGGTGAAACAGCGGCGCGCCCAGAAAATCTTCCAGCTGCTTGATGCGCGTGGTCACCACCGAGCTGGACACGCGCAGTTGCCGCGCCGCCTCGGCAAAGCTCTGCGTCTGCGCCACGCGCACGAAGGTTTCGATGCTTTGAAGTCGATCCACCCGCGCGACTGTAGCGCCGCGGGTGGGGCCGACAATGGGGAGAACGCAGGGCGCGTTCCCCGATGCGCGCCCTCAGTACGCCAGCTGCACCGGCGCCCCCACCCGCTGCGCCTCCACGTCCGCGCGGTGGAAGGGCATGGGCAGCCACTTCTTCTGCGAGAACATGGCGAGCTGGTCGTAGGCGCGCGGCGAGGCCGGGTCGCTGCTCTGGCCGTAGGTCAGCAGCGCTTGCGCTACCGGTCCGCGCTCGTCGAAGCCCACCACCTGGATGTAGCTGGTGCCGTAGTTGATGTTGTAGCCGTTGGCGCCGATCACCCGCTGGCCCTGGCTCTCCACCTTGTTGAGCACGCCCTCGAACTCGTCGCCGCCGGGAATCGCGACCTTCTGGCCGCGCACCATGCGGGTCTGCGCCTCAGCCAGCGCCGCGTCGGGCGCGAAGCCCGCGGTGCGAAGCGCGGCCACGGCATCGCCCAGGGCCTTGAAGACGGCCTCGCGAGTGGCCGGCGTGGCCATGTCCAGGCCGGCCGGCGTCACCACCGGGCGGGCCGGATCGAAGGGCACGCGCCAGACCTTGGGCACGTCCTTGGCCTTGCGCCAGAACTCGCGGAACAGCGGCGCGCCCTTGGCCTCGGGGGTGCTGGTGCGGTTCCAGGCCGCCAGCGCGCGGCAGCCTTGCTGCTGGTCCGGCGTGAGGGCCGATGTGTTGGCCTTGCAGCCGGCAGCCAGGTCGTCCATCACGATCTCGCCGGCGTGGTTCTTGTCGCGGAAGATCACGCTGCGCAACACGTCGGCGCCCATCTTCTTGCCCGGCAGGCCGTCGCTGCCGGCCAGGCGCGATTCGATCTCCAGGATGCCGCTGCGGGTGCGCAAGCGCTGCGGCACGCCCATCGGCCCGACCAGTGGCGAGATGTTGGCCGGCGGCGCGATGCGCGGGTTGGCCAACCAGAAGCTGTCGTTGCTGTTCTGCACCCAGTCTTGCGTGACGACCACCGGCATGCGCTCGGGCGGAATGGCGCCGGGCATGGCGGCCGCGCTGTCGCGCTTCCATTCGCAGGCCGCGCGCGAGCCGTCGAGCACGGCCAGGCCGGCGGTGTTCATGAGGCCCGCCGCGGCCGGCGAGGGCGCGCAGCTCTTGAGCAGCTCGGCCGACACGTCCGGCACCACCGACAGGTCGGCATACATGGCATTGCCTTCGCGGTCGGCGCCGATGGTGTTGATCCATGGAATGCCCTGGCGGCCCATGGCGGTGCGCAGCTCGTTGACGTTGCGGGCGCGGCCCATCTGCATCCAGGCGCGGGCCGAGCGGGTGTTGAGGGTGTTGACGTCGCGGATCGCATAGGCCGTGGTGCTGGTCCAGCCCAGGCCGGCGCGCGGCAGCGCCACCACCGGGCCCCACTCGGTGCTGTAGAAAGTCTTCTTCGCCGGCGCGGCGCCGGGCGCGGCCGACTCGGCCGGCAGCACCACCGTCTTGGCCGTCATCTTCCTGCGCTGGCCGTCGACGATGTAGACGGTCGGGTCGCTCGGGTCGAGCTTCAGTTCGTACAAGGTGAAGCGCTTGCCGGTGGACACCGTATGGGTCCAGGCCACGTCCTTGTTGAAGCCGATCGACACCACCGGGCTCAGGCCGCCGGTGGCGCCCATCACGTCCATCTTGCCTGGGATGGTCAGGTGCATCTCCCAGAAGCGGTTGGTACCGCTCCACGGGAAGTGCGGGTTGCCCAGCACCAGGCCGCGGCCGTCCTGCGTGGCGTTGCGGCCGAAGGCCCAGCCGTTCGAGCCCAGCTCGCCGCCCTCGGGGTTGTTGTTGAAGGAGAGGCGCGCGACTTCGCGTGCGGCTTCCTGTGGATCGACCACGGGCGCAAGCGCCGAGGTCTTGGCTGCCGGCGGCTCGGCCGCGAGCACCGCACCGGCCAGCGCGGCCAGGCCACCCTGAATCATCGACATCTCGGTGGTGCGCGACAGGTCGGCCTGCGTCATGGGACGCACCCAGGGCTTGCCGCGGCAGGCCTCGGGCAGGCCACCCGGACCCGCGTCCTGCAGGTAGCGGTTGTAGCCGGCCACGTAGCCGCGCAGGGCGGCGCGTACTTCGGGGTCGGTGTCGGCCGCGCGGGCCAGCGCCGCGTCGTCCATGTGGGCGCGCACGAACAGGTCGATCTGCGGATTGGGCATGCGGCCCAGGCCCAGCTCGCCGGTGCCGGCGGGGCCGAGGAACTGCGCACGCTCGCCGCGCACCGTGAGCAGGTGCTCGGCCGTCTGGCAGACGTTGTCCTGCGCATGCGCGTAGCCCACGCCGTAGGCAAGGCCTTCGTAGTCGGGCGCCGTGATGTGGGCGATGCCGTGGGTGGTGCGCTCGATGCTCACGCTGCGCGAGCCGGGGGCCGGCGTGCTGGCACAGGCGGCCAGGAGAAGGGTGGCGACGGCCAGCACGGTACCGGTCGGCGCGAAGCGCGCCGTTGTCTTCAAGGGCATGGGAGAGGCTTCGACGGGTAGTTGGACAAGAGTGGCCGATTAAAGAGGCCTCGCCAACGCCGCCGATGGGTGATAACCCGCACCTGCTGTCACCAAGGAGGCAGCACGGCGCACGCATCACGCGCGCCGCGTTTCAGGCGCGCCGAAAGACCAGTGCGGCGTTGGTGCCGCCAAAGGCGAAAGAGCTGCTGACGGCGGCCTCGAGTGCCGGCGCTGCCGACTCGCCGGCACGCACCAGGTTCAGCTGGCAGGCCGGGTCGATCTCGTCGGCATGCATGCTGGGCGGCAGTTGCCGGCGCTGCAGCGCCAGCACGGTGATGAGTGCCTCCAGCGCTCCGGCGGCCCCCAGCAGGTGGCCGTGCAGCGCCTTGGTGGCGCTCACGCGCAGATCGCCCAGGGCATCGCCCCAGACCTGGGCCAGCGCTTCGCGCTCGATGGGGTCGCCGATGCGCGTGGCGGTGCCGTGCGCATTGCAATAACCCACTTGCGCCGGCGCCAGGCCCGCCATGCGCAGCGCCGCGCGCAGGGCGCGCGCCTGGCCGGCGGCGTCGGGCTTGGTGAGGTGCGTGGCATCGCAGCTGCTGCCCCAGCCAGCCAACCGTGCGTAACGTCGCGCGCCGCGTGCGGCCGCGCGCTCGGCCGATTCGAGGATCAGGAAGGCGGCCCCCTCCCCCAGCGCAAAGCCGCTGCGGTCCGCGGCAAAGGGCCGCACTGCCGTGGCCGCCGCTTGCGGCGGCGCCGAGGCCAGGGTCTGCATGGCCTGCCAGGCCAGCATCACGCCCGGCACGATCAGCGCTTCGCTGCCGCCGGCAATGGCGATGTCGACTTCGCCGCTCTCGACCGCCTTGGCGGCTTCGGCAATGGCGATGGCCGATGAAGCGCAGGCCACCGAATACGTGAGCACCGGGCCCAGCACCTTGCGCCGCATGGCGATGTGCGAAGCCGGCGCGTTGGGCATGAAGGCCGGGATGGTCAGCGGCGGCACGCGGCCGCTGGCGCCGCCGCGATAGGCGGTCTCGAGCGCACCGGCGCCGCCCATGCCGCAGCCCACGTAGATGCCGACCCGCTCGCCCTGCTGCTCATCGAAGGGGCCGTCGATGCCGGCATCGTTCAGCGCCATCTCGGCGGCGGCCAGCGCCAGCTGGCTGACGCGGTCGACACCAGCCAGCTGCAGCTTGCTGAACCAGGGGGCGGGGTCGAAGGCGGCGCTGGCGGCCAGCGCCGGCTTGGCCAGCTCCGGAAACACCGGACGAATGGCCGAGTCGCCACGCAGCAGCGCCTCGAACACGGCGCCCGGCTCGTTGCCATGCGGGCTGACCAGCCCCAGGCCGGTGATGGCAATGGCGACGCCCGAACGGCTCACGCGACCTTCTGCTGAGCAGGCTCCTCGGCGCGCACCTGGTCGACCAGGGCGGCCAGCTGGGCCAGCGTGTCCATCTCGGGGTCCGGGTCGGGCAACGTGATCTTCAGGCGGTCCTCGATCTCGAACAGGAATTCGGCCAGCGCCAGCGAGTCGAAGCCCTTGTCACGCATCGATGCGCCGGGATCGAGGTCGGCCGGATCGATGCCGTACTTTTCCTGGATCAGGTCTTGCAGTTCCTTCAGCGAACTCATGTGCAATGTCGTCTTGGTGTTGTCTGGTACGTGATGACGATGCCCGAGCCCCCTCGGCATCGGTCACCGGCGGTCCATGATAGCCACCACGGGCGCGGACTCCACCGGACGCGGCGCCGGGGCCGGCCGCCAGCGCAGCGAGGCCCAGGCAAACACGCCGCCCAGCAGCGTGCCGCCCAGCGCATCCAGCAGCACGTGCTGGCCGGTGGCCAGGGTCGAATAGGTGATCGCCAGGAACCAGGCCAGGTTGATCCAGCGCAGCAGCGCGGGCGTGCCCGCCGACTTGAAGATGTGCTCGATCCAGCAGGCCGTGAAGATGGCGATGGCCACGTGCATCGACGGGCACGCGTTGCCCGCGGCATCGATGCCGCGCAGCAGGGCAAAGCCCGGAAAGCCCCCGGCGTCGACGGGCAGGGTGGCAATGCGGGTGGGCCACAGCGCAAAGAAGGCCAGGCCTGCCAGGCACAAGGCGCCGGCCCACAAGCCATAGACCAGCAGCTCGCGAAAGTTGCGCTGCAGCCCCGGCGCGATGCCCACGTAGAACCACAGCGACAGATAGGGGATGAGCCACGCCGGCTGGAACGGCACCCAGTGATCGATGAAGGTCAGCGGCATCTCCGTCACCGGCCGCATCGGATTGCGCAGCAGTTGGAAATAGCCGATGAAGAAGATCCAGATCCACACCGTGGTGCCGACCACCTTGAGAAATTGGTGCACGCGCAGCCGCTGGCCGATGTCTTTGACCCAGGGCGGGCGCGTTGGAGAATGCATGGGGCGGGGGCTCCGGTGGCGGGTGGCAAACGTCGGCGAAGCCGCCATCTTGCACGAGGACGATGACATGTCCCCGGTGCTAACCTTGCGCACCATGTTCAATCCATCTCAAGAAGAGGTACGCCGCTTTTTCTGCGACGTGTACGCCAAGAGCCGCGAGGGCAAGCCGCTGGAGGCCCTGGAAATCATCGCCGCCGGCTGGATCGACGCGCATCCCGAATACCACGCCGACCTGCAGGACGCCGACGCCGCGGTGGCCCGCGTCTACGACGGCGGCGACGGCCGCGAGAACCCATTTCTGCACCTGGCCATGCACCTGTCGATCAGCGAACAATGCTCGATCGACCAGCCGCGCGGCATCCGCCAGGCGGTGGAGCTGCTGGCCGCTCGCCGCGATTCGCTGCTGGATGCGCACCACGAGGCCATGGAATGCCTGGGCCAGATGATGTGGGAAGCCCAGCGCGCCGGCCGGCCGCCGGATGGCGAGGCCTACATCGCCTGCGTGCAGCGCAAAGCCACGCGGGACTAGCCGCGGCGGCGAACGGCACCGGAAGCCAGCCGCCGCGCCTCATCACGCAACAGGGCAATGAGCGCTGCGCGTGCCGGCGTTGCCGGCGCATCGGTGCGCAGCAGCAGGCCCACCGGCTCCTCGGTGCCGGGTGTGGCAATGCGCAGACGCAGCAGTCGACCCATCGCAAGGTCATTGCGGGCGGCGCCCAGGGGCGTGATCCAGATCGAGTCGGAAGCGGCCACCAGCGCGCTGGCCACCGACACGTCCAGGGTCTGCAGCGCATCGGCCGGCAGCGCCAGGCCCAGGCTGGCCAGCAGGCTTTCGGTGTGATGGCGCGGCACCGTGCCCTCGCCGTACACCACCAGTGGATAGGCGAGTGCCGCCCGCGCCGAGGCGCCGCGCCTGGCGAGCGGATGGCCGGCGCGCGCGATGAAAACCAGCGGCTCGGTGTGCAACAGCTCGAAGCTGAGGCCCGCCATCAGCGATGGGTCGCTCATGCGGCCCACCACCACATCCAGCTCGCCGGCGCGCAACTCGTGGAGCAGCACCGCGTTGGCCGCGCTCTTCACCACGATCTGCAGGCCGGGCCGATGCGCGCGCAGCTTGGCCAGGGTCTGCGGCAACAGCGAAGGCGCGACGCTGGGCAGCGCGCCGATGCGCAGCCGCTCCAGCCGCTCGCCGGCCACCGGCGCCACCGCCTGGGCGCTGGCGTCGATGGCCTCCAGCACGCGCAGCGCCTGCGCCAGCAACTGCTCGCCGGCGGCTGTGAGGCCCTGAACACCGCGCCGGCCGGCGACTGCGCGCTCCACCAGCCGGGTGCCGGCCAGTTCCTCCAACTCGCTCAGGGTCTTGGACATGGCCGGCTGGCTCAGCGCCAGCCGTTCGGCGGCGCGTGCCAGGTGCCGCTCTTGTGCCACCGCCACAAAGCAGCGCAGGTGGCGCAGCTGGACATTGCGGGCAAAGGCCTGGGCGGGCTGGGCGGGCTGGGCGGCTTTTTTCAATTACCAATGCTCATGTAAATCGTCTGAATGTTCAATTTACATCATCAAACGGCGGTTTTACAGTGATGCCATTCCCGTACGCCATTTCCCCAAGGAGACCCACGATGCCGACACTCGACCCACGCGACTGGGCCAGCCATCCCGCCTACCTCTACCCCGGCTACAAGTCGACCGCCAAGCGCGGCCCGACCCAGCCGCTGATCCCGCTCAAGGCCTCGATGGCCGAGCTGCGCCAGCCGGTGTACGGCCACGACAGCATCGGCGAGCTGGACCATGACCTGACGCGCAACGCGCGCCGCAACGGCGAGCCGCTGGGCGAGCGCATGATCCTCACCGGCCAGGTGCTGGACGAGCACAAGCGCCCGCTGCGCAACACCCTGATCGAGCTGTGGCAGGCCAACGCCGCCGGCCGCTACGTGCACAAGGTCGACCAGCACGACGCACCGCTGGACCCCAACTTCCTGGGCGCGGGCCGCTGCCTGACCGACAACGAAGGCCGCTACCGCTTCCTCACCATCAAGCCCGGCGCCTACCCCTGGGGCAACCACCCCAACGCCTGGCGCCCACAGCACATCCACCTGTCGCTGTTCGGCGAGCACTTCGCCAGCCGGCTGGTGACGCAGATGTACTTCCCCGGCGACCCGCTGCTGCAGTACGACCCGATGGTCAGCGGCACGCCGGAAAAGTATCGCAACCGCCTGATCGCCGACTTCAGCCTGGACATCACGGAAGACGGCTATGCGCTGGGCTACCAGTTCGACATCGTGCTGCGCGGCGCCGACGAGACGCCTTTCGAGAACCGTTGAGCAAGAGGGAGACACGCACCATGCAACAGCAATTGATGAGCGCACTGCAGAGCAACTACGGCCAGACCCCGTCGCAGACCGTGGGCCCCTACTTCGCCTACGGCCTCACGGCCACCCAGTACGGCTACGACTTCGACCAACCCTTCGATGCCCAGGTGGCGCTGGACGGCGCGCGCGGCGAGCGCATCCGGCTGGTCGGCCGGGTGTTCGACGGCGACGGCAAGGCCATCTTCGACGCCATGGTCGAGATCTGCCAGCCCGATGGCGAAGGCCACTACCCCACGTCCGTCGAAGACGCCAAGGCGCGCGGCTTTCGCGGCTTCGGCCGGATGGGCACCGGCACCGATGCGGCCAACCGCTTCATCTTCCACACGGTCAAGCCCGGCGCCAACACGCCCGGCGAGGCGCCGTTCATCAACGCCATCGTCACCATGCGCGGGCTGCTGCTGCACACCTTCACCCGCATCTACTTCAGCGACGAGGCGACAGCCAATGCGAAGGACGCGGTGCTGCAGTCGGTGCCGGCCGAGCGCCGCAGCACCCTCGTCGCGCAGCGCAGCGAGGAAGGTGGACAAGTGACCTACACCTTCGACATCCACATGCAGGGCGAGCGCGAGACGGTGTTCTTCGACGTCTGAGGAACTTCCGGTCGCGGCGCGCCTCCCTAGCTTGCCTTGCCGAACTTTCCTGATCCGAGTCTTCGACCCCGCGCGCGCCTTCTGCTGACGGCGCTGCTGCTGGCCTGCGGCCCCTTGGCCGCCGGCGCAGAACGCGCCCCCGCGTCAAGCTGGGGCGCGATCGCATCGATTGGCGGATGGTGGGGCTATGCCTTCAACCAGCCCTCGCGCGCCGCCGCGGAGCTTGCCGCGCGCACCCAGTGCGATCGAAGCGCAAAGCGCGCCGGCGCCTGCGTCGTCCGCTCGGCCTTCGATCGCAGCTGCGGCGCGCTCGCGACCGGCAACTACGGCGAATGGGGAACCGCCACCGCAGCCACGGCAGGCGCTGCCGGCAAGGAGGCAGCCGGTCAATGCGACAGCCATCTGCCGACCGAGCCTTGCAAGGTGGTGGTCAGCATCTGCTCGCCGCGCTAGTCCTGCATCACAATGCAGCCGGGTGCCGCCGGCCGCGTTGACGCGCGCGCCGACGGCTTGTTGTCACTCAAGCATCGCCCGCCCGGCGCGCCATGATGAATTCCGACCCAACCATTCAATGCCGATGCGGGCGCCTTCGCGGCACGCTCGCCCGGCAGGCGCCCGTCACGCGGGCCACCTGCTATTGCCGCGACTGCCAGGCCTACGCCCATGCCCTGGGCAAGCCCGAGCAGGTACTGGACGCCCTCGGGGGCACGGACATGGTCGCCACGCTTCAACAGCATCTGCGCTTCACCGAGGGCGCCGAGCAGTTGGCCTGTCTTCGGCTCACCGACAAGGGCCTGCTGCGCTGGTATGCGCGCTGCTGCAACACGCCCATCGGCAACATGGCGCCCGACCCGAAGCTGTCTTACCTGGGCCTGGTCCACAGCTGCCTGGGCGCGGACCCTGCTTCGATGGACGCCGTCTTCGGAGCTTCTCGCGTGGCCATCAGCACCCAGCACGCCAAGGGGCCGGTGAAATCGAACATGCTTGGCATGCTGACGAGCATGACGCGCATCATTCGCACGGTGCTCTGGGCACGGGTGAACGGCAGCTGGAAACGCAGCCCCTTCTTCCGTGCCGAAGACTTTCAGCCGATCGTCCAGCCGCATGTCCTCGCGCCCGAAGAATTGAAGCGGGCGCGCAGCGCCGTTTGACACTGACCGGAGCAGCTTCCATGTCCCTTCTTGTCCTTGGCCTCGTCCTGTTCCTTGGCATCCACTCGGTGGCGATCGTTGCGCCGGCCTGGCGCGACGCGCAGGTCGCGCGGCGCGGCGAGCGGACCTGGAAAGGCATCTACTCCCTGGCCTCCCTGGTCGGCCTGATCCTGCTCATCTACGGCTACGGTGCGGCCCGGCAGAGCGCGGTGCTGCTCTACGCGCCGCCGCCGCTGCTGCGGCAGCTCTCGCTGCTGTTGATGCTGCCGGTGTTTCCGTTGCTGTTCGCCGCCTACCTGCCCGGGCGCATTCAGCGCGCCGCCCAACACCCTTTCCTGCTGGGCGTGATGCTCTGGGCCGCGGCGCACCTCTTCAGCAATGGCACCCTGGCTGACGTGCTGCTGTTCGGCGCCTTCCTCGTCTGGGCGGTGGCGGACCTGATTTCCGTGCAGCGCCGCGCCGTGCCGCACAAGGTGCCTGGCGCCCCGCCCGGCGCTTTCAACGACGTGGTGGCGATCGTGGGCGGCCTGCTGGTTTATGCCGGCTTCCTGTACTGGGCACACCGCTGGATGACCGGGGTGGCGCTGCTCGCCTGAACATCTTGCTGCCGTCACCGTGCCTGGCCCGCGTGCCGCAGCGCCCCCGCCAGCACCGCCGCCAGCAGCACCAGCATCAGCATGAAAGGCGCGCGCGGCGCCAAGTCGTACAGCCCCGCGCCGAGCGCCGGCGCGGCAATCATGCTGGCGCCCTGCGCCATCGACATCGCAGCCGCGCAGGCACCCTGCTCTTCGGGCTGAACACTGTTGGCGGCGAAGGCTGAAACCGCCGGGAACGCCAGGCCCATGCCGCAGCCCGCGACAAAGAAGCTGGCCGCAACCATCCACGGCTGCGCCACCCACAGGATCGAGCCGAAGCCCAGGCCCGCGAGCAGCGCGCCGCCGCGCAGCCAGGCGAGCGCCGTCACCTGCGGGTGGCGCGCGACCACGGACTGCGACAGCATCAGCGCCAGGCCGGCCGCGCCCAGCGCGGTGCCGGCTGCCGCCGTGGCACCGGCCGGTGTCGCGCCCAGGCGGTCGATCAGATAGAAGCCGATGCAGACGTTGGCCACGATGACCACGCTGTACAAGGCCAGGGCCGTGAGCCAGGGCAGGCGGATGCGCGCGTCGAGCAGGCGCAGCCGCTTGGCAGGTGGCCGCCGCAGTGCACCCGCAGCGTCGGCGGCGGCGGCGGCGGACTTTCGCATCCAGGCGAACAGCAACAGCAAAGGCAGCAGCGGCAGCAGCGCGGCCAGCCACAGCGTGGCCGACAGGCCGATGCCCCCCAGCCAGCCGGCCACCGGCGGCGCCACCACCATGCCAACCGCGCCGGCCGCGCCGTAGCGCGCCATCACCGCGGCGCGCGCCGACGGCGCCGTGCGGCCGGCGATCCAGGCTATGGAGGCGACCGGCACGCCGGCCGTGCAGGCACCGGCCACCACGCGCGAGGCCAGCAGCACGGCCAGGCTCAAGGCCGCCGCCGGTACGGCCGGCTGCGCGAGCGCCCATTGCAGGTACAGCGCGAGCGCCGCGAAGGCGAGCACCACGCCGGCCAGCGAGCGCCGCAGCGCGGCGGCATGGCCAATGCGGTCGGCCAGCCGGCCCCAGGCCGCCGAGCTCGCAACCCAGAGCACGCCCACCATCGTGATGACGAGGCCCAGGTGCCAGGCCTGCAGATCGAGCAGCCGCGCCAGCGCGCCGACCACCGCGACGAAGGCGTAGTTGGCGGACATGACGGCGAAATTGGCGGCCAGCAGCGGCGCCATCTGGCGTGTGCTGGGCGCCTGTGGCGCGTCCACGCTGGAAGCGCTTGGGGAGTTCAGGACGGTGGACATGGTGAGCAATCAGGTGAAGGGGTCAGGCGCCGAGCGTCGCGCCACCGTCCACGCACAGCGTGTGCAGCGTGACGTGGCGGGCGGCGTTGGACAGCAGGAACAGCACGGCCTCGGCCACGTCGGCCGGCTCGGCGATGCGGCCCAGCGGAATGCCGGTGCGGAAGGTCTCGGACGCACCGCGCACGATGCGTTCGGCCGCTTGCGCATCGGTCCACAGCTGGCGCTGCATGGGCGTATCGGTCGAGCCGGGCGCGACGATGTTGCAGCGGATGCCGTCGCCGGCCAGTTCCAGGCCGAGGCACCGCGTGAACTGGTGCGAAGCCGCCTTCGATGCGGCGTAGGCTGCCATCTGCGTGCGCGGCACGCCGGCGGCGTTGGAGCCCACGGTGACGATGCTGCCACCAGCGCGCCGCAAACGCATGCGCGCCGCGACCGCGCGCGACAGGTGGAACACGCCGTGCGTGTTGACGGCAAAGCTGTGCATCCAATCGTCGTCCGGCTGCTCGAGCGCGGCGCCCAGGCGCAGCACGCCGGCCACGTTGGCGAGCATGCCGATCGGCCCGGCTTGCGCCTCGATGCGCTCGACGGCCGCGCGCACCGCGGCGCCGTCGGACACATCCACAGCAAAGGGAATCAGCGACGCCAGGCCTGCCGCTTCGGCCTCTCCGGCCAGGCGCCGCAGCGCATCGGCCTGCAGGTCGAGCGCGGCCACCGGCACGCCGGCGCGCACCAGCGAGAGCGCCACCGCCGCGCCGATGCCCTGCGCGGCGCCGGACACCACGGCCACGCCCAAAGGAAAGTCGTTGTTGCCGTGCTTCATCGCTTCAGCGCCTCGAAACGGCGCGCCAGGTCGGCGCCGATCTGCGCCATCGGCAGCGGGTCGGACAAGCCGTCGTGGCTGCAATCGAGCGCCACGCAGGCGGTGAGCGCCGGGTGCACATGGGGCGCCCAGACTTCGGGTCCGGGCCTATGCGGCGGGTTGCGCAGGGCGCGGTAGAAGACCATCGGGCCGTCGAAGGGCTGCGTGGCGCTGCGGCGAAACAGCTGCATCTGCCGCAGCGACTCGCGCGCCCAGCGCTCGAGCCCGTCGGCGCCCAGTCCGGCAAAGGGGCTGCCGGCGCGCTGCAGGCGCGCAAGGAGTGCGCCGGTGCCGATGTCTGCCGTGTCGAAGTCGCCGTTCACGCCCAGCAGCGTGCGCAATGCATCGTCATACACCGGCTGCGGCTGCGCGGTCCACGCCTCGGCGGGGTAGCTGTCCATCAGCGCCAGCAATGCGACGGCTTCGCCGCGTGCCCGAAGGCGGGCGGCCAGCGCCTGCGCGACGTTGCCGCCGAGCGACCAACCCAGCAAGTGGTAGGGGCCGTGCGCTTGCAGCGCCAGCATGCGCTGCAGATAGCCTTCGACCAGCGTGTCGAAGTCCTGGGCACTGGACGACTGCTTGAGGTCCATCTGCAGCCCATGCAAGGTGAGCTGCGGCAGGTGCCGCGCCAGCCGCAGGTAGCTTCAGGCCAGGCCCTCGGCCGGGTGCAGGCAAAAGAGCGCCGGCGCATCGTGCGCGGCGCCCCGCTGGAGCGCGAGCAGCGGTGCAAACGGGTCCTGCTCGCCCGGGGGCCGGTGCGCCGCCGGCGCCTCGAGCGCCAGCGCGAGCGCCTGCACCGTGGCATGACGAAACAGCAACGACACCGCCACGTCGCGCTGCAGCGCCTGCGCCAGCCGGCTCGTGACCTGGATGGCCTGCAGCGACTTGCCGCCGAGCTCGAAGAAGTTCGACTCGGGCGCCAGCGTCACGTCGCCGAGCACCGCGCGCCAGGTCTGCATCACGGCCTGCGCGATGGCATTGCCGTCCTGCCCTCCATCAGCGGCCGTCTTGTCGCCCGCGGCTTGCACCGACGCGAGCAAGGCGGCACGGTCGATCTTGCCATTGGCATTGCGCGGCAGCTGCGGCAGGCGGTGCCACACGTCCGGCAGCGCGGGAGCTGGCAAGCATTGCGCCAGGGCCGCGCGCAGTGCCGCCGGCTCGATCTCGCCGACGACAAAGGCTTCGAGCGTGCAGACGTCGCCCGCGCGGCGCAGCGGCAGCACGGCCGCTTCCTGCACTGCCGGCACCGCGAGCAGTGCGTTCTCGATCTCCAGCGGGTCGATGCGCAGGCCGCTGATCTTGATCTCGCGGTCGATGCGGCCGAGAAAGCGCAGATGCCCATCGACGAGCTGCGCGAGGTCGCCGCTGCGGTAGGCGCGTTCGCCGGTATCGGGCAAGGTGATGAAGCGCCGCGCGGTCAAGGCCTCGTCGCCCAGGTAGCACAGCGCAAGCGCGGGCCCGGCGATCAGCAGCTCGCCGCTGCGGCCGGCGGGCGCCGGATAGCCGCGCTCGTCCGCCACGCGCAGGCGCACGCCGGGCCGCGGCAGGCCGATCGGCACCGGCTCGCCCACGCGCCAGCTGGCGTGCGGGCCGGCGAGTGGCGCCGCGCTGGCGATGATGGTCGCCTCGGTCGGGCCGTAGGTGTTCAGCAGTTCGGGCGCGGGCAGCAGTTCGGCCCAGCGGGCCGCCCGCTCGGGCAGCACCGCCTCGCCGCCGACGACGACCAGCCGCACATGGCGCAGCCGCTGCGCGGCATCGGCGTCCAGGCCGTGCGTCAATGCGTGCCAATAGGCGGTGGGCAGGTCCAGCACGCTGACGCGCAGGCGTTCGGCCTCGGCGGCGAAGGTCTCGACCGAATCGAGCATCGCGTCATCGCGCAGCACCAGGGTCGCGCCGCGGCACAGCGTCGCGAAGATTTCCTCCAGGCTCGCATCGAAATGCAGCGGCGCGAACTGAAGCACGCGGTCGCTGGGCGTGATGCGGTAGAGGCTGCGTGTGCTGGCGACGAAGTGCGCGAGCGCGCCATGCCCCACCAGCACGCCTTTGGGCGTGCCGGTCGAGCCGGAGGTATGCAGCAGGTAGGCCGGCAGATCGGGCCCCGGCTCGTGGCAGGGCAAGGGGAGCGCATCGGCCTCGTCGGGCAGGTCCGTGCGCAGCAGCGGCCAGGCGCCGGCGAGTTCGTGCCACGGCGCGTGCGCCAGTACCAGCTTGGGCCGCACCGCGTCCAGCAGCGCGGCAGTGCGCTGGCGCGGGCCTTGCGCATCCAGCGGCATGTAGGTCGCGCCGGCCCACAGCGCGGCCAGCGCGGCGACGATCGCATCGGCGGAGCGCGGCATCAGCACGGCGACCGTGTCACCGGGCGCAACGCCCCGGCGCGCCAGTTGCGCGGCCGCTCCGGCGACGCGTGCCACGAGCCGCCCGTAGCTCATGCGAGCGCCGGGCCATTCGATCGCTGTCTGCGCGGGTGCGGCCGCTGCGGCATCGAGCAGCATGCGCAGCACGCCGCCGGCCGGCACGTCCACCGCCTCGCCCGTGCAGTCCGACGGCGCAGGCATGCCGCCCATCCAGGCGGCCAGCGGCGCATCGGCCGGCGCCTGGGCCAGCGCGTCGAGCAGCTGGCGGAAGTCTTGGGCCAGCGCCTGCACGCGCGTCCTGTCGTAGGCCAGGGGATTGGCTTCCAGCGTCAGCCGCCAGTCGCCCTGTTCGACCACCAGCGTGAGGTTCAGATCCTTCACCGGGCCGCCGCCCAGCGGCTGCATCCGGCTGGTGAGCCCGGCGAAGGCCACATGCCGGTCGAAAGGCATCAGGTTGACGGCCTGGTTGAAGAGGAACTTGCCGCTTTGCAAGAGGCCCAGGTCGCCGCGGATCCAGCCGTAGCGATAGAACAGGTGAGGTTTGATGGCGCGCAGTTGCGCGGCGGCCCGCGACGCGGTTTCCTGCAGCGTGGCGCCGGGCCGCAGCTGCACCGCAAAGGGCACGATGTTCATCGCCATGCATGGCACCCCGAGCGCGGGCGTGCCCAGGCGGTTCATCACCGGGATGCCAAAGCACAGGTCACGCTGGCCCGACAAGCGGCCCAGCCACAGGCCGGCGGCCGTGAGCATCCAGGCGGCCCAGTCGCAGCCCGCCGCGCGCGCGGCGGCCTGCAGCGCGGCCGCCTGGCGCGCCGGAAGGGCCAACACATGGCGCAGCGGCGTGTCGCTCGGCTCCTGCGCGGCCGCGACCTGTGCGGGCGCCGGCACGTTGCGCAGCTGCTCGCGCCAGAAGGTGCGGTCGGCGTCGAAGCCGCCGTCGCGGTGGTAGTCGGCCTCGGCGCCGATCACGCGCTCGAGCCGCCAGTCGGGCAGGGGCTGCGGCACGCGGCCGGCCACGTGCGCGTTGTAGCGCTGCGCCACGGCCTGCTGCAGCAGGCTATAGCCGAAGCCGTCGAGCGCGATGTGATGCACCTGCAGGAACCAGGCGTGCTTCTCGGGCGCCGTCTTGAGCAAGGCGCTGCGAAACAGTGGCTGCCGGGTCACGTCGCACGCCGTCGCCAGCGAGGCGTGCATCCAATCCTCGGCGGCCTGCGCCGGGTCGGCATCGGCGCTGAAGTCGATGAGCGGCACCTCGGCCGCAGGCGACTGCGGGTGCTGCCAGAGCGTGTCGGCGTCCCACTCGAATCGCATGTGCAGCGCGTGACAATGGTTCAGCACGTCGACGGCGATGCGGCGCAGCAGCGCCGCGTCGAGCGCGCCGTGGAGCTCGATGGCCTCGGCGGTCAGGTAGCCGGGGCTGCCGGGATCGACCTGCTGGGCGACCCAGATGCCGTACTGCGCCGTGGTGGTGCGCAGGCGTTTGGCGGCTTGGTGGTCATGCATCGAAACGTCTCCTTCAGTCCGCGGGCCGCCAGGCAACAGCGAGCTGCTTGTCGCGTGCCATCAGCCCCAGGTGTTCATCGAGGACGTACTGCACGCGCTGCAGCAGTTCGGCGTCGGCTGCGGCGCAGTGCAGGCGCAGGCGCTCGCCGTCGCGCTGCACGCGGCAGCGGCCGAAGCGAAAGTCGATGTCGGCGCGCTCGCTGTCGAATTCCACGGGCACCTTGATGGCGAAGTGCTTGCACATCTTGAAGAGCACGCGTTCGGCCTGGGGCACGGTGACGTCGGCGGTACTGGTGGGCATGTCGGGGGGTCGGGTTCGTCAAAGGAAGGTCGAAAGAGGGCGTCAGCGCGGCAGGGCCGGAGCGGCCTGCAGCACGGACCACCACGCGGCGGCGCTCGGTGCCTCGGCGAGTTGCACGAAGCTCAGGTCGCGGCCGGCGGCGCGCCAGGCCTCGACGAAAGCCATCAGGCGGATCGAGTCCAGGCCCCAGTCCATCAGGCGGTCGTCGGCAGCCAGTTCACCGGGCGCGAGCTGCAGGCTGCGCGTGATCTCGCCGATCAGCGCGGCCAGCGAGGTGGGCAGCGCGCTGGTCGCGGCGGCGGACGCGGTGGTGAGCGCGTCGAGCAAATCGGCGGTCAGTGCCACGCGCCCGCAGCGCTGCGCGACGTAGTTCAGCGCCATGCGGTGCTCTTCGGCCGAGAAGTCGGCCAGCGCATCGGCCGCCAGGAAGGGCCGGATGTCCTTCATGAAAGCCTCGCAGGCGCTCATCAGGCAGCCGATATGGGCGTAGACGCCACAGACCACGAGCTGGTCGCGGCCCAGCGAGCGCAGCCGTGCCTCGAGGTCGCTGCGCTGGAAGGCGCTGTAGCGCCACTTGGTCAGCACCACGTCGCCTTCGCCCGGCGCGAGCTCGGCGCAGATGGCCGCCGCGCTGCCGGGGTGCGTGGTGAGGCCGGGGCCCCACATGTCGGTGAGCAGGCCGCGCTGGTCGGCGCTTTGCTCGGTCGGCTGCGCCGAATAGAACACCGGCACGCCGGCGGCGCGCGCCGCCTCGACCAGGCGCCGCGTGTTGGCCAGCAGCTCGGGGATGGGGGCCGCGTCGCGGTCGTAGAAGTCGAGGAAGTAGTCCTGCATGTCGTGCACCAGCAGGGCGGCGCGGCCGGGCTCGAAGGCCCAGGCCACGCGGCCGGCAGGCACTTGCGCGGGCATGGGATAGGTGGCGATGCGGGGAATGCTCATGGTGTGGCTTGAAGGAGTGAGGGATGTGGCGAGGCCAGCCGTTCGGCGATGCGCTGGCGCAGCAGCTTCTTGTCGACCTTGCCGACGGCGGTCTTGGGCAGCTCGTCGACGAACTCGATGCGGTCGGGCACCTTGAAGGCGGCCACGCCTTGCGCGCGCACGAACTGCAGCAGTGCCGGGGCGCGCAGCGCGCGGTCGCGTCGAATCACGAAGGCGCAGCTGCGCTCGCCCAGGTGCGCGTCCGGCATCGCGACGAGCGCCGCGTCCACCACGCCGGCATGCGCCATCAGCAGGTGCTCGACCTCTTCGGCGGGAATCTTTTCGCCGCCGCGGTTGATCTGGTCCTTGGCACGGCCCTCGACCACCAGGTAGCCGCCGGGTGTCAGGCGCACGCGGTCGCCGGTGCGGTAGAAGCCGTCGGTGGTGAAGGCACGGGCGTTGTGAGCGTCGGCCCTGTAGTAGCCGCGGATGGTGTACGGGCCGCGCGTGAGCAGGTCGCCCACCTCGCCCGGCCGCACCGGGCGGTCGTCCTCGTCCACGATCCGGATCTCGTCATCAGGCGAGATGGGCCGGCCCTGGGTCTGCGTGACGACCTGCGCCGGATCATCCAGCCGCGTGTAGTTGACCAGGCCCTCGGCCATGCCGAACACCTGCTGCAGCCTGGCGCCCAGCTCCGGCTCGATGCGGCGCGCGAGCGAATCGTCGAAGCGCGCACCGCCCACCTGCAGCAGGCTAAGCGTCGCCAGTTCGGCGCGGCGCGATGCAGCGGCGGTCAGCCACACCGGCACCAGCGGCGGCACCAGCGAGGTCATCGTCACGCGCTCTTGGGCGATCAGCGGAAAGGCGATCTCGGGCGCGGCGCTTTCGCCCAGCACCACGGTGCCGCCAGCATGCAGCACGCCGAGCAGGCCCGGCGAGCTGAGCGCGAAGTTGTGCGCCGCCGGCAGCACGCACAGGAACACGGTGGCGGGACCCAGCCCGCAGATGCGCGCGCTTTCGCGCACGCTGTAGAGGTAGTCGTCGGCGGTGCGCGGGATCAGCTTCGGCGTGCCCGTGCTGCCCCCCGAGAGCTGCAGGAAAGCCACTTCGCTGGCGGCCGGCGGCCCGGGCAGCGCCTGCGCCTCTGGCAAGGCATCGAGCGCGGTGAAGGGGCCGGCATCGCCCGCGATCAGCACATGGCGCAAGGTCGGCGCCTCGGCCAGCACCTCTTGCGCCAGCGTGCGGTGATCGAAGCCGGCGTGAACGTCGACCGTCACATAGGCCTGCGCCTGTGCATGCCGGCAGAAGTAGCCGATCTCCAGCTTGCGGTGCGCGGGCAGCGCAAAGACCGGCAGCGCGCCGATGCGCCAGAGCCCGAAGATCACCGCGAGGAACTCGGTGCGATTGGGCAGCTGCACGACGACGCGATCGCCTGCCGCGATGCCGAGCGCGACGAAGCCGCGCGCCAGGCGCAGCGCCTGCGCTTCGAGCTCGCGATAGCTCCAGCGCAGCGCGCCGGCCACCACCGCGGTGTGCTCGCCGTGCTGCTGCGCGATCCCGGCCAGAAAGCCGGCAAAGGATTGACCGCGCCAGTGGCCGAGCGCGCGATAGCGCGCCGCGTCGGCCTGGGGCCACGGGGTGCAGTGCGCGAGCTTCATGCGAGCGCTTCCGCCGCCGCGGGCAGCTCGGCCGCGTCGTGCGCGAGGCCGAGCGCATCGAGCATGGTGCGGAACTTGGCGCTGGTTTCGGCGAGCTCGGCCTGCGGCTGTGACTCGGCGACGATGCCTGCGCCGGCAAACAGACGCAACTGGCGGTCGTCGACTTCGGCGCAGCGGATCGCGACGACCCATTCGCCGTCGCCCTTGGCGTCGGTCCAGCCGAAGGCGCCGGCATAGAAGCCGCGGTCGAAAGGCTCGAGATGGCGGATCAGCTCGTGCGCGCGGCCCCGCGGGAAGCCGCACACGGCGGGCGTCGGGTGCAGCGCGAGCGCCAGCGTCAGCGCGTCGGCCTCGGTGTGGCCCGTGAGCTCGGTCGACAGATGCCACATGGCCGGCGTGTGCACCAGCGAGGGCCGCGCCGGCACCTGCAGTTGCGGGCACAGCGGGCGCAGCGCCGCCGCGACCGCCTCGACCACGACGCGGTGTTCCTCCAGATCCTTGCGCGATGCCAGCAGCGCCTGCGCGCGGCGCTGGTCCTCCACCGGGTCGGCCGAGCGTGGCGCGGAGCCGGCCAGCGGGTTCGCGCGCAGCACGCCGCCGGTGCGGCTCACGAGAAGCTCGGGGCTGGCGCCCAGCAGCGTTCGACCGCCGCCCAGGTTAACGGCAAAGGTGTAGCCCAGCGGGTTGCGAGCGGCCAGCCCGCCCAGCAAGGCCGGCAGCTCGACGCGGCGCTCGCTGCTCAGTTCCAGCGAACGGGCCAGCACGACCTTGTCGAGCTCGCCGCGCCGGATGCGCCGCACGCCTTCGGCCACCGCGGCGGCGTAGTCGGCGCCGGGCGGCACGGCGCGCAGGCGGCACGCCAGGCGCTCGCTCTGCGTCGCCGCCGACGCGGCAAGCGGACCGGCACGCCACAAGGCGGGCGCGATGCCCAGCGCCGCCGGCCGGGCGGTGTCGAAAGGCACGGCCCCCACGACCACCGGCGCGCTGGCGCCTTCGGCGGCCGCCTGCACCAGCGCGTCTCGCGCCCGCTGCGCCAGCGGCGCGGCGCCGTGCGCCACCGGCGTGTGGATGCCCAATGCCAGCAGCGTGTGCTGCGGGCTGGCGACGAATAGCGGCGTGCTGGGCCGCACCTGCAGCAGCAGCGCCTGCGCGGCGGGGTCGGGGCGTGTGGGTGAAAAGTCGTTGGCGGACATGAGCAACTCCTTGCTTTGGTGGGGCCCGCGTGTCAGCCTTGCGGCCGCACGCAAGCAACAGCCACGCTGCAGCCGGCGATCGAATCGATCGACCACAGCTGCGTCGTGGCGCATGGCATGCCGGCCCGCTCGTCATCGCCCGCGGGCGGCGCGACGCAGACGGCACGTGCATCGGCCGCGAAACCCAGGCCCAGTGCCTTCAGCACGGCCTCCTTGCGCGTCCAGATGCGATAGAAGCCGGGCACGCCGGCCCGGCGGATGTGGGCGCATTCGCGCGCGGTGAAGACGCCGTGCGGCAAGGTCGGCGCGGCAGCGCCATGGCGCTCGATGTCGATGCCGATCTCGCAGCGCTCCGATAGCGCGATGCAACCGCGGGAGCCGGAATGCGACAGGTTGAACCACGGTGGCCCGCCGGCCGGCAACGCCGGCTTGCCGTGCGGGCCACAGGCCATCGAACGGCCACGCATGTCGACACCGAAGTGGCTGCGCAGCAGGCGTGCGAGGCTTGCGCGCAGCAGGACGAAAGCGGTGGCGGCCTGCGGGCAGCGAAAGGCCTGCCAGCGTTGGAATTCCTGCGCGCCGAGTACGTCAGCGCTGGCGTCGATCGCGGCCTGTGGCGCCCCGGGCGCGTCGAGCGCGATCTGCCACACGCTCACGCCCACGCGCCGCAGCGGCTCGGGCAGGTGGACCGCTTGTTCGACCATGTTCGCCACCTGCCGCCGGCCACGCGTCAAAACTGAGCCACCAGCGACAGCGCGTAGCGGCGCCCTTCGTCCACCATCCAGTTGCCGTCGAGCCCGGCGGTGCGGGCGCGCGTGTCGACATCCACGCGCTTGTCCGTCACGTTGAGCACGGCGAACTTGAGGTCGAGGCCCTTGGCCAGCGCGTAGCGGCCGCCCAGGTCCAGCGTGGTGGCCGCTTCGCGTTCGCGCACGCCCAACGCGCCGTTGCGGAAGGCGGCCCAGTACTGCTTGCCGGTGTAGTACAGCGCCGCATACAGGTCGAGGCTTTGCAGCGCCTTCCAATCGAGGCGCAGGTTCGCCATGTTGCGCGGCGTCTTGTCCAGCGGCTGGCCGTCGAGCGAACTGCCGTTGAAGGCGGTTTCGCCACCGCCCTTGCGGCGCGAATCGGTGTAGGTGTAGTTGCCCGACAGGCGCAGCCCCGGACCGATCGCATGGCTGGCGGCGAACTCCAGGCCGCTGATGTCGACCTGCGCGATGTTGTCGTAGACATAGACGTTCCGGCCGCGAACGCGCCGGTCGGCCACGCCGGTGTCGTAGCTCGCCACGCGGTTCTTGATGCGGTTGTCGAACACCGTCAGGCCGGCGTAGTTGTCCTGCCGCTCCCAGCGCAGGCCGATCTCGCCGGTGACGCTGGTTTCGGGGTCCAGCTCGGGGTTGCCGCACAGGGTGCCCGGCGTCGCGCCGGCCGCGCCGCCGGTGGTCATGCAGTAGCCGGGGGTGGTCTGGCGCAAGGTGGGCGCCTTGAAGCCGGTGGCGACGCCGCCGCGCAGGGTCCATGCGCTGTCGATCTGGTAGACGCCGTACAGGCGCGGGCTCAGGTGGTTGCCGTAGGTGTCGTCGTTGTCGCTGCGCAAGCCGGCCGTCAGGGTGAAGGCATCCGTGATGGCGAAGTCGTTTTCGGCGTACACAGCCCACGAGTTGCGATCGAGCAGGTTCGGGTTGACGGGCAGCCCGTTGGGCACCGCGTCCTGCGCGGCCACGCCGTCCAGCCGCTGCTTGATGGCTTGCGCGCCGAGCGTCAGGGTGTTCTTGTCCTTGGCCCACGGGATGACGACGTGGCCGTCCAGCGTGGTGGTGCGCAGCTTGGGTTCGACGGTGGACTCGCCGGCGGCAGTCCATTGCGTCTGCGTTCCCGTATCGCCGTACATCGACACCGTGCTGCGGCCCCAGTTCCAGCGGCCGTCGTGCGTCAGGCCCCAGTAGTCGCGGCCGTGGCGCGTCTTGCGCACCGTGGCGGCGGTGGCCAGGTCGGCGATGCTCAGGCCCGGCGTCGTGAGGTAGTCGAGCTCCTGCCGACCCAGGTTCATGGTCAGATCCTGGTTGGCGGCCAGGCGGGCGCTGAGTTTCAGGTCCAGCTGTTCATTGCGCTGGCCGTTGGCGCCGCTGGTGACGTTGGCCGGGAAGAAGACGTCGTCCTCGTCGCGCTTCTTCGCCACGCCGGAGATCTGCAGGCCCAGCGTGTCGTCGACCAGGGGGCCGCCGAGCCAGAACTCGGCCCCGCGCGAGTCGCCCAGCTCGTCGTGCTGCTGCTTCACCACGTTGGCCGCGACGGTGCCGCTCCAGCGCTGCGGCAGCTTGCGCGTGATGATGTTGACCACGCCGCCCAGCGCGTCGGCCCCGTAGATCGAGGACATCGGCCCGCGCACGACCTCGATGCGCTCGATCGCCGCCAGCGGGGGCAGCAGGTTGGCCTGCACGCCGCCGGAGCCGCGGTTCATCGTCTCGCGGGTGTTCAGGCGCTTGCCGTCCACCAGCAGCAGCGTGTAGTCGCCCGGCATGCCGCGCAGCGAGATGTCGGTGTCGTTGGGGTTGGCGCCGACGATGCTGACGCCTTCCACCGTGCGCAGCAGCTCGGTCACGCTGGTCTCGGTGCGCTGCTCGATCTCCTGGCGCGTGATGACGGTGACGCTGGCCGGTGCGTTGCGCACCGCCTGCTCGCGCTGGCTGGCGGTGACGACCACCGGCTGCAGCGATGGCGACTCGATGGCCGCAGACGCGCTTTGCGCGGCGGCCGGGCCAATCAGGCTCAGCAGGGTGGCGACGGCCAGGGAAACGGGCAGCACGCTCCGGAGCCCCCAGGGGCCGGGCAAGCCTAGCCCCGCCCCCCTCGGGGGATCAAGCAAAGTGGCAGAGCCACATTTGCTTGAGAGCGACGAGGAAGATCTTTTGTTCGACATGTTGCACGGCCTCCCGGATTGCGATTAATAGTAATGATTCGCATTTAGTTTGCCGAACAAGGCGACCCGCGAGGTTTGCGCGGCCCACGAAGGTGTTTGCGCGAGCGCCGGGGTCGCGGATTGGCGCGCAGCATGGCTCGGCGCCCGCCAAGGGGCGGGGTCGCGCGGTGGTCGGCAGGTCAGCGCTGCGCCGCGTGGCGCGCATCCTTCGGCGTGATGCCGAAGCGGCGCCCGAAGGCAGTGGCAAAGTTGGCGGGGCTGCCGTAGCCCGCCAGTGCGGCGGCGCGCTTGATGCTGATGCCGTCGCGCTCCAGCGCGGCGCGGGCGCGTTGTAGGCGACTTTCACGCACGAAGCCGAATACGGTGCTGCCGTAGGCACGCCGGAAGTGGGCCTGCAGCGCGTTGACGTTCATGCCGGCGTGGCGGGCGATGTCGTCCAGCGACAGTTCGTCGGCCGCTGCGCTGCCCAGGAACTCGCGCAGATCGCGCAGCCGCCGTGCCAGCGCCGCGTTCAGTGCCGGCGCTTCGGGTGCCGGCTCGCCGGCCTGCAGCGGCGCCAGCGCCTCCGCCAGCAGATCGAGCAGCCGGCTGTCCTGGTGCAGCAGCTCCAGCATCGGCGCGCAGGCGGGCGGGCGCAGCACCCGCTCGGCCAGCGCGATCGCCCGCGCGGAAGGCTGCCAGGAGCGCATCGCCAGGTGGCCGGTCATCAGCGATTCCAGCGCCGACGGCATGCGCGTGCCACTGGCCGCCTGCAGTTGGAGCAGCCAGTCGTGCGACACGCACAGGCTGAGCCGCCGCGCGTAGCCGCCATGGCGGGTTCGGCGCGTGAAGCGCTCCGGCTCGGTGACGTTGACCATCACGCAGCACGCCTGGCCCGCCCGTTCGCGCTCGCCGCCTGCCCCGGTGGCCAGCAGCACGCGCCGCTCGCCATAGGCAACGTCCAGCCCGCCTTCGAGCAGGAACACCAGGTGCAGCCCCGGCGCGCACTGGCCGTGCGCGGTGGCGTCGACCGGATCGACCGCGTCGTCGGCATGCACGCGCAGGCCGGGCTGCAGAACGCGCACGCGCGCCGCGTGCGCTGCCAGGCCAGGGTGGGAAGGCGCCGCGCCGGACGCGGCGCCGCTGGGCTGGCTGGGGCTGAAGGTCACCGGTCGAGGCTCCTGAACGTGCGGTCGCGCAAGGCCCCGGGGCCGGCGCAAACCACGGCGTGGGCTTGCGCAAACGAAATGGCTGCGCAGCCGTGTCGCCGAATTGTTAGACTGAATGAGAATTGTTCGCATCTTAGCGCAAGCATCCACGTGCCAACCCCAATCCCCCTACACCTGTCCCCAACCCGCCGGCGTGCCGGCTTCCTGCGCCTTGCGCTGGCATGGTTCCTTGCGCTATTGGCATGGCTGCCTGCCCTCGCCAGCGCCCAAGTGACCGTGACCGACCTGGCCGGGCGCAGCGTGCGCATCCCGGCGAAGGTCGAGCGCATCCTGCTCGGCGAAGGCCGGCTGCTGCCGGCGCTGGCCGTGTTCGAGACGGGTGATCCAAGCGCCCGGCTGGTCGGCATGATGGGCGACCTCGAGCAGCTCGATGCCGCCGGCTACGCGCAGTGGCGCACGCGCTTTCCGCATCTGGACAAGGTGCCGCGCGTCGGCCGCACGCAATCCGGCAGCTTCAGCGACGAGCGCGCGCTGCAATTGCGTCCGCAGGTGGCGATCTTCGGCCTGGGCGGCGGCCATGCGCCGGGCGAGCGCGACCGCGAGGCGCTGGCGCGGCTGGAAGCCGCTGGCGTGGCGATCGTGTTCGTCGACTTCCGCCACGACCCGCTCGCCAACACAACGCGTAGCATGAGCCTCTTGGGCGCGGTGCTTGGCCAGCCGCAGCGGGCCACGGACTTCAACGCCTACTGGCAGCAGCAACTGGCGCGCGTGCAGCAGCCCCTGGCCGAGCGCAAGCCGGCCCCGCCCACGGTGTTCCTGGAAAACCGGGTGGGCCTCACCGGCGTGTGCTGCGACACGATGGTCGGCATGGTGGGCCTGCTGGTCGAAGCCGCAGGCGGGCGCAACATGGCGCGCGGCCTGATCCCCGGCGAACACGGCACGCTCAATCCGGAGCTGCTGCTGGCGCGCCAGCCCCAGATCTACATCGGCACCGCCATCGGTTCGGCGCAGACGCAGAAGGACGCGCCGCAGCGCATCGCACTGGGGGCCGACGTCTCGCCGGAACTGGCGCGGCAGTCCTTGCAGCACAGCCTGCAGCGCCCGCAGATCCGCCCGCTGCAAGCCGTCCAGCAGGGCCGCACGCATGCCATCTGGCACCACTTCTACAACTCGCCCTTCAACGTGGCCGCGGTGCAGGCGCTGGCCAAGTGGCTGCACCCCGCGCTGTTTGCCGACCTCGACCCGCGCCAGACGCTGCAGGAGATGTACAGGCGCTTCCAGCCGATCGAACTGCAGGGGGAGTAATGGACCCGTGTCGAGCCTTGAATCCACCCGCCGACGCAGCCGACGCCACCTGCTGCGCGCTGGCCTCGCGCTGTGCGTGCCTGGCGCCGCCCTGGCCCTGTCCATGCCCATGAATCCCCTGCCTTCGCTGGCCGGCAGCCCGGCCGTGCGCCTGCCGTTCACGCACCAGATCGACCTGGTGGCGGCCGGCCGGCCGCGCCGGCTTTTCGTCGCGCTGCCCGAAGGGCCAGCGCCGCAGAACAGCCCCGTGCTGTGGGCGCTCGATGGCAACGTCATGTTCCCCTTGCTGGCTGCGCTGTTGCGCCAGCGCGCGGCGCGGCCGCCGGACCAGCGCATGCCGCTGCCGGTGGTCGTGGGCATCGGCCACCCCGGCGACACGGCCTACGACATGCAGGCGCGCGCCGAGGACTACACGCTGCCGGGCACGGCCGGCGGCCAGGCCGATCGCTTTCTCGATCTGCTGGAACAACTGCAGCCCTGGCTCGCCCGGCAGTTGGCACTCACCCCAGCTTCGCACACCCTCTTCGGCCACTCTTTCGGCGGCCTGCTGACGCTGTACGCGCTGTTCAGCCGGCCCACGCTGTTCCAGCGCTACGTCGCGGCCGGCCCGTCGATCTGGTGGGGCGACCGTGCCGTGCTCGCGCACCGCGACACCTTCCTGCAGCGTGCGCCGGCCGCCGGCGCGCAACGCCTGCTCGTCACTGCCGGCAGCCTCGAGGAGGGCATGCCGCATGCCGATCCCGAGCGCATGCGCCGCCAGCAGGAACGCCGACAGGTCGGCGCGGCGCGCGAGCTGGTGGCCAGCCTGGCCGGCGCGCCCGGCCTGCGCACGCAGTTCTGCCTGCTCGAAGGCGAGGATCACGGCAGCATGACGCTGCCCAGCGCGGCGCTGGCGCTGGACTTGGCGGTGGCCCAATGAGCCGCCGGGCCGCTCCCAAGGCGAATACCGCAGTGCGCAGCACGGAGGCTATTCAATGAACGCCATCGCCTCGAACATCGCACCGGCCGCGGATCTGCGCCTGCGCTACCGCCGCGTCGTGCAGCGCCGCCTGCTCGCGCTGGCGGCGCTGGCACTGGCGGTGGCGTGCCTGCTGCTGCTCGACATCGCCACCGGCCCCGCGCCCTTCCCGCTCGCGCAGCTGTTGACGGGCCTGTGGCAACCGGATTCGCTGCCGATCGAGCAACGCGTGATCCTGTGGAACGTGCGCCTGCCCAGCGCGCTGCTGGCGGTGCTGGTCGGCGCGGCGCTCGGCCAGGCTGGCGCCGAAATGCAGACCGTGCTGAACAACCCGCTGGCCAGCCCGTTCACGCTCGGCATCGCCCCGGCCGCCAGCGTCGGTGCGGCGCTGGTGGCCATCAGCGGGTGGAGCTGGACCTTGTGGAACGAAAACCTCGCGCTGACGGCCGGCGCCTTCGGCGGCGCAGTCGTGGCCACGCTGCTCATCGTCTGGGTCACCTGGCGCCTGGGGGCCACCACCGAAACCGTGGTGCTGTTCGGCATCGCCTTGCTGTTCACCTTCGACGCGCTGCTGTGGCTGCTGCAGTACATCGCCGACAGCAACGCGCTGCAGCAGATCGTGTTCTGGACCATGGGCAGCCTGGGCCGGGCCACCTTCCCCAAGATCGGCATGCTGGCGGCGGTGCTGGCCGTGTGCGGCGTGTGGGCCGCGCGCGACGCCTGGACGCTCACGGCCCTGCGCGCGGGTGAGGAACAGGCGCGCGCCCTGGGCCTGGCCGTCGAGCGGCTGCGCCTGTTGGTGCTGCTGCGCATCAGCCTGCTGGCGGCCACGGCCCTGTCCTTTGTCGGCACGATCGGATTCGTCGGCCTGATCGGCCCGCACGTCGCTCGTCTGCTGGTGGGCGAGGACCACCGCCACTTCCTGCCTGCCGCGGCGCTGTCCGGCGCGCTGATGGTCGCCGGCGCCTCGGTGCTGAGCAAGACCGTGGTGCCCGGCGTCGTCCTTCCGGTGGGAATCGTCACCGCGCTGATCGGCGTGCCGATGTTCGTCGTGCTGCTGCTGCGCCGCAGGCCTTCGTCATGAGCGCGGCCTCAACATTCCGCATCGATGCGCTGGGTGTGGCCTACGGCGGGCGCCCTGTCTTGTCGCAGCTCTCGCTGGCGGACGTGGCGCCGGGCAGCCTGGTGGGCGTGCTGGGCCCCAACGGCGTGGGCAAGTCGTCACTGCTGCGCGCCATTGCCAAGCTGGTGCCGGCTCAGGGCCATGCGCGGCTGGGCGGACTGGATCTGCTGCACTGCCGGCACGATGAGCACCTGGCCCACGTGGCCTACCTGCCGCAGACGCTGCCCCAGGCCTCGACCTTGCGTGTGCTGGAGGTGGTCACCGGCGCGCTGCGCGCGACCTGCCCTGATCTTCCGGCCGGCGAGCGCGAAGCGCGTCTGCAAGCGGTGCTGGCCGAACTGCAACTGCTGCCGATGGCGCTGCGCCGCCTCGACGAACTTTCCGGCGGCCAGCGCCAGATGGTGGGCCTGGCGCAGGTCTTCGTGCGCCGCACCCCGTTGATGCTGTTGGACGAACCGACCAGCGCGCTCGACCTGCGCTGGCAGATGCTGGCGCTGCAGGCGCTGCGCCAGGCCGCGCGCGAACGCGGCGCGATTGTTTGCCTGGCGATGCACGACCTGAATCTCGCCGCCCGATGCTGCGACCGCCTGGTGCTGCTGGGCGCGCGCGG
This sequence comes from Variovorax sp. LARHSF232, assembly GCF_052871435.1. NCBI lineage: Bacteria > Pseudomonadati > Pseudomonadota > Betaproteobacteria > Burkholderiales > Comamonadaceae > Variovorax > Variovorax sp. LARHSF232. Next base: position 162,090 of record NZ_JBIXJS010000003.1, on the reverse strand, counting down.
CCTGCTGGCCGATGGGGTGCCGAGCGCGGTGCTGCGCAGCGACATGCTGCGCGAAGCCTTCCATGTGGAAGCGCGCATCGAGCGCACCGCGGGGCAGGCGCAGGTGGTACTGGTCGAACGGGCCTTGCCGGCGGAGTGAATTCCGCGGCGCGGCGGCAGCTTCGCGCCAAAAGAAAAGCCCGCGTTCAAGCGGGCTTTTTCTGAGCCGGTCGGCGCTCAGTCGGCGCGATGAAAGCGCGACTCGGGCACCGTCTTCACGTCGCCGGGCAGGCCGCCGATGTAGCTGGCCAGTTGCTTGATTTCGGCGTTGCTGAACTTCTTGGCCTGGCCGCCCATGACCGCATTGGAGCGGCCCACGACGCCATGGCCGTCGACCTTGTAGGACTTCAGTGCCACCGTCAGATAGTCGGCGTGCTGGCCGGCCAGCTTGGGCACGGTGCCGTCGTTGGGCGTGCTGAAGTTCGCGCCGTGGCACTTGGTGCAGCTGTTGTCCTTGTCGCGGGTGATCAGGGCCTGCACCGTCTCGTTGGGCGTCTTGGGGGTGGCAGGCAGTGCGGCCTGGTCCTTCATGCCGAGCTGGGCGTAGTAGGCGGCGAGGTCTGCCATGTCCTGCTCGGTCAGCGAGTCGGCAATGGCGCGCATGGTGGGGTGCTTGCGGTCGCCGTTCTTGTAGGCAGCGAGCGCGGACGAGATGTAGGTAGCGCTCTGGCCCGCGATCATCGGGACCTTGTGAATCTCGGGGAAGCTGGCCTGGTAGCCGATGATGCCGTGGCAGCCCACGCACATGGCCGTCTTCTTGGCGCCGTTTTCAACACTGCCCGTCACCTTCTGGGCCTGGGCCGAGACCGTCACGCAAGCGACAGCAAGGGCAAACATCGTGGTCAACAACTTGTTCATTTTGCGCGCACAATCTCGTGGAGATATCAGGTTTTCAGGGCAAACAGCTTTCGATTATATGGGGGCCCTAGCGGCCATCCAGTCGGGTCTCACCCGGGGCCCGCAGCCTTGATCGAATGTGTTGCTTTCTCCACTCCACTGCCTAGCCTTCCATGAAATTCAAGGGTTCCGACAACTACGTCGCCACACAGGATCTGATGCTCGCGGTGAACGCGTCCATCACGCTCAAGCGCCCCCTGCTCGTCAAGGGCGAGCCCGGCACCGGCAAGACGATGCTGGCCGAAGAAGTGTCCAGTGCGTTGGGCGTGCCGCTCCTGCAATGGCACATCAAGTCGACCACCAAGGCGCAGCAGGGCCTGTATGAGTATGACGCGGTGAGCCGCCTGCGCGATTCGCAGCTGGCGGACGTGGAAGGTTCGGAGCGGGTCAAGGACATCCACAACTACATCGTCAAGGGCGTGCTGTGGCAGGCCTTCACCGCCGACGAGCCGGTGGCACTCTTGATCGACGAGATCGACAAGGCCGACATCGAATTCCCGAACGACCTCTTGCGCGAGCTCGACCGCATGGAGTTCTATTGCTACGAGACGCGCGAGCTGGTTCGCGCCAAGCATCGCCCGGTGGTGTTCATCACCTCCAACAACGAGAAGGAGCTGCCCGACGCCTTTCTGCGCCGCTGCTTCTTCCACTACATCAAGTTCCCGGACGCCGACACGATGAAGGACATCGTGGCCGTGCACTTCCCCCGGCTCAAGCAGGAACTGCTGGCATCGGCGATGAAGACCTTCTACGACGTGCGCAACCTGCCCGGCCTGAAGAAGAAGCCATCGACGTCCGAGCTGCTCGACTGGCTCAAGCTGCTGGTGGCCGAAGACATCCCGCTGGAAGCCTTGCAAAGCAAGGACGACAAGGTGGCGGTGCCGCCGCTGGTGGGCGCGCTGCTCAAGAACGAGCAGGACGTGACGCTGTTCGAAAAATTGGTGTTCATGCAGCGCCACAACCGCTGATGGACAACAACAAGGGCAAGCCGGAGCACCCCACCCGCCGCCTGTTGGTGCTGGGCGCCTCACAGGCCCTGGGCTTCTTTCTGGGCGCCATGCTCGGCCGCTACCTGGGACTGCTGCTGGGTTTCGATGCCTTTGCCGGCGGCTCGGGCTACTCCACGGCATCCATGGTCGGCATTCTGCTGATCGGCTTTGGCGGCGGTGGCGGCGTGCAGTTGGCGCGCCGCTGGTACATCCGCCGCTACGGCGATCCAAAGGTTTGAAGCGATGGCTTTTGTCGAACCGGTGAACCTCTCGGCTCGTGGCGTGGCGTTGGTGCCGCTCACTCTGGAGCACGAGCAGGGCCTGCGCGAAGCGGCCGCCGATGGCGAGCTGTGGAAGATTCGCGTGACTTCGGTGCCCGAGCCCGAAGACACCCGCGCCTACATCGAGACCGCGCTGCAGATGCGCGAGGCCGGCAACCGCTTTGCCTTCACCGTGCTCGACGAAGCCACCGGCGCTGTTCTGGGCACCAGCAGCTACCACGACATCCTGCCGGTGGTGAAGCGCCTGGAGATCGGCTACACCTGGTACGCCCAGCGCTGCCAGCGCACGCACGTCAACACCACCTGCAAGCTGCTTCTGCTCTCGCATGCCTTCGATACCCTCGGCTGCAACGTGGTGGGCTGGCGCACCGACAATTTCAACCATGCCTCGCAGCGCGCCATCGAGCGCCTGGGCGCGAAAAAGGACGGTGTGATCCGCGGCCATGCGATGCGGCGCGACGGCACCATCCGCGACACGGTGATGTATAGCCTGCGCGCCGGCGAATGGCCCGAGGTCAAGGCGCAACTGCTGTACCTCCTGGACAAGCCGCGCTGAAACACGAAAGAGGAGCCGCCAGATGCTCATCGATTTCTTCTACACCCTGCGCTCGGCCAAGCTGCCGGTCTCGGTCAAGGAATACCTCACCCTGCTGGAGGCGCTGCAGGCCGACGTGATCGGCCCCAACTCCGAAGACGCCTTCAGCCTGGACGACTTCTACTACCTCTCGCGCACCGCGCTGGTGAAGGACGAGAAGCACTTCGACAAGTTCGACCGCGCCTTCTCTGCCTACTTCAAAGGCATCGAGCTGCTGACCGACTTCACCAAGGAAGTGCCGCTCGACTGGCTGCGCAAGACGCTGGAGCGCGAATTCACGGCCGAGGAAAAGGCCAAGATCGAGAAGATGGGTTGGGACGAGCTCATGGAGACGCTGAAGAAGCGCTTCGAAGAGCAGAAGGAGCGCCACGAGGGCGGTAGCAAGTGGATCGGCACCGGCGGCACTTCACCTTTCGGCCACGGCGGCTACAACCCGCAGGGCATCCGCATCGGCGGCGCCGGCAAGAACAAGAGCGCCGTGAAGGTGTGGGACCAGCGCGCCTACAAGGACTACGACGACACGCAAGAGCTGGGCACGCGCAACATCAAGATTGCGCTGCGGCGGCTGCGCAAGTTCGCGCGCGAAGGCCACGAGGACGAGCTGGACCTGGACGAGACCATCAGCAAAACCGCCGCCAACGCCGGCTACCTCGACATCAAGATGCGCCCCGAGCGCCACAACAACGTCAAGGTGCTCTTGCTGATGGACGTGGGCGGCACCATGGACGAGCACATCCACCGCGTGGAAGAGCTCTTTTCGGCCGTCAAGACCGAGTTCAAGCACCTGGAGTTCTATTACTTCCACAACTGCGTCTACGACTTCATGTGGAAGAACAACCGGCGTCGCTTCTCGGAGAAGTTCGCCACCTGGGACATCCTGCGCAAGTACAACAAGGACTACAAGCTCATCTTCGTCGGCGACGCGACCATGAGCCCCTACGAGATCCTGCAGCCCGGTGGCAGCGTCGAATACAACAACGAAGAGGCCGGCGCCGAGTGGCTGCAACGCCTGACGCACACCTTCCCCAAGTTCGCCTGGATCAATCCCGAACCGCAGGGCGTCTGGCAGTACCGCCAGAGCATCGCCGTGATCCAGCAGCTGATGTCGAACCGCATGTTCCCGCTCACCCTGCGCGGGCTGGAAGACGCGATGCGGCTCTTGACGAAATAGCGCGGGAAACCGCTGCGCGATGCCGGCTCGGCCAATCGGCCTATACCCAGCGCATCGCTCGTAGGCAAGCACCTACGCCGTCCAGACATGTAACGTTTTGACTCATTTCTCGCAATTTGTGCGAAGCTTGAGGTCGATTTCGTTTGCAAGGTCAGGGCAAGCAAGGTGTACACATCGACCCGAAAAATGCCGGCGCATGACTACATGCGCCCGCTGGCCAGGGCGTCAAAGCCCACGGACACCATCACCATCCGCGGTGTGAGCCTGCCGCTGCCCGAGTTGGTCGATCGGGCCTTCTTCCGGGCCGAACGCATCGATGCCCTGCGCCAACGCTTGCAGGCCGCCCAGCCCTTTCCCCACCTGGTGATCGAAGGCCTGTTCCACCCTCGCCTGCTGGAACTCGCCGCCGAGGAGTTCGACGCCATCCCCTGGGTCGACGTCAAGAGCCGCTACGAGCTGACGCGCCGCAGCCCCACGAGCCCACCCCTGGGTCCGGCGTTGCAGCTGTACTTCGACACCATTCACTCCGGCTGGTTTACCGAGTGGCTGTCGGCGGTCACGCAAGTGCCCTACCTGCTGCCCGACCCCAAACTCCACGGCGGCGGCGCCCACGAGAGCCGCACGGGCGCCACCTTCGCGGTGCACCGCGACTTCAAGCTGCACCGCTGCCTGGGGTTGCGCAACGAGATGGTGTTCATTACTTACCTCAACAAGGGCTGGCAGCCCGAATGGGGCGGCATGCTCGAGCTGTGGAGCGCGCAGCGCGACCAGTGCGTGACCAAGGTGGCGCCGGAGTTCGGCCACACCCTGCTGATGCCACACTGCGCCGTGAGCTTTCACGGCCATCCCGAGCCCTTGCAGCCGCCCGATGACCGGCCGCGCCGCTCGCTGGCCGCCTACTTCTACACCAGCCCCGACGCCGGCAAGGTCCGCGACGACCAGGCGTCGTCGATGTTCCTGAATGCGCGCCGCTTCGACCGCTTGCTGCGCGTGGCGCAGATGGTCACGCCGCCGATCCTGTTCACCACGGTCTGGAAGATGAGTTCCTGGCCGGGGCGGCTGAAGAGGAAGTTGCTGCGCTCCGGCTGAGCGCGCCGCGCAGTTGACTCGGCCGGTGCGGCGCCGATGTCAGAATCGGGCCCAATGCTCAGGGCGGTTTCCATTCGCGCGCCAGCCAGGTGGCCGGCGCTCCTCTTTCTCTCGCTCGCGCTCCTGCTGCAGGGGTGCGGCCTGCTTGCGAAAAAAGAGGACGAGGGCGCGAGCGCCGGGGCCTCCCCGCTTGCCACGAGCGACGGCGCCCGCAAGGACGCCCGCGACGCCTTCACCCTGGAGGTGCGCTCGCCCGACAAGGCGGTGCGCGAGCACCTGCAGCTGCACCTGGACCTGCAGCGCTACCGCAAGCTCGACGACTTGGCGGCCAGCGAGGTGTCGCGCCTCATGGTGGCGGCCGAAGCCAACGCCCGCGAGCTCCTGAACACCCTGGGCTACTTCACGCCCACCCTCACCCTGGAACTGCACGAGACGCCCGACAGCGAGAAGGCGCCGCGCCAGATCACGCTGGACGTGGCGCCCGGCCCGCCGACGCGGGTGAGCGCAGTGCAGATCGACTTCAGCGGACCGGTGGCATCGGATGCGCGCGACCAGGCCCATCGCGATGCGATCCGCGCCGCCTGGCGGCTGCCGCCCGGCCAGCTCTTCACGCAGGAGGGCTGGGACGCCGCCAAGTCCCAGGGCCTGCGCAGCCTGGCGGCCAAGCGCTATCCCACGGCCAGCGTGACCAAGAGCCAGGCCGACATCGACGCCGACGCGGCCAGCGCGCGACTGTCCATTGCCTACGACTCCGGGCCGGCCTACCGCTTCGGGCCCTTGAAGATCAACGGCGCCCAGCGCTACGACGCCGATGCCGCCCGCCGCATCGCACGCCTGCCCACCGGGCACGACTACGACCAGCAGCAGCTGCTGGACGCTCAGCAGCGCCTGGCCAGCAGCGGCTACTACGACTCCGTCTTTCTCACACTGGAAACCGACGACGGCGCCGATCCGCAGGCCGCGCCGGTCACTGCCCAGGTGCGCGAGGCGCCGCTGCAGAAGGTGGTGCTCGGTGTGGGCTTCACTTCCGACAGCGGGCCGCGCATTTCTCTGGACTACATCCACAACGACATCCCGCTGCTGGGCTGGCGCGCCGTCTCGCGCCTGTCGCTGGACAAGAACACCAAGCTGCTCAGCAGCGAATGGAGCGGCCTGCCGCGCGACTCCGGCTGGCGCTGGTTCTCCAGCGGCCTGCTCAAGCGCGAAGAGAACGCCGGCAGCTACACGGTGGACAGCGCCCGCGCGCGGCTGGGCCAGAACAAGTCGGGCGACCGCATCGACCGCAGCCTGTTCCTGCAGTACGACTACTCGCTGAGCAAGGGCATCGACCCGCCGCCCTCGGCCAGTTCGCTGAGCTTCAACTGGGGCTGGACCGGCCGCTACTTCGACAGCAACACCATGCCCACGCGCGGCAACGGGCTGGGGCTGGAACTGGGCGCCGGCTACACCCTGCTGGGCGAACGCCTGCCCTACCTGCGCGCCTACGGCCGCTGGCTGGGCATCTTCCCGGTGGGCTCGGCCGACACCCCCAGCGGCGCCGCGCGGCGCCCCCGGCTGGCGCTGCGCGCCGAACTGGGCGCCGTATCGGCCAAGGACCAGGCGCAGATCCCGCAGCCCCAGCTCTTCCTGACCGGCGGCGACACCACGGTGCGCGGCTACAGCTACCAGCAGATCGGTGTGGTGACCGACCAGAACCAGATCGTCGCGGGCCGCTACCTCAACGTGGCCAGCATCGAATGGCAGCAGCCCATCGTGCGCGAGGGCAAGCTGACCGACTACGAAGGCGTGGTCTTCGTCGATGCCGGCGGCGTGGCCGACAAGCCCGGCGCGATCAAGCTGCAGGTCGGCACCGGCGTGGGCGTGCGCTGGCGCAGCCCGGTCGGTCCGCTGCAGGCCGACATCGCCTATGGGGTGGACGTGAAGGACTTCCGCCTGCACCTGCGCTTCGGCTTCACCTTCTGATGGCGGCGACGATGCGCAACAAGAAAGACGACAAGGACCCCGCCAGCCAGGATGGCGCCGCCGCGCCCGGGCGCCCACTTGGACGGCGCGTGCTGCGCGGCATCGGCTGGAGCCTGGCCACGCTGCTGCTCGCCGTCGCCCTGCTGCTGGCCGGCCTGTGGTGGTGGATGGGTTCCAGCCAGTCGCTGGCTTTCGTGCTGACCCAGGTGGCGCGCTACATGCCAGCCGGCCAGACACTGGAAACGAGCGAGGTCACGGGCTCGCTGCGCGCCGGCGGGCGCATCGGCGCGCTGCGCTGGCAAAGCGACACGCTGGCCGTGGAAGTGAAGGATGCCACCATCGGCTGGCAGCTTTCCGCGCTGTGGCAACGGCGCCAGCTGAAGCTGGGCGAGGTGCATGCCGCGCTGATCGCCATCGAGCCACGCGGGCCGAAGGAGAAGGACGAGAAGCCGCTGGAGCCGCTCGAGCAGCTGGTCCTTCCGCTGGACATCGAGCTGCCTTTGCGCGTCGACACCCTGCGCTGGGCCGGCCCGCCGGTGGTGGAAGCCACCGGCCTGGCCGGCAGCTACCGCTACCAGGACGGCCAGCACCAGCTGGACGTGCAGGGCGTGGACCTGGCCGATGGCCACTACGGCGCCCAGGTGGCGCTGCAGGGCGCGGCGCCGATGGCGCTGGAGGCACGCGTCGACGGCCGCGTGCGCGCACCCATGGGCCAGGACCGGAACATCGAGGTGCTGGCCTGGGCCTCGGCCAAGGGCACGCTGTCGGGCGCCGACGCACGGCTGGACGTGCAGGCCGAACTGGCGCCGGCCGACAACAGCGCAGAGGCGCCGATGCAGGCGCAACTGCGCGCTGCCATCGCGCCCTGGCAATCGCAACCGGTGCTGTCTGCCGACGCGCTACTGCGCAACGTCGACCTCGCGCGCCTGCTGCGCGAGGCCCCCGTCACGCAGCTCACCGGCGAAGTGCATGCCGGACCCGACAGCGCCGTCGGCGCCCTGGCCTGGCAAGGCAGCATCGATCTGCGCAATGGCGTGCCCGGCCCATGGGACGAAGGCAAGCTGCCGATCGAGAAGGTGCAGGCCCGCGCGCTGTTCGACGGCCACGCATGGACCTTGCCGCAGGCGCAAGTGCATGCCGGCGGCGGCCGCATCGAGGCCAGCGGCAATTGGCGCCCCGCACCCGAGCCCTGGAAGGCCAAGGCCGACGTGCGCGGTGTGCACCCGGGCGAGTTGCACACGCAGCTGGCCGGCGCGCCGATCAACGGCCAGCTCAGTGCCGAGCAGCGCGAAGGCGGCCGCATCGACTTCGCGCTCGATCTCAAGGCCCAGGGCGGCGCCGGCGCCGCCGCGGCGCGCGACGCACTGGAAGGCCTGCGCATCGACCGCGTGACAGCGCGCGGCCAATGGCAAGAACCGCTGCTGATCCTGCAAAGCCTGCGCGTGCAGGCTGCGGGTGCAGAGTTGGAAGGCCAACTGCGGGCCCGCCCGGCCGAACAATCCGGCGAAGGCCGCCTGCAATTGAAGCTGCCGGGCGCGCAAGCCCAGCTGCAGGCCGACATGGCGCCGGCCAAGGGCAAGGGCCAACTCAAGACGCAGCTGGCCGACATGGCGGCCCTGCAGCTATGGATCGAACGACTGCCGGGCCTGGAGAAGGTCTTCGGCGGCATGGCGCTGCAAGGCAACGCCACGCTCGACGCCCATTGGACCGGCGGTTGGCAGACCCTGCAGCAGCGCCTGGCGGCGCCCGAGATCCCGGCTGCGCGCGGCAGCGCCGAACCCACGCTGAAAGCCAGCCTCGGTGTGCCGCGCCTGGCGCTGCGCCAGAAGAAAAACGGCAATGGCGGCAGCGACGGCGAGCCGGATTGGCAACTGCGCGGCCTGCGCGCCGAACTCGATGGCAGCCTGGCGCGTGCCAGGCTGGAACTGGACGGCGAGGCACTGTCGGCCCAGCAGCAGATCACGCTGAAGCTGCAGGGCAGCGGCGGCCTGGAACGGACCCGCCAGTGGCGTGCCGAGATCGCCAGCCTGCGCGCCCAGCTGCGCCCCAACACCAGCAAACCGCCCGCGCCCTGGAGCCTGGAACTGCAACGGCCACTGACGGCCACCATCCGCAGCAGCAACGCCAGCGCGCTGCAGGTCGATGGCAGCGGCGGCGCGGCGACGCTGACGGGCCCGGTGCCCGGCACGATGCGCGTCGATTGGGAACCCACCGGCTTCAGCCAGAGCGGCCCGCCCGACAGGCGCGCGGTGCGCCTGCAGTCCAAGGGGCGCCTGCAGGGCCTGCCCCTGGCCTGGGCCCAGGCCCTCGGGCCCGGCACCTTGCGCGACATGGGCGTGAGCGGCGACCTGGTGTTCGAGGGCGACTGGGACGTCGATGCCAGCGACCAGCTGCGCGCCAAGGTCCGCCTGGCGCGCGCCAGCGGCGACATCCGCGTGCAAGCCGGCGAGGCCGCCATGGTGCGCAAGCTGCGCAGCACAGGCACCGGCACCGCCAGCGAGATCACGACCGATGCCGGCGCCGACGGCCGCGATGCCTCCGGCACGCCGGCCGGACTGCGCCAGGCCGTGCTGCAAGTCGATGCGGAGGGCCAGCAGCTGCGCGCCAGCCTGGTTTGGGACAGCGAGCGCGCTGGCCGGGTGTTGGCCGAGGCATCGACGCAGCTGGCGCAGGCCGCCGGCGGCTGGAGCTGGCCGGACGATGCGCCATTGGCCGGCAACGTGCAGGCCAGCCTGCCGCAGTTGGGCGTGTGGTCCATCCTGGCGCCGCCGGGCTGGCGCATCGGCGGCACCCTGGATGCCAAGGTGGCGCTCTCCGGCAGCCGCAAGGCGCCGCGCTGGAACGGGCAACTGGCGGCCGACCAGCTCTCGCTGCGCGCCGCGGTGGAGGGGATCGACCTGAAGGACGGCCGGCTGCGCGCCAGCCTGTTGGGCAACCGGCTCGCGCTGCAGGAGTTCACGCTCAAGGGCGGACGCGGCAGCAAGGTTCGCATTCCGGGCCGGAGCGGCAACCTGAGCACCCGCGCCAGCGAAGCCGGCAGCGACGGCGGCAGCTTCAGCCTGCGCGGCGATGCCAGCTGGGGCGAGGCCGCACCCGCGGGCACCAGCGGCATCCGCATGGACATGCGCGGCGAAGTGCGCAGCCTGCGGGTGCTGGTGCGCAGCGACCGGCAGGTGACCTTGTCGGGCGACCTGCAGGCCAGGCTGGATGAGGGCCAGATTCAGCTGCGCGGCAAGCTGCGCACCGACCGCGGCGTCATCATCCTGCCGGCCGAGACCGCGCCCAGCCTGGGCCCTGACGTGGTGGTGCAGTCCAAGGCCAAGGCCCGCGCCGAGGCGGAAGCGGCGGCCAAGCGGCGCGAGCAGGAAGAAAGCGAAGAGCAGAAGGTCACCCAGCCCAGCACCGCCAAGCCGCTCGATGTGCGCCTGTCGCTCGACCTGGGCGACGATTTCGCGGTGCAGGGGCACGGCATCACCACCCGGCTGGCGGGCGAGCTCGAGATCAGCGCCAGCGGCGCCGGCAACCCGCCGCGCGTGACGGGCGAGGTGCGCACGGTGCGCGGCGTCTACCGCGCCTACGGACAGCAGCTCGACGTGGAAACCGGCATCGCGCGCTTCAATGGTCCGGCAGAGAACCCGCAGCTGGATGTGCTGGCGATCCGGCCCAACATCGCGCAGCGTGCCGGCGTGCAGATCTCCGGCACCGCCAACGCGCCGCGCGTCAAGCTCTATTCCGAGCCGCCGCTGTCGGATGCCGAGACCCTGTCGTGGGTCATGCTGGGCCGCGCCTCGGCGGCCAATGGCGGCGAGGCCATCCTGATGCAGCAGGCGGCGCTGGCCCTGCTCGGCAAGCTGGGCGCCGACTCCAGCGGCGGCAACATGGCCAGCCGCTTCGGCCTGGACGAGATCGGCTTCAAGGGCCCGAGCTCCAACGGCGAAGTGCAGGAATCCGCCGTCACCTTGGGCAAGCGCCTGTCGAAGGACTTCTACGTCACCTACGAGCGCAGCCTGGCCGGCACCCTGGGCACGTTCTACATCTTCTACGACCTGACGCAGCGCCTGACCCTGCGCGGGCAGGCGGGGGAGCACTACGGGGCGGACCTGATCTATACGATCAAGTACGACTGAAGGACAGGGCGCGCCAGCCGCCCATAAGCGCTATGGCTCTGTCGAAGAAGGTCGACGTACCATGCGCCTGTCGGAGGAGGCACCATGGTCACTTCCCCTTTGTCGGCCTTGCGGCAGATGCTTCGCGGCGTCCGCACGCACACGCTGGATGACCACTCGGTAGGCAAGCTGCTGGGGCTGGCCACCCTGGTGGCGCTGGCCGTTGCAGTGGCGATGGTCGCCGTCGATCCGACGCGGCTGGCATCCGGTTCGGTCTACCACTTCGAGCTGAGCGGGAGTGCGGAAGAACGCGCCGGCATCCTGCAGGTGTGGAGCGCCGACGGTCTTCTACCACGCGCCGTGGCCTTCCTTGTGCTGGAGGCTGCGCTGCTGGCGCCCGCCGTGCTGATCGGCCTGCTGGCCTTCGGCGAGCGCGTGCACTACCTGATCACGCTGGACCAGGGGGTGGCGCAGGGGCCGGGCTCGCAAGCGACGTTGCAGGTCTTCGACCTGCTGGCTCTGGCCTCGTTCGTGCTCACCCTGCTGAGCAATGCGCTGGCGCTCGCGCTGATCTGCGGGCTGGTGGCGGACCCCGCCTGGGCGCAGGCCATGCACCTCGTCGGCGTCGCCAAGATCGCGTCCTGGGTGCTGCTCGCCGTGTTCGCCGTGCTGTGGTTTGCCCACTGGTATTTCGCGGTTGATCCATCCGACCTGGCCGCCGGCCCGCGCGCCAGGATGCGTGCCGACATCGCCGACATGCTGTGGCGCACCAAGTACGCGATGGCGGTCCTGCTGGTCTTCGGCGCCCTGGTGCTGGTGATGGACCAGACTCGCGACGCCTTGCTGCGGCAGGCGGTCGACCCGCGCGACATGCACGGCCCGCCCTGGCGCAGCGCCTGGGGCCTCGTCATCACGGCAGCGGCACTGTGGTTGCTGGCCTATGGCTCCTGGCTGTGGGCGCGCCTGATCCTGCGCCTGGCCATGCCGGGGCGCGAGGGCGGGAGCGACGCCTCGGACCGCTTCGCGAAGTGGTGGTGCCGCATTCTTGGCGCGCTGCCCTTCGGCCTTGTCGGCGTCGCGGTTGCCCAGACCATCCGCGACCAGCCGGCCGGCACGCCGGCCATCGGCTGGCTGGTCGCCTTTCTGGCAATCGACGGATTGCTGGCGCTGCTCTTTCTGGTGGCCGTCGCTTACCGGCGCCGCGACACGACCATGGCCTACTACAGCGCCACGATCAACGCCAAGCAGGCACGCGCCGACATGGGCGCCCTGCCCCTGTGGGTCGCCTGGGTGCCGCCGGCGCTGTTCCTGCTGAGCCGATTCGCCGGCCTGATCGGCTGGACGCCTCCGCTGGCGCTGGCCGTCGTCGCGAGCGGCCTGGCGGTGTGGGCGGGCATCCTCGGCTGGGTGGCCTATCAGTCGCGCCGCCGCGCGGCCCCGTACCTGCTTGGCCTGTTCGTGCTCGGCGCGCTCATCGGCTACTTCGACCTGGACGAGTCGCATCGCATTCTTGCCGGCGTGCACCCGTCCGGAGGCACGGACTTTTCCGCCCTCTCCCAGTTCCTCTGGACGATCGCGCTAGGGCTGCCCTGCGTCGCCCTGGCTTGCTGGCTGTACCGCCGCGAAACGCCGACACGCGGTGTGATCTGGGCCACGGTGTTCGCGCTGGTAGCGATCGGAGCCGTCCTCAAGCTTCGCGACGGGCCGCCGCTGCCGCGCGCGCTGCCCGAGCGGCCCACGCTGGAACAAGCCGCGGTCGCCTGGCTCAAGGGGCTGGCCGACGCCCCGCCGCCCGGCGACGCTCCCTTTGCCGTGTACATCGTGTCGGCCGAAGGAGGCGGCATTCGCTCCGCGTACTGGAGCGCCTCGGTGCTGTCCAGGATGAAGGCGCTCGATCCGGACTTCGACAAGCGCACCTTTTCCCTCTCGGCGGTGTCCGGCGGAGCACTCGGCATTGCCGTGTTCCGGGCCTGCGACCTCGAGGCCAAGGGCAGCATCCGCGCGCTCAACGACTGCATCGACCGCTTCGGCGCCACCGACCTCTGGACTCAGCTGCTCGGCGCCGCCCTGTTCGAGGATGCGCTGGGCAGCGTGCTGCCGACCACCCTGTTTTGCGAAAGTCCCGGATGCCGCCTGCTGGGGCGCTCGCATTGGTTCGAAGGATTGATGGAGACGCCGGTGCGGCACATGGCGTCGGGACTGTCTGCGCCGGCGCAAGGCGAGCGCCGGCCCCATCTGTTCCTCACCGTGACGCGGGTCGAAAGCGGCGAGCGCTGGATCCAGAGCGACGTGGCGATCGACATCGGCTCCTTCCCCGGCGCCTGCGACGTGCTGGACATGCTGGACTCGGACATTCGCCTGAGCACTGCCTCGCACAACAGCTCGCGCTTCCCTTACACCAATCCGGTCGGCGCACTCTACGGTCGCGCCTGCATCCGCAAGACGCCCGACGATGTCAAGCCGCGCCTTCGCGCCCGCCTGCAAGACGGCGGCTACTTCGACGACAGTGCCACCTCCACCAGCGCGGACATCGTGCGTGTGCTCAGCCGCTGCCTGTTCGGCCGTTGCGCCAGCACCGACCCCGAGCTGCCGGACAAGCTCGAGAAGCTGCGCACGCGACTGCGGCCCGTCGTGATCTCGATTCGCAATGAAGACCGTTTCGACGCCGAGCGCACGCCCCCCGCCGACGACGCGTGCAACCCGCCCGATGCGCGCGACCCGGCCCGGCCGCGCGACGGCGGACCGTTGCGGCTGGTGCCTTCGCTGCTGTCGTCGCCCTTGACCCTCTACCAGACGCGCACGGCCCACATGCGCGCCGCGGACGCCGATCTGGCGAACGACGCCGCCGTGCTGTGGGAACGCCTGGCGCTGCCCGCACCCGGCAAGGCGACGGCACCCTGCGGTCCCTTCATGCACTGGGTGGCGGATGCGCCGGTGCGCCGCATTGACCTGCTGGTCGACGCGGTCTACCCCTCCGGCTGGGTGCTGTCGGAAAGCGCGATGAAGGGCATCCGCAGGCAGATCGAACTGCGGCTGCCCGGGTGATCGCTCCACCTCATTGCGCCAGCGCCAGCACCTGCAGGGCGGCGCGCGATGGCAGGAAGAAGTAGCCGCCACCACGCATCGTGACGAAGTCCTGCATGCCTGCAGGCCGACGCGCCGGACAACCGGGAATGCTCAGACCGCGGGCGCCTCTGCCGAGCAGCGCGTCGGACTCGTCGCGCAGCGCTTCGAACGAGGAATTGAGAATCCAGCGTTGCTGCACGAATTCGAACTGCCGCTCGATGTCGACATTGACGCACATGAACATGAGGCCTTGCCGGCCCTGCGGCGTGCGATACGAGCGCCCGACCCGCAACAGCCGGTGCGTCTGCACCGCGGCCGCCGTTTCGGCCGCGCCCAGCGCCAGTCCGTCGCGCGGATTGGCGCGACGGATGTGCGCGCCGATGGGACAGCGCATGCCCGCCGGATCTTCCTGGCCATAGAGGAAGGCGTTGTCCGGCTCGACCCGCTTGTGTTTGTGGGGCGGCCACCAGCCACCCGCGGGCCGCTCCGGATAGCGCAGCAGCGAGCTGCCATCGCGCCAGCGCCCGACCAGCTTGGCGGCCAGCCACTCGCGGCGCTCGCGCAGGGACAAAGGGACATCGTTGCCGCGCAGGCCTGGCGCCTGCGCTTCTATCCAGGCGTTGAACGCATCGACGTGCTGCTCCAGTTCGCGCACCACCAGGAAGGTGCCGTTGTGGCCGAAGTCGCGAGGCGCCGACGCGCCCGGCGCCGGCTTGAACAAGGGTCTCTGCCGCGACGGGTCGACGCCCGCGTCGCCCAGATGATGTCCGGGATCGCGCGAAGCATGCAGGGTCGAACTGGGCCCACAGCGGCCGAGTTCGTCGCGGTAGCCCAGTACGATCTCGCCGGGGGCGATCACGTCGCGCGGCGCGACGGTCTCGGCCCGGCGCGTGCCGCGCATCGCAGGCTGCGACACGCCGTCGACGAAGCCGAAGGCTTCCACCGCCCGGCCGCTGGACGGCAGTGGAAGAAATTCCTGAAACAGCACTTCCGCGTGGCCGCGCAGGTCAGCCGACAGGCGCAGTGCCTCCAACTGCAGCGCAAGGCCCGCCGGGTCGTCGGCAAAAAGCATGACGACCACGTCGACGGCCCGTTCGCCAAGACCCCAGCGCCAGTGCTGCGGCGCCTGCCCCTGGACATCGCCGTTGGCGCGCGCGCGCTCGGGTGCCGCCATGCCCTGCTGGTACGCCACCGGGAAGGTCGACAGATCCTCTGCATCGTGCAGCCCGAGCCGTCGCAGGCCGGTCGCCGACAGGCCGATGGCCAGCGCCTGCCGCCGCTTGGGTTCCTCGCCATAACTCACCAGCGGCTGCATGTCGCGCAACCAGGCACGGCCGCGCCAGGAATCGCCATGCAGGCGAAAGCCCGCGACACAGGCGTGCCGCAGCCTGGACAGCCCGCCGAAGGCCAGGGCCGGAATCTCGTCGGCATCGAGCGGCTGAGGCGCCCCCGATATCGAGCCGAAGCAGGCCAGCCAATCGCGCGCGTCCTGAGCGGTCGAGGCATTCGCCAGCCCCTGCCGGATCGCCGCATTGGCGCGGATCCGATCGGTCGTGAGCCACCGATAGGCGCTGTACCAGAAATGCACGGGCCGCTGCTGGCGCCGCGCCCACCGCACGAGCCGGTCGCGATCCGCGGCGCCCTCGTCGAACAGGTCGAGCGTGCGGGGAAAGCCCAGGCAATTGCTCCAGATCGAAGTCACGCCCTTGGCGCCCGCGGTGTTGATGACGAAATCGCCCACGTAGCCCTGCCAGGTGCCGTCGTAGTTCGACAGGAACACCAACTGGTTGGTACCCGGCACCACGAGCCAGCGCGCGAAGTGGATGACCCGGTTGCCCCCCAGGAAGCCCGGCCGGCAGAAGTAGCCGACCAGCCCCACCGAAAAGAAGGCGAGGCGCAGCGCACTGCGGCGCAGCAGGCCAGCCTGCACGCCGGAAACCGAGAACAGCAGGTTCTGCACCGCGTGGCTCTCGTGCCTCATCACCGTCTCGACTTCCTGCGATCCGGGCTCGTGGTCTTCGGGTGTGTTGGCCAGTTCCAGGCGGCGCAGGCGGATCACGACGGCGGCAGCCACCAGCGCCGCCACGGCGCCCACGAGCAGCAGCGCGTCGATCGTCGACATGAAGCGCGCGGCCGCCCACCAGAGCGCGACTCCCAGCAGCACAACGGGCCATGCGATTGCCACCAGGGCATCGGCCGCGATCTTGGTGACGGTGCGCAGCGCCGGCAAAGGATCAAAGGGGCGGGCCGGGATGGCATCGCCGAAGAAGCCGGTGACATAGGGCGTGATCCCGCTGTCGGGCGCGCCCTCGAGACAGTCGGCCGACTCGGGCTCGAAGGCCCACTTGAAGTGGCCCTCGCGCCACAGGCGATTGCGGGCCACCTCGAGGCGCGCATAGGGCGCCAGGGCGTGCGGCAGGCCTTGCAGGATCGCAGCCAGTCGGCGCGCCAACGCGTCTTCCATGCGGATGCGCCGCACGCTCATGCCAGGCGTACCGGCAAATTCGAGGCCCAGCGTCTCCCACCACGCCTGGCCGATCGACCGGGCGTGGCCGCGCAACAGTTCCTCCAGCGACGGCGGCGCCGGCAGCTGGGCGCTTCCAAGAACCGCCAACATCGGCGCGCGCAGGTCTGCGGCGATCGCGCCGATGGCCTCGTCGCGCGTGCCGTCGGCCGATGCTTCGAGCAGCAGGTGCGCGGGGTGGCTCGCCGGCCCCGGCACGACCAGCAGGCTCATGAAATGCACGATGCCGCGCTTGCCCAGCGCGCGCCGGACGGCCGCGTTCGGCGGGTTCCCGAGCTTTGCATCGATGCAGGCTTCCACCGCGGCTGTCAGCGCAGATTCGAAGGGGATCAGGATGGTGATGAAGGCCTGCTTCATGACGCGGCTCACACGACGAGCAAGTGCTCCGGAAAAAGACCAAGGCGGCGCATGCGCCCGTCGGCGCCAGGCGCGCGCCGCACCGGACCGCGCAGCAGCAAGGGCTTGAACGCCTGCGTGATCTGCGCCTGCGCGATGTACTTGCCGACGCACCAGTGGCGGGCGTGGCCGAACAGCAGCGAGTCCGCGGGGTCGCGCGCCGGATCGAAGTGCAGCGGCCGGCGCACGCTGTGCGGGTCCAGCATGGCGGACTGGGTGCTGGCCAGGATCAGTGTCCCTGGACGGATCGTCCTTTCGCGCCGCGTGCCGCGCGCGAGCACGTAGCTGTCGTGGCAACGTCGCCAGGGACCGGGGTTGAGTGGCCAAAAGCGCATTGCCTCGAACAGGCAACGTGCCAGCTGGTCGTCGTCTCCGCCGGCTGCGGCGGCGCGGGCCTGCTCCATGGCGTCGGGCTGGGATAGCAGCACTTCGAGAATGTGCCCGGCCGCTACGGCGTTGGTCGGCACCGAGCCGGTGACCATGCCCATCATGATCGCCCGCATGGTGAGCCAGGACATGTCGCGCTCGTCGGCGATATGGCGCTTGGCGAGCCTCACCATCACGTTGTCCGGATGCGCGTCGGCAGGCTCCGACTCCAGGTAGCGGATGGTGGCGTCGATGGCGATGTCGATCACCAGCGCAATCCGGGCGGCCCCCGCTTTCGCGGTGTCCAGCGCGCGCTCGCGCTCGAACGGGGGCCCGAACAGCAGGCCGCTGACCGCCACGGTCCACTGGTAGAAGGCGCCGCGTTGATCGGGCCGGACCGGCACGCCCAGGTACTGCTCGCAGGTGTCGATGAACACGTCGACGAACAGCGTCTGGATTGCATCCAGCGGTCGCCCGGCAGCGCCCTCGACGATGGCGCGCGCATGCGCGGCCGCGCGCGGCACCACCAGCCGCGCCACGTCGTCGCGCCGGAAGGAGCGCATGACGTCGTGCAGTCCCTCGCGATACAGCGAAGCCTCGATCGGATCGCGCGTATCGAGGCCGAGGATGAAGGGCGTTCCCGGCAGCTCGCCATCGTTGAGCAGGCATACATCGTCGCCCCAGGGTACGGTGAAGACCTTGTCCTTCGCCAGGACTTCGCGCACGTCGTCATCGCGCGTCAGCAGCACCCATCCGCGCCAGACCGGCAGTGGCAGGTCGGCCAGGCAGCGCCGCAGAAATTGCAGCACGCGGCCACGCTTGGGCGACGGCTGGATGCTCAGGTAGCGCCAGCCGAAGATCTTCACGGCCGGCAGGAAGCGGCGCAACAACCGGTAGGCCCAGGGGGGCGGGTTGGCAAATAGGTACGCGAGCAGAGCCCGCAGGCAGCGAAGGCGCAGCGTCTGGACGTCGAAATCATCGCGCTGCGCACGCCGCCAGGACTCTTCGAGGCGGCGCGCACGGTCCATGTTCAGCCTAGCGCAGCGTTTCAAGCAACGTGCGCACGCGCACCACGTCTGGCAATGCGGATTGGCCGGCCAAGCGCTGGCAGACCGGTTCGAGGAGCTCCAGCGCGCCCGCCCGGTCGCCGTCCTGGACATGCAGCTGCGCCAGGTCATGGACCGTTCGCAGTTGCCACAGGCCGGCGCTCTGGCGATCCGCGACATCGCGGGCCTGCCGCAGATGTTCGATCGCACCAGCCCGATCACCGCGCTCGAGCAGCAACTGGCCCTGCAGGCGGTGAACCTCCGCCTCGTCCCAGAACTGGCGCGTTGCCTGCATGACGGCGCGCGCTTCCTCCAGGCTGGCCCAGGCCGCCTCGGCATGGTCCCTGCCGCCGCGCGCGAGCGATTCCGCCGTCATGCGCAGGAAGCCGGAGAGATAGAGGCGGCTGCCGGTGGCGCGATAGGCCTTCATGCCCGAGGCCAGCACCTCGCGCGCTTGCGCATGCTCTCCGAGGGCCGCCAGACACCACCCCTTGAACAGCAGGCCGACGGCGCCGTAGTACGCAATGCCGTGCTCTTCCAGCAGCGGCATCACTTCGTCGAGGCGGCGCAGGCCGGCCTCGGGCGCCTCGATCGTCAGTCCGACGAAGGCCGCGCCGATCAGGGCGTGCGACAGGCTGTAAACCTGGGCCAGCGCGCGTGCCTTTTCCACCGCGCGGGCGCTGCAGCTGCGCGCTTCGTCCAGCTGCCCCATGCACATCAAGGCCCATGACAGGTAGGTCAGCATGACGATCTCGGGATCGTCGACAGTGACCGTTCCGTAGGTGGCGCGCTGCGAAGGCTCATAGAGCTCGAGTCCTCGGCGCAGGAAGGCAACCGCCTCTGCGAAGGCGCCCATCGGGTGATGGGTGACGCCGCAGAAGCGATGGCCCATCAGCAGCCAGACGGGGTCGTCCTCACGCTTTCCTCGCTCGAGCAGCGACAGGGCCTGCTCGCGCGCGCCGAGCATGTCGGCCGTCATCAAGGCGTGGGTCCACAGCCCGTGCAAGACCGACAGAAGCTGCGGCGGGTTGTTCAGTTCGCCACACAGCCTGCGGGCCTGTTCGAAGGTTTCGCGCGTGCCCTGGACCGCGTAGCCCTGGGTCGCGATCTGGGCCTGGCCCTTGGCGATGGTCAGCTGCAGTTCGACCTTCTGGCGCGGCGGCCCATCGGGCAGTTCCCGCACCGCGTCCAGGCCGTGCGCCAGGTAGACCAGCGCCTCCGTCATGGCGGAGCGCCGCATGGCTTGCACGCCGGCCAGCAGCCAGTGCCCCACGGACTTGGCCAGCATGCCGCCTTCGGCGCAGTGGAGCGCCATCTGGTCGGGTTGATTCGACACGCGCTCGGGGAAGTGCTCCTCCAGCACCTGCGCAATGCGCTCGTGCAGCGCACGCCGTCTCTCGCGCACCATGCCGTGATAGGCCACATCGCGCAGCAGCACATGGCGGAAGGCCAAGGCCTCGCCATCCTGGTCGGCCCCGGCGCGCGACAGGATCAGGCTCTCGTCCACCAACTGGGTCAGCGCATGCTCCACGTCCTCGTGCTCGCGATTCGTTGCCAGCGACAGCAGGCGGCGCGGGAATTCACGCCCGATGCATGCGGCAACCTCGGCGATCTCACGCGCGCCGCCCAGCCGATCCAGGCGCGCCTGCAGCGACGCCTGCAATGAGCTCGGGACCGAAGCGCCGGCCGAGCGATCGGCTTCGCACTCGACCACGAAGCGGGTGAGCTCCTCCAGATAGAGCGGTATGCCGTTGCTGCGCGCCAAGATGTCGGCGACCACCTCGCGCGATGGGCTGGCACCGGCGCAGATCCACGTCACCAGCTGCGCGCTGTCGCCTGCGTTCAACGGCGCAAGCGGCAGGCGCACGACCTGCGGCTGCGCGATCCAGGGCGGAGTGAATTCGGGCCGCGCCGTCACCATCAGCAGGATGCGCAGCCTGGCGCAGCGTTCCACCAGGCGTGCCAGCAGTTCGCGCGATGAAAGGTCGCTCCAGTGCGCGTCCTCGAACAGCACCACCAGGGGCACGCGCAGCGAAGAGAACTCCAGCGCGTTGAGCACGGCCTCCATCTGCAGTTCGGCGCGCCGCTGCGGGCCCAATTGAAGAACGGGAAAGCGCCCGGCGGTCGGGACGAGCAGCAATTCGGCGACCAGTTGCAGGTCGCGTTCCGGCGTCCCGGGCAAGGTCCGTTGCAGTTTGATCAGTTTCTCCGCCGGACTGTCGTCCCGCTGGAAGCCGGCCGCCTGCTCCAGCTGCTGGATCCACGGATGCAGCGGCGAGTGCTGCCGATGGGAGGAGCTGGCGCAGCGGATCAGCGTGTGCGACTCGGGGCGCAACCGGTCCAGCATCTGCGCCGCCAGGCGCGACTTGCCGATGCCCGCTTCGCCTTCGATGACGACAACGCGGCCGCGCTCTTGAAGCACCTCACGCCATTGCGCTTCCAGCTGCGCCATAGCCTGGTCGCGCCCCAGCAAGGGAGACAGGGCGCCTTGATGCATGGCATCGAAGCGGCTGCCCACCGGCTGCTGGCCCATGACCCGCCACGTGCGGACCGGCTTGGCAATGCCCTTGAGCACCTGCAGGCCGAGGTCACGCCATTCGAAAAGCTCGCCCGCCAGCCGCCGCGTGGTGTCGCAGACCAGAATTTCGTCGGGCAAGGCCGCTCCCTGAAGGCGGGCCGCAAGATTGGGCGTTGCACCGGCGACGTCGATGTCGATCGGCCGCCCGGTGCCGATGATGTCGCCCACGACCACCAAGCCGCTGGCAACGCCGATGTGCGCGCGCAGCGGCTGGTCCCCCACCCGCAAGGCGCTGACGGCTTCGAGCGCGCGCAGCGAGGCCCGAAGTGCGCGCTCGGCATCGTCCTCGTGCGAATTCGGATAACCGAAGTAGGTGAGCGTGCCGTCGCCCATGTGGCGCGCAACGAATCCGTCGAACTCCGCCATGGCGCCGTCCACCGCGCGGTGGAACTGGGCGATGACGCTGGTGAGGTCTTCGGGATCGAGCCGCTCGGCCAGATCCGTCGACCCGACGACGTCGCAGAACACAAGAGTGATCTGCCGCCGCTCGGTGCCGGACAACGACGTCCTGGCACTTGGCGCGGCCTCGGCCGCAGCGTCTGGCACGCCCGCCCCGCAATTCGAACAGAAGTGCGCGCCCGGCGCGAGCGCCACCCCGCAGCGGCGGCAGGACGTCGCCGGCAGCAATGGCTCGGACACCCTCTTTGGCTGTTCTTCTTGCATCGCATCCTTCCGGCGAAGTGAGTCGACACGCGAACGTGAACGCGAATCAAGAGATGTTGACCTTTGTACTAATAACCGTCAATAAGCCATCTGAAGGATGTAATCAGGCCCAGCATTGAAGCGCCAATTCAACCAATCGCCTGCGCGCGGTGGCTACCGCGCACGCCCCAGGCCCGGGCGCGCAGCGCAATGCTGCCGTCGGCAGCTGTTGGCAAAGCCGCGCGGATGCGTTCGCGCAGGCGCACACGATCGGCCTCGGGCAGCGCCATCACAAAGCCAGGTGCCGGACCCTGGCCGCCCAGGAAGGGCTTCCAGTAGTCGTCGAAATCGCGGAAGGGCGTCGGTACCTCCAGGGCGCGTACCTCGACGTCCGCCAGCCCCGCTTGCGCAAACAGCGAAAGCAGCGGCTCCGGCCGGCACATGGGAAAGCGCCGGCCTTCCGCAACATCGTGCGCAGCCGGGATGAGTTCGAGCGCCGCATCCCAGAAGTAGCGCATCAGCTCCATGCCGTCGGCGTAGTCCCAGACGTAGATCGCCACCGTGCCGCCGGGGCGCACCACACGCGCCATCTCGGCCAGCGCGCGCTCGGGCTGGGGCACGAAGTTGATCACCAGGCCCGACACGGCCACGTCGACGCTGTGCGCGTCGAGTGGCAACGCCTGGGCATCGCCCAGCTCGAAGCGGGCGCGCGCGTCGGGCGTGCAGGCGCGCGCGTAGTCGATGAAGCCGGGCGAGGCATCGATGCCCAGTACCGAGGCCGGGCGCGCCACGTGCAGCACGGCCTGCGCCAGCGCGCCGGTGCCGCAGCCCACATCCAGCCACTGCGCGTGCGAGGGCAGTTGCAGCCAGTCGAGAAACTCCAGCGCCACCTTGCGGCTCCAGCGGCCCACGTAGGGCTCGTAGAGCTCGGCGGCGGCCCAGTTGTCCTTGCGTTCCGGCATGGTGAATCACCTCCTGCATCAAGGAGGGCACGGCCGGCGCCATGCCCCGACGCGCAGCATTGTGCGCGGGTTGACCCGCATTGCATCGGCGGAAGCGGCTCTGTACAAACGTTCATATACATTGATCATTTGTTCACAAGACCCACGAAACCTCGATGGCCAGCGCAAATCGACAGCAGGAGACCGCCAGCCTCGCCGTGCGTGTTGCACGGCTGTACTACTTCCAGTCCATGACCACGGCCGCCATCGCCGAGGAAATGGGCACCTCGCGCGCCACCGTGTCCCGGCTGCTTTCCTACGCCATGGAAAACGGCCTGGTCGAGATCCGCATTCATGACCCGGGGGAGCAGTCGGGCGGCCTCGAGCAATCGATCAAGGCGCGCTTCTCGCTGCAACGGGTACAGGTGGTGCCGGTCGCCGACTCCGCGGGGGCACAGGAGAATTTGCGCCGTGTGGCCGCGCACGCTGCCGCGTACCTGGGCACGCTGGTGCAGCCCGCTTCGGTGCTCGGCCTGGCCTGGGGCACGACCGTGGCCGAGATCGCCAACCACCTGGTGCCAAGGCAGGTGCGCGACGTCGACGTGGTGCAGCTCAACGGATCGGGCACTGGCCACGATTACGTCGACTCCTTCGGCGGATCGCTGGTGTCGCGCTTCGCGCAGAACTTCGGCGCGCGGGCCCACGGCTTTCCGGTGCCGGCCTTCTTCGACTATGCGCAAACCCGCACCGCGCTCTGGCGCGAGCGCAGCATCCGCGCCATCCGAAGCTTGCAGGAAGGCGCGACCATCAACCTGTTTTCCATCGGCGTGAAGGAAAGCGGCAGCTACGTCCACACCAGCGGCTACCTGAGCAAGCAGGAGGCGCAGGCGATCCAGAAGGACGGGGTGGTCGGCGACATCGCCACCGTGTTCTTCCGCGGCGACGGCAGCTGGCGCGACGTGCCGCTGAATGCGCGCAGCAGCGGCCCGGACCTGGACCGCTTTCGCCGTGCGCAGCATTCGATCTGCGTGGTGTCCGGCCAGGGCAAGGTGGCCGGCGTGCGCGCGGCGCTGCACGGCGGCTTCATCAACGAGCTGGTGATCGACGAGCCGGGCGCCCGACTGCTGCTGGCGGACGACGCCGAGGCCGCGCCCGCGGCAGCCGCAAGGAAGGGCCGCGCAAAGGCATGAGCGCAAGTCACACGGCCGCCACAAACGCATGCCCTACTTGGCGCTTTTTGCCGGCGGCGCATGCGTAACGGAACGTTCAGAACAACAAGGCTCATCCCCCGAGACATGACATGACTTCAGTTGCGCTCAAGAGCATCACCAAGAGCTGGGGCAGCACCCACGCCGTGCAGGAGATCGATTTCAGCGTCAGGTCGGGCGACTTCACGGTGCTGCTCGGCCCCTCCGGCTGCGGCAAGTCGACCACCCTGCGCCTGATCGCAGGCCTGGACCAGCCGAGCGCCGGCAGCATCCACATCGGCGAGCGCGACGTCACGCGGCTGTCGCCCTCGCAGCGCCGCATCGCCATGGTGTTCCAGGCCTACGCCCTGTTTCCGCACCTGAGCGTTCGCGAAAACATCCTGTTCGGGCTGCGCGTGCGCAAGGAGCCCAGCCAGCATTTCGAGGCGCGCCTGAAGCGCGTGTCGGAACTGCTGGGCCTGGCCCATCTGCTGGACCGCCGGCCCGGCCAGCTCTCGGGCGGGCAGCAGCAGCGCGTGGCGCTGGGGCGCGCGATCATTGCCGAGACGCCGTTGTGCCTGATGGACGAACCCCTGTCCAACCTCGACGCGCAGCTGCGCCAGGAGATGCGCCGCGAGATCCGCGCGCTCCAGCAGCAGCTGGGCATCACCATGATCTACGTGACGCACGACCAGACCGAGGCCATGAGCATGGCCGACCAGGTCATCCTGCTGCGCAATGGGCGCATCGAGCAGAACGCGCCGCCGGCCGAGCTCTACGCGCAGCCGGCTTCGGAGTTCGCGGCGCGCTTCATCGGCACGCCGCCGATGAACATCCTGCCGCTCGAGCCGACCGCCGCCGGCTTGGCGATTGCCGGCGCGCACGACGTGGCGGTGCTGCCGGGCCGCGGCGGCGAGGCGCTCCACCTCGGCCTGCGGCCCGAGCACATCCGCCTGTCGGCGCACGGCGCGCCGGCCGTGATCCAGACGGTGGAGTACTTCGGCGCCGACACCATCGTCGGCGCATGCATCGGCAACGCGCCGCTGCTGGTGCGCGTGCCCGGCCAGTTGAGCCTGCGAGCCGGCGACGCCATCCGGCTGCAGTGGGACGAGGCACAGCAGTACTTCTTCGATCCGCACAGCGGCCTGCGGCGCCACGTCGACGGCTGCGGCCAGCACACACCTTCTTCCGCTTCCCAATTCAACCCGATCAAGGAGAAATCATGCGCAGAGTCCTGCTGAAGAGCGTCGTCGCACTGGCCGCCAGTGCCGCCCTGGGCGGCGTGCCGGCGCTGGCCGCACCGCCCATCGAGATCAGCCTGTACTACCCGGTGGCGGTGGGCGGCCCCATCACCAAGACCATCGACGCCATGGTGGCCGAGTTCGAGAAGGAGAACCCGGACGTCAAGCTCAGCGCCGTCTACGCCGGCACCTACCAGGACAGCCTGGTCAAGGCACTCACCGCCTTCAAGAGCGGCACGCCGCCGACATTGGCGGTGTTGCTGTCGACCGACCTGTTCACCCTGATCGACGAGAGTGCGATCGTGCCGATCGACGGCCTGGCCGCCACGGCGCAGGACAGGCAGTGGATCGGCGGCTTCTACGACAGCTTCATGCAGAACAGCCAGACCGGCGGCAAGACCTGGGGCATTCCGTTCCAGCGCTCCACCATCGTCATGTACTACAACAAGGCGCTGTTCAAGGAGGCCGGGCTTGATCCGGAAAAGGGCCCCGCCAACTGGGACGAAACCGTCGCCTATGCCAAGAAGCTGACCAAGCTCGACGCCAGCGGCAACGTCACGCAGTGGGGCATCAAGATTCCGTCGACCGGCTTTCCCTACTGGATCTTCCAGGGCATGACCACGCCGAACGACACCATCCTGATGAACACGGCCGGCACCCAGACCTTCTTCGACAAGCCGGGCGCGGTGGAGGCGCTGCAATGGTGGGTCGACCTGTCGGCCAAGCACAAGGTGATGCCCAAGGGCGTGATCGAGTGGGGCACCACGCCCAAGGACTTTCTCGAGCAGAAGGCGGCGATGGTCTGGACCACCACCGGCAACCTGACCAACGTGCGCACCAACGCCAGCTTTCCCTTCGGCGTGAGCATGCTGCCGGCGGCCAAGCATCCGGGCAGCCCGACGGGCGGCGGCAACTTCTACGTCTTCAACAAGACCACGCCGGAGCAGCAGCAGGCCGCCCTCAAGTTCGTGCGCTGGGCCACGGCGCCGCAACGCGCCGCGCAATGGAGCATCGCCACCGGCTACGTCGCCACCCGACCCGACGCCTGGGAGACGCCCGAGATGAAGAAGTACGTGAAGGAAGTGCCCGCCGCGGAAGTGGCGCGCGAGCAGCTCAAGTTCAGCGTGGCCGAGCTGTCCACGCATGACAACCAGCGCGTGACCAAGGCGCTCAACGACAACCTGCAGGCCGCGCTGTCGGGCAGCAAGTCGCCGCAAGATGCGCTGAAGGACGCGCAGCGCGAATCCGACCGCATCCTGCGCAGCTGGCGCCGCTGAGCAGCACGCGGTGGACCGCCTTCCCCGCGCTGCAACGCCCTGGCTGCTGCTGCTGCCGGCGCTGGTGCTGCTGATTTCCTTCACGCACTACCCGGCGGTCGCGACGCTCTGGCACAGCTTCCACTCCACCCCCAAGGGCGCCAACCCGGCGGTCTTCGTCGGGGTGGAGAACTACGCGCTCATGGTCGACGACCCGGTGTTCTGGAAGGCGCTCGCCAACAACCTGTGGTTCGCGCTGGGCACCATCCCGGTCTCGATCGCGCTGGCCATCGCCATGGCGCTGTGGGTCAACGACCGGCTGGCCGGCCGCGGCCTGCTGCGCCTGGCCTACTTCACCCCCACGGTGCTGCCGATGATCGCGGTGGCCAACATCTGGCTGTTCTTCTACACGCCGCAATACGGCCTGCTGGAGCAGCTGACGCTGGCGCTCGGCCTGCCCTCGCAGAACTGGCTGGGCAACCCCGACACGGTGCTGGGCGCCATGATGGCCGTCGCCATCTGGAAAGAAGCCGGCTTCTTCATGATCTTCTACCTGGCGGCACTGCAGCAGATTTCGCCCAGCCTGGGCGAAGCCGCCGGCCTGGAAGGCGCGTCGCGCTGGCAGTACTTCTGGCGCGTGCAGTTTCCGCTGTTGATGCCCACCACGCTGTTCGTGCTGATCAACGCGCTGATCAACGCCTTCCGCCTGGTCGACCACATCGTGGTGATGACCCGGGGCGGGCCGGACAACGCCAGCTCGCTCCTGCTCTTCTACATCTACGAGGTGGGCTTCGGCTTCTGGGATTCGTCCTATGCGGCCGCGCTCACCGTGGTGCTGCTGGCCCTGCTGGCGCTGGTGGCCCTGGTCAAGTTCCGCATCCTGGACCGCAGGACGCACTACCAATGATCCAATGAGCACCCCGCAAGCGATCGACCCCTTCGGCCAGCGCCAGCGCACGCTGGAGACCGCCGCGGCCTGGCTGCTGGGCCTCTTGTGGCTGCTGCCGCTGGTCTATGCCGTCTGGACCGCCTTCCATCCCGCGGCCTTCGCCACCCGTCTGGCGCTCGACGCGCCGCTGACGCTGCAGAACTTCGTCAACGCCTGGCAGGCCGCGCCCTTCGCGCGCTACTTTCTCAACACCTTCCTCCTGGTGACGATGATCCTGGCCGCGCAACTGCTGTTGTCGACCACCGCGGCCTACGCCTTCGCGCGCTTTCGCTTTCGCGGCAGCGACCTGGTGTTCGCGCTGGTGCTGATGCAGCTGATGGTGATGCCCGACATCCTCATCGTGGAGAACTACGCGACGATGAACAAGCTGGGCCTGCGCGACACCATCGTGGCGATCGGCCTACCCTACTTCGCGTCGGCCTTCGGCATCTTCCTGTTGCGCCAGACCTTCAAGTCGGTGCCGCGCGAACTGGACGAGGCGGCCACGATGGAAGGCGCCGGCGTGCTGCAGATCCTGTGGAAGGTCTACGTGCCGCTGGCCAAGCCGGTCTACCTGGCTTTTGCGCTGGTGTCGGTCAGCACGCACTGGAACAACTTCCTGTGGCCGCTGATCGTCACCAACTCGGTCGAGTCGCGCCCGCTCACTGTGGGCCTGCAGGTGTTCTCTTCCACCGACCAGGGGGTGGACTGGTCCATCATCACCGCCGCCACCCTGATGACCTCGGCGCCGCTGCTGCTGGCCTTTCTCTTGTTCCAGCGCCAGTTCGTCCAGTCCTTCATGCGCGCGGGGATCAAATGACCCACCCCCGTATCGGCTCACTTCGTGGTGCCGAGTACCTGACATGAAACTCATAAGCTGGAACATCCAGTGGGCGCGCGGCGTCGACGGCGTGGTCTCGCCCGAGCGCATCGTCGAGCATGCGCGCCGGCTGGGCGACTTCGATGTGCTGTGCCTGCAGGAAGTCGCGGCCAACTTCGCCACGCTGCCCGGAAGCCGGGGCGAAGACCAGTTCGAGGACTTCGCCCGCCTGTTGCCCGGCTTCACGCCGATCGCGGCGCCGGGGGTGGATGTCGCCGGGCCCGGCGGCCGGCGGCGCTTCGGCAACATGCTGCTGTCGCGCTATCCGGTGCTGCGCGTGCTGCGGCGCCAGCTGCCCTGGCCGGTGGAGCCCGGTGCGATCAGCATGCCGCGCGTGCTGCTCGAAGCCACGCTCGACACGCCGATCGGCCCCCTGGTGGTGATGACCACCCATCTCGAATACCACTCGGCGGCGCAGCGGCGCGACCAGATCGAGGCGCTGCGCCACTGGCACGAGGAGAACTGCCTGCGCGCCCTGCGTGGCCAGGTGCGCGACGCCTCGCATTCGCCCTATCACGCCTTTCCCGCCAGCACCCGCACACTGGTCACGGGCGACTTCAACTTCCGCCCCGAGGACCCGCTGCATGCGCGCCTTGGCGCCCCTTTCGACAGCAGCGGCGTGCCGGCCCTGGCCGACGCCTGGCGGCACCTGCACGGCGAGCGCCCCCACCCGCACAGCGCCGGGGTGCACGACCGCGAGCAATGGCCCGAGGCCTTTGCCTGCGACTTCATCTTCGCCAGCGCCGACCTGCTGCCGCAGGTGCGCGCCTTCGAGGTCGATGGCCTGACGCGCGCCTCGGACCATCAACCGCTGCTGCTGGAGCTGACGTGAAGCCCGTTCACCAGCTGCCGGGCGCGCAGGTCGCCACGGTCTTCACCGACATCGACGACACGCTCACCACGGCCGGCAAGCTCGGCGCGCCCGCCTATGCCGCGCTCGAAGCGCTGCAGCGCGCCGGCCTGCGCGTCATTCCGGTGACCGGGCGCCCGGCAGGATGGTGCGACCAGATCGCGCGCCTGTGGCCGGTGGACGCGGTGATCGGCGAGAACGGCGCCTTCTACATGTGGCACGACCACGCCTGCGGGCAGCTGCGCACCCGCCACATCCTCGATGCGCGCGCGCGCGCCGACAACGCGGCCCGCATGGAGCGGGTGCGCGAACGCATCGTGCGCGAGGTACCCGGCTGCGCGCCGGCCTCGGACCAGTTCTGCCGCCAGTACGACCTGGCCATCGACTTTCGCGAGGACGTGGTGCCGCTCCCACGCGCCGACGTGGACCGCATTGCGCGGATCATGGAAGAGGCCGGCATGACGGCGCGCATCAGCTCCATCCACGTCAACGGCTGGTTCGGCAACTACGACAAGCTCAGCATGACGCGCCTCCTGATGGCCGAGCGCTACGGCACCGACCTGCAGGCCGCGGCGCAGCAAGGGCAATGCGTCTTTGCCGGCGACTCGCCCAACGACGCGCCGATGTTCGGCTACTTCCCGCTCTCGGTGGGCGTTGCCAACGTGCTCGAGTTCCGCGACCGCCTGCCCCACATGCCGCGCTACATCACGCGCGAGGCCGGTGGCGCCGGTTTTGCGGAATTGGCCAGCCACTTGCTGTTGTCGGCGCACTCACCGCCGGCTTTTTCTTGATCGATCACAAGACAAAGGAAAGTGCCATGCAGAGCTTCACATTCACGTCTCGCTTGCTGACACGTGTTCTCGCCGCCGGCGCCGTTTGCCTCGGCCTTCTCGGCCACGCGCAGGCCGGCAACTACTGGAACGGCGTCAGCCGCGCCCTGCCGGTCTCGCCGCTGGGCAATATCGTGGCCTTGTCCTGCCACAACTGCTACGGCAACAGCAACGCCGAGACCACGACCGAGGTGGCGCTGGCGCTGGCCCGCGACTTCGACCTGATCGAGCTCGACGTCACCCTGCACGCCAACGGCGTGGCCTACGTGGAGCACACCGACAGCGAAGAGGCGCGCGGCACCTTCGATGCGGCGTTGGCCAACAGCAGCCTGCAGCAGAGCAACCGCCTGCTCTTCCTGGAAATCAAGGAGGCCTACGGCAGCGCGGCCGCGAGCGACACACTGATGCTGGGCGTGCTGCGCTCGATCCGCGACCGCAACTACGCCAGCGCCGGCCGGCCGGCGGTGCTGCGCGCCTTCATGGACCGCCATCAGCACCTGGTGCGCGCCAAGGCGCTGCTGGCGCAAAGCGAGTTCGCCGGCATCCGCGACCACATCCGCTTCCACAACCTGATCCAGACCGACATCCGCAACAACATCCGCGCCACCAAGAACCTGGGCTTTCACGGCGTCGAGCTGGAATACCGCATGCCCAGCCTGTTCGGCGCGCTGATACAGGCCAAGATGCTGGGCCTGGGCGCGGGCGTCTACACCACGCCGGCCAGCATGGGCGAGCTCTACCTGTCGGCCCTGCGCGAGGACGTCGACTTCATCACCTCCGACTACGACCGCGGTGCCAGCCCGGCGGCCACTTCGGCGCGCGCGCTGGTGCAGGAAAGCACCTCGCTCATGTACCTCAACACCGCGCAGCAGGCGGGCTATCCGCTCAGCTATCGGCGCAGCAACGGCACCGCCTACCCGATCGCCCAAGGCAGTGCGACGCCGGCCTTCGAGCTGCTGTCCGTGGCCTCCGACGAGGACCGCGTCGGCGGCAGCATGGCATTTTCGGGCGGGCAGTCCGTGGGCACCTGGGACGCCGACAACGATGCCGCGGGCGGCTTCCTGGTGACGGCGGTGGTGAACTTCGACGACCTGGCCTCCGGCTCCACCGCGGCCATCCTGGCCAAGAGCGATACGGGTGGCTTCGCGCTGGAGCAATACGCCACGCAGCTGCGCTTCGGGGTCTATGTGAACGGCAGCTACAGCTACGCGACGGCGCCCTTGTCGGCCTTCAACGGCACCGACTCCTATTTTCTGGTCGGCGCCTACGATGGCAGCGGCGCGGTACGGCTGTGGGTGAACAACGTCGAGCAGACCGCCTCGGCCTCGATCAGCGGCGGTGTGGGCCAGAACAACAGCCCGGTGGTGATCGGCGCCGATCCACAAGGCGCGACCACGCGGCGCTTCTATTTCAGCGGCAAAATCCAGCAGGCGATGGTGCAGCGCTGGCGCAACCACTGAAGCATGCATGATGCGGGTGTGATTCGCGCCGTGCCGCGCGCCATTCGTTTCCTCTCACGCCGATGCTCCATCTACTGAATTTGCTGGCCGCGGTGTCCCTGCTGGTCTGGGGCACGCATATCGTGCGCACCGGCATGCTGCGCCTGCTCGGCGGGCGGCTGCGCACCGTGATCGCGCACAGCGCCGGCAACCGCGTGCGCGCGGTGCTGGCCGGGCTGGGCGTCACCAGCCTGGTGCAGTCCAGCACCGCCACCAACCTGCTCGTCGCTTCCTTCCTGGGCAAGGGGCTGATCGCCACTGGCGCGGCGCTGGCGGTGATGCTGGGCGCCGAGATCGGCACCGCGGTGATGGCCGTGGCCTTCTCCTTCGACCTGTCCTGGCTGTCGCCGCTGCTGATCTTCACGGGTGTCGCGCTCTACATCTCGCGCGAGAAAACGACCACCGGGCGCGTGGGCCACGTGATCATCGGCCTGGGGCTCATCACGCTGGCACTGCACCTGATCACCCTGGCCACTGCGCCGCTGACCGAATCGCCCGCGGTGCGCGCACTGCTGG
Organism: Variovorax sp. LARHSF232; assembly: GCF_052871435.1. Taxonomy (NCBI): domain Bacteria; kingdom Pseudomonadati; phylum Pseudomonadota; class Betaproteobacteria; order Burkholderiales; family Comamonadaceae; genus Variovorax; species Variovorax sp. LARHSF232. The sequence continues at coordinate 130,215 of NZ_JBIXJS010000003.1, read as the reverse complement.
TGGCCATGCCCAACGATGCCCTGGTGGACATGCTGGTGGGCGCGCTGCTGACCATCGTCTCCTACTCCAGCCTGGCGGTCGTGCTGCTGACCGCCAAGCTGGCGGACCAGGCGCTGGTGCCGGCCACGGTGGCCTTCGGCCTGGTGCTGGGCTCCAACATCGGCAGCGGCATCACGGCACTGCTGTCCAACGCCGGCGCGCCCGCGGCCGCCAAGCGGCTGCCGGTGGGCAGCCTGGCCTTCAAGTTGGCGGGCTGCCTGATCGTGCTGCCGCTGCTGCCCTGGATCCATGTCCTGCTGCAGGACATGAAGCTCGGCGTGGGCGAGCAGGTGATTGCCTTCCACCTGCTGTTCAACCTGGGGCGCGCGCTGCTCTTCATCGCCTTCACCAACGTGGCGGGCCGCTGGCTGGACCGCTGGATCACGGCGCCCAAGCAGGACCCGTCGACCATGCGCCCGCAGCATCTCGATCCGGCGGCACTGGAGACACCGTCGCTGGCCATCAGCTGCGCCGCCCGCGAGGCGTTGCACCAGGCCGACGTGGTCGAATCGATGCTGCGCGGAACGCTCACCGTGATCCGCGACAACGACCTGGCACTGGCCGAGCGCCTGCGCCGCATGGACGACGTGGTCGACGACCTGTACACCGCGATCAAGTTCTACCTGACGCAGGTCTCGCGCGAGGCGCTGTCCGAGCGCGAGAGCCGGCGCTGGACCGACATCGTCTCCTTCACCATCAACATGGAGCAGATCGGCGACATCATCGAACGTGTGCTGCAGCAGGTGGAAGACAAGAAGATCCGCAAGAACCGCAGTTTTTCCGAAGCCGGCATGGCCGAGATCGCGCACCTGCACGAGCGGCTGATCGCCAACCTGCGGCTGGGCATGAGCGTCTTTCTCGATGGCCACGTGCGCGAGGCGCAACTGCTGCTGGAGGAAAAGGCGCGTTTTCGCGACCTCGAACACGACTACGCCGCCCGGCACATCGTGCGGCTGCAGGACAACACGGCGCAAAGCATCGAGACCAGCGCGCTGCATCTGGATCTCTTGAGCGAGCTCAAGCGCATCAATTCGCACCTGTGCTCGATCGCCTATCCGATCCTGGAAAGCGCCGGCGCGCTGGCGCAAACGAGAATTCGGCATTCGCAACTGGCCACGCTGGCGTCCGGCGACGACTGACACCGGCCCGCAAGATGCTGCGGCCTTGGCCGAACTGTTAAAGTCCCAGGGCGCCCGAGTCCTCGTAGTTCAATGGATAGAACGGGGTCCTCCTAAGACTCAGATACAGGTTCGATTCCTGTCGAGGGCACCAGTACTACTGGCTCATCGTCGCCATGGCCTACAGGATGCAGTGAGCCTACATGGCTGCCTGAGTTCAGGGCCCACCGGAAGCCCGCGCCGCGCGGGCTTTTCATGCCCGTCTGTGCATGTCGGCAGACCAACCCCGGACTCCTTGGGTTTAGACCATCTTTGCAGTCCAGCAGTGCACGGCGGTTGATGCATCGGCGTTTGATTGGTAGCGGACAGTTGTCCGACAGATGACCGAGACTGTTTCTCAGTGCACACCATGAAAAACTCATCCATATCCCTCTTGGCAGCAGCCATCCTCTTTGCACCCTTGGTAGCCGCGGCCGACCCTTACAAAGACGAAAGTGGCCACGGGAAGCGCAAGTACAGCAATCGCGAATACAAGGAAGAGTATTGGGACGGCAACTGCAAGGTCGAGCGCAAGCTCGAGAAGAGTGGTGAATACAAAGAGGAACGCAAATGCAAAGGCCCCGCACACCACGGGGCCGGCCCTGCCTATGCGCCTGCTCCCGTTTATGTGCCCGTGCCGCCGGTCGAGCCTGGGATCGTCATTCAAGGCACCGTTCGGGTGAAATAGCGTTGATGTGAAACGCCGCTCTGGCCGATGATGGAGAGTGTGCGACCCTGCTTACCAAACCAGCGCCTGCGCATCCCGCACGCAGATCGCTTCCTTCCAGCTTCTAGCTACCGTTGGGCGCCGCCACCCTGAACGCGGTCTTCTTGATCTGAGACGCGTCGGCCGTGGCCGTTGCGCTGACGGTGAAGACCGCCAAAGCGCTGGTCGTATTGACGATCCGCCCCGACCATTTGCTGGGGTTGGGGTCCACGTCGAGCGCGTTGATGGCGCCGTCCGGCTGCGACGCCGTGATCCAGCCGACGCTTTGGTTGGGCGTGATGCTGACCAGGTCGCCAGATTTCAGGCTGAGCTGCCCTTCGGCGTCCGGCGTCGCCACCGTGCCGTTGACGGCCACCTCGAGCGTGAGCGTCTGCGGCACGACCGGCGCCAACGACTCGCCAAAGGTGACGGGCCGAACATAGCCCTCGCCTCCGACGGTCTGCGCGTAGCCGTTGTCGTCGCCTCCGCCGCCGCAAGCCACCAAGCCACCGATCACCGCCGCCATCAGGACGGACCACGCGAAGCGCTTCATTTCAAGCTACCCCTCATCACAGCGAGGCATCCGCGCCGGCACCAGTGCGGCGGGCCCTCGCCGAGGATCGTAACTTGCTGTTTCACCTTTGGTCGCAAACGTAGCCCAACCGTTGCACCAATCAGACTTCGCTGCCAGGTACCACCAAATGATGATGACATGGCGAGTCAGCAGTCGTAGCTGGCCTGCCAGCGCCAGATCGCATGTGCTGGTGCGAAAAAAGCGAGGCCTAGGCGGCGAGCGTCGACAGCTGCGCCATCAGCGCCGACAGCGCCTGCCCCACTGGCTGCTGCAGCTTCAGCGTGAGCAGCTCATCCGCCCGCGTGCGCCCCAGGTTCACCGCCGCCACCGGTTTGCCTGCAGCGACCGCCGCCTGCACGAAGCGAAAACCGGAATAGACCATCAGCGACGAGCCGGCCACCAGCAGCGCGTCGGCGTCCTGCAAGGCGGCGCGGGCCGCGGCGACGCGCGCCGGGGGCACGCTTTCGCCGAAGAAGACCACGTCGGGCTTGAGCATGCCGCCACAGCTTTCGCAGGCCGGAATCTCGAAGCCGGAGAAATCGCGCCCGTCCAGATCGGCGTCGCCATCCGGCGCGCGCGTGGCCGACAGCTGCGCCCAGTCCGGATTGCGGGCCAGCAGCCGGGTTTGCAGCTGTGCGCGCGGCGTGCGCTCGCCGCAGGCGGTGCAGCAGACGGTGTCGATGCGGCCATGCAGGTCGATGGTGGCGCGGCTGCCGGCGGCGTCGTGCAGGCCGTCGACGTTCTGCGTCAGCAGAAGGCGCACGTGGCCGGCCGCTTCCAGCTGCGCCAGCGCATGGTGCGCCGGGCCGGGCTGCGCCTGGCCGATCACCTTCCAGCCGATCAGGCTGCGCGCCCAGTAGCGCTGGCGCGTGGCTTCGCTGCCCATGAAGGCCTGGTAAGTCACGGGCGCCGCGCGCTTCCAGTCGCCGTTGTGGTCACGGTAGTCGGGAATGCCCGATTCGGTGCTGCAGCCGGCGCCGGTCAGCACAAACAGGCGCGGGTGCCGGCGCACGAAGTCGGCCAGGTGGTGCACGCGGGTTTCCGGAGGCATGACCGCGAGCATAGGACGGCTCAGGCCGGCCGGTGCGGGTGGCCGTCGGGGTAGGTATGCGCACGCAGCGCATCGACCTCGGTGTGCAGCGCCATGGCCCAGGCGCGGCGCTCGCGGCCGCGCGAATCCTGCGGCTCGCCGAAGCGCACGAAGGCCGTGAGCGGCGGCGCGCTGAGGGTGCGCCAGACCGAATCGAACAAGGTCTCGTCGCCGATGTAGCTGGGCGCGAAGCTGGTCTCGCCGTTGCTGCGCAGGGCAAAGCGCAGCGCAGCTGGCTGTACCGGCGCGCCGGCCGAGATCGCCGCCTGCAACAAGTTGGCATGAAAGGGCAGCAGCGCGTGGCCATCGCCGGTGGTGCCTTCGGGAAACACGCCGATCAGGTCGCCCGCGCGCAGCGCATCGGCCATGTGATGCACCAGGCGCATGGCATCGCGCCGGCGCTCGCGCTCGATATAAAGCGTGCCGCCACCCGTCGACAGGCTGCCGATCAGCGGCCAGCTGCGGATGTTCGACTTGGCCACGAAGCGCACGTGCCTGGCCGCGTGGATGGCCACGATATCGAGCCAGGACAGGTGGTTGATGACCAGCAGCAGCGGCCCCCGCACAGGCGGCGTGCCCTGCACCACCAGCGAGACGCCGAAGATCTCCAGCATCCTGCGGGCCCAGCGCTGCACTTCCTGCGAGCGCTCGTCCGGGCTCATGCGCGGGAAGGAAAAGCGGATCGTCCACCAGCCGCCAAGCCCGTGCATCACGGCCCGCAGCAGCTTCCGGCACACGACCAGCAGCTTCATCCTCAGGCTTGGAAGACCACGCGGCCGCCGACCAGCGTCGTGCGCACCCGGCCACGCAGCGCATAGCCGGCAAAAGGCGTGTGCTTGCCCTGGCTCCTGAGCGCCTCGTCGTTCACCTGCCACTCCTGCTGCGGGTCGACGATGCACAGGTCGGCCGCCTGGCCGGCGGCGATGCAGGCGCTGCCGGCGGCAGGCACCAGCCGTGCCGGCGCCGTGGTGACGGTCTCGAGCGCGCGCCGGATGCCGGCGCCGCTCTGCTCGCCCCACTGCAAGGCCAGCGGCAACAGCAGTTCGAGGCCGGTGCCGCCGGCCTCGCTCTCGGCAAAGGGCAATGTCTTGGCGTCGGACTCGACCGGCGTGTGGTCGGACACCAGCGCGTCGATGGTGCCGTCGGCCAGCGCCGCCGACAGCGCATCGCGGTCGCGCTGCTGGCGCAGCGGCGGATTGAGGCGCGCGCGGCTGTCGAAGTAGCCGATGTCGGTGTCGATGAGGTGCAGCGAGTTGATGCTGACGTCGCAGCTCAGCGGCAATCCTTCGGCCTTGGCGGCGCGCACCAGCGCCACGCCAGCCGCGCTCGACAGCCGGCACAGGTGGACCTTGGCCCCGGATGAGCGCATCAGTTCGACGATGGTGAAGATGGCGATGGTCTCCGCCGCCACCGGCACGCCCGACAAGCCCAGCCGCGTGGCCAGCGGGCCGCTGGCGGCCACGCCCTTGCCCAGGTCGCGGTCCTGCGGGCGCAGCCACAGCGTGTAGCCGAAGGTGCTGGCGTACTGCAGCGCGCGCTGCAGCACCTGGATGCTGGGCAGCGGCACCTCGGCCTGGCCGAAGCCGACACAGCCGGCTTCGGTGAGCTCGGCCATCTCGGTGAGGATCTCGCCGGCCAGGCCGCGCGTGATGGCGCCCAGCGGAAAGAGACGCGCGCCATCGAGCTTCTCGGCGCGGTACTTGAGCATCTCGACCAGGCCGGGCTCGTCCAGCACCGGGTCGGTGTCGGGCGGGCACACCAGGCTGGTCACGCCGCCGGCCACCGCCGCCGCCATTTCGCTTTCCAGCATGCCTTCGTGCTCGTAGCCGGGCTCGCGCAGGCGGGCTGCCAGGTCGACCAGGCCGGGCATGACGATGCAGCCCTGGGCGTCGATGGTCTGCGCGGCGTTGAAGTCGGCGGGAATGTCCTTCAGCGCAACGATGTTTCCGTTGGCGATGGCGATGTCGGCCTTCTCGTCGAAGCCGGTGGCCGGGTCGATCACGCGGCCGTTCTTGATCAGGATGTTCTTGTTGTCGTTCATGCCTCGTTCCCCGCCACGATGCTCATCACCGCCATGCGCACCGCAATGCCGAAGGTGACCTGCGGCAGGATCACGCTCTGCTGGCCATCGACCACAGCCGAGTCGATCTCGACGCCGCGGTTGATCGGGCCTGGATGCATCACGATGCAATCGGGCTTGGCGTGTGAAAGCTTCTCGGGCGTCAGGCCGTAGGTCTTGAAGAATTCCTGCGACGAGGGCAGCAGCGCGCCGCTCATGCGCTCGTTCTGCAGGCGCAGCATGATGATGACGTCGCAGCCCTTGATGCCCTCTTCCAGCGTGTGGCACACGCGCACGCCCATCGGCGCCATGTCGGCCGGCACCAGGGTCTTGGGGCCGATCACGCGCACCTCGGCGCAGCCCAGCGTGGTGAGGGCGTGGATGTCGGAGCGCGCCACGCGCGAATGCAGCACGTCGCCGACGATCGCCACCGTCAAGTTGGAAAAATCCTTCTTGTAGTGACGGATCGTGTACATGTCGAGCAGCCCCTGCGTCGGGTGCGAATGCCGCCCGTCGCCCGCGTTCACCACGTGCACGTGCGGCGCCACATGCTGGGCGATCAGGTAGGGTGCGCCCGATTCGCTGTGCCGCACAACGAACAGGTCGGCCGCCATCGCGCTCAGGTTGGCGATGGTGTCCAGGAGCGACTCGCCCTTGCTGGCCGAGGAGCGCGCGATGTCCAGGTTGATGACGTCGGCCGACAGCCGCTTGGCCGCGATCTCGAAGGTGGTGCGGGTGCGTGTCGAGTTCTCGAAGAACAGGTTGAACACGCTCTTGCCGCGCAGGAGCGGCACCTTCTTGACCTCGCGGTCGCTCACGCTGGTGAAGTTGGCGGCCGTGTCCAGGATGTGGATCAGGGTGTCCTTGGGCAGGCCCTCGATGGACAGCAGGTGGATCAGCTCGCCGTTCTTGTTGAGCTGCGGGTTGCGCTTGTACAGCACGCTCACGCTCCTTCTTGTTCGATCTTCAGCGCGAAGCCACCCTGGGCGTCGCGGTCCAGTGCCAGCGACTGGCTGGCCGGCAGCTCGAGCCGGACTGCGGCAAAGTCGGCGGCCACCGGCAACTGGCGCCCGCCGCGGTCCACCAGCACCGCCAGGCGCACCGAAGCGGGACGGCCGAAGTCGAACAGCTCGTTGAGCACTGCGCGGATGGTGCGCCCGGTGTAGAGCACGTCGTCCAGGATCAGGATGTCGGCGCCATTCACGTCGAAGGGCAGCGCCGTCTGGATGCTCGATGCCAGGCCGCGGCGCGCGAAGTCGTCGCGGTGCATGGCCGAGGAAATGATGCCGGGCGCGCCGGCGAGGCCCAGGTCGCGCTGCAGGCGCTCGACCAGCCAGGCGCCGCCGGAGGTAACGCCAACCAGCTTGGTGGCCGGCCGCATCAGGGCTTTGACACCTGCGAGCAGCGCCTGGTAGAGCGCCTCGGCATCGGGGAGTTGCGGGTTCACGGAAGGCTCCTTAGAAACTGTTCGAGGATGATGCAGGCCGAAGCCGCATCGGGGTCGCGGGCGCCGTTGGCCAGCGCCTCGGTGGTGCTGTAGCGCTCGTCGACCTGGTAGACCGGCAGGCGAAAGCGCCCTTCCAGCTGGCGCGCGAAGCGCTGGGCCGCGCGCGTCATCTCGTGCGGCGCGCCGTCCGGGTGACAGGGTACGCCGACGACCAGGGCGTCGGGCTGCCATTCGCGGATGCGCTTTTCCACCTGGGCAAAACGGGCATCGCCTTCGGCGGCGATGGTGGCTTGCGGGGTGGCGGCGCCCAGCATCCGGTTGCCGCTGGCCACGCCGGTGCGCTTCTTTCCCAGGTCGAAGGCCAGAAAGCTCTGAAAATGGGACGGGACGGATGGGACAGCGTCTGTGGCCATCGCCGCAACGCGCATCAGGCGTGCCCCGCGTCTGGCGACAGCTTCCAGGCCTCCAGCCCGAGCAGCAACAGCGCCTTGCTGTAGCGCTGGTCGACCGGCGTGTCGAAGATGACGGCCGGGTCGGCGTCCACCGTGAGCCAGCTGTTTTCCGCCAGCTCCGATTCGAGCTGGCCCTCGCCCCAGGCCGCGTAGCCGAGCGAGACCAGCACCTTGCGCGGGCCGGAGCCGGTGGCCAGCGCCTCCAGCACGTCGCGCGAGGTGGTGAGTTCCAGGCCGCCCGGGATGGTCATGGTCGAGGCATAGACCGGCTCGGTGTTTTCCGGCGGGTTGGCAAATACCGGCTCGTGCAGCACGAAGCCGCGCTCGGTCTTCACCGGGCCGCCCTGGAACACCGGCTCGTCGCCGATCCCGGCCTGGTTGGTGGGCAGCTCGACCTTCTCGAACAGGGCCCGCAGATTGATGTCGCTGGGCTTGTTGATCACCAGCCCCAGGGCGCCGCGCTCGCTGTGCTCGCACAGGTAGATGACGCTGCCGGCGAAGGCCTCGTCCCGCAGCCCCGGCATCGCGATCAGAAAGTGATGCGTGAGGTTCATGCGGGCAGAATCGGTCGACATGCCGCCGATTTTACTGGCCGTCGACAAAACATATCCCCGTGGGCTGGTGTGGTTTCGGCGCGACCTGCGCGTGACGGACAACGCAGCGCTCTATCACGCGCTGCGCAGTTGCCGCGAGGTGGTGTGCGCCTTCGTCTTCGACACGGCCATCCTCGATGGGCTGCCGCGCGCGGACCGGCGGGTGGCGTTCATCCGCGCGTCATTGACGGAGCTGGCGGACGAACTGCACGCGCGCGGCGGCGAGCTGGTCGTGCGCCACGCCCTGGCGCAGGACGAGATTCCCCGCCTGGCGCAGCAGTTGCGCGTGCAGGCGGTATTTGCCAACCGCGACGACGAGCCCGCCGCGCTGGCGCGCGACGCCCAGGTGTTGGGCGCCCTGGCCAATGCGGGCATCACCTTCCACGGCTACAAGGACCGCGCCATCTTCGAGCGCGACGAGTTGCTGACGCCCACCGGCCAGGTTTTTTCCGAGTTCGCGTCCTACAAGCGCGCCTGGCTGGCCAAGCTGAGCGACTTCTACCTCAAGCCCTACCCGGTGGAGCGCTACCTCGACGCGCTGGCCCGTGCCCCGCAGGTGCTGCGCGCGCCGGTGCCCGCCCTGGCCGAACTCGGCTTCGAACCCACCCACCTGGGCGAGCGGGAGATCCCGACTGGCGCCAGCGGTGGCACGGCCCTGTTCGAGGAGTTCTTCGACAAGCGTATCGAGCGCTATGAAGAGGCGCGCGACTACCCCGGCGTTCGCGGCCCCAGCTACCTGGGCGTGCACCTGCGCTTTGGCACCGTGTCGATCCGCGCGCTGGCCGGCGCGGCGCACCAGCTGGCGCAGGCCGGGAGCCGCGGCGCGGCCAGCTGGCTCGGCGAGCTGATCCGGCGCGAGTTCCATTTCCAGCTGTTGGCGCATCACCCCCAGCTGGCGGCCGGCAAGAGCTTTCGGCCCGCGTACGACAAGATCGCCTGGCACCACGGCAAGCATGCCGACGCACTGTTCGAAGCCTGGTGCGAAGGCCGCACCGGCTACCCGCTGGTGGATGCGGCGATGGCGCAACTCAGCCAGAGCGGCTACATGCACCACCGCTTGCGCATGCTGGTGGCCAGCTTTCTTTGCAAGGACCTGGGACTGGACTGGCGCCGCGGCGAGGCCTGGTTTGCGCGCCATCTCAACGATTTCGAACTGGCCTCCAACAACGGCGGCTGGCAATGGGCCAGCGGCAGCGGCTGCGATGCGCAGCCCTGGTTTCGCATCTTCAACCCGGTGACGCAGAGCGAGCGATTCGACCCTGACGGCAAGTTCATCCGACGCTACCTGCCGCAGCTGGCCCCGCTCTCGAACACCTCGATCCACGCCCCCTGGCTGGCCACGCCGATGGAGTTGGAGGCCGCCGGCGTCCGCCTGGGCGAAACCTACCCGCATCCCATCGTCGATCACGGCGAAGCGCGCGAGCGGACTCTGCAGCGCTACGCGGTGGTGAAGGAAGGCGCCGCCGGCGCCAGGACTCCCAGGGCGCCCCGGGGAAAAAAATAAGCGCCCGGCGCAGTTGCGGCTGCGGCGGGCGCTCTGGCCTTGCGGCCTTGGAGAGAAGGCTCAGGCTTCCAGTTGCTGCGCTTCGGCCATGGTGTAGCTGCGCACCAGTCGCAGCAGCTCTTCTTCCGAATAGGGCTTGCCCAGGTAGTGGTTCACGCCCAGCTGCTTGGCATGCTCGCGATGCTTTTCGGCGATGCGCGAGGTGATCATGATGATCGGCAGGTCGGCCAGTGCCTCGTCGGCGCGGATGTTGCGCGCCAGGTCGAAGCCGTCCATGCGCGGCATCTCGATGTCCGACAGCACCAGCGCCGGGCGCTCTTCCTGCAGGCGTTCCAGCGCCTGCAGGCCGTCGGCCGCCAGCGCCACGCGATAGCCTTCGCGCTGCAGCAGGCGCTGCGTGACACGGCGCACGGTGATGGAGTCGTCCACCACCAGCACCAGCGGCACCTGCGGCACAGCGGGTTCGAGCATCACCGGTGCGGCCGGAACGTCTGCTCCTGCTTCGGCCTGGCTGGCCAAGTGCGCGTGGGTCTGCAGCTGGCGTGCCTGCTCGCCGTGCACGGCGGCCAGGGCCACCGGGTTGTAGATCAGAGCCACCGCGCCCGAGGCCAGCACCGAGATGCCGGCCATGCCGGGCAGGCGCGAGAGCTGGGGCCCCAGGTTCTTGACCACGACTTCCTGGTTGCCCAGCACTTCGTCCACGTGCAGGGCGACGCGCTGCGCCGCACTGCGCACCACCGCCACCGTGTTGGCGCGGCCCAGTTGGCGCTCGCTGCGCGCCGAAGACTGCAGCAGGGCGCCCGACCAGAAGAAAGGCAGCTGCTCGCCGCCGAAGGCATAGCGGCCGCTGGCGTAGGCCGCCTCCAGCTCGGGGGCGCCGACGCGCTGCACCAGCTCCACCAGGTTGGACGGCACGCCCATCGACAGCTCGCCGGCGCGCATCATCACCACGTGGGTCACGGCGGTGGTCAGCGGCAGCACCAGTTTGAAGGTGGTGCCCTGCCCCGGATTGCTTTGCGTCTCGATGCGGCCGCCCAGGGCCGCCACGTCAGCGCGCACCACGTCCATGCCGATGCCGCGGCCGGCCAGTTCCGACACCTGCGTCGCGGTGGAGAAGCCTGGGTGGAAGATCAGTTCGGCAGCCTGCTCGGGCGAGACCGGCTGGCCCGCCGGCACCAGGCCGAGGGCGTAGGCACGCTCGGCAATGCGGCTGAGGTTCAGACCGGCGCCGTCGTCGCGGAAGCTCACCGAGACGTCGTTGCCCTCGTGGTGCAGGTCGATCACGATCAGGCCGCTGGTCTCCTTGCCGGCGCGGCTGCGCAATTCGCCGTCCTCGATACCGTGCGCCACGCAATTGCGCAGCAGGTGTTCGAAGGCGGGCGTCATCCGCTCCAGCACGCCGCGGTCCATTTCGATGGAGCCGCCGGTGATGTCCAGCCGCACCTGCTTGCCGGTGTCCTTGGAGGCCTGGCGCACCACGCGGTAGAGGCGCTCGGAAATGCCCTCGAACTCCACCATGCGGGTGCGCAGCAGGCCGCGCTGCAGTTCACGCGTCTGGCGGGCCTGCGCGCTCAGGTCGTCTTCGGTGGCCTGCACCGTCTTTTGCAGGGAGCGCTGCACGGTGGCCACGTCGTTCACCGACTCGGCCATCATGCGGGTGAGTTCCTGCACGCGGGTGAAGCGGTCGAACTCGAGCGGGTCGAAGCCCTGCTGCGAATCCTTGGCCTGGGCCAGGCGCGACTGCATCTGGCTTTCGGCCTGCACCTCGATGTCGCGCAGCTGCTGGCGCAGGCGATCCAGGTTGCCGGTGAGGTCAGTCAGCGAAGTGCTGAGCTGGCCCAGTTCGGCTTCCAGGCGCGAGCGGGTGATGATCACTTCGCCGGCCTGCGCCACCAGGCGGTCCAGCAGCTGCGTGCGGATCCGCACCACCTGGCCGGCGCCAGTGCGCAGCGGCGTCAGCACGCTGGGCGCCGGCGCCGTCAGGCGCGGGGCAGCGGCGGGCGTCGCCTGGCCGGCCGGGGCCGGCTCGAAACTGGCGGCGTTGGCGGGCGCGGCAGGGGCCGCTTCGGAGGGCTGGGCCGCGGCCTGCAACACGACTGGCGTGCTGACCGTGGGCACTGCCGCGATGGCGGCCACGGCACGCTCGGCCAGTTCGACCTGGGCCGCGCCGTCGGCGGCACGCAGGCTGTCGAAGTCGGCTTGCAGCACGTCGAAGCGGCCGTACAGCTCCTCGATGGCCTGGCGCGGGATGTTCTCGACGCCGATCACCTCGACCTCGGACTCGATGCGGTGGGCACGCTCGCCCAGGCGCATGGCGCCAGCCAGGCGGGCGCTGCCCTTCAGGGTGTGCAGGGCGCGCAGAACGATGGCGCGTTGGCCCATGTCATCGGTCGACTCGGCCCAGGCGCGCAGGGCAGCGGCCAGTTGCGGCAGGATTTCGGCGGCCTCTTCCTCGAAGATGGGGAACAGGTCGGCGTCGACCGCATCCATCACGTCGATCGCGTCGTCGGAGTCTTCCAGCGTCACCTCGGCCGGCGCGTGGGGTACGTGCGCGGCCGCGGGCTGCGCATGCGTTTCAAGCGGCTCCTGCACCGGCATCGGCATCGGCGCCACGGCCAGGTCGCGCAGGGCTTCCAGCGTTTCGTCGGCGGGGTCCTTCAGCACGCCGGCGGCGAACTGGTGCAGCAGGCGGCGCAGCTCGTCGGCGGCCAGCACCAGCACCGTTCCTTGCTCGTGCGTGCCCTGGCCTTGCATCTGCAGATGCGCCAGCGCGGCTTCGATCAGCCGGGCCATGCCCGACAGGCCCTGGAAGCCGACGGTGGAAGAACTGCCCGACAGCGAATGCGCCAGCGCAATGGTGGAGTCCTGGATGCGCAGGTGCGGCTCCAGCGCCCACTCGCCCACTTCGGTGGCGAGCTGCCGCGACCACTCGTCGGCCTCGTTCAGGTAGACGTTGTAGAGCGCGATGCCGATGCGCAGCGGGCCGATGGCCTTGAAGGACTCGTCGCTGGCAGCGGCCGGCGGCTGCGGCTGTGCTTCGGGCGCCGGCGCGGCGACTTCCACCGCTGCCTTTTCGAAAGTTTCGAAGGTTTCGAAGTCCAGCGACGGCGGTTCTTGGCTTGCGGGCGCAGCGGCTGCGGCCGGAGGCCCGGACGGCAGCTCGAAGACCGGCTTGGATTCCGGCCGCGCGGCAGGCAGGGCCCGCAACTCGAAGGGATCGGCCAGCGCCGTGGGCTCGAATCCAGGCTCGAAATCCGGCTCGATAGGCTCGACAGGCGCGCGTTGCGGTGCCATGAAGTCGATGTCGTCGCCGGCCGTGTCGAAGGCCAACGGCGGCACTTCCGCGGACGCCGGCTTCTTCTCTTCGAACTCCAGGAAATCGGTGGACGGGAAATCCGCGAGGTGATGCACGTCCAAGGCGTCGGGCAGGCTGGCAGCCGGTGTCTCGGCCACCGGCGGCTCGGCGTCGAGCGAGGTGAGATCCAGGTCCAGGTCGGGCAGCGCGTCGAAAGCGGGCAGCGGTTCGACCGGTGCAAGGGGCGCCGGACTGGACGCTTGCGCGAAGTCGGTCGGCGGCGTCGCTTGCGCGGCGATCTGGCGCGCAGCGGCGGCCAGCATGCTCGAATCGGCGGCCGGCGCGGCAGGCGCCGCCAGCGGCTCGCCGCTGCCGAGCGAACGGGCCAGATCGCTGAAGGGGGCGGACTGCCAGGAATGCGGCTCGCCCGAGGCAATGGCCTCGACCCAGGCGCCGAAGTCGCGCAGGGCGGTGCCGGCGCCGGCGATCAGCTCCTTGCTGGCCGGACGCTGATCTGCCAGCCAGGTGTTGAGCACCTGCTCCATCGACCAGGCAGCATCGCCGAAGTCGGTCAGGCCGACCATGCGCGAGCTGCCCTTCAGGGTGTGGAAGGCGCGGCGCAGGATGGTGAGCTCGCCCACGTCGGCGGAGTCGTGCTCCAGTTCACCCACGGCCACCAGGCCGTTCTCGACGACTTCGCGCGCCTCGTCCAGGAAGATGTTCTGCAGGTCGTCTTCGGCCAGTTCGGTGACGAAGGTCTCGGGCAGCGCTTCCAGCGGCGCCGGACCGGTGATCTTGGCGGTCCAGCTGTCGGCGGCGCGGCTGAATTCCTCGAACGGGGAGGCCCCGGACTTGCCGTCCTTTTTCTTCTTGCTCTTGGGCGCGGCCAGCTCGGCCAGCTTGGCAGCGATCTGGGCGTCGATCTGGTCGGACGTGAGCGGCGCCGGCTCGGACACAGGCACCACCGGAGCGGCCGGTGCCTCGGCCACGGCCTCGGCTTCGGCCTGGCGCCCCATCAGCGGCTTGAGCTCGCCCGCCTGGCTGTCGAACACGAACAGGCGCTTGGCCAGGGCCGGCTGGTAGCCCAGCATGTCGATCAGGAAGCCCAGCGCGCCCAGGTTGTTGCCCAGCGCGTCGAAGGCGCCCGGCTCTTCGGCGCTCGCGCCTTCGGCCATCAGCTCGTCGACGTTGTCGCGCATGCGCTGCACGGTCTGCGCGGCCTGGTCCAGGCCGAGCACGGAGAACACGCCGCGCATCTGCATCAGCTGGCTGGGCACGGTGCGCAGATGGCCCTTTTCCGACGGGTGGCGGAAGAACTGGTCCATCGCCTTCTCGAGCTCGCTCAGGTGGCTGCGCAGCTCGTCGACCACGGTGCCCATGGTCTGGCGGTCGCTCACGCGGCGGTAGAGCTCTTCCATCCAGGGCTCGAGCGGCTCGGAACGGCCGCCTTCGCGGGCGCGCTCGATGCGGCCGGCCAATTGGACGGTGCGGGCGGTGAGCTGGCGGTCGTTCGGGTCCAGGTCCTCGAAGGCGGCTTCCAGGTACAGCACCGAGGTCGCCACTTCCATGGCCAGTTCGGTGCCCGGCGGCTTGCCGGAACGCAGCGAGGCGTCGACCGCGTTGTTGAGCGCCTGCACCATCGGCAGGCTGGGCGGATGGAGCTTCTGCAGCGATTCGGTGAGCGCGCCGAAGCTGTCCACCGCCTGGCGCACGCGGCCCATGTCGCCGCCCGAGAGCGCCGACCACATTTCCTTGGCGCCCTCGATGCGCTTGCGCGCCTGCGCCAGCACGATCGGATCGAAGCGGCCGAACTGCTCGCTGGTGTAGTCCACCGCGCGCTCGTTGGCGATGCCCCAGGCGGTGCGCACGGCGCGCAGGGTGGGCGCCTCGTCGCGCGGGCTGGGCACGGCCTGGGCGCAGAAGAACAGCAGATCCAGGGCAAGACGGTCGGAAACCGTGTCGTCGCCGCGCGCCAGGGTGGCGTACTGCAGCAGCACGCGCGAAGCAGCGCGCTTCACATAGAGATCGGTCGTGATCAGCGACAGCCCGAGCGCCTCGAAGAAGCCGCCGGCCAGCGCCCAGAAGCTGCGCGCGCGCGCCGCCGAGGCGCCGCGCGACAAGCCGACGCAGATGTCCTGCAGCCGGCGAGCGGCCGTGTCGTCGCCGGTCTTGACCACCTTGAGCAGTTCGCGGTCGAACTTGGAGCGCACCGCCGGGTCGTAGACCAGCGCCGGCTTGCTGCTGGCAAGCTGGATGTCGGCCCAGCGCCAGGGCATCGGCCACAGGTCGGCCGGATGCACGCGCTCATTGCCCACCAGTTCGAGCACGTCGCGGTATTGCGGGAACAAGGCCACCGAAGACACCGACTTGCCGGCCAAGAGGGCCTGCAGGAAGTCGGTGACGGCGAAGCCGGCGCGGTCCAGTTTCTGGGCGGCCGTGTCGCTGCAGCGCTGCGGCTCCTGCACGAAGCTTTGCACCGCGAACTCCATGGCGCCCAGCACCAGCGCGGGCGTCGCATGGCCGACCATCTGCAAGGCGCCGACGGCCTGGTGCAGCTGCTGGCGCACCAGGCGCAGCGGGCCGATGTCGACCTCCGCCGTGCCGGTGTTTTCGCGCGCGAATCGCCGCAGCGATTTGCTGCAGGTCTCGAGCGACTTCTGGATTTCTCCGAGCACCCAGGCCAACGGCCCGAGGTCTTCAGCGCCCTGCGCGTTGCCGGCGACAGGGGCGGTTGCGGGGGCGAGGGTCGACACGTTCGGGTGCTCGTCGTTCTTCAGGCGATCTTGAATCGGGACACCGACTGGCGCAGTTCGTCAGCCATGTGCGAGAGCTCGCGCACCTGCTGCGCGGTGGCACGGGTGCCTTCTCCGGTCTGTTCGGTCACGGCGAAGATGTGCTGGATGTTCGCGGCCACCACGTTGGCCGAATTGGCCTCGCGGGATGCGGACTGCGAAATCTGCTCGATCAGCTCGGCAAGGCGGCGCGACACGCGGTCGATCTCCGACAGGGCGGTACCGGCATTGTCGGAGAGCTTGGCGCCTTCCACCACCCCTTGCGTGGAACGTTCCATGGCGCCGACCGCATCTTGTGTATCGGTCTGAATGGCCTTCACCAGCGCCGCGATCTGGCGCGTTGCGTCGGCCGAGCGTTCGGCCAGCCGCTGCACTTCTTCCGCCACCACCGAGAAGCCGCGGCCGGCTTCGCCGGCAGAGGCCGCCTGGATGGCCGCGTTCAGCGCCAGCACGTTGGTCTGTTCGGTAATGTCCGAGATCAGCTCGGTGATTTCGCCGATCTCCTGCGAGGACTCGCCCAGGCGCTTGATGCGCTTGGAGGTTTCCTGGATCTGGTCGCGGATGGAGTTCATGCCGCCGATGGCGTTCTGCACCGCCTGCAGGCCGGAGGACGCGGCTTGCAGCGACTGGCGCGCCACCGTCGCCGATTCCTGCGCTTGCGAGGACACGCCGTTGATTCGCTCGGCCATGGTCAGCACCGACTGGCCGGTTTCGCGGATTTCGCGCAGCTGTTCGGTGGAGGCGGCCAGCAGTTCGGTCGAGGTGCTTTCCACCTGCGCCGTGGTCTGCGCCACCCGGGCCACCGTGTTCTGCACGTTGCCCACCAGCAATCGAAGTTCTTCCACCGTGTAGTTCACCGAGTCGGCGATGGCGCCGGTGATGTCCTCGGTCACGGTGGCTTCCTGCGTCAGGTCGCCCTCGGCCACCGTCTGCAGTTCGTTCATCAGGCGAAGAATGGCGGCCTGGTTGGCCACGTTGACGCGGGTTGCTTCTTCACTGGCGCGGTCGGCTTCGATGCGCTCACGCTCGGCGGTTAGCGCACGCTCGCGGCCTTCGCGCACCTGAGCGTAGGCGATGGCGCCGGCGAGGCCAAGGGCGGCCACCGACAGCACGAACAGCAGGATCACGGTGCCGGCGCCCAGGCCGGTACGGTCGGACAGCTTGTCCTGCAGCTCGCCCAGGGCGGTACGCAGCGGCTCGCTGTCGGCCAGGATGGTGGCTTGCGCTTCGCGCGCCGTCACCAGGCCCTGCAGGTTGCCCAGGATGGCGCCGGCCTGCGTGCGGGTCTGCTCATAGGTCTTCAGGATGGCTTCGAGCTGCTGGCGCGTCTGCGGATCGCGCGTGCCGGGCAGGCGCTGCTGGGCGCTGCCGTCGAGCAGTCCGCGGGCCACTTCCTGGAAGGTGTTCAGGTCCTTGCCCAGCAGGAACACCGCGTCGGGGCTCACGCCTTCCACGGTGAGGAATTCGTTGGCCGACTTGCCGATACGCTGCGTCAGCATCACCAGCTGGCCGGCGGCCGAGATTTCGGGCACGG
The DNA here is from genome assembly GCF_052871435.1 of Variovorax sp. LARHSF232. Classification (NCBI taxonomy): domain Bacteria; kingdom Pseudomonadati; phylum Pseudomonadota; class Betaproteobacteria; order Burkholderiales; family Comamonadaceae; genus Variovorax; species Variovorax sp. LARHSF232. The sequence continues at coordinate 112,973 of NZ_JBIXJS010000003.1, read as the reverse complement.
TGGCGGTCTGCTGCATCTTCAGCGAAGCCACCGTTTCCGTCATTTCGAGCAGGTCGGACGACTGGCGGTTGATGTTGCGCAGCGCGGCGCCCACCTGCGTCAGGATCTGCTGCTGGCCCAGCACCGCCTTGGCGCTGGCATCGGCACGGTCGACCAGGGGCAAGATTTTGCCCATCTCGGCTTCGAGGTCCTTGCTGACGGGCTCGAGGTGGATCGCCTCGTCGCCGTTGGCCAGGCCGTGGGCGCGCAGGCTCAGGTCGCCCGCGCTGTCCTTCACTTCGGCGAAGGCCTTGACGTCGCCCACCAGGGCCTGCGACACCGACTTGGCCAGACGCTGCGACTGCATCAGCGATTGGCCGGTGGCGGCCACCTGCTGCGCGACGCGGTCGGCGCGCACGATGGCGGAGCCGGCAATCACCAGCAGCACCAGCACCACCGCGCCCAGCGCGATGAACAGGAAACGCTGCTGGCGCTGCAGGTCGGTGCGCTGTGCAGCAGGGACGGGCTGGGCCTCGGGCGCCGGCTCGCGGGGTTCGCCCGACTGGCCGTCGCCGAGCGCGGCAGCTCTGCCTTGCACGGGCTCGTTGGCAGCGGCGGCGGCGGCATCGCGCTTCATGAGCACGGTTTTCTCGTCGAAGCCTTGAACCGTTTCAACGTGGTCCAGCGCAATGGACCCGCTGTCGGTGCCCACCATGACGCTGTTGTCGCGTACGGGCAGGAGTCGTTTGAACTTGTCGGCGATCGAGCTCACGGGTCGGTCCTTCAGGTTGATGGCGTTGTCCGGCAGCCCGATCAGGCGCCGATGGAGAGAAATTGGGGTTGCTGGGAGAGCGCTTGCAGGTTGACTTCCTGCCACTCCTCGCCGGCTTCGTCGGTGTAGCTGACGCCCGTCCAGGCCGGCGCGTCCTCGGCCGGCGGCTTCGAGGACACGAAGGCCTCGACACCGCGCAGGCCGACCAGCCGGTCGATCAGGAGCGCGCAATTGACTTCGAGCAGTTCGTTCAGCGCCACCAGGCGCGACTGGGCGCGCGCCGCCTCGGTGACCGGGCCGGTGCGGCGGCCGGCGGCAAAGGTGGCGAACTCGATCACGCCGTACAACCCGCCGCGCAGGTTGGACACGCCCAGGAACCACTGCTGCGTGTAGGGCACGGGCTGCGGCGGCGTCCAGGGAAAGATCTCGCCGGCGTGGCCGAGCGGAAAAAGAAACTTGGCATCGCCGGCCTCGACGGCCAGCCAGGAGGCCGACACGCCGGAACTGCGCGCCGCCTGCAGCCGGCCGGCGAGCCTGGACTGGAATGCACGGAGTGCGTCGCGATTGGCCATGGCAGATGGAGCGCTGGGCGCGAGGCTTAGTTGAGTGCGCTGATCTTGGCCATCAGCTCGGCCGCGTTGACGGGCTTGACGATGTAGTCGCGAGCCCCCTGGCGCATGCCCCACACGCGGTCGGTTTCCTGGTTCTTGCTGGTGCACAGGATGATCGGCACCGCCGCGTACTGCGGGTCACGGGCGATGGCGCGCGTGAGCTGGAAGCCGTTCTGGCCGGGCATCACCACGTCCATCAGGATCAGGTCAGGCCGGTCTTCCTGCAGGCGGCGCATGGCGTCGTCGGCGTTCTCGGCAGTCTTGACCTTGAATCCGTTCTTCTCGAGCAGATCGGTCAGGAACATCAGCTCCGTCTTGGAGTCGTCAACGACGAGGACTTTTTGAATGGGCATTTAGAGAGTTTCCGGTTGGACAACGCCAAACTGCTCCACTGCCTGGAGCAGCTGGTCTTTGGTGAAGGGCTTGGTGAGGTAGTCCTGCGAGCCGACCATGCGGCCGCGCGCCTTGTCGAACACGCCGTCCTTGGAGGACAGCATGACGACCGGGACATTGGAGAAATGCGCGTTGCGCTTGATGATCGCGCAGGTCTGATAACCGTCGAGGCGCGGCATCAGGATGTCGCAGAAGATCAGGTGGGGCTTGTGGTCGTTGACCTTGGACAGCGCATCGAAGCCGTCTTCGGCCAATAGCACTTCGTGTCCGCCCTGCTTGAGGAAGATCTCGGCGCTGCGCCGAATGGTGTTGCTGTCGTCGATGACGAGCACCTTGTAACCCGATCCGTTGGTGCTCATGGGCACACGCTCCTCAAACAACACTTCCGACAACGTCAGCAACCTTTCTCTTTCAGAAAAGTCGCCGGAAGCGTGGCCCTATGCCATGCTTCAAATTTCAACCATTTCGAAGTCTTCCTTGCGCGCACCGCACTCCGGGCAAGTCCAATTCATTGGTACATCCGCCCATGCAGTTCCCGGCGCAATACCATCTTCCGGTACGCCTACCGCTTCGTCATAGATCCACCCGCAAATCAGGCACATCCAGGTTTTTTTGTTCATCGCAGCTTACGTTCCCTGTTCATAGAATGCAACGATTGTATCGAGACGTCACTCGCGAACTCGTGATTTGCGTCTCACATATGCCACCATCAAGGTGAGCTCTTCAGGCGCATGAAAACTTTCCTTTTACCCCCCGAAGATTCTGGTCCAACGGACGATCTTAGCGGCGCCGACGTCGAGCTCGAGAAGCCCGAGGACGAAAGCCAATCGGTCCTGCCCTGCGTGTTGGTTTTCAATGCCAGCGACCCGAGCGGCGCGGGCGGCCTGGCCTGCGACGCGCTGGCCATCGCTTCGGTCGGCGCCCACATGCTGCCGGTGGTGACCGGCGCCTACGCGCGCGACACCGCCGAGATTTTCGATCACTTTCCTTTCGACGAAGAGGCGGTGGCCGAGCAGACGCGCACCATTCTCGAGGACGTCGAGGTGCAGCTGATCAAGGTCGGCTTTGCCGGTTCGCCGGAAAACCTGTCCGAAATCGCCGAGACGGCCAGCGACTACCCCGAAGTGCCCGTGGTGGCCTACATGCCCAACCTGTCGTGGTGGGACGAGAACAAGATCGAGGCCTATCTCGACGCCTTCCGTGAACTGGTCCTGCCGCAGACCACCGTGCTGGTGGGCAACCACAGCACCCTGTGGCGCTGGCTGCTGCCCGACTGGAACGGCGAGCGCCCCCCGACGGCGCGCGACGTCGCCAAGGCGGCGGGCGAACTGGGCGTGCCCTACACCCTGGTGACGGGCCTGGTGCTGCCCGACCAGTTCTTCGACAACGTGCTGGCCTCGCCGCAGGCGGTGCTGGCCAGCGAGAAGTACGAGCGGCTGGAAGCCGTGTTCTCCGGGGCCGGCGACACCCTGTCGGCCACGCTGGCGGCCTTGCTGGCCAGCGGCACCGACCTGGTGTCCGCCGCCACCGAGGCGCTGAGCTACATGGACCGCTGCCTGGACGCGGGCTTTCGGCCCGGCATGGGCCACGTGATTCCGGACCGCCTGTTCTGGGCTCAGCCGGAAGACGAGGACAACGATAGCGCCGAGGGCGCCGAGGGCGCCGACTTCGCGCTGCCTCCTCATGAAACAAGACACTGATCGATGACTACGCAAGACCGCAACGACATTCTTTTCGACCGCGCCCGCGCGGTGATCCCCGGCGGCGTGAACTCGCCCGTGCGCGCCTTCAAGGCCGTGGGCGGCACGCCGCGCTTCATTCAGAAGGCGCAAGGCGCCTACATGTGGGACGCGGCCGGCCAGCGATTCATCGACTACATCGGCTCCTGGGGCCCGATGATCCTGGGCCACGGCCACCCGGCGGTGGTGGACGCGGTGCAGCGCGCGGTCAGCGAAGGTTTTTCCTTCGGCGCACCGACCGAGCGCGAGATCGAGTTGGCCGAGGCCATCCTTGCGCTCATGCCCTCGATGGAGATGGTGCGGCTGGTCAGCTCCGGCACCGAAGCGGCCATGAGCGCGCTTCGCCTGGCGCGCGGCGCCACCGGCCGCAAGACCATCATCAAGTTCGAAGGCTGCTACCACGGCCATGCCGACGCCCTGCTGGTGAAGGCCGGCTCGGGCCTGGCCACCTTCGGGAACCCGACCTCGGCTGGCGTGCCGCCCGAGGTGGTGCAGCACACGCTGGTGCTGCGCTACAACGACCTGGCGCAACTGGAAGAGGCCTTTGCCACGCAAGGCAGCGAGATCGCCTGCCTGATGATCGAGGCGATTGCCGGCAACATGAACTTCGTGCGCGCCACGCCGGCGTTTGCCAAGCGCTGCCGCGAGCTGTGCACGCAGCACGGCGCGCTCTTGATCTTCGACGAGGTGATGACCGGCTTTCGGGTCGGCCTGCAGGGCGCGCAGGGCGTGCTGGGCGTCAAACCCGACCTCACGGTGCTGGGTAAGGTCATCGGCGGCGGCATGCCGCTGGCGGCTTTCGGCGGGCCGCGCGCCATCATGGAGCAGCTGGCGCCGCAGGGCCCGGTCTACCAGGCAGGCACCCTGTCGGGCAACCCGGTGGCCACCGCCTGCGGCCTGGCCACCTTGCGCGAGATCGCCAAGCCCGGCTTCTACGAGGCGCTGGCCGCGAAGACGCGCGCGCTGGTCGATGGCTTGAAGGCGGCAGCGAAGGCCGAGAGCGTGCCCTTCAGTGCCGACAGCGAAGGCGGCATGTTCGGCTTCTTCTTGCTCGACGCACTGCCGCAGGACTACCCGAGCGTGATGAAGAGCGATGGCGCACGCTTCAACAGCCTGTTCCATGGGTTGCTGGCGCGCGGCGTCTACATTGCGCCGGCCTTGTACGAGGCAGGCTTCGTCAGTGCCGCGCACAGCGAGGCCGACATCGGCACGACGCTGGAGGCGGCCTCGGCGGTCTTCAGGCACCTGCGCAGCAGCAACGCGGCATGAGCCGCAGGGCCGCTCCCAAGGCGAATACCGCAGCCCGCAGGGCGAAGGTAGTCCGATGAGTTGGCGACGCAGGGCGCCGTGGCTGCTGCTGGCCCTGGCGGCATCGCCCGGCACAAGCCTTGCGCAAGAGGCGAGCGCGCTGTCGCAGATCTGGATCAATCCCGGCTTCTATTCCTATCACTTCGATCGGGACAAGAACCTGGAGGACGCCAACCCGGGCCTGGGCATCGAGTGGCCGATCAACGCGCAGTGGTCCTTCACCGCCGGCGCCTTTCGCAACAGCGACCGCGAGCGTTCCAACTACATCGGCGCGTACTTCATGCCCTTCGAATGGCAGGGCGTGAAGTTCGGCGCGGCGCTGGGCGTCTTCGACGGCTACCCCAACTACCGTGGCGGCGACTGGTTCCCGGCCGTCATCCCCACCGCCGCCATCGAGTGGCGGCACTGGGGCCTGAACATTGGCTTCATCCCGCCCTACAAGGACCGGCTGCACGGCGCCATCAGCTTCCAGCTGAAGGCGCGCTTCGGCGCGCCGGCCCCGTCGGCCGATCAGTGACGGAAATGGCGCACGCCTGAGAAGACCATGGCCACGCCGCGCTCGTCGGCGGCGTCGATCACCTCCTGATCGCGCATCGAGCCACCCGGCTGGATGACGCAGGTGGCACCGGCATCGACCACCACGTCCAGGCCGTCGCGGAAGGGGAAGAAGGCATCGCTCGCAACCGCCGTGCCCTTGAGCGACAACCCGGCGTGCTCGGCCTTGATGCTGGCAATGCGCGCCGAATCGAGCCGGCTCATCTGGCCCGCACCCACGCCCAGGGTCATGCCGCCGGCGCAGAAGACGATGGCATTGCTCTTGACGTACTTGGCCACCTTCCAGGCAAACAGCAGGTCCTGCAGCTGCTCTTGCGTCGGCTGCTTCTTGCTGACCACCTTCAGCTCGGCCAGCGACAGCTCGCGGTTGTCGGCCGTCTGCATCAGAAGGCCGGAGCCGATGCGCTTGACGTCCATCGCATTGCGGCCATTCTCCCAATCGGTCTTGCCGCCCTTGGGCAAACCGATCTCCAGGATGCGCACGTTGACCTTGCTCTTGAACACGTCGAGCGCCTCGGCCGTGTAGCCGGGCGCCATCAGCACCTCGACGAACTGCTTGCTCACGGCCTGGGCCGCTGCCAGGTCCATCGGACGGTTGAAGGCGATGATGCCGCCGAAGGCCGAGGTAGGGTCGGTCTTGAACGCCTTCGAATAGGCTTCGAAGCAATCGGCACCCACGGCCACGCCGCAGGGATTGGCGTGCTTGACGATCACGCAGGCCGGCACGTCAAAGCCCTTGACGCATTCCCAGGCCGCATCGGCATCGGCGATGTTGTTGTAGGAGAGCTCCTTGCCCTGCAGCTGCCGGGCCGTCACCAGCGAGCCGGGCGCCGGGTACAGGTCGCGGTAGAAGGCGGCCTGCTGGTGCGGGTTCTCGCCGTAGCGCAAGTCTTGCAGCTTGACGAAGCGGCCATTGCTCTGCGCCGGGAACAAGGCGCGCTGCGGCGCGGCCTGGCCGGCGCTGGCGTCGAAGTCGATGGCCGAGAGGTAGTCGCTGATCGCGCCGTCGTAGTCGGCAATGCGGTTGAACGCCGCCACCGACAGCGCGAAGCGGGTCTTGTCGCTCAACTTGCCATCGGCCGCGAGCTCGGTCAGCGCGATCGGGTACTGCGCGGCGTCGGTCAGCACGCCCACGTCCTTCCAGTTCTTGGCGGCGCTGCGCACCATGGCGGGGCCGCCGATGTCGATATTCTCGATCGCGTCTTCCAAGGTGCAGCCCGCCTTGGCCACGGTGGCCTCGAAGGGATAGAGATTGACCACCAGCAGATCGATGGTGTCGATGCCGTGCTCCTTCAGCGCCGCCATGTGGGCCGGCACATCGCGCCGCGCCAGCAAGCCGCCGTGGATCTTGGGATGCAGCGTCTTCACGCGGCCGTCCAGCATCTCGGGAAAGCCGGTGTGCTGGGCCACTTCGGTCACCGGCAGACCGGCGTCCAGCAACAGCTTGGCGGTGCCGCCGGTGGAAAGAAGCTTCACGCCCAGCCCATGCAGGCCTTGCGCAAATTCGAGGATGCCGGTCTTGTCGGAGACGGAAATGAGTGCGGTGAGTGCCATGGTGTGCTTATTTGAGGAGCTTGTGTTCGACCAGCTTTTTGCGCAAGGTGTTGCGGTTCAGGCCCAGCCATTGGGCCGCCTTGGATTGATTGCCTTCAGCGCGCGTCATCACCACGTCGAGCAGCGGTTTTTCGACCACGCTCACCAGCATGTCGTACATGCCATCGGGTTCAGTGCCGCGGAGGTCGCGGAAATAGCTTTCCAGACTGCTGCGTACGCAGTCCTCGATTTGCTTCTTGCTCATGCTCTTCTCGTCTAGCCTTGATTTATTTTCAGGCAGCCCTGCAGGCCGCCGCTTCTTCTTCCAATTCGCTGTCGATCGTTGCCTTTGCAACCGCGATGGGCATGCGGTCGTGCTGCGCGGCCAGGCCGTCGAAGAACTCGGCGACCGCCTTCAACTGGTGGTCGCAATCCTCGATGCGGTTCATGTCGCCGCGAAACGCTTCGCCCCCGGGCAAGCCGCGCACGTACCAGCCGATGTGCTTGCGGGCCGTGCGCACGCCGCTGTAGTCGCCGTAAAGGGCGTAGTGTTCCTCCAGATGATCCAGCAGGAGGCGCTTGACCTCGGCCACCAGCGGCGGCGCGCGATGCGTGCCAGTCGCAAGGAAGTGCTCGATCTCTCTGAAGATCCAGGGCCGGCCTTGGGCGGCGCGGCCGATCATGATGGCGTCGGCGCCGGTGGCAGCCAGCACCTCGCGTGCTTTTTCCGGGCTGGTGATGTCGCCATTGGCCACCACCGGAATATTCACCGCGGCCTTGACGGCGGCGATGGTGTCGTACTCGGCCTCGCCCTTGTAGCCTTGCTCGCGGGTGCGGCCGTGCACGGTGAGCATCTGCACGCCGGCGGCCTCGAAGCGCTGCGCCAGCGCCACCGCGTTGCGCTGCTCATCGCTCCAGCCGGTGCGCATCTTGAGCGTGACCGGCACGCCGTGCGGCGCCGCGGCAGCCACCACGGCTTGCGCGATTTCCAGGGCCAGCGGCTCGTCGCGCATCAGCGCCGAGCCGGCCCATTTGTTGCAGACCTTCTTGGCCGGGCAGCCCATGTTGATGTCGATGATCTGGGCGCCGCGCTCGATGTTGTAGTGCGCGGCCTCGGCCATCATGGCGGCGTCGGTGCCGGCGATCTGCACCGAAATCGGGCCGGGCTCGCCCGCGTGGTCGGCGCGGCGCGAGGTCTTCAGCGAGTTCCACAGTTCCTTGCGCGAAGTGACCATCTCGCTGACCGCATAGCCTGCGCCCAGCTGCCGGCACAGGGTGCGGAAGGGCCGGTCGGTCACGCCGGCCATGGGCGCGACGAACAGGCGGTTTTCCAGCGGAATGTTGCCGATCTGCAGGGTCATGAAGTGGTGCGGCGCAAAATCGGCTGCTGAAAAATGAGGCACGATTGTAGCGATGCGGCCGACCGTCGGATGAAACGATTTGCACTGCTGACGAACCGGCATGATGCGGGCGCTTCTTATACTGCGCCGCTACATGGAACATTGGTACGACTCCCTGCTCGCGCTTCTTGCGCTGCCCGAATATGGGTTGTCGTCGCTATTCATCGTTGCTTTTGTTTCCGCCACGTTGTTGCCGATGGGGTCGGAACCTGCGCTGTTCGGCCTGCTGCAACTCAATCCGGGCATGTTCTGGCCCGCGGTCTTCGTCGCCACGGCGGGCAACACGCTGGGGGGTGCGGTGGATTGGTGGATGGGCTATGCGGCCCATCAGGTGGCGGACAAGTATTCGCACTCCAAGCATCACCTGCGTGTGCTCAATTGGCTGGAGCGCCTCGGGCCCAAGGCCTGTCTGTTGGCCTGGCTGCCGATCTTCGGCGATCCGCTGTGCGCGGTGGCCGGCTGGCTGCGGCTGTCCTTCTGGCCCTGCGTGTTCTACATGGCCATCGGCAAGTTCGCGCGCTACGTCACGATGACGGTGAGCTTGATCTACATCTGGCCCAAGCTGGGCTTCGGCTCCTGAAGATCAGGAACAGGGAAGAGCCCAGACCCCGAAGCCAGAAACACCGCGGAACCGGCTTTGCCGGGCCGCTGGTGTTGCCCCCTCGAGGGGGTGCAGAAGCTCGCGCGTTGTGGGCAAGGCTGGGGGTGGGCTTGTTCTTCAACCCTGGTGAGCGCGCTTGCCGGCGTTCTTCTTGCTGCGCGTGGCGGGGCCGCGCTCCAGGCTGCGGCGCTGGCCGGTGCCCATGCGAGTCAGCGTCATGCCGGGCACCGGCTTCGGCGGCTTGGTGGCTTTGCGGTCGGCTTCGGTAACGATCTTGTTGCCCATGTGGATGCTCCTGATTCAGTGGAATGGGTGATGAGGAATGAAAGAGGCTCCAGGATGGAGCCACCCCCCGATTGTCGCTGTTCGCGCGCCCGCGCTCACTTCAAGAGGCTGTAAGGGCCACCGCGCTCCACCGCCTTCAGGTAGGCCGGCCGCGCATGGATGCGCTCCAGGTAGGCCATCAGGCGCGGCCGACTGGCGTCCAGCCCACCGCGCGCGCGCGCCGCTTCCACGGCAAAGCTCATCTGGATGTCGGCGGCAGTGAAGGCATCGCCGGCAAACCACTCGCCCTTGCCCAGCTCGCCTTCCATGAAGTCCAGGTGCGTCTTGAGCTGCGGCCCGATGAAGGCGTCCTTCGCTTTCTGGGCGATGCCCTTGGCGATCGGCTTGGCGAAGAAAGGCATCTTGGCCTTCTCGATGCGGTCGAACATCAGCTTGAGCAGAAGCGGCGGCATTGCCGAGCCTTCGGCGTAGTGCAGCCAGTAGCGGTAGCGCACGGCGTCGGGCGAGCCGGCCGCCGGCGCCAGGCGGCCATTGCCGTAGCGCTCGGTCAGCGTCTCCAGGATGGCGCCCGATTCGGCCAAGGTCAGCCCGTCCTCGGTCACCACCACCGGCGACTTGCCCAGCGGATGCACCGCCTTGAGCGACGCCGGCGCCAGCATGGTGACCGGGTCGCGCTCATAGCTCCTGATCTCGTAGGGCTGGCCCAGTTCTTCGAGCAGCCACAGCACGCGCTGCGAGCGGGAGTTGTTGAGGTGGTGGACAGTGATCATGGTGTTGGCGTTGTGGTGGATCGGATTGCCGTCGGCCGAAGTCGGCCGCGGCAGGCCACGCTTTTTACTGGATTCACTGGCCCATCGGACATCCCGATGCGACGAAATACAGCCAGCGCTGCGCCGGCCGCACGCATCGGCGACGAACGGTCAGGAACTGAACAGGAAGTTCATCACGTCGCCATCCTTGACGACGTAGTCCTTGCCTTCGGCGCGCATCTTGCCCGCGTCCTTGGCGCCCTGCTCGCCCTTGTGGGCGATGAAGTCGTCGAAGGAAATGGTCTGGGCGCGGATGTAGCCCTTCTCGAAATCGGTGTGGATCACGCCGGCCGCCTGCGGGCCGGTGTCGCCGATGTGGATGGTCCAGGCGCGCACTTCCTTCACGCCGGCGGTGAAGTAGGTCTGCAGGCCCAGCAGCGAGTAAGCGGCGCGGATCAGGCGGTCCAGGCCCGGCTCCTCCTGGCCGATCTCGGCCAGGAACATCTTCTTGTCGTCCTCGTCCATGTCGGCCAGCTCGGCCTCGATCTTGGCGCAGATCGCCACCACCGGCGCGTTCTGCTTGGCGGCGTACTCGCGCAGGCGGTCCAGGTAGGGGTTGTTCTCGAAGCCGTCCTCCGACACGTTGCCGACGAACATCGCGGGCTTGGCGGTGATGAGGGTGAAGGATTTCACCAGCGGCTGCTCTTCCTTGGTGAACGCGAGCGCGCGCACCGGGATGTTCTCGTTCAGCGCCTTCTGGCAGCGCTCCAGCAGGCCCACCAGTTTTTGCGCGTCCTTGTCACCCGAGCGCGCCACCTTGCTGTGGCGGGCCAGCGCCTTCTCGACCGTGGCCAGGTCGGCCAGGCACAGTTCGGTCTGGATCACCTCGATGTCGGAGATCGGATCGACCTTGCCGGCCACGTGCACCACGTTGTCGTCGTCGAAGCAGCGCACCACGTTCACCGTGGCGTCGGTCTCGCGGATGTGGGCCAGGAACTTGTTGCCCAGGCCTTCGCCCGTGCTGGCGCCCGCCACCAGGCCGGCAATGTCGACGAACTCGACGATGGCCGGCACCACGCGCTCGGGCTTGACGATCTCGGACAGCTGCGCCAGGCGCGGATCGGGCACTTCCACCACGCCGACGTTCGGCTCGATGGTGCAGAAGGGATAGTTTTCCGCCGCGATGCCGGCCTTGGTCAGAGCGTTGAAAAGGGTGGACTTGCCGACGTTCGGCAAGCCGACGATGCCGCACTGGAGACTCATGGCGGTGACTTTCAGGGAGATTGGGGAGAACCGGTGATTTTAGGCGCCCGCCCCCGCCCGCTCATTCAAAGCGCAGATTGGCCCCTACCGGCTGCCCGACCCGCAGGGCCTGCTCGATGCCGTCCAGCACGATCAGGTTCATGCCGAAGGTGATGGCGCCATCCAGCCGCGGATCGGCCCGGTAGCTGCGCAGCATGTCGCCCACCTCGGGACTGCTCGCGGCGGTGGCCGGGTCCACGTCGGGGATGGAACAGCGCGAACAGGGCTTGACCGGGCGCAGCCGCACCGGGGCGCCTTCGCCGGTGTCGACATGCAATTCGTCGACCCGGTCCTCGTCATGCGCTTCGATGCCCGCGAGCACGATGTTGGGCCTGAAACGCGCCATGCCCACCGCGGCGTGACCCGCCGCAGCCAACTTTTCGTTGAACTCGGCCAGCGATGCTTCGCTGATCACCAAGAGCGGGAAGGCGTCGGCGAACTGGTTGAGGGCCTCCACCTCGCCGGTCCATTTGCGCTTGGACGGGCGCTTGTGCTCCGGATCGAAGCGCACCAGGCGCAGCTTACGCGCCGGCTTTCCAGGCTCGGTCAGGAAGTCGCTGAACCACTGGGCCGCGATGTCGCCCATGTCGTAGGCCGCCACCTCGTCATCCCACACGCGCGCCCGCACCGGGCCCTCGACCCGGTCGAAGGCGATGTGCAGCGCCAGCATGCCGGGTGCGCGCAACACCATCTCGCTGTGCTTCAGGGTCGGCTGGATGAGGGCCATGCGCGGCAGCTCGCGCTGGCTGAGGAACTCGCCCTCCTCGTCCACCACCATCCAGGCGCGATCGAACTCGAGGCCGGTCTCGATCAAGAGGCTCTCCTGCAGCTCGACGCCCGCGCAGGACTTGATCGGGTAGACAAAGAGCCGCGAGATGCGGGCCTGCAGGTCGAATTCAGAGGGGTTCACAAGGCGTCCGGGGCAAGGGGGAGACGATTGTCTCGTATTGAAATGGCCGCGCGGCAACTCCCTACAATGCCCCGATGGCTCTTCCCCCCCAGGTTTGCATCCGTGGCGCAGGCATCGTCGGCCGCACTTTGGCGCTGCTGCTGGCCGGCGCCCGCGTGCGGGTGGCGCTGGTGGCGCCGGCCGTCGATGCGGCGGCCAGGGCACGCGAAGACATCCGCGCCTATGCGCTCAACCTTGCCTCGCGCCAGTTGCTCGAATCGCTGCGCGCCTGGCCCGACGCCGCCCACGCCACCGCCGTGCGCGAAATGCTGGTGCATGGCGACGACGAGGGCCGCGTGCATTTCAGCGCGCCGCAGCAGAAGGTGGAGGCGCTGGCCTGGATCGTCGACGTGCCCGCGCTGGAGCAGCGCCTGATCGACGCGGTGCGCTTCTCGCCCCTGATCGAGGTGGTGACCGAGCCGGTGGCCGCACCGCTCACGGTGGTGTGCGAAGGCAAGGCCAGCGCCACGCGCGAACAGCTTCGCGTGCGCTACGAGCTCACCCGCTACCCGCAGCATGCGATTGCCGCCCGCTTCGAGGCCGAGCGCCCGCACGACGAGATTGCCCGCCAGTGGTTCAACGACTGCGGCGAAGTGCTGGCCCTGCTGCCGCTGGGCGGCCCCGGTGGCCACGCGGTGGCGCTGGTGTGGTCGGTCGACCAGGCGCACGCGCCGCGGCTGCTGGCCCAGGGGCCCGACGAATTTGCCGCCTCGGTGCGCGAGGCCTGCCACGATGCGCTGGGCGCGCTCACGCCCGTGGGCGAACGCGCCGCCTGGCCGCTGCAGCGCGCCATCGCCGACCGCTGGACCGGCCAGTTGCCCGATGGCAACAACTGGGCGCTGGCTGGCGATGCCGCCCACACCGTGCATCCGCTGGCCGGCCAAGGCCTCAACCTGGGCCTGGCGGATGCGCAGGCGCTGGCATCGGTGATCGGCACCCGCGAACACTGGCGCGGCGTCGGCGACATGCGCCTGCTGCGCCGCTACGAGCGCTCACGCCGCGCCGAGGTGCTGGCCATGAGCCTGGCCACCGATGGGCTGCAGCAGCTCTTTGCCCACAGCACCGATCCGCTGCCGCGGCTGCGCAACTGGGGCATGCGCGGCTTCGACCGCGTGGGCCTGCTCAAGAGCTGGGTCGCGCGCCAGGCCATGGGCCTTGAACGCCCGGCTTCGCGCGACGTGCACTGAACTTCCGTCCTTCTCTCAAGTCGATCTTCCATGAAATCCATTCGCCTGCTGGCTGCCGCCCTCGCCTGCGCTGCCGCCCTTGCCGCAACCGTCACTGCCACAGCCGGCGAGGCCGAGATCCGCAAGAACCTGGGGGCCCGCTTTCCGCAGATCGTCCAGATCGAGGAAGTGCGCAAGACACCGATCGCCGGCCTTTATGAAGTGCGGGTCAATGGCGCCGAGATCTTCTATGTCGATGAGCAGGGAGACTACCTGCTGCAAGGCGAAATGATCGATGTGAAGGCCAGGCGCAACCTGACCCAGGAGCGTGTCGACAAGCTCAACGAAGTGGCCTTCGACAAGCTGCCGCTGCAGGACGCCTTCAAGATCGTGCGCGGCAACGGCAAGCGCAAGCTGGCCGTCTTCGAGGACCCGAACTGCGGCTACTGCAAGCAGTTCGAGAAGGAGCTGCGCAGCGTGGACAACGTGACGGTCTACCTGTTCCTCTATCCGGTGCTGGGGCCTGACTCGAAGGTCAAGTCGCGCAATATCTGGTGCAGCAAGGACAAGGCCAAGACCTGGAGCGACTGGATGGTCAATGACGTCAAGCCGACGGATGCCGCTGCCAGCTGCGACACCGCCGCGCTGGAGCGCAACACCGCCTTCGGCCGCAAGCACAACATCACCGGCACGCCCACCCTGATCTTCAGCGACGGCACCCGCACGCCGGGCGCGGTGCCGGCCGCGCAGGTCGAAAAGCAACTCGCCGCTGCCGCCAAGTGATGGCCGGCACGCCAGCCCCGCGCATCCGCTATCGGGTCGCTTGCGCCGACCGCCACGCCCACCTGTTCGAGGTCACGCTCGCCATCGATGCGCCCACTGCCGGCCAGCGCGTGTCGCTGCCGGTCTGGATTCCAGGCAGCTACCTGGTGCGCGAATTCGCCAAGAATCTGCAGGGCCTGCAAGCCAGGCAAGGCCGGCGCACGCTGGCCGTGACGCAGCTGGACAAGGCCAGCTGGCAGATCGATTGCGCCGTCGGCAAGCCGCTCATGCTCAGCTACCAGGTCTGCGCCTACGACAACTCGGTGCGCACCGCCTGGCTGGACGATGACCGCGGCTTCTTCAATGCCACCAGCCTGTGCCTGCGGGTGGAAGGCCAGACCGGCGAGGCGCACGGCCTGGAAGTGCTGGCGCCACCGGCCAAGGCCGGCCGGGCGCGCTGGGCCTGCGCCACCTCGCTTGCGCCTGCCGGCATCGACAAGCAGGGCTTTGGCCGCTACCTGGCCGCCGACTACGACGAGCTGGCCGACAGCCCGGTCGAGATGGGCGCCTTCTGGAGCGTCGACTTCGAGGTCTGCGGCGTGCCGCACCGCTTCGCGGTGGCGGGCGCGGCGGCCTCCTTCGACGGCGACCGGCTCATCGCCGACACGCGCGCCATCTGCGAGACGCAGATGCGCTTCTGGCACGGCGACAAGGTGGGCAAGCGCGGCGGGCCCAAGCCCCCGCACGAGCGTTACGTGTTCATGCTCAACGCGGTCGACGACGGCTACGGCGGGCTGGAGCATCGGCGCAGCACGGCCCTCATCTGCGCCCGGCGCGACCTGCCGCGCCACGGCAGCGCACGCCAGGCCGAGGGCTACACCACCCTGCTCGGGCTGATCAGCCACGAATACTTCCACACCTGGAACGTCAAGCGCCTGCGGCCGGCCGAGTTCGCCAGCTACGACTACGGCCGCGAGAACTACACCGAACTCCTGTGGTTCTTCGAGGGCTTCACCAGCTACTACGACGACCTGCTGCTGCGCCGCGCCGGCCGCATCGACGACGCCACCTACCTGCGCCTGGTCAACAAGACCATCAACCAGGTGATGCAGACGCCGGGCCGGCAGGTGCAGTCGGTGGCGCAGGCCAGCTTCGACGCCTGGGTCAAGTACTACCGGCAGGACGAGCAGACCCCCAACGGCACGGTGAGCTACTACACCAAGGGCGCGCTGGTGGCGCTGTGCTTCGACCTCACCCTGCGCGCCGAAGGCAAGGGCAGCCTGGACGACGTGATGCGCCAGCTGTGGAAGACCAGCGGCAACGGCGGTCCGATCAGCGAAGCCGACATCGCCGGCGCACTGCAAGCCGTGGGCGGCCGCAGCTACGCCGTCGAGCTGGCGCGCTGGGTGCACGGCACCGACGAGTTGCCGCTGGCCGAGCTGCTGCGCGGCCGCGGCGTGGCGGTGCTGGACGACCCGGCCCAGCGCGCGCAGGAACTGGGCTTGCGCGTCGCCGAGAGCAGCGGCAGCGTGCAGATCAAGGTGGTGCTGCGTGGCGGCGCCGCCGAGAAGGCCGGCCTGGTGGCCAACGATGAATGGCTGGGCATCGAGCTGGCGGCCACCCGCTCGCAACCGGCGCAGGCCTGGCGCATCGGCAAGCTGGATGACCTGGCGCTGTACCTGGGCGCGCAGAAGAAAATGACGGCGCTGGTGGCGCGCGACCGCAAGCTCTTGCGCCTGCCGCTCGCCGTGCCCAGCGGCGCCACCACCTGGCGCCTGGTCGCGCACGATGCGGCCAAGCTGTCGAACTGGCTTGCAGCCGCCTAACTTCGAGGAGAACCCCATGAACTACGAGACCATCGAAACCCGCATCGAGGCCGGCAAGGTCGGCATCGTCACGCTCAACCGCCCGAAGGCGCTCAACGCGCTGAACGACACGCTCATGACCGAACTGGGCCAGGCATTGAAGGCCTTTGATGCCGACGAGGCCATTGGCTGCATCATCGTCACCGGCAGCGAACGCGCCTTTGCCGCCGGCGCCGACATCTCGGCCATGGCCAAGTACAGCTTTCTCGATGCCTACAAGGGCGACTTCATCACCCGCAACTGGGAAACCATCCGAACCATCCGCAAGCCGGTGATCGCGGCGGTGAGCGGCTTCGCCCTGGGCGGCGGCTGCGAGCTGGCGATGATGTGCGACTTCATCATCGCCGCCGACAACGCGCGCTTCGGCCAGCCGGAAATCAAGATCGGCGTGATCCCCGGCGCCGGCGGCACGCAGCGCCTGCCGCGCGCGGTGGGCAAGAGCAAGGCCATGGACATGGTGCTCACCGGCCGAATGATGGATGCACAGGAAGCCGAGCGCGCCGGCCTGGTGAGCCGCGTGGTGCCTTACGAGAAGCTGGCCGAGGAAGCGCTTGGCGCCGCCCTCGTCATTGCCGGCATGTCGCAGATCGCGGTGATGGCGGCCAAGGAATCGGTGAATCGCGCCTTCGAATCGGGCCTGTCGGACGGCGTGATGTTCGAGCGCCGCCTCTTCCACGCGCTGTTCGCCACGGTCGACCAGAAGGAAGGCATGGACGCCTTCCTGAACAAGCGCCAGCCCGAGTTCAAGAACCAGTAGCCCGCGCCGGCGCCTTGGCCCTCACGGCCTGGCGCAATGCGGCGCGCAGGGCCTCCAGCGCTTCGGGCGACGGCGTACCGGTCACCGGCGGCGCCTTGCCTTCGGTCCAGCGCACCTGGCTGCGCCCCACTTCCAGCACCGCCAGCACCTCGCCCTTGCGTTCCAGCGCCACCCGCCATTCGGGCAGCGCGCGCAACGGTGGCCCACCCGCTGCCACGATGGCCGCAGAACTCAACAGCTGGCTCAGTTCGCCGGCGTCGGCGCGCGACACCGTGCGCACTTCGCCGGCCACGTTGGCCAAGCGCAGTTCGGTCCAGCGGCTGAGCGCTCCGAAGTCGGGCGCCGGGGCGGGGCGCGCGCCGGTGGCAGCGGCGGCGCGGTTGGATTCGGTGGACGGAGCGGCCTGCGGCGCGGCGGGCGCCGATCGTTCGCGCGGGGCCAGGGCGTCGGAGGCGGCGGGTGCTGGCGCAGCAGGTGGCGCCGCCACGTCCGGTGGTGGCGGCGGTGCCACGGTGGCAGGCGCCGGCGTCGGCGCAGGTGCAGGTTCCGGTGCTGATCTCGGCACTTCAACAGGAACCGGGGCGCGGGGCGCCGGCGCTTCGGGCGCACGCGCCTCCTCCTTCACCGTCGGTGCCTGCTGTTCCACCGATGCCGTTGGCGGCGCCGCCGCGGGCTGCTCGTCCAGGCGTGCACCGGGCACCGGCTCGCGCTGCCACATCACAGTCACCATCACGCCCAGCAGCACGGTGGCGAAGGCGGCGTTCCAGGGCATGGCGCGCGGCGCACCCAGCTTGTCGCGCCACCAGGCCGGACGCCACCACGGCGCGCGCTCGCGGCTGGCGGCCAGCAGTTCTTCGGAGGCCGAGACGGCGTCATGCGCGTGGTCCAGGATAGCCTGGCGGACGCGCCAGTCAGGCAGGACGGCGCGATCAGGCGCCTGCGCCAACGCCTTGCGCATCGCCTCGTCGTGCAATGGCTCGTCGGGCTCGCCCGGCGCCAGCAGGTCGGCGTCCTTGTCTTCAAGACTCATGCGCGCTGCTCCAGTACTTGCAGATAACGCTCCATGCAAACACGCAGCTTCTTCAAGCCGTAGCGCAGCCGGCTGCGCACGGTTTCGAAGTTGATCGCCAGCGTCTGGGCCATGGCCTCGACGCTGAAGCCTTCCGCGTTGTGCAGCAGGAAGGCGGCGCGCTGCTCGTGCGGCAGTTCGTCCAGACAAGCCAGCAGGCGGCGGCCGGCGGCGCGCCAGAAGGCCACCTCTTCGGCCGAGGGCGCCGCGGCATCGTTCAGGCCGCCATCGCCGCCGGCATTCAGCCGGTGGCGGAACAGGCGGGGGGCCTCAATGCGGTCGCCATCCTCGTCATGGGCGTGGAAGGCCACCTCGCGCCCACTGATGCGCAGCCGGTCCATGGCCAGGTTGTGCGCGATGGTGAAGGCCCAGGTGCGCCAGGTAGCGCCCTGCGGCGAGAAGCTCTCGCGCGCCGAGATGATGCGAAACCACGCTTCCTGGAACACCTCGTCCACTTCGGCCGCCAGGCGCGCGCCCAGCAGCCGCCGCACGAAACGGTACAGCGCGGCTTCATGGCGGCGGTAGAGCACGTCGAAGGCGGCGCTGTCGCCGTCGGCATAGGCGAGCATCAGCTGGTCGTCCGGCAGGGCTTCGTGCAATGCGGCAATGGCGGCGTCGGGTTCGAGCATCGGCAGATTTTCACCTCACGTTCTACGGCGCATGGTGCCGTTCGGGGTTAACAGGGGCCAAAAAATCGGCCGCATGCTAACCCCGCCGACCCCGGCTCGACCGTATCAGAGGGCATCCATAACCCGGAGCCACGACCATGCCCCCTCTTCAAGGAACCCTTCTTGCCCGCCCGCACCGCCTGCTGGCCGCGCTGCTGTGCTTGCCGCTGCTGGCGAGCGGCTGCAGCGCCGCGCCGGCAACGGACAGCGCGCGCTGGCCGGCGCCCGCGCCCGAGCCGGTGAGCTGGCCGGCACCCGCGGTTCAGCCGCCGTTGCCGCAAAGCAGGCCGAACTTCCAGGCCCCGTCGGCCAGCCACTGCGCGCGCCCGGTGCAGACGGTGGAACTGCCTGGCCGCATGGACGCACAGTTCAATGAACGCGCCGGCGCAGGCGCGACCGGCAAGCGCCCCGTCCTGCGCGACGAGGCGCGCATCGAGGAATCGGTGCCGATGCCCGCCGCGCCGCCCGCCGGCCCGGCTTCCGATGCCGGCGCCGTCGCTGCCGCCGAAGCGCCCGCGCCCCGGATCGCCCCGCAACCGGCGCAGCGCCAGCGCCCGCAGCGCTCGCAGGCCGTGGTGACGGCAGGCATGGTCGACGACAACGCGGACTTCGCAAGCTACCTGCAGTTTCGCCAGCGCAATGCCGGCTTGGTCTATCGCGAGCGCGACGTCAGTGAGCGCTACCTGCTTCAGATTCGCAGCACTGCCGGCGAGGTCGTGCCGGATGCCGAAGTCGCATTGCGCGCAGCCAGCGGCGCCGCCATGTGGGCCCGCACCGACGCCGGCGGCCGCGTCTGGGTGCATCCGCGGGCCTTCGATCCCAGCGCAAGTTCGATCTACGAAGTGGCGGTGCGCAAGGACGGCCGGCAGGCCCGCGGCTACCTGCGCCGCGGCCAGAAGAGCGCGCTGGACCTGACGCTGGATGCCAGCCCGACGCCCGCGCGCGCGCGGCTGGACCTGGTGTTCCTGGTGGACGCCACCGGCTCCATGGGCGACGAGATCGGCAAGCTCAAGGCCACCCTGCACAGCATCGCCCGCGAGGTCGCCGCCCTGCCCAGCCGTCCTGACACCTGCTTCGGCCTGGTGGCCTATCGCGACCAGGGCGACGCCTTTCTGGTGCGCCGGCACGACCTCAGCAACGACCTGGCGGGCTTTCAGTCGGTACTGAACGCACTGCAGGCGGCCGGCGGCGGCGACTATCCGGAAGCCCTGAACGAGGCGCTGCACGACGCGGTGCATCGCATCAGCTGGCGCGGCAACGGCGCCACCCGGCTGGTGGTGCTGCTGGCCGACGCGCCCCCGCACCTGGACTACGGCGGCCCGCAGTACGACGAGGACATGCTGGCCGCGCTGGGCAAGGGCATCAAGGTCTTCAGCGTGGGCGCCAGCGGGCTGGACACGCAAGGGGAATACGTTCAGCGCCAGATCGCGCAGTACACCGGCGGGCGCTTCGTCTTCCTCACCTACCGCGATGGCGCCGATCCGGCCAGCGGGCCGGGGCGCGAGACGGTGCACGAGGTGAACAACTATTCGGTGGACACGCTGGACCGCCTGATCGTGCGGCTGGTCGGCGAAGAATTGGCCAAACTGCCACGGGCTGGATGACGGCCGCCAAGAACCGGTTATAATTTTGGGCTCGGCTCTTTAGCTCAGTTGGTTAGAGCGATGGAATCATAATCCACAGGTCCGCGGTTCGAGTCCGTGAAGAGCCACCAAAACAAGACGCCTTGCAGGTCAATGACTTGCAAGGCGTTTTTCATTTTTCCGGCCTTGCGCGCTCAGCGCGCGGGGCACGCCTTTTTTGCGATGGCCGCCAGCGGCGTGTTCGGAAGAAGGTCTTCCTCGGGATTTGCGCCGAGGGACAAGACAACCTGGCCCGTCCCCATGGGCCCGTCGCTGTAGTTCGAACCCATCGAGGCGTAGGTGGATTTCTCGCAGCGCAGCTCGATCCGGTCGCGGATGGACCGGATCTCCTTGTCCTTGATGGTCAATTGCGCGGTCGGCAGGTCGTACAAGGTCCAGAGGCGAACGCGTTGGCCGTCCTTTTGAACGTCTTCGTCATCCACATAGAGCGCCCACTTGCCGTCGTTGGCTTCAAGCGGGGCGACAACCTTCCATGCGGCATGCGCAGTGGTGGTGGCGATGCACGCGGCCAGCGCGAGCAGCGGGATCAGCGACTTCTTCTTCATCAATCCTCTTCCTTTCAGGGTCGAGTATCGCCGCGCTCAGCGCCGCCACGCGGCCGGCCTCCGTCGTCCTGCGCCAAGGCGCCGGCGTGGCCGGCCACTTCCTTCACCCAGGCCGGATCTTCGGCAAAGGCCAGCGCCGCTTCCAGCGTGCGCGAGGGCCGGTTGGTGTCGTGCACCATGAAGGCGATCGGCACCTCGATGCTCGGCTCCACCAGCGGCAACGCCTCGATGTCGAGCAAGCCGTGCACGTCGTCCACCAGCGCGCCGGGCATGATGCTGGAAACGCGGCCGGCGCGCACGCTCAGCGCCAGGGTGGAGATGGAATTGGTCTCGATCACCGGCTTGGGATGCACGCCGGCCTTCGCAAAGGCGCGGTCGATGATGGTGCGGTTGTGCATCTCGGCGCTCAGCAGGCACAGCGGCAATGCAGCCGCCTCGCGCCAGGTGATGGCGGGGCCAAAACGCGGCCCCTCTGCCGTGGCGCTTGCGCTTTTTTCGGACTTGCGCAGGAGAAAGTAATGCTCGATGTATTGCGGAATCACCCGCACCTGCGACTGGCTGTTGTCCATGCGCTCGGTGTAGCCCAGGCCCATGTCCAGCGACAAGCTCTCCAGGCCCGACTCCAACTCGATCGAGCTGAGCGAGCGCAAGGTCGGCGTGATGCCCGGATGGCGGTCCTGCAGCATGGCGACGAAGCGTGCCGCGATGGGCATCGCGGTGGGCACCGCACCGATCAGCAGGTTGCCGGTGGGCGCGTCCTTGCTGCTGCGCAGGTCCTGCTGCAGCAGCTCGTACTCGCGCAGGATTTTGCGGCCACTGGCGAGGATGCGTTCGCCCTCCACCGTGAAGCCGGCGAAGTTGCGCCCGCGCTTGACGATGGAGATGCCGAAGCTCGCCTCCAGCGCCCGGATGGCATTGGACAGCGCCGGCTGCGTGACGCTGCAGGCCAGGGCGGCCCGGCCGAAATGGCGGTGGTCGTCCAGGGCCACCAGGTACTTGAGCGAGACAAAGAGGTTCATGAGGCTGGATGCCGGGCGGCGGCAAGGGTGACGCCGGCGGCCTCGCATTTTGACCTCAAGCAAATGTGGCTCTGCCACTTTGCTTGATCCCCCGCGGGGGGCGGGCCGGCTGGTCCGGCCCTGGGGGCTCAGAGCCGCCTGGCGGCCGCGCACTTCAGCGATCCTTGGTCAGCAGGCGGCTCAGCACCGAGCGCGGCGCATTGGCCTCTTGCGCGCCCGAAGCCGCAGTCAATGCCTCAAGCCGCTGGGCATAGGCGGCGCGCTCGTGCCGAAGCCCATCCGCCAGGATTTGCGCGGTCTCGCGGTTGTATTGCCAGATGCCGCTCACCGCGAAGTGGGCGGGGTGCCGCGGATGCGGCTTGGGCGTGATGCGGATGCTGTCGGCGCCCACGCTCTGCAGCAATTGCTCGCGCACGCTGGCGAGCTTTGCCGAACCGCCCGGGACGCCTTCGATCAGGTCGATGTCAGCGCTCAGCACGATGCCGATGGCGCTGACCGAGGGATAGCGCTCCACGATGAAGCTGAGTATCTCCACCATGATCAGGCGCGCCAGGCGCCGGGTGCGCAGCACTTCCAGATCGGTGGTGATGAAGTCCTCGAGCCGCAACTCGCTGCCGTTGGCGCTGACGCTGACCTGATCCAGCCGGCCCAGATGCAGCTTGCCGTCGTACACGTCGATGGGGTCGCCCAGTACATAGGCGCCCCGCTTCGGGCCGGTGATGCGAAAACCTTTGAACGTCATGCGATGCCTGTCTTGTCGTACAAAAGTCTAACAACGAAGCACTGCACGCCCTTTGCACGAGGGGCGCGGCGCATCGGGCAAACCATGATGCGACCGCGTTGTGACACCCCATTGGCGCGCCGGACAATCCTTCGATATGCGCCCTGGCCAGATCATCGTACTTGCAACCCCGGTCTTCTTCCTTCTGATCGGACTTGAGTTCTTCGTGGGGCGCCTGCGCGCGCGGCGCGGCATCGGGCAGGACAGCTACCGGCTGGCCGACACGCTCAACAGCATCGGCCTGGGCATGCTGAGCCAGATCGGCGCGGTGCTCACGGGCCTGGTTCGCATCGGCATCTACGCCGCCTGCTGGTCCGCCTTCGCGCTCTTTCCGGCCGAGGAATTCTGGATGAGCTGGTACGGCTGGCTGCTGGCGCTGGTGTTCTACGACTTCTGCTACTACTGGCTGCACCGCATGGGCCACGAATGCGCCGGACTGTGGGCGGCGCACGTGGTGCACCACCAGAGCCAGCACTACAACCTGTCGACGGCGCTGCGCCAGACCTCGAGCGGCTTCCTGTTCGACTGGATCTTCTACCTGCCGATGGCGCTGGCAGGGGTGCCGCCACTGGTGTTCGGCGTGGTGGCCCTCATCGATCTGCTCTACCAGTTCTGGGTGCACACCGAGCAGGTGGGCAAGCTCGGCTGGTTCGACCGCTGGTTCTGCTCGCCCTCCAACCACCGGGTGCACCATGCGGTGAACGACCGCTACGTGGACCGCAACTACGGCGGCGTGCTGATCATCTGGGACCGCCTCTTCGGCAGCTTTCAGGAAGAGGACGAGCGCTGTGTCTACGGCACGCGCAAGCCGCTCGACAGCTGGGATCCGCTGTGGGCCAACCTGGCGGTCTACTGGTCGCTGGCGCGCGACTCGTGGCGCACGCGGTGCTGGAGCGACAAGCTGCGCGTCTGGCTCAAAGCTCCCGGTTGGCGGCCGGCCGACCTGGCGGCCGCTGACCCACAGCCTGCCTTCGACATCGCGAAGTTGCGGCGCTACGAACCCGAGGCTCCGCCTGCCGCGCAGCTTTTTGCCGGCCTTCAATTCCTGGTATTGCTGGGCGGCGCCACCGCCTACCTGTGGTTTGCCGACCTGCTGTCGCTGCCCACCTCTTTGGTCTGGCTGCTGGTGCTGAGCACGGGCTTGTGGACCACCGGCGCGGTGCTGCAGGGGCGCCTGACGATTGGCGAGGCGCTGTTCATCGATGCCGCGGCGCTGGCCACTGCTTCCGGCGCGCTGAGCCTAGCGCCACTGCATTTCGTCTGCAAACCGCTGGCCCTTCTGATCGGCATTGCGCTGGCCGCGCGGCGCTGGCGCACGCCGGCAGCGACGGGCCGCTTCGGCTTGCTGCTGCTTGCCGGCCTGGCCGCTTCACTGGCGGGCGACGTGTTCCTGATGTGGCCGCAATTCTTCGTGCCAGGCCTCGCCAGTTTTCTCGTCGCGCACCTCTTCTACATCGCCCTCTTCGTGCAGGGCGTCGACTTCTTCCCGCGCCGCACGGCGCTTGCGTGCACCTTGGGCATCGGCGTGGCCATGTACGGATTTCTCTGGTGGGGCGGGCTGCCGGCCGGCCTGCGGGTACCGGTGGCGCTTTACGTCCTCGTCATCGCCTGCATGGCGGCGCAGGCGCTGGGACGCGCCGCGGTGCTGGGCGACAGGTCTTCGCGCCTGGTCGCGCTGGGTGCCGGCTGCTTCATGCTGAGCGATGCGCTGCTCGCCACCAACCGCTTCGTCACGCCGCTGCCGCTGGCCTCGCTCTGGGTGCTGGCGACCTACTATCTGGCGCAGTGGCTCATCCTGCGCTACAGCGACAAGCCGGCCGTTGCCGACGCGCCCAGTGGCAGAGGCGTGGCGGCAGGTCAGGCGCCGAACAAGTCGCTGTTGTCGCGCTGAGGCGGCGCCACGCCCAGGTGGCGGTAGGCCGCCAGGGTGGCGATGCGCCCGCGCGGCGTGCGCTGCAGATAGCCCTGCTGGATCAGGTAGGGCTCGATCACGTCCTCGATGGTGCCCGACTCCTCGCCGATGCTGGCACCGATGTTGTCCAGCCCCACCGGGCCGCCGTCGAAGCGATGGATCACCGCCTCCAAGAGCTTGCGGTCCATCAGGTCGAAGCCCTGCGGGTCCACGTCGAGCATGGCCAGCGCCTTGTGCGCGATGTCTTCGGTGATGCGCCCGGCGCCCTTCACCTCGGCATAGTCGCGCACCCGGCGCAGCAGGCGGTTGGCGATGCGCGGCGTGCCGCGCGAACGGCGCGCGATCTCGAAGCCGCCGGCATCTTCGGTCGGCACGTTGAGCAGGCCGGCGCTGCGCTTGACGATGCGCGCCAGCTCTTCGGCCGTGTAGAACTCCAGCCGCGCCACGATGCCGAAGCGATCCCGCAAGGGGTTGGTGAGCATGCCGGCGCGGGTGGTAGCGCCCACCAGAGTGAAGGGCTGCAGGTCCAGCTTGATGCTGCGCGCCGCCGGACCTTCGCCGATCATGATGTCGATCTGGTAGTCCTCCAGCGCCGGGTAGAGAATTTCCTCGACCACTGGCGACAGCCGATGGATCTCGTCGATGAAGAGCACGTCGTTCTTCTCGAGGTTGGTCAAGAGCGCTGCCAGGTCCTTGGGCTTTTCCAGCACCGGGCCGCTGGTCTGGCGCAGGTTCACGCCCAGTTCGGCGGCGATGATGTGGCTCAGCGTGGTCTTTCCCAGGCCCGGCGGGCCGAACAGCAGCACATGGTCCAGCGCCTCCTGGCGCTTGCGCGCCGCACCGATGAAGATCTCGAGCTGCTCGCGCACCTTGGCCTGGCCCACGTACTCGTCGAGCAGCTTGGGGCGCAGCGCGCGCTCGATCGCCTCCTCGTTGGGCGACGCGGGTGCGGCGGACACCACGCGCGGCTGCGGTGCGGGGGCGAAATTGTCGGTCTGGATGCTCATGTCGATGCCTGTCTAGACGCTACTTTGCCAGGGCCTTGAGCGCCAGCTTGATGCCTTCGCCCACGGCAACGTCCTTGGGCAGGGCTTTCAGCGCGGCAGCGGCCTCGCGGTCGCTGTAGCCCAGGGCCACCAGGGCCTGCAGGATGTCGGCCTGCGAATCGGTGGCGGCGTGCACCGGCGCGCCGATGTCGGCGCCGATCTTGCCCTTGAGCTCCAGCAGCAGGCGCTCGGCGGTCTTCTTGCCGATGCCCGGAATCTTCACCAGCCGTCCAGCCTCCTGCAAGGTGATGGCCTGCGCCAGCTCGCCCACGCTCATGCCCGAGAGCAGGCCCAGGGCAGTGCGCGGCCCCACGCCGGAAATCTTGATGAGCTGGCGAAAGGCCGCCCGCTCCTCGGCCGTGCCGAAGCCGAACAGGACCTGCGCATCTTCGCGCACCACGAAGTGCGTCAGAAGCGACACGCGCTCGCCGGTGGCCGGCAGGTTGTAGAAGGTGCTCATCGGCACGTCGACCTCGTAGCCGACCCCGTTGCAGTCCACCACCACCTGCGGCGGGTTGCGTTCGGCAAGCAGGCCGGTCAGTTTGCCTATCATTGGCCCTCCCCCAGCCTCGCCCACTTCGTGTGGCTCGGGCACCCCCTCGAGGGGGCAACACCAGCGGCCCGGCATAGCCGGCTCCGCGGTGTTTCTGGCCTAGGTCCTCGATGATTGAACTGCTGCTGGTCTTGCATGGGGAGGCTGCAAATTAATGAGAATGGAAATCGCGTGATTCTGCGTCACACCTTCACCCCGCCCAACAACACCCGCCTGTCGCACCTGTGCGGGCCACTCGATGCCCACTTGCGGAGCATCGAAGAAGCGCTGGGGGTGAAGGTCGCGCACCGCCACGAGCAGTTCAAGGTCGACGGCCCCAAGCCCAAGGCCGAACGCGCCATGGAGGTGCTGCAGGCGCTCTATGAAATTGCCAAGCGTCCGCTCGACGCCGCCGTGGTGCAGCTGACGCTGGCCAGCGAAGGCTCGCTGCAAGAAGCCGAGGACGGCGCCCTCATCCTGGCCACCCGGCGCGCCGACCTGCGCGCCCGCACGCCCAACCAGAGCGTTTACCTCGAGAACATCGCCAACCACGACATCACCTTCGGCATCGGCCCGGCCGGTACCGGCAAGACCTACCTGGCAGTGGCCTGCGCGGTCGATGCCCTGGAGCGCAGCGCGGTGCAGCGCATCGTGCTGACGCGCCCGGCGGTGGAGGCCGGCGAGCGCCTGGGCTTCCTGCCGGGCGACCTGACGCAGAAGGTCGACCCCTACCTGCGCCCGCTGTACGACGCGCTCTATGACCTGATGGGCTTCGACCGTGTCGTCAAGGCCTTCGAGCGCAACACGCTGGAGATCGCGCCCTTGGCCTTCATGCGCGGACGAACGCTGAACAACGCCTTTGTGATCCTGGACGAAGCGCAGAACACCACGCCCGAACAGATGAAGATGTTCCTCACCCGCATCGGCTTCGGCGCCAAGGCGGTGGTGACCGGCGACATCAGCCAGATCGACCTGCCCAAGGCGCAGTTGAGCGGCCTGATCGACGCCGAGCGCGTGCTCAAGCGCGTCAACGGCATTGCCATCACCCACTTCAACAGCGGCGACGTGGTGCGCCATCCGCTGGTGGCGCGGATCGTCGATGCCTACGACGGCGCCCGCAAGCGTGAAGCGGCGCGTGCCGCCGCCGACTGAAGGCTGCCGATGGCGCTTTGCACTCTTTCCCTGTCGCTGCAGTTCGGCCGCTTCGACCAACTGGCGCGGCACCGCGCCGCCCTGCCGCGCCACAGCGTCACGCGCTGGATCCGCCATTCGTTGGAGCGCGACGCCGAGATCACCGTGCGCATCGTCGACGCCGAGGAAGGCCAGCGGCTGAACCGCGAGTTCCGCGGCAAGGACTACGCCACCAACGTGCTGACCTTCGACTACGTGCAGGAGCCGATGGTGATGGCCGACCTGGTGCTGTGCGCGCCGGTGGTGGCGCGCGAGGCAAAGGAGCAGCGCAAGACGCTGGCGGCGCACTATGCGCACCTGCTGGTGCACGGCACCTTGCATGCCCAGGGTTGGGATCACGAGACGAGCGAAGAGGACGCCCAGGAGATGGAGGCGCGCGAGATCGCCATCCTGGCCGGGCTGGGCATCCGCAACCCCTACTGAATCTGCATGGG
Organism: Variovorax sp. LARHSF232; assembly: GCF_052871435.1. Classification (NCBI taxonomy): domain Bacteria; kingdom Pseudomonadati; phylum Pseudomonadota; class Betaproteobacteria; order Burkholderiales; family Comamonadaceae; genus Variovorax; species Variovorax sp. LARHSF232. The sequence continues at coordinate 85,407 of NZ_JBIXJS010000003.1, read as the reverse complement.
GATGGTGACCGGTCCGTCGTTCACCAAGTGCACCTGCATGTCGGCGGCAAAGACGCCGGTGGCCACCACGGGGTACGCGGCCCTGGCCTTTGCGACGAAGTAGTCGTACAGGCGCCGTCCTTCGTCCGGGGCCGCGGCGCCGGTGAAGCTGGGCCGGTTGCCGGCACCGAGGTCGGCGGCCAGCGTGAACTGGCTGACGATCAGGAGGCCGCCGCCGGTGTCCTGCACGCTGCGGTTCATCTTGCCGGCCTCGTCCGGGAAGATGCGCAGCTTCAAGAGCTTGGCCAGCAGCCGATCGGCCTGCAGCTCGCCGTCGCCGCGCTCGGCGCACAGCAGCACCAGCAGGCCCGCCTCGATCGCGCCGACCACCTCGCCTTCGATTTCCACGCGCGCCTGGCGCACGCGCTGCACCAGCGCCCTCATGACGCGTGCGGCTCCATCAGGACGGCGCGCGCTTCCATGCCGAGGGGCAGCAGCTGGATCGTCACGCGCAGGCCCGGCACCGCATCCATCAGCGCCTGCTCCACGCCATCGCGCAGGCCGGCGGCACGCTGCAGGGTCCATTCGCCGGGCACATGCATGTGCAGGTCGGCAAAGCGGCGCTGGCCGGCGCGGCGCGTCGCGATGTCGTCGAAGCGCAGGCGATCGCCGTCGGGCGCCTGGGCCTTGAAGCGGTCCAGCGCGGCCTGCAGCGCCGCCAGCGATGCCGGATCGAGCGCCTGGTCCATCAGGCCTTGCGAAGAGCGCCACACCAGCTTGAAGCCTTCGCGCAGGATGTTGAGACCGACCGCGATGGCGATCAGCGGGTCGAGCCACAACCAGCCGCTGAGTGCCACCGCCCCCACGCCCGCGAGCACGCCGATCGAGGTCCACACGTCCGTCATCAGATGCCGCGCGTCGGCCTCGAGCGCGATGGAGCGATGCGTGTGCGCAGCCTTGAAGAGCAGCCAGGCCAGCGCGCCGTTGAAGACCGAGCTGAGGACCGACAGGACGGCACCCCAGCCCAGTTGCTCCAGCGGCTCCGGCCGCAGCAGGCGCAGCACCGCGAACCAGATGATGGCGGCGGCCGCGCCAATGATCAGGATGCCTTCGAAGCCCGATGAAAAGTACTCGGCCTTGTGGTGTCCGTAGGGATGCCCCTCATCGGCCGGACGTGATGCGACCGTGACCATGGCCAGCGCGAAACCAGCACTGGCCAGGTTCACGAAAGATTCCATGGCATCCGAGATCAAACCCATGGAATTCGTCACATAGCCCGCGAAACTCTTTAAGACGATGGTTACCAAAGCAACGGCGATCGACAGCCGAAGCAGAGCCCTCGGCGTCAAGGGAACGAGTCTGCCGGTTGACTTGAGATCGAGAGGCACGGTGTGATGGCGCGGGTATGAATGCCCGGTAATTATCACGGCCGGCCTGCCAAGTGATTGACGTAACATTCGCCCACCGGAGGAAGAGAATGCTTAAGGAGTACACAAAAAAGTGACAAAGAAAAGCTTGAGCGTTTTCGCAATTGCACTGCTGGTGGGGACCGGCGCCATTGCACAAAGCACCGCCACGATCACGCCGCCAACCCGTGCCAGCACTGCCGCCTTCGAAGGCCATGCAGGCTTCATCAAGTCGGTGGAAGGCAAGGTCAACGTGGTCAACGCCGCAGGCGTCACGCGCCCCGTCAAGGCCGGCGACCCCGTGGCGCCGGCGGACCGAGTCGAGACCGACAAGGACAGCGGCGCCAGCGTGGTGCTGCGCGACGGCACGATGATCGTGGTGGGGCCCTCGTCGCGGCTGGACCTGAAGGCGTTCCGCTTCGATTCCACCACGCAGGACGGCGGCGTCTTCATCGCCTTGCTGCGCGGCTCCATGCGCATGATCACTGGCCTCATCGGCAAGAAGAATCCCGATGCGATTCGTGTCGACACGCAGACCGCAACCATCGGCATTCGCGGCACCGACTTCATCGTCAAGGCGGACGACAAAGTGTGACCGGTCGCCGATCACTCCTTGCTGGCCTGGTCATCGCGGCTGCCGTGCTGGCGGGCTGCGCATCGCCCGGTACCCGCGTCGTCCTGCTGCCGCAGGAAGATGGCTCGGACTCGGCCGTGGTCGTGCGGGCGAAGGGCGGCGGCGAACAGCTGGTGTCGCAGCCCTACCAGCGCGCCACCGCGCTGGTCGGCAGCACCGAAGCACCCACCCTGGACCAGGCCGATCCGGTCAAGCTGCGAGAAGAGAACAAGCGGCTGTTCGAGCTGGTGCCGCCCAAGCCGCAGCGCTTCGACTTGTACTTCGTCGAAGGCGGCACGGAACTGACGCCCGAGTCGCAGCAGGCCCTGGATGGCGTGGTTGCGGCAGCGCTGGCACGCAGCGGCGCCGACATCACCGTCACCGGGCACACCGACAGCCTGGGCGCGTTGCAGCAGAACGATGAACTGGCACTGCGCCGCGCAGAAGAAATCAAGCAGCTGCTGGTGCAGCGCGGCTTCCCGGTGGAGCGCATCGAAGCCGTCGGCCGCGGCGAACGCGAACTGGCGGTGCCAACTGCCGATGACGTGAGCGAGCCGCGCAACCGGCGCGTGGTGATCGTGGTGCGCTGAAAGAAGTCAGGCGCCGAGGGTCACGCGGGCGAACTTGCGCTTGCCCACCTGCACGACATAGGTGCCGGCCGGCAGCTTGAGACCCTTGTCGCTGATCACGACCTGGTCGACCCGCACGCCGCCGCCGTCGATCAGGCGGTTGCCCTCGGAGGTGGAAGACGCCAGCCCGGCCTGCTTGAGCAACTGGGCAATGCCCAGCGGCGCGCCCGACAGGCTGACGGCCGCGATCTCGTCCGGCACGCCACCCTTGCTGCGGTTGATGAAATCCTGCTCGGCAGCTTCGGCCGCCGCGGCGCCGTGAAAGCGGCTGGTGATTTCCTTGGCCAGCGCCACCTTGGCGTCCTTGGGATTGCGCCCGGCCTCCACCTCCGCCTTGAGCGCGGCAATCTCTTCGATCGACTTGAAGCTCAAGAGCGTGTACCAGCGCCACATCAGCGTGTCGGAGATCGACAGCACCTTGGCGAACATGGCGTTCGGCGCCTCGCTGATGCCGATGTAGTTGTTCTTGCTCTTGGACATCTTCTCGACGCCATCGAGCCCTTCCAGGAGCGGCATGGTCAGGATGCACTGCGGCTCCTGCCCGTATTCCTGCTGCAGGTGCCGGCCCATGAGCAGGTTGAACTTCTGGTCGGTGCCGCCCAGCTCCAGGTCGGACTTGAGGGCCACCGAGTCGTAACCCTGCATCAGTGGGTACAGGAACTCATGCACCGAAATCGACTGTCCGGCCTTGAAGCGCTTGTGAAAGTCGTCGCGTTCCATCATGCGCGCCACCGTGTACTTGGCGGCCAGCTGGATCATTCCGCGGGCGCCCAACGGGTCACTCCACTCGGAGTTGTAACGAATCTCGGTCTTGGCCGGGTCCAGCACCAGGCTGGCCTGCCGGTAGTAGGTCTCGGCGTTGGCCGCGATCTGCTCCTTGGTCAGCGGCGGACGGGTGGTATTTCGCCCGGACGGATCTCCGATCATGGAGGTGAAGTCTCCGATCAGGAAAATCACCGTGTGGCCCAGGTCCTGCAGCTGACGCATTTTGTTAAGAACCACGGTATGACCGACATGAATGTCAGGCGCCGTCGGATCCAGCCCCAGTTTGATGCGCAGCGGGGTGCCGGTGGATTCGGAGCGCTGCAGCTTGCGCAGCCACTCATCCTGGGGCAGGAGCTCGTCCACGCCGCGCAGGGAAATCTGCAGCGCGCGCGCTACCGCGTCGGAAACGGTTGGCTTTGGTTGGGAATCGGCCTTCATTTGACTGTTACGTAAAGTACTGGCCGTTTTCACTATGGCCAAAGCTATACTCGCCCGTTAATCTTGGAGCGCTGGATTCTAAGCGGCGCCCCTCGTCCCTGAGCGCTACCGCGCCGGCAGCCTGCAGGCCGGGCCGCAAACTTGCTTGCGGACTCGCCGATAAAACAGTTTTCTGGATTCTTCAAGTTGATCAACGGTATTCTCGCCGCCGAAGAGTTGCTCGCCTCTCGTGTGGCCAGCGCCGTGCGAACCTACCCGCGGCAGATCACGGCAGCCATTGCCGCCCTGCTGCTGTGCGCCGGTGGCGGCGCGTTCGCCGTCGCTTCACTCCCCGATGCATCCGACCTGCCGGTCAAGCAGGTACTCGAGCTGGTGGCGCCCCACCCCATCGAGGCCCAGACCGAGGCACTGGACGCCTTCAGCTTCACCTTGTTCCGCAGCGAGCAGACGCGCGCCAGCGATACCACCGAAGCACTCCTGCGCCGGCTGGGCATTGCCGACGACGATGCCGCCGCCTTCGTGCGCTCGAATGCCCAGGCACGTGCCGCCCTGCTCAGCCGCCCCGGCCGCACCATCACCGCCGAAGCCACGCAAGACAGCCGCCTGGAGCGCCTGAGCGCCCGCTTCATTCCCGACGGCGAAGGCGGCCTGCAGCGCGTGACGGTGGAACGTATCGGCCCCGCCTTCACCGTTCGGGCCGAATCGGAAAGCTTGACCACCTCTTCGCGCCTGGCCAGCGGCGTGGTGCGCAGCTCTTTCTTCGCCGCCACCGATGCGGCGAACATCCCGGATGCCGTGGCCAGCCAGCTTGCGGACGTCTTCTCGGGCGACGTCGATTTCCGCGCCCTGCAAAGGGGCGACCGCTTCGCGGTGGTCTACGAGACCTTCGATTCCGAAGGCCAGACCTTGCGCACCGGCCGCGTGCTGGCTGCCGAGTTCGAGTCGGGCGGCAAGACGCATCAGGCCATGTGGTTCCAGGAACCCGGGCAAAAAGGCGGCTACTACCGGCCCAACGGCGAGAGCCTGCGCCGCGCTTTCCTCGCCTCGCCGGTCCAGTACTCGCGCATCTCCAGCGGCTTTGCGATGCGCATGCATCCCATCGCGCACGACTGGCGCCAGCACAAGGGCATCGACTTCGCCGCCGCCTCCGGCACCGCGGTGCGCAGCGTCGGTGACGGCGTGGTCGATTTCGCCGGCCGGCAGTCCGGCTACGGCAACATCGTCATCATCAATCACCGCAACAACCAGAGCACGGCCTACGCGCACCTGAGCCGCGTCGACGTTCGGGAGGGCCAGAGCGTCAACCAGGGCCAGTTCATCGGCGCCGTCGGTTCCACCGGCTGGGCCACCGGACCGCACCTGCATTTCGAGTTTCGCGTGAACGGTGAATTCCGCGATCCATCCACCCTCGCCCAGCAGCAAGGCGGCCAGCCGATCAGCGCCGCGGCGCGCACCGCATTCAACCGCGTGGCGCTTTCCGTTCGCAGCGAGCTGTCGGCCGCCTCGACGGTGCTGCAGGCCAGCGCCAACTGAGAAGGCGCACGGCGCGCGCCCCTTCGCATGAAGAAGCGCGCGTCGCTCCACCATGGCTGAGCTCTACGTTGGCCTGATGTCCGGCACCTCGCTCGACGGGGCCGATGCAGTACTGGCCGACTTTTCCAACGCCGGCATTGCCGTGCTGGGCCACGCAAGCTGCCCTTTCCCGGCGGCGCTGCGGGCCGAACTGCTGGCGCTCAACACACCCGGCGGCACCGACGAACTGCACCGCGCCGCCTTGTCGGCCAATGCGCTGGCGCGTGTCTATGCCGGGCTGACGGCCGATCTGCTGGCCGCCGCCGGCGTGGCCCCGGGTTCGGTGGTGGCCATCGGGGCCCACGGCCAGACGGTTCGGCATCGCCCGCTCGAATTCGACGAAGTCGGCTACACCTTGCAGCTCAACAACCCGGCCCTGCTGGCCGAGCTGAGCGGCATTGATGTGGTTGCTGACTTCCGCACGCGCGACCTGGCGGCTGGCGGCCAAGGCGCACCGCTGGTGCCGGCCTTCCACCAGGCGCTGTTCTCTCGTCCTGAAATGGCAGTCGGGGTGCTGAATATCGGCGGCATTTCCAACCTGAGCCTGCTGCCGGCCGGCACGGACCCCGACGGCACCGTGCTCGGCTTCGACTGCGGTCCTGGCAATGCCCTGCTCGACCACTGGTGCCAAAGCCATCTGGGCCATCCCTACGACGCCGGCGGCCAATGGGCCGCCAGCGGACACGTGCTGGCCGACCTTCTGGGCAGCCTGCTGGCCGAGCCCTTCTTCGCACGAAACCCGCCCAAAAGCACCGGGCGCGACCTGTTCAACCCGGCCTGGCTGGCGTCGCATCTGCTGGGCCTGCAGGCCCAGCCGGCAGACGTGCAGGCCACTCTGGCCGAGCTGACCGCCAGCGTTTGCGCCGCCGGCGTCCAGCGCCATGGCAACAGCATCGGTCAATTGGTGGTGTGCGGCGGCGGTGCCCTGAACACGCACCTGATGGAACGCCTTGCCGCCCACCTGCCCGGCGTGCAGGTCTTGTCTTCCGCCCAGCGCGGGCTGCCCCCGCTGGAGGTGGAGGCGGCCGCCTTTGCCTGGCTGGCCCACGCGGCGGTCAAGCGCCAGCCAGGCAACCTCCCCAGCGTGACCGGCGCCCGCGGCCAGCGCACCTTGGGCGCGATCTACCCCGCGCAATGAACGGCGAAGCCGCAAAAAGGAAAAGCCGCCCGAGGGCGGCTTTTTTGGGTCTGTTGATGCTCAGGCCGAGAAGCTCGAGCCGCAGCCGCAGGTGCTGGTGGCGTTCGGATTCTTGATCACGAACTGGGCACCCTGCAGATCTTCCTTGTAGTCGATCTCGGCGCCCACCAGGTACTGGTAGCTCATGGCGTCGATCAGCAGCGACACACCATTCTTGGTCATGGTGGTGTCGTCTTCGTTGGTGACTTCATCGAAGGTGAAGCCGTACTGGAAGCCCGAGCAGCCCCCGCCCTGCACGAACACGCGCAGCTTGAGGTCTGGGTTGCCTTCTTCGGCGATCAGGTCGGCCACCTTGGCGGCCGCGCTGTCGGTGAAGAGGATCGGCTCGGGCATCTGGGTCTGGACGTTTTCGGCGACGGCGCTCATTGAAGAGAACTCCTATGGAAGGAGGCCGCACTATTGGAAAGGCGACCAATGGGTGAATGCTACTGCAAACAACAAAAAACCGCCCGAAGGCGGTCTTTTGCTGGCAACCCAAGAGGCTTAACGCTTCGAGAACTGCTTGCGGCGACGTGCGGAATGCAGACCGACCTTCTTACGCTCGACCTCGCGGGCGTCGCGGGTGACGAAACCAGCCTGGCTCAGCACCGGCTTGAGGTTCGCGTCGTAGTCGATCAGCGCGCGGGTGATGCCGTGACGGGTCGCACCGGCCTGGCCGGATTCGCCGCCGCCGTGGACGTTCACCTGGATGTCGAAAGCTTCAACATTGCCCGTGAGGTACAGCGGCTGCTTGGCAATCATGATCGAGGTCTGGCGGCCGAAGAATTCTTCGATGGCCTTGCCGTTGACCGTGATCTTGCCGGTGCCTTTTTTCAGAAACACGCGGGCGACGCTGGATTTGCGACGGCCGGTGCCATTGTTCCATTCACCAATCATTCTCAAGGCTCCTTACAGTTCCAGCACTTTGGGCTGTTGGGCGGCGTGCGGGTGCTCTGCACCACCGTACACCTTGAGTTTCTTGATCATGGCGTAACCCAGCGGGCCCTTGGGCAGCATGCCCTTGACGGCCTTTTCCAGGGCGCGGCCCGGATGCTTGGATTGCATGTCGCGGAAGGACGTCGCCGTGATACCGCCCGGGTAGCCCGAGTGACGGTAGTACACCTTGTCCAGGGACTTGGCGCCGGTGACGCGCAACTGCGCGGCGTTGATGATGACGATGAAATCGCCGGTATCGACGTGAGGCGTGTAAATGGCCTTGTGTTTGCCGCGCAAACGGAGAGCAACTTCGCTGGCTACTCGTCCGAGGACCTTGTCGGTCGCGTCAATCACAAACCACTCGTGCTTCACGTCAGCGGGTTTTGCGCTGAACGTAGACATGAGATTTCCTTGAAAGGAGGTGGTTTGGCGGGCCCTTTTCCACGGTCGGTGTTCCTCTGTTGGGAACCTCTTAGGTGGGATTTGCTTGAAGCCGAGCACCTCTCGGAGCACTTCAAGCGGCTTCGCCGCGGGACCACAAAAGCGCTGCGAAGCCCTCCATTATAGCCAGCACGCCTACTTTTGGCTAATCCTCGGCCGAAGCGCCCAGGAGGCCCCACAATCGCCCCCATGTTCAGCTACCGCCACGCCTTCCATGCCGGGAATCACGCCGATGTGCTCAAGCACACGGTGCTGATCGCCACACTGGACTACCTGCTCGAAAAAGAGACCGCCCTGACGGTGGTCGACACCCACGCCGGCGCCGGCCTGTACCGGCTGGACGGCGACTACGCCGGCGCCAGCGGCGAAGCCACGCAAGGCATCATGCGCCTCCTGGCCAGCAAGGGCTCGCCTGGCGCCCCGGAAGTGATGGCGCCGGTCCTGCAGCGCTACATCGACACGGTGGTGGGCGACTTCAACCCCGGCAAGACCAGCGCCCGCATCTATCCCGGCTCGCCCTTCATCACGCACCATCTGCTGCGCGACCACGACAAGCTCAAGCTGTTCGAGCTGCATCCCACCGATTGGCGCACCCTGGCCGCCAACATTGAGCAACTGGAAGCTGGCCGCCAGATCGCAGTGTTGCGCGAGGACGGCTTCGGCAGTGCCACCAAGTTCCTGCCGCCGCCTTCGCGCCGCGCGCTGGTGCTGTGTGACCCGAGCTACGAGATGAAGACCGACTACGGCCGCGTGCTCGATTTCATCGCCGAGGCGCTCAAGCGCTTTGCCACCGGCACCTACGCGGTCTGGTACCCGATCATTCCGCGGCCCGAGGCGCACGATCTGCCGCGCCGCCTCAAGACGATGGCCACCAAGGCGGGCAAGCCCTGGCTGAACGCCAGCCTGACGGTGAAGTCGAGCAAGATCCTGACGACACCTACCGGCGAATCACGCCGGCCCGGCCTGCCGGCCAGCGGCATGTTCCTGGTCAATCCGCCCTTCACCTTGAAGGCCCAGCTGGCCGAGGCGCTGCCGCAGCTGGTGGCCATCCTCGGGCAGGACCGCAACGCGGCCTTCGCGCTCGACGCCGGCGGCTGAATTCAGCGCCGCTGCCGCGGCTTCACCGGCGTCTTCTTGCGGCCCGACTCGGATTTCGAATTGCCATTACCACCCGGCGCCACGGTGCTGGGCGGCGGCGGCCCCACTGTTTCGCCGGCGCAGCGCATGCCGTCCTGGTCGATGATCAACAAGGCCACCTGCTTGATGCCCAGGCCGATCATGTCCAGCTCCTCGGCCGCGGCACGGCTGAGGTCGATGATGCGGCCGCTGGCGTAGGGCCCGCGATCGTTGATGCGCACCAGCACTTCCTTGCCGTTGACCAGGCTGCGCACGCACACCCGGGAATTGAAAGGCAGGGTCCTGTGCGCGGCCGTCATGGCACCCATGTCGAAGCGCTCGCCGTTGGCGGTCTTCTTCTGGTGAAACTGGATGCCATACCAGGAAGCGCCGCCGCGCTGGAACACCTCGCGGCTGGCCTGGTCGCCGGGCACGCCATCGTCCGGCTCGTCGGGGCTCGTCAACTCGTAGTTGATCGAAGGCACGCGCGAGCGGGGCGCGCCGGAAGGCACGCCCGGCTGTCGCGACAAGGGCCGCAACTCGTCCCCCGCGCCTTGCGGACCCGGGAGGCCGCAGGCGCTCAGCAGCAGCGCCGTGGCCAGTGGCGCTGCGGCCAGGCGGACGCAGCGCCCTAAAAAACTCATGCCTGCGGCTTCCAACCGAGTCGCTGCAGCACGCCCAAAGTGGCGACCGCCTGGTTCATGGTGTAGAAGTGCAGCGCCGGCGCGCCGGCGGCAACGAGGTGTTCGCACAGCTGCGCCACCACGTCGAGGCCAAAGGCCTTGATCGACTCGATGTCGTCGCCAAAGCTCTGCAGCCGCAACCGCACCCAGCGCGGGATCTCGGCGCCACAGGCATCGGAGAAGCGCATCAGCTGGGTCGAACTGGTGATCGGCATGATGCCGGGCACGATCGGCACGTCCAGGCCCAGCGCCCGCACCTCATCGACAAAGCGAAAGTAGGCGTCGGGGCTGAAGAAGTACTGCGTGATGGCCGAATCGGCGCCAGCACGCACCTTGGTCGCAAAGGCCTGCAGGTCATCCTTGGGCGAACGCGCCTGCGGATGCACCTCGGGGTAGCAGGCCACCTCGATGTGAAAAGCGCGCCCGGTCTCTTCGCGGATGAAGCGCACCAGGTCGCTGGCGTAGAGAAATTCGCCACCCGCGCCGTAGCCGCTGGGCAGGTCGCCGCGCAGTGCCACCAGGCGCTTCACGCCCATGGCCTGCAGTTCGCCCAGTTGCTCGCGCACGGTGGCGCGCGTGGCGCCGATGCAGGAGAAATGGCAGGCTGCGTCCGAGCCTTCCGCCAGGATCTCGCGCACCGCGCCAAAGGTGCCGTCGTGCGTGGAGCCGCCCGCGCCGTAGGTGACGGAGCAAAACTCCGGCTTCATGGCATACAGCTGCTGGCGCACCGCGCGCAGCTTGACCGAGCCTTCGGGCGTCTTGGTCGGAAAGAACTCAAAGCTCAAGGGAAGAGCCACGGGGGTCTCCTGAAAATCTCGCTGCCGCTAGCGGACAGCATGAACGAAAAACTCACGATTGCCATCGCCGCCGACGATGGCACTGTCGTGCCAGCCGGCCACCGCGAGGCCCAGTGCATCGAAAGCCTCGCGCACGCGGTGCTCGACCTGCGCGTACAGCGCCGCGTCGCGCACGATGCCGCCCTTGCCGATCTGGCCCGGCTGCAGTTCAAACTGCGGCTTGACCAGCATCAGCAATTCGCCGGCCGGCGCCAGCAGCGGCACCAGGGCCGGCAGCACCAGCGTGAGCGAGATGAAGGACAAGTCGCCCACGATCAGATCGAAGGGCTCGCTGCTATCGCCAGCCGCCACCAGATCCTGTGCGCCCAGCGCGCGGGCATTGATCTTCTCCATCGCCAACACGCGCGCATCGCCGGCGAGGCGTGCGTTCAGCTGGCCATGGCCCACATCCACGCCCACCACCCGTGCCGCGCCGTGCTGCAACAGGCAATCGGTGAAGCCGCCGGTCGACTGGCCGACATCCAGGCAACGTTTGCCCTTGGCGTTCACGCCGCTGGCGCGCAAAGCGCCTTCCAGCTTGAGGCCGCCGCGCGAGACGTAGCGCACCTCGGCCGTGTCGACCAGTTCGAGCTGCGCCATTTCGGGCAGGTCCTCGCCGTTCTTGGCCACCTCGCGCCATGCGGCATCGCCAGGCAGTCGCCAACGCAGCCCGCCCGCGATCAGGCGCGCCGCCTGGGAGCGGGATGCGGCCAGCCCGCGTTCGACGAGCAACTGGTCTGCGCGCACGTTGAAGACGTGCCGGCCGATCAGTAGCGGTAGCTGTCCGGCTTGTACGGGCCGTTCTTGTCCACGCCGATGTAGGCCGCCTGCGCGTCCGTCAGCACCGTCAGCTGGGCGCCCAGCTTGGACAGCTGCAGGCGCGCGACCTTTTCGTCGAGGTGCTTGGGCAGCACATAGACCTTGCCGGCCTGGTAGGCGTCGGGACGCGTGAACAGCTCGATCTGCGCGATGGTCTGGTTGGCAAAGGACGAGCTCATCACGTAGCTCGGGTGGCCCGTGCCGCAGCCCAGGTTCACCAGGCGGCCCTTGGCCAAGAGGATGATGCGCTTGCCGTTGGGGAAGATCACGTGGTCGACCTGCGGCTTGATCTCGTCCCACTCGTACTTCTCGAGCGAGGCGACCTCGATCTCGTTGTCGAAGTGGCCGATGTTGCAGACGATCGCCTGGTCCTTCATGGCGGCCATGTGGTCGTGCGTGATGACGTCCTTGTTGCCGGTGGTGGTCACGAAGATGTCGGCCTTGTCGGCGGCATATTCCATGGTGACCACGCGGTAGCCTTCCATCGCGGCCTGCAGCGCGTTGATCGGGTCGATCTCGGTCACCCACACCTGGGCCGACAGGGCGCGCAGCGCCTGCGCCGAGCCCTTGCCCACGTCGCCATAGCCGGCCACGCAGGCCACCTTGCCGGCGATCATCACGTCGGTGGCGCGCTTGATGCCGTCCACCAGCGACTCGCGGCAACCGTACAGGTTGTCGAACTTGCTCTTGGTCACCGAGTCGTTCACGTTGATGGCACGGAACAGCAAGGTGCCCTTGGCCGACATCTCGTTCAGGCGGTGCACGCCGGTGGTGGTCTCTTCGGTCACGCCGATGATCTCGGCCGACTTGCGGGTGTACCAGGTGCCGTCGACGGCCAGCTTGGCCTTGATGGCGGCGTAGAGGATGCGCTCTTCTTCGCTGGTCGGATTGGCCAGCACGCTCTGGTCCTTCTCGGCCTTCTGGCCCAGGTGCATCAAGAGCGTGGCGTCGCCGCCGTCGTCCAGGATCATGTTCGGGCCTTCGCCCTTCGAGCCCTTGGGGCCGAAGTCGAAGATCGAGTGCGTGTAGTTCCAGTAGTCCTCCAGCGTCTCGCCCTTGATGGCGAACACTGGCGTGCCGGCAGCGGCGATGGCGGCAGCGGCGTGGTCCTGCGTCGAGAAGATGTTGCACGAGGCCCAGCGCACCGTGGCGCCCAGGGCCTGCAAGGTCTCGATCAGCACCGCGGTCTGGATCGTCATGTGCAGCGAGCCGGTGATGCGCGCGCCCTTGAGCGGCTGGGTCTTCGCGAACTCGTCGCGAATGGCCATCAGGCCAGGCATTTCGGTTTCGGCGATCTTGATTTCCTTGCGGCCCCAGGCGGCAAGGGACAGGTCGGCGATCGCCTGGTCGACGGTGGAAACAGGGGTGGGTTGGGCTTTGAGAATTGCGCTCATGACGGGCTCCAAAACAAGTTTGAACGAGTCCGCTGCGTCGATCGGGGGGAATCAGATAACTCACCGCGACAGAGAACAGCGGGTGAGCGTGGTTGCGATGGGGTCCGAGCCTCACGCCTGACGGGCGCTGCAACGCTCCTCGGAAGCGCGCATTTTAACGCTTCGTCCGGCCCGGTAAAATTACGGGCTTTGCCCGCCAAGCCCTGAGCGCGCCCATGAGCGCGCAGCGCTATTCTGGCCACCAGCCGCGCCCACCCGCCATGTCCTACGCCTCCGAAACCCGCCGCCGTCGCACCTTCGCGATCATTTCCCACCCCGACGCCGGCAAGACCACGCTGACCGAGAAGCTGCTGCTGTTCTCGGGCGCGATCCAGATCGCCGGCTCGGTCAAGGCACGCAAGGCTTCGCGCCATGCCACGTCGGACTGGATGGAAATCGAGAAGCAGCGCGGGATCTCGGTGGCCTCGTCGGTGATGCAGATGGTGTATCGCGACCACGTGATCAACCTGCTCGACACGCCCGGCCACAAGGACTTCTCGGAAGACACCTACCGCGTGCTCACCGCCGTTGACTCGGCACTGATGGTGATCGACGCGGCCAACGGCGTGGAAGCACAGACCCGCCGCCTGATCGAGGTCTGCCGCCAGCGCGACACGCCCATCCTCACCTTCGTCAACAAGATGGACCGCGAAGTGCGCGAGCCACTCGACATCCTCGACGAGGTTGAACGCGAGCTGGGCATGCCCTGCGTGCCCATGACCTGGCCGGTGGGCCAGGGCAAGAGCTTCGGCGGCATCATCAACCTGCGCACGCAGACCATGACGGTGTTCGAGTCCGGCAGCGAGCGCCGCCCGCAGGACTTCGAAGCAATTGCGCTCACCGAGACCGACAAGCTCAGGGCCCGCTTCGGCAGCGAGTTCGACGCCGCCATGGAAAGCATGGAGCTGGCCACCGGCGCCTCGCCCACCTGGGACAAGGAAGCCTTCCTGGCCGGCAAGCAGACGCCCGTGTTCTTCGGCTCGGGCGTCAACAACTTCGGCGTGATGGAAGTGCTCGATGCCCTGGTCGACCTGGCCCCGCCGCCGCAGCCGCGCACCAGCACGACGCTGGTGAACCGCCAGCCGGTGGTCAAGGAGATCCAGCCCGAGGACAAGGACTTTGCCGGCGTGGTGTTCAAGGTTCAGGCCAACATGGACGCCAACCACCGCGACCGCATCGCCTTCGTTCGCATGGCCTCGGGCAAATACACGCCGGGCATGAAGCTCAAGGTGCAGCGCACGGCAAAAGAGCTGCGCCCCACCAGCGTCGTCACCTTCATGAGCCAGCGCCGCGAGGCGGTCGAGGAGGCCTATGCGGGCGATATCGTCGGCTTCACCACGCACGGCGGCGTGCAACTGGGCGACACCATCACCGACGGTGCCTCGCTGCAGTTCACAGGCCTGCCCTTCTTTGCGCCAGAGCTCTTCATGACCGTGATCCTGAAGAACCCGCTGCGCACCAAGCAGTTGCAGCAGGGCCTGGCGCAGCTGGGCGAGGAAGGCGCGATCCAGGTCTTCAAGCCCGAAGTCGGCGGCCCGATGCTCTTGGGCGCCGTCGGCCAGCTGCAATTCGAAGTGGTGCAGCACCGCCTGAAGACCGAGTACGACGCCGACGTGCGCCTGGAAGGCTGCCAGTACACCGGCGCGCGCTGGATCACCGCCGACACGCCGGCCGAACTGCGCGAGTTCGTCAACGCCTATCCGCAGCGCATGGCGCTGGATGCCGCCGACACGCTGGCCTACCTGTGCACCAGCCCCTACGACGTGCGCCTCGCGCAGGAGCGCTTTCCCAAGATCCACTTCCACCCGCTGCGCGAGCACGCCGGCTTGGCGCTGCAAAGCGCGGCATGACGGCGCACGTGAGCAGCGCTGCCGGCCCCATGGCGCCGCTGGCCGACTGGCCGGCGCATGAGCGCCGCGCCTTGTTGGGCGTGTTTACCGACATCGACGACACGCTCAGCACCGACGGCCAGGTGCCGCCCGAGACGGTGGAAGCCTTGCGCACGCTGAAGGCGGCCGGCCTGCACGTGGTGGCCATCACCGGTCGGCCGGTAGGCTGGAGCGAGGCCTTTGCCGCCACCTGGCCGGTCGACGCCATCGTGCCGGAAAACGGAGCGATGGCGCTGGTGCCCACCGGCGCGCGGGATGCACAGGGCCATCGCGCGCTGCGGCGCCTGTACCAGCAGGACGAAGCGACTCGCATCGAAAACCATGCGCGCATGCAGCAGGTGCTGGTGCAGATCGAAAAGGACATTCCCGGCGCGCGGCGCGCGGAGGATTCGGCCGGGCGCGAATGCGACATCGCGGTCGACCACAGCGAGTTCGCGCAGCTCTCCGACGCGCAGATCGACAAGGTGGTGCTGGCCATGCGCCACGCCGGCATGCACGCCACCGTGAGCAGCATCCACGTCAACGGCTGGTATGGCGAGCACAACAAGCTGGAAGGCGCACGCTGGATCGTGCGCGAATTGTGGCAGCGCAGTCTGGATGCGGAGCTGGATCGCTGGGCCTACGTGGGCGACTCCACCAACGACGCGCTGATGTTCCAGGCCCTGCCCCACAGCATCGGCGTGGCCAACATCGCGCGCTTCGTGCCGCAGCTGTCGCAGTTGCCGCGCTACGTGACGCCGAGCGAGCGCGGCGCCGGCTTTGCCGAAGTCGCACGCGCCATTCTGGCCGCGCGCTGAGCACCGCAGCGCGTCAGGGCACGCTGAACGCAACCGGCCTGGCACGCGCCATGGCCTTGCCGGCTTCGGCATTGCTGATCAGCTCCACCTTGGCGCTGTATTCGCCCTTGGGCGGATTGAGCCAGAGCTCGGTCTGGCCGCCATCGAGCTCGATCACTTCCGCCTTCTGGCCCGGCCGCTCCAGCGTCAGGCGGAAATGCCCGGTGCCCGCCACCCTGGGCCCGGCATGCGAGACGTTGTAGCCGCTCGCATGCAGCTGCACCCGCAGCGGCAGTTGCACCGCGGCCCGGTCAGCCGGGTTGAGCACCTCCAGCCGCGGCTCGCCCTGCACGCTGGCCGCGCTCACACCCTTGTTCTGCTTGCTCACGGTGAAGCGCAGCGGCTTGCTGTAGACAAAGTAAGGGATGTGCCCTTGATCCGCCAGCACCAGGCGCATGGTGTAGCTGCCGGGCGGCAGGTCGACCACGGTCTCCATCTGGCCCTTGCCGAAATGGATGTACTGGTCGGTGAAAGGCAGCGGCTTCTTGAAGTCCAGCGGCAGCGGCTGGTTGATCAGCAGGTGGTGGTGCCCGGCTTTGCCGGCGGTCTTGCCGGCCGGCACGATGCCACGCATCGACAGGCCGAAGCGCGCGACAAAAGGCGTCTCGAGCGTGGCGCCGTCCTTCAGGTTGCTGAAGTAGGCCTCGGGCGACCAGCTGGGCGGCGGCACCACCCAGGGATGGTCGGCCAGTTCGCCGCGGGCGGCCCCGTCCTGCGCCACCAGCGTCTGGGCCTGCAATGCGCCCGCCGCCAGCATGCCGAAAAAGGCAGCGGCGACCAAGAGCGGCCGCGAAATGTGGCGGAGCGACGGAGCGCGTGAAGACATACAGGCCCTTTCAATAAGAGCCTGAATTGTTACCGAGACTTACAACCTAAAACTTACATCGCCTGGGGCTTGCGCGCCAGGCGATTTGTCGTCCTCAATTGGTCGGGGGCTTGGCCAAGCCCAGCTTTTCGATCAGCACCTTCTCGCGCTGCATGGTGTCCTGCGCGAAGGCGGTGTACTGGGCCGAGCTCATGTAGATCGGGATCATGTCGTAGCGGCCCAGGGCGGCCACGTAGCTGGGCTCTTCCATCGCCTGCTTGAAGGCGTCGTGCAGCTTCTTCACCACCTCGGGCGGCGTGCCCTTGGGTGCGCCGATGCCGAAGGGCGAGTTTTGCACGATGTCGTAGCCCAGCTCCTTGAGCGTGGGCGCGTCGGGGAACTTGGGCAGGCGCTTCTCGCCCCAGGTGTTGATCACGCGCAGCTTGCCGGCCTCCACCTGCGGGGCCCAGCCGGTGCTGTCGGAGGCAGCCATCAGGTGCCCGCCCACGATCGCCTGCATCAGGTCGGCGTTGCCCTTGTACGGCACGTGTTGCAGCTGGATGCCGGCCCGCTGCGCCAGCAGTTCGGTGGTCAGGTGCGGGCTGGTCAGGTTGCCGGTGGAACCGTAGGTCAGCTTGCCCGGGTTGGCCTTCGCGTAGTCGACGAAGTCCTTCCAGTTCTTGATCGGGCTGTCGCTGGGCACCACCATGCCGAAGGCATAGCCGGTGACGTTGATGACGTAGCTGATGTCCTTGATCGGGTCCCAGTTGACCTTGGTCGTGTAGCCGATGCGAAACACCCCCAGCGGTATCTGGGCGATGGTGTAGCCGTCCGGCTGCACGGTCTGCAGCGCCTGCGCCGGCAGGGTGCCGCCGGCGCCGGGCTTGTTTTCCACCACCACCGGCTGGCCAAGCACCTTGCTGGCGTTGTCGGCCAGCTGACGCATGGTGATGTCGGTTGGGCCGCCGGCCGGGAAGGCGATCACCAGCTTGATGGGCTTGGCGGGAAAGGCCTGGGCCAGAGTGAGCGTGGGCGCGGTCAGGCCAACAATGGCAAGCGCCGCGGCGCCAACGAGAGAACGTCGAAACATGAAGCCTCCTTGGATAGGCGCCTGATTGAGCCGTCCCCTCGCCGCGCCGGCAATACGTGCTCACCCGCAGCGGGTCACGCAGGCGACCCGCTGCGCGCTTACCGCCCCAGCACCCGCGCCAGCGCCTGGCCGGTGTGGGTGCCCAGCCTCACGACTTCTTCCGGCGGCGCCGCGGCCACGATCTGGCCGCCGCCGTTGCCGCCCTCCGGCCCCAGGTCGATGATCCAGTCGGCTTCGGCGACGAGATCGAGGTCGTGCTCGATCACCATCACGCTGTGGCCGCCGTTCACCAGGCGGTGCAAAACGTGGATCAGCTTCTCGACATCGGCCATGTGCAGGCCCACCGTCGGCTCGTCCAGCACATACAAGGTGTGCGGCGCCTTGTTGCCGCGGCGCGTGACGTCGTCGCGCACCTTGCTCAATTCCGTCACCAGTTTGATGCGCTGCGCCTCGCCGCCCGACAGCGTGGGCGAAGGCTGGCCCAGTGTGAGGTAGCCCAGGCCCACGTCCTCCAGGAGCTTCAGCGGATGGCTGATGTTGGGCATGCTGGCGAAGAACTCCACCGCCTCGTCCACCTCCATCTGCAACACGTCCCCGATGCTCTTGCCGCGCCAGCTCACCGCCAGCGTCTCGGGATTGAAGCGCGCGCCGTGGCAGGCCTCGCAAGGCACCTTCACGTCTGGCAGGAAGCTCATCTCGATGGTGCGCACGCCCGCGCCTTCGCACACCGGGCAACGGCCCTCGCCGGTGTTGAAGGAAAAGCGCCCCGGGCCGTAGCCGCGCGCCTTGGCTTCCAGCGTGTCGGCAAAGAGCTTGCGGATGGTGTCCCAGAAGCCGATGTAGGTGGCGGGGCAGCTGCGCGGCGTCTTGCCGATCGGCGTCTGGTCCACTTCCAGCACACGGTCGATGCCTTCATAGCCTTCGACCGCCCTGCAGCCGGTCCATGCCGGCCGCTTGCCGGCCGCATCTGCGTCGCGCCCGGCCTTGGTCATGCGCTGCTGCACGATGGCCTGCACGTTGGCCAGCAGCACGTCGCGCGCCAGGGTCGACTTGCCGGATCCGCTGACGCCGGTGATGCCCACCAGGCGCTGCAGCGGCACGCTGGCCGTCACCTTCTTCAGGTTGTGCATGTCGGCGCCGCGCACCGTGAGCCACGTCGTGGCGCCCTCGCCCTGCGCACCGGCGGGTAGCACCGGGCGGCGCGCATGCAGCGGATGGCGGATGGCGTCGCGCAGGTAGCGGCCGGTGAGCGATTCCTCGGACGCCTGGATGTCGGCCAGCGAACCCTGGGCCACCACGCGGCCGCCGCGCTTGCCGGCGCTGGGGCCGATGTCGATCACGTGGTCGGCGCGGCGGATGGTGTCTTCGTCATGCTCGACCACCACCAGCGTGTTGCCCTTGTCGCCCAGCTTGTGCAGGGCATCGAGCAGGATCTGGTTGTCGCGCGCATGCAGGCCGATGGTGGGCTCGTCCAGCACGTAGCACACGCCCTGCAGGTTGCTGCCGAGCTGCGCCGCCAGGCGAATGCGCTGCGCCTCGCCACCCGACAAGGTGGGCGCGCCGCGGTCCAGCGTCAGATAGCCCAGGCCCACCTCTTCCAGGAATTCGAGCCGGCTCTTGATTTCCGGCACCAGGTCGCGCGCGATGTCGGCCTCGCGGCCGCTCAAGGACAGCGTCTCGAACCAGGCGCGGATGTCCGACACGCTCATGCGCGCCAGCTCGGTAATGCCAACGCCGCCATGACCAGGGTTGTGCGAACCGCCAAAGCGCACCGCACGCGCGGTGGCATTCAGGCGCGTGCCCGCGCAGCCCGGGCAGGCCGCGTCGCCAACGTCTTCCAGCTCCGGCTCGGCAAAGGTCTGCTCGCGACCACGCTGGTCGTCGGCGAGCACCGAGTCGTCGAACACCTTGCGCTGCTCCTTGCTGAGCTTGACGCCGGTGCCGACGCAGTCGGGGCACCAACCATGCTTGCTGTTGTAGCTGAACAGGCGCGGGTCCAGCTCGGCGTAGCTGGTGGCGCACACCGGGCAGGCGCGCAGGGTGGAATACACATGCGCGCGGCCGATGCCGTCGGTCGCCACGCCGGCCATCATGGCGGCGCGCAGGCCAGTGAGCTCGCTCATCACATGCACCACGCCTTTGCCATGCTCCAGCGCCTTGGCCAGCGATTCGCGCAACTGCAGCTCATGGGCCGGCAGCACGTCCAGGCTGGCCACCGGCAGCTCGATGCTGTGCTCCTTGAAGCGGTCGATGCGCGGGAAGTTGGTGGTGGGCAGGAAGGCGCCATCCACCCGCAGGTGCGTGTAGCCGCGCGGCCGCGCCCAGTCGGCCAACTCGGTGTAGACGCCCTTGCGGTTGCTCACCAGCGGCGCCAGCAGGCCCACGTGCTGGCCCTTGAAGTTCTTCAGGATCTGCGCAGCGATGCTGTCCGGCGTCTGCGGCTGCACCGGCGTGTCGTCGTGGATGCAGTGCTGCACGCCCAGCTTCACGAACAACAGGCGCAGGAAGTGCCAGACCTCGGTGGTGGTGCCCACCGTGCTCTTGCGGCCGCCGCGCGACAGGCGCTGCTCGATCGCCACCGTGGGCGGAATGCCGTAGACCGCATCCACCTCGGGCCGGCCGGCCGGCTGCACGATGGAGCGCGCATAGGCATTGAGCGATTCCAGGTAGCGCCGCTGGCCCTCGTTGAACAGGATGTCGAAGGCCAGCGTCGACTTGCCCGACCCGCTGACGCCGGTCACCACGCTGAACTTGCCGCGCGGGATGCTCACCGACAGGTTCTTCAGGTTGTGCTCGCGCGCATGCACGATCTCGATGGCGTCGCGCCCGGGCGCCGGCAGCGCATGGCCGGCATAGTTGCGCAGCACCTTTTCCGCCACCTTGAAGGCACCGGGGCCGATGGTCGATTCGTAGTCCGCCAGCGCAGCGCCGGTGAGCGACGCGCCGTTCTCGCGCACCTGCTCGGGCGTGCCCTCGGCCACGATCTGGCCGCCGCCGTCGCCGCCCTCGGGACCCAGGTCGATCAGCCAGTCGCTGGCGCGGATCACGTCCAGGTTGTGCTCGATCACCACCAGCGAGTGGCCGGCATCCAGGAGCTTGCGCAGCGCGCGCATCAGCCGCGCGATGTCGTCGAAGTGCAGGCCGGTGGTCGGCTCGTCGAACAGGAACAGGGTGCCCTTGCGCGCCAGCGGCTGTTTGCTGGCCGAGCCGTTCTTGGCCGCCTCGGCCAGGAAGCCGGCCAGCTTCAGGCGCTGCGCCTCGCCGCCGCTGAGCGTCGGCACCGGCTGCCCCAGCTTCACGTAGTCCAGGCCGACGTCGACGATGGGCTGCAGCACGCGCTGCACCTCGCGGTCATTGAACTTTGGCCCCCACGCTCCGCCGCTGCGCGGGTCGCTGCCCCCCGGGGGGGCTTGTTCGGCTTGGGGCGGCCCGGCGCCGAACAGCGCCAGCGCCTCCGCCACGGTCAGCTCCAGCACGTCGGCCACGTTGAGCGTGCGGCCGCCGCGCTCCACCGTCACCTCCAGAATCTCGGGGCGGTAGCGCTTGCCGTCGCAGTCCGGGCAGCGCAGGTACACGTCCGACAGGAACTGCATTTCCACATGCTCGAAGCCGGAGCCGCCGCAGGTGGGGCAACGCCCGTCGCCGCTGTTGAAGCTGAACTTGGAGCCGGTGTAGCCACGCTGCTTCGACAAGGTGGCCGTGGCGAAGATCTCGCGGATCGCGTCCCAGGCCCCCACATAGCTGGCTGGGTTGGAGCGCGCCGTCTTGCCGATCGGTGACTGGTCGACGAACACCACGTCGCTCAGATGATCCGCGCCGAGAAGCCGGTCGTGCGCGCCGGGCGTCTCGGTGGCCTTGCCGAAGTGGCGCATCAGGGCCGGCGCCAGAACGTCCTGGATCAGCGTCGATTTGCCCGAGCCGCTGACGCCGGTGACGCACACCAGGCGTTGCAACGGCAGCTCCACCGTCACGTTCTTCAAATTGTGCTGGCGCGCGCCTTCCAGGATGAGGCGCGGCGTGGCATCGCCCACTGGCCGCTTGAAGCCCATGCCGATGGTCTTGCGCCCGCCCAGGTAGGCGCCGGTGAGCGTGTCGGCGCTGCGCAAGGCGTGCGTGTCGCCGTCGAACACGATCTCGCCGCCGCGCACGCCGGGGCCGGGGCCCATGTCGATGATGCGGTCGGCCGCCAGCATCACGGCCGGGTCGTGCTCCACCACCACCAGCGTGTTGCCGGCATCGCGCAGGCGCAGCATGGCCTCGGTGATCCGGTTCATGTCGCGCGGATGCAGGCCGATGCTGGGTTCGTCCAGCACGAACAGGGTGTTGACCAGCGAGGTGCCCAGGGCGGTGGTCAGGTTGATGCGCTGCACCTCGCCGCCGCTGAGGGTGCGGCTTTGCCGATCGAGCGTGAGGTAGCCGATGCCCACGTCATGCAGATAGCGCAGCCGCGTGGTGATCTCCTCGAACAGGAGCTTGAGCGCCTGCTTCTCGCCGGTGGCCGGGCCGTTGGCGGGCGGCTGCATCCGGTCGAAGAACTGGCGCAGCCGCTCGATGGGCAGCAGCATCAGGTCGTGCAGGCCGAGGCCCGGCAGCGCCTCGAGCTGTTCACGCGACCACTTGGCGCCCACCGGCATGAAGCGTTGCGCCGGCGGCCGTACCGCGTCCGCGTCGTCCTTGCTGCCGATGCGCCACAACAGGCTTTCCAGCTTGAGGCGCGCGCCGCCGCAGACCGGGCACGGCGTGTAGCTGCGGTATTTGGACAAGAGCACGCGGATGTGCATCTTGTAGGCCTTGCTCTCCAGGTAGCCGAAGAAGCGGCGCACGCCATACCACTGCTGGTTCCACTTGCCCTTCCAGTTGGGCGAGCCCTCGATCACCCAGTGCTGCTGCTCGGGCGTGAGCTTGATCCAGGGCGTGTCGCGCGGGATGCCGGCGGCCTCGGCATGGCGCATGAGGTCGTCCTGCGCCTCTTTCCAGGCCGGGGTCTGGATCGGCTTGATGGCACCGGCACGCAAGGTGAGCCTGTCGTTGGGAATCACCAGGCCCATGTCGACGCCGATGACGCGGCCGAAGCCGCGGCAGGTCTCGCAGGCGCCCACCGCCGAGTTGAAAGAGAACATCGAGGGCAGTGGGTCCGCATAGCGGATGTCGCTCTCGGGGCAATGCAGGCCGGTGGAGAACTTCCAGATCTCAGGCTGCTGCTGTTCGTCCGCCGCCAAGGCATACACCGTGAGCTTGCCAGCGCCCCGCTTGATCGCGACCTCGACCGCCTCGATCACCCGCGCCCGCTCGGCGCTCGACATGCGGAAGCGGTCGGCCACCACGTCCAGCATCTTGCGCGGCCCGGTCGGCGTGGCGACTTCGCGCTCGGCCTGCACGCGCGTGAAGCCGCTGGCCGACAGCCACTGCTCGACTTCCTCGGCGCTGGTGCCGGCCGGCAGCTCCACCGGGAAGGTCAACACCACGCGCGGATCGCCGTTGGCGGCGGCACGGGCCGCCAGCTCGGCATAGATGGAATCGGGCGAATCGTGCCGCACCGCCAGCGCCGTCTCGCGGTCGAACAGCTGGCCGGCGCGGGCAAACAGCAGCTTCAGGTGATCGTTGAGCTCCGTCATCGTGCCCACCGTGGAGCGCGAGGAGCGCACCGGGTTGGTCTGGTCGATGGCGATGGCCGGCGGCACGCCTTCGACCTTGTCCACCGCAGGCTTGTCCATGCGATCCAGGAACTGGCGCGCGTAGGCCGAGAAGGTCTCGACATAGCGCCGCTGCCCTTCGGCGAACAGCGTGTCGAACACCAGGCTGGACTTGCCCGAGCCGCTGGGCCCCGTGACCACCGTCAGCTCGCCGGTGCGGATGTCGAGGTCAAGGTTGCGAAGGTTGTGCTGGCGTGCGCCGCGAATCCGGATGGAGCCCTGTGTCATGCGTGCCTTGGTGGGTGGGGCGGACATTCTAGGAAGCCCCGGCTGACAGCCTCCTGCCATGCGCGGAGTGCTTGGCCGCCGCGCAGGGAATTGCCTCGGGCGACTTTTCGTGGCAAAGGTCCGAAATGTGTGTCTCGAAAAAGCCCTCAGGGGGTTTCCCCGGGTCGGACACACGGCTGCTTTGCGCACCAATGACGCCTCCCCAATTCAAGGCCCCTGGAAAGAAGAGACATGCGCACCAAGCGAACCGTCGGCATTCGTGCCGCCGCCCTCACCCTGGCATGCCTGGCCGCATGCGGCATGGCCCAGGCCCAGTTGCTGATCGGCCAGACGGCCGGCATGAGCGGCTCCGTGGCCGCCAGCGTGAACGAGACCATTGCCGGCGCCCAGCTGGTGATCGACGCGGTCAATGCCCAAGGCGGCATCCACGGCGAGAAGATCGAGGTGCTGCGCATGGACGACGCCTTCGACGTGAAGCGCGCCGGCGAGAACGCCAAGGTACTCATCGAGCAGAAGCAGGTGCTGGCCATGTTCATGACCCGCGGCACGCCCCACACGCAGGCCATCATCCCGCAGCTGGACCAGCACGGCGTGGCGCTGATCGCGCCCTCGACCGGCGCCATGGCGCTGCACCAGCCGCTGCGCAAGCACGTGTTCAACGTGCGCCCCACCTACCAGCGCGAAGCCGAAAAGGCGGTGGATCACCTGAGCACCGTGGGCATGACCCGCATTGCCGTGGTCCACGTCACCGACTCCTTCGGCGCCGATGCGCTGGAAGGCGCGAAGAAGGGCTTTGCCAAGGCCAAGATGGAGCCGGCGGTGCTGGTGCCGGCCGACCGCGACAAGCCCGACTACAACGCGATCGTGCCCAAGCTGGTGGCCGCAAACGCGCAGGCGGTGCTGTGGATCGGCTCGGGCACCGTGGTGGTCGATGGCGTGAAGGCGCTGCGCGCGGCCGGCTCGGCCGCGCAGGTGGTGACCCTGTCGAACAATGCCTCCAGCGGCTTCATCAAGCAGCTGGGCGAATCCAGCAAGGGCGTGATCGTGACCCAGGTCTTCCCGAACGAACGCGCCATGGGCAACGCCATGGTGAAGGAAGCGCTGACCATGGCCCGCGCCAAGGGCATGAACGAGCTATCGCCCGCCTCGCTGGAAGGCTTTGCCTCGGCCAAGGTGCTGGTGGAGGGCCTGCGCCGCGCCGGCCCCAAGCCCACGCGCGCAAAGGTGGTGACGGCGCTGGAAACCATCCGCCAATTCGACCTGGGCGGTGGCCTGGACCTGAGCTATTCGCCCACCGATCACAGCGGCATCGACTTCGCCGACCTGTCGATCATCTCCGACGGCCGCTTCAAGCGCTGAGCAGCCGTCTCTCGTCCCCCGCCCTTACTTGGCGGCCGGTTCCATCGCCGGGGCCGGCGTTGCGGGCGCATGGGTGGCGGTGTCGCCCCCATGCTTCTCGCCGGACATGTCGACCTTGTCGCCGGCTTGCATGATGACGAACAGGGCAATGACGGCGAAGGCGACGAAGCCGATGGCGATCTTCCACATGATGCGAATCCTCCTGGAGTGAATGGGTAGCTGCGAACTGCTCAAGAAAAAGGCCTCAGGTCCGCGCGTGTGCAGCGGCGCATGAAGCCTTTTTGCTGAGCACCGGGCGGCGCGCGCCCGGCGCTTCAACGACGATCAGTCGTTGGCGTAGATGTTCACGTCCTTCGTTTCACGGATGAAGAGGGTGCCGACCACCAGCGTGACGCCCGCGATGATGATCGGATACCACAGGCCGTTGTACATGTTGCCCGTCGACGCCACGATGGCGAAGGCGGTGGTGGGCAGCAGGCCGCCGAACCAGCCGTTTCCGATGTGATAGGGCAAGCTCATCGAGGTGTAGCGGATGCGGGTCGGGAACAGTTCCACCAGCATCGCGGCGATCGGGCCGTAGACCATGGTCACCAGGATCACCAGGTAGGTCAGGATGATCAGCACCGTCACCTTGTTGATCTTCGCCGGGTCGGCCTTGGCTGGGTAGCCCGCCGCCTTCAGGTCGTCAGCCACGCCCTTCTTGAAGGCGGCGATTTCCTTGGTGGAGGCTTCGTCGAACTTGGACTTGACCACGTTGGCGTTGGGCGCCTCGACGGTCTTGTCGCCGATCTTCACGATGGCCTTGGAGCCGGGGGCGCCGACGATGTTGTCGTAGCTCACCGAGTTCTGCACCAGGTAGCGCTTGGCGATGTCGCAGGAGCTCTTGAAGTCGATCTCACGCGCCACCGGGTTGCCCTGGAAGGAGCAGGTGGCCGGGTCGGCCGTCACGGTGACGGCGGCGGTGGCCTGGGCATGCGCCAGGTCGGGGTTGGCGGCCTTGGTCAGCGCGTTGAACACCGGGAAGTAGGTCAGCGCCGCCAGCAGGCAGCCGGCCATGATGATGGGCTTGCGGCCGATCTTGTCGGACAGGGTGCCGAACAGAATGAAGCCGGGCGTGCCGAGCAGCAGGGCAGCGGCGATCAGCAGGTGGGCGGTGGTCGGGTCGACCTTCAGCTGCGCCGTCAGGAAGAACAGGGCGTAGAACTGGCCCGTGTACCAGACCACGGCCTGGCCGGCCGTCAGGCCCACCAGCGCCAAGATCACGATCTTCAGGTTCTTCCACTCGCCAAAGGATTCGGACAGCGGCGCCTTGGAGGTCCTGCCCTCGGCCTTCATCTTCTGGAAGGCGGGCGACTCGTTCAGGCTCAGTCGGATCCACACCGACACGGCCAGGAGGGCGATGGACACCAGGAAGGGAATGCGCCAGCCCCAATCGGCGAAGGCTTGCTCGCCCACCGCGGTGCGTACGCCAATGATCACCAGCAGGCTGAGGAACAGGCCCAGCGTGGCGGTGGTCTGGATCCAGGAGGTGTAGGCACCACGCTTGCCATGCGGTGCATGCTCGGCCACGTAGGTGGCGGCACCGCCATACTCGCCGCCCAGCGCCAGGCCCTGCAGCATGCGCAGCGCGATCAGGATGACCGGCGCCGCGACGCCGATGGTGGCGTAGGTGGGCAAGAGGCCGACGATGAAGGTCGACAGGCCCATGATCAGGATCGTGACCAGGAAGGTGTACTTGCGCCCGATCATGTCGCCCAGGCGGCCGAACATGAGGGCGCCAAAGGGCCGCACCAGGAAGCCCGCCGCAAAGGCCAGCAGCGCGAAGATGAAGGCCGCGCCGGCATCCAGGCCGCTGAAGAACTGCTTGGCGATGATCGCCGCCAGCGAGCCGTACAGATAAAAGTCGTACCACTCGAACACCGTGCCGAGGGAAGAGGCGAAGATGACCTTCTTCTCCTCGGCTGTCATGGGCCTTGGGGCGATCGGGACCCCTCGGGTATCAAGTGCGGCAGTCATTTGCGTCGTCTCCTAAAAATGGTGCGACCCCCATCGAGGCCGTAACGCATTCTTCGGGCGGCGACTGACCCTAGGCTTTCACCAAACTTAACATTTGCTGACGATCTAGGGTGAAACCCACGAGTGCATTTTCAGAATGCAGGAACCGGGGTGTTTGGCGGATCAGGGTTTTCCGCGGGCCGTCAATCCGGGACGCTTGGCGGCCTCTTTCCAGGCGTCTTCGCCGAACCAGGGATCGCCGTCCAGGTAGTCGCGCAGCACCGGCAGGCTGTCGAAGCCCCAGAAATGCTGGCCATCCACTTCCAGGGTGGGCGTGCCGAACATGCCGGCCGCGATGGCCTCGTCGGTGTTGGCGCGCAGTTGCGCCTTGACCTCGTCTCCGTCGGCCTCGCGCACCGGATGCAGGCGTGCCTTGAGCGCAGCCAGCCGGGCCGGGTCGCCCGGCTCGCCCCCGCCCTGCCAGATGTCGCGAAAGATGGTCTCGGTGACGAAGCGATTGGTCTCGCCGCCAGCACTGGTGGACAGCGCCAGCCGCAGGTAAGGCAGCGGATTGAAGGGATGCGTGGCCGGCATGTCGATCGGGATCTCGTGCGCATGGCCCAGCCACAGCACGTGGCGCAAGGTCCATTCGCGCTTGGGTGCCACCTCGGCTGGGCCCAGCAGCCCGTGGTGGCGCAACAGCGGCCCGAGCAGCACCGGCTTGTAGCGCACGTGGTAGCTCAAGCCCGCCAGCGTTTCCGGCAGCTTCTCGAAAGCCAGGTAGGCAAAGGGCGAGATGAAGTCGAAATGGAAGGTGATGGTCTTCATGGCTCAGCTCCTTCAGAACAGTTGCTGCGCGCAGCGCGCTTCGATGTTCAGCCAGATCTTGCGCTTGCCGGCTTCGTCCAGCGAACCCCATGCTGCGATTTCGTCCAACGTGCGCAGGCAACCCTCGCACAGCCCGCTGGCCCCGCCCATTTTGCAGACCGAGCTGCAAGGCGAAGGCACCGGCAGGTCCGGCGATGCAGCGCGCACCGCGACTGCGCGTGCCGGCAGCGCATCCAGGCTCATGCGGCAGCTGCCTGCACCACGTCGGCCACGGGCGCGCCGGTCAGCCGCTCCAGGTCCTGCGGCGTCAGCATCACCACCGCATGCGGATGGCCGGCCGCGGCCCAGATCTCGCTGAAGCGGAAGAGCTCGCGATCGATCAGCGTGACCGGCTCGGTTGCATGGGCAAAGGGCGAGACACCGCCGATGGAGAAGCCGGTCGCTGCTTTCACGAAGTCGGCGTCGGCGCGGCCGGTCTTGCCCACCAGCGCATCGACCTTCTTCTCGTCCACCCGGCGGTCGCCGGAGGTGACGACCAGCACCGCTGCGTCGTCGCTCTTGCGCCGGAAGATGATGCTCTTGGCGATCTGCCCCACGGCGATGCCCAGCGCGTCGGCCGCCTGCTGCGCGGTGCGCGCCGCGTCGTCCAGCATCTGCGGCGCATGCGGGTGGCCTTGGGCCTGCAGCTCGCGCATCACGCGCTGCACGCCATCAGGCAGCGCCGTCAATTCAGCGCCACACATCATGCGCCCCCACGCTCGCCCACTGCGTGTGGCTCGCTGCCCCCCGAGGGGGCTTTCGCGTCTTGGGGCGGCCCGGCGACGCTCATCAGGCGATCCTCTTGTTCAGGATGGCCGTGGCGGCGCGCGACACCGGCTTGCGGCCCAGCGCCTCGCTGATGTAGGCGCCGGCGTCGATCAGCTTGTCCAGGTCGATGCCTGTCTCGATGCCCATGCCGTGCAGCAGGTAGACCACGTCTTCCGTTGCCACGTTGCCGGTGGCGCCCTTGGCATAGGGGCAGCCGCCCAGGCCGGCCGAGGAGGCATCGAACTGCCACACGCCCATTTCCAGGCTGGCCAGGGTGTTGCCGATGGCCTGGCCGTAGGTGTCGTGGTAGTGGCCCGAAATGTCGTCGAGCCGATAGTGCTTGAGCGTGGCTTCCAGCGCGCGCTGCACCTTCAGTGGCGTGCCCACGCCGATGGTGTCGGCCACGCCCACATGCTGCACGCCGATGCCCTTCATGAGGCCAGCCAGCATGTCGACGCGCGACGGCGCAATGTCCCCTTCATACGGACAGCCCACCGTGCAGGACATGGCGCCGCGCACGTAGATACCCTTGGCGCGGGCCGCCTCCACCACCGGCGCAAAGCGTTCGATGCTCTCGGCAATGGAGCAGTTGATGTTCTTCTGGCTGAAGGCCTCGCTGGCCGCGCCGAAGACCACGATCTCGTCGGGCCACTCCTCGCGCGGCGCGGCGACCGCCGCCTCGAAGCCCTTCATGTTGGGGGTCAGAACCGAATAGCGCACGCCCGGCTTGCGCTGGATGCCGTGCATCACCTGCGCGTTGTCGGCCATCTGCGGCACCCACTTGGGCGAGACGAAGCTGGTGACCTCGATCTCTTTCAATCCCGCGTCCTGCAGGCGATGGATGAGACCCAGCTTGATGTCGGTGGGCACCGGCTGCTTTTCGTTCTGCAGGCCATCGCGCGGGCCGACGTCGACGATCTTGACGCGGGTGGGGTAGTTCATGGGGATGCTCTCTGTTATCTAGTATCCGCGCGCCGCATCGACCACACCGGCGACGGGTTCTCCGCGCGCCATCGCCCGGATCTTGCCGGCGATCTGCGCCACGGTTTCCTCGCGCAGGGTGCGGGCCGAGCCATGCGGCGTGACGGTGATGCGCGGGTGGCGCCAGAAAGGATGCTCGCTGGGCAGCGGCTCGGTCTGGAACACGTCCAGCGTGGCGCCGGCCAGGTGTCCCGCGTCGAGCAGTGGGATCAGGTCTTCTTCCACCAGGTGGCCGCCGCGCGCCACGTTGATGAGGTAGCCGCCGGTTTGCAGCTGCGACAGCGTCGTCTTGTTGAGAATGCCGCGCGTGTCCGGCGTCAGCGGCAGCAGGCACACCAGCACGCGGCTGGCCGCCAGGAAGTCGCCGAGTTGCTCGGCACCGGCAAAGCCGCGCACGCCGTCCACGGCCTTGGGCGTTCGGCTCCAGCCGTTGACCGGAAATTCGAACTGCTGCACCGCGCTGGCCACGCGCTGACCCAGCACGCCCATGCCCATGATGCCGACCGCAAATTCGTCGCGAAGGCGCGGGCGCCGGTAGGTCCATTCGCCGTCGCGCGCAGCCTCCTGGTAGACGTCGAGCTCGCGGAAATGGCGGATCAGCGCGTGGCAGACGAACTCCGCCATCTGCACCGCCATGCCGCCGTCATCAATGCGCACCAGCTTGGCCTTGGGCGGCAGGCGCAGCTTCAGCAATGCGTCGACGCCGGCGCCGATGTTGAAGATGCCCGCGAGCCCCTGCTGCTCGTCGAGCAGCTGCTGCGGCGGCGCCCACACCACGGCATGGTCGGCCTGTGGCGCGCCGGGCGCCCAGACCTCGACCTGCGCATCGGGCAGCGCGTCGCGCAGCGCCTTGATCCAGGGTTCGGGGCGGTTGTCGGTGAGGGAGACGGTGATTCGCATATTGCGAGCTTATCGAAGCGCGCCCGCCGTCCGCCTGCTCGGGGTCTTAGGCCGCGAGGCGCAGCAATTCCGCGCCTTCCGCCACCTGATCACCCGGCACGTACAGCAGCTCTTCCACCGTGCCGTCCGCCGGCGCGGCGATGGTGTGCTCCATCTTCATCGCCTCCATCACCGCCAGCGCTTGGCCGCGGCTGACCTTGTCGCCGGCCTTCACGGCAAAGGACACCACCTTGCCCGGCATCGGCGCCGTGAGGCGGCCGCCCTCGGCCTGGGTGTCGCCGGCGTGCGCCAGCCGGTCGATGGCGGTGATGCGGGTCGCGCCCTGGGTGCCGAAGATGTAGGCGGTGCCGCCCAGCTCATCGACGCGCAAGGTGTGGCGGCGGCCGTTGAACTCGACCTCGGTCTCGCCGTCGGGCAGGCGGCCGATCACCAGCGGCCCGGCCACTTCGCCCACCTGCAGGTACAGCGCGCCGTCATGCAGGTAGCGCAGCTGCGCGGCATGGGTCTCGCCATGGAAGTCGAAGGCAAAGGGCCGCACCGCGGCGCCCAGCGCGCGCCAGCCATCGCGCCGGTCGAAAGGGTCGCGGCCGGCGCCTTCTGCTTCCTGCAGCACGGTGTGGGCCACGGCGGCGGCCACCGCCAGCGGCAGGCCCAGCGGCTCCTGGTTGAACAGCACCGCGCGTTCGCGCTCGATCAGGGCCGTGTCGAGCTTGGCTTGCGAGAAGGATTCGGTGCGCAGCACGCCGCGCAGGAACTGCACGTTGGTCGCCATGCCCACGATGTGCATCTGCGCCAGCGCCGCGTCCAGCCGCGCCAGCGCCTCGGCGCGGGTGGCGCCATGGACGATCAGCTTGGCGATCATCGAGTCGTAGAAGGGCGAGATCTGGCCGCCTTCGCGCACGCCGTCGTCGATGCGCAAGTGGCTGCGCTGGAAGCTGGTGTGCGCAAGAGGCTTGCGGTAGACGGCCAGGGTGCCGGTGGCCGGCAGGAAGCCGTTGTCGGGGTTCTCGGCGCAGATACGCGCCTCGATGGCATGGCCGTGAATCTGCAACTCGCTTTGCTTGGCGGGCAGCGGCTCGCCGGCCGCGACGCGCAACTGCCACTCGACCAGGTCCAGGCCCGTGATCGCTTCCGTCACGGGATGCTCCACCTGCAGGCGCGTGTTCATCTCCATGAAGAAGAAGTTCATATCGCCGCCCTCGCGCTGCTCGACGATGAACTCCACCGTGCCGGCGCCGACGTACTTCACCGCGCGCGCTGCTGCCACGGCGGCCTCGCCCATCTGCTGGCGCATTGTCTCGCTCATGCCGGGCGCGGGCGCTTCTTCCAGCACCTTCTGGTGGCGCCGCTGCACCGAGCAGTCGCGCTCGAACAGGTAGACGTAGTTGCCATGCGTGTCGCCGAACACCTGGATCTCGATATGGCGCGGGCGCTGCACGTACTTCTCGATCAGCACGGCGTCATCGCCGAAGCTGTTGATGGCCTCGCGCTGGCAGGACGCCAGTGCGGCGGCGAAATCTTCCGCCTTGTCGACCGCGCGCATGCCCTTGCCACCGCCGCCGGCGCTGGCCTTGATCAGTACCGGGTAGCCGATGCGGTCGGCCTCGCGCTGCAGCAGCTGCGGGCCCTGCTCGCTGCCGTGGTAGCCCGGCACCAGCGGCACGCCGGCCTTTTCCATCAGCTGCTTGGACTCGGCCTTCAGGCCCATGGCCTGGATGGCCGAGGGCGGCGGGCCGATGAAGACCAGGCCGGCGTCGGCACAGGCCCGGGCGAACTCTTCGTTCTCGCTCAGGAAGCCGTAGCCCGGGTGGATCGCTTGCGCGCCGGTGGCCTTGGCGGCTTCCAGGATTTTTTCCCAGCGCAGGTAGCTGTCCTTGGGTGCACTGCCGCCCAGGTGAATGGCTTCGTCGCAGGCGCGCACATGGTTGGCGTGCGTGTCGGCGTCGGAATACACGGCCACGGTCTGGATGGCCATGCGACGCGCGGTGGCGGCAACGCGGCAGGCGATTTCACCGCGGTTGGCGATCAGGATCTTCTTAAACATGCTGGGTCTCCGCGGTGAAATCGCCTCCGCACGCTTCGCGTGCTACGCAATTTGGCTTCGCCGCTGCGCCGCTGCGCGGCTGGTCGCCCCGATTCGCAATGAGGATCTTTTTAAACATGGGGTTCGTCTCTGGGGGAAGTCTTCTTGATCTGGAAAGCCGGCGTCACGCCGGGATCGGGCTTGCCGCTGAAGATGCGCGCCACGCGGGCGAACAGGGCCTTGAGAAAGCGCCAGCTCTTGCCGATGAGCCAGACCGACAGCACCAGCAGCGCGAGCAGCAGCACGCCGAAAATCAACGGATGCGCCACCGCCAGCCACAGGCCGGCGGGCACCGCGGTGTCTTCGACCAGCGAGGCGCCGACATTGGTGAAAGGCTCGGGCGAGGTATTGATGGCGGCGCGGGTGGTGGCCTTGGCCGTGTGGGCAGTGGCGGCCAAGCCACCGCCGACCAGCGCCGCCACCAGTGCCATCGCACCATGGTCGGCGCCGAACACGCCGGCGGCCAGCGCGGCGCCGGCCGGCACGCGAATGACGGTGTGCACGATGTCCCACAGCGAATCCAGCCCCGGGATCTTGTCGGCAAAGAACTCGATGAACACCATGAAGCCACTCGCGACGAGCACCGCCGGATGGGCGAGCAGGTGCAGGCCCGGCGGCAAGGGGAACCAGCCCAGGTAGCCCGCCAGGCCGGTCAGGAACACCACCAGGTACAGGCGCACGCCGCTCGCCCAGCCGAGCGCGCCGGCCAGTGCGATCAGTTGCGCGGTGTCGAGGGTGTCCATGGCGGCAATCAGCTGCCCAGCAGCCAGTTGGGCTTGCGCTTTTGCAGGAAGGCCTGCACGCCTTCGCGCCCCTCGGCGCTGGCGCGGATGTCGGCAATGCCCTGCACCGTCTCTGCCACGAGCGCGTCGTCGATCTCGCGGCCGGCGACGTCGGCGATCAGCTGCTTGCAGGCGCGCACCGCCGCCGGGCTGGCATTGCACAGCGCCTTCACCAGTTCGTCGACCTTGGCATCCAGCGCGTCGGCGCTGACCACCTCATGAACGAAACCGATGCGCTGCGCCTCGGCCGCGCTGAATCGCTCCGCCGTCAGGAAGTAGCGCTGCGCCGTCCGGGTGCCCATGGCGCGCAGCACATAGGGGCTGATGGTGGCGGGGATCAGGCCGATCTTCACCTCGCTGAGGCAGTAGTTCGCGGTGTCCACGCTCACCGCCATGTCGCAGGCCGCCACCAGGCCCATGCCGCCGGCGTACACATCGCCCTGGATGCGGGCGATCACCGGCTTGGGGCTTTCGTGGATGGTGCGCAGCATGGCCGCCAGGCCCGCCGCGTCCTGGGTGTTCTGCTCGCGCGTGAAATCGGCGGCGCGGCGCATCCAGTTGAGGTTCGCGCCGGCGCAAAAGGCCGGGCCGCGTGCGCCGAGCACGATCACGCGCACCTGGGGCTGGACCACCACTTGCGCGAAGGCGGCGCTCAGCTCGCCGATGACCTCGTCGTCGAAGGCATTGCGCAGCTCCGGCCGGTTGAGCCAGATGCGGGCGACCGGGCCATCGGCCTGCAGTTCCAGGGTGTTGAAAGAATTGCTCATGCGCCGCGCGCCTCCTGCAGCATTAAATAGGGCCAGTCGAGAACGGGCGCGGGCCGGCCCATGCCGGTGAGCGCCGCCGAGATCTGCCCCCGGTGGTGGGTCGGGTGGTTGAAAGCATGGCCAAGCGCGTAGGCAAAGGGAATGCACATGGGCTGGCCGTCGCTGCGGGTGTAGACCAGATCGCCGTCGAAGCGGGTGGCATCGAGCCCGGCCAGCCAGGGCGACCAGCGCTGCACCGCCGCGCCCAGCGCCGACACCAGCGGGTCGCGCTCGTGGTAGAGCTCGGTGTCCAGCGGCAGGCGCGGCGACACGCCCTCCGCCAGGCGCGCGAACCAGATGTTGTCGGTCACCAGCAGGTGATTCACGGTGTGGTGCACCGAGTGAAAGAACAGGTGGCAGTCGCGATGCCACTGGGCGTCGCTCAAGTGCACCAGGTGTTCGTCCAGCAGGCGCGCGGTGGCCCACGCGTGGTAGCGCGCGAGTCCTGCGAAATAGGTGCCCAGTTGCATCGCGAACTCCTGACCTTGTTGCTTCCTACATGCGGAAGATGCCGAACTTCGGCTCCGGCACCGGCGCATTGCGCGTCGCTGCCAGGGCCAGGGCCAGCACGCGGCGCGTGTCGGCCGGATCGATGATGCCGTCGTCCCACAGGCGCGCGGTGGCGTAGTAGGGATGGCCCTGCACCTCGTACTGGTCGCGTATCGGCTTCTTGAAAGCCTCTTCTTCGTCCGCGCTCCAGGCGCCGCCCTTGGCCTCGATACCGTCGCGCTTGACGGTCGCCAGCACGCTCGCCGCCTGCTCGCCGCCCATCACGCTGATGCGCGCGTTGGGCCACATCCACAGGAAGCGCGGGCTGTAAGCGCGGCCGCACATGCCGTAGTTGCCGGCGCCGAAGCTGCCACCGATGATGATGGTGAACTTGGGCACGTTCGCGGTAGCTACCGCTGTCACCATCTTGGCGCCGTGGCGCGCAATGCCCTCGTTCTCGTACTTGCGGCCCACCATGAAACCGGTGATGTTCTGCAGGAACACCAGCGGGATCTTGCGCTGGCAGCACAGCTCGATGAAGTGCGCGCCCTTTTGCGCGCTTTCGGAAAAGAGGATTCCGTTGTTGGCCACGATGCCCACCGGCATGCCCTCGATGGCCGCGAAGCCGCACACCAGCGTGGTGCCGAAGCGGGCCTTGAACTCGTGGAACTCCGATGCATCGACGATGCGGGCGATGATCTCGCGCACGTCGAAGGGCTTGCGCGTGTCGGTCGGGATCACGCCGTAGAGCTCTTCTGCACCAAAGCGCGGCGCGCGCGGCGGCGCATCGCCCGGTGCGGCAGCCGGCCGGGCGGCGTTGAGGTTGGCCACTGCCGAGCGCGCCAGCGCCAGCGCATGCAGGTCGTTCTGCGCCAGGTGGTCTGCCACGCCAGACAGGCGCGTGTGCACGTCGCCGCCGCCCAGGTCCTCGGCCGTCACCACCTCGCCGGTGGCCGCCTTCACCAGCGGCGGGCCGCCCAAGAAGATGGTGCCCTGGTTCTTCACGATGATCGATTCGTCGCTCATCGCCGGCACGTACGCGCCGCCGGCCGTGCACGAGCCCATCACCACCGCGATCTGCGCGATGCCCTGGGCGCTCATGTTGGCCTGGTTGTAGAAGATGCGGCCGAAGTGATCGCGGTCCGGGAAGACCTCGTCCTGGTTCGGCAGGTTGGCGCCGCCCGAATCGACCAGGTAGATGCAGGGCAGGCGGTTCTGCTCGGCGACTTCCTGTGCGCGCAGGTGCTTCTTCACCGTCAGGGGATAGTAGGTGCCGCCCTTCACCGTTGCGTCGTTGCAGACGATCATGCAGTCCACGCCGTTGACGCGGCCGATGCCGGCAATGAGGCCGGCACCAGGCGCCTCGTCACGGTACATGCCGTGCGCGGCCAGCGGCGCCAATTCGAGGAAGGGCGTGCCCGGGTCGAGCAGCTGCGCCACACGGTCGCGCGGCAGCAGCTTGCCGCGAGCCGTGTGCTTGGCGCGCGCGGCCTCGCCGCCGCCGGCCTCGACCTTGGTGAATTGGGCGCGCAGGTCGTTGACGAGCCCGCGCATGGCTTCCGCATTGGCCTGGAACTCGGCCGACCGGGAATTTAGTTTTGTTTCAAGCAGGCTCATGCAGTCTTCTCTTCGTCGAGGCCGAGTTCTTCTTTCATCGCGTCGCGGATCTTGAACTTCTGGATCTTGCCGGTCACCGTCATCGGAAACTCCTTCACGAAGCGGATGTACCTGGGCACCTTGTAGTGCGCGATCTGGCCCTTGCAGAACTCGCGCACCTCTTCGTCGGCCAGGGCCTGGCCGGGCTTGACGATGATCCAGGCGCACAGCTCCTCGCCGTACTTGCTGTCGGGCAGGCCGACCACCTGCACGTCCTGCACCTTGGGGTGGCGATACAGAAACTCCTCGATCTCGCGCGGGTAGATGTTCTCGCCGCCGCGGATCACCATGTCCTTGATGCGGCCGACGATGTTGACGTAGCCCTCGGCGTCCATGGTGGCCAGGTCGCCGGTGTGCATCCAGCGCTCGGCGTCGATGGCCTCGCGCGTCTTGGCCTCGTCGTCCCAGTAGCCGTGCATCACCGAATAGCCGCGCGTGCACAGCTCGCCGCGATCGCCGCGCGCGACGATCGCGCCGCTCTCGGGATCGATGATCTTCACTTCCAGGTGCGGCTGCACCGTGCCCACGGTGGCGACGCGCTTGGCCAATGGCGTGTCGGTGGAGCTCTGGCAGCTCACCGGGCTGGTCTCGGTCATGCCGTAGGCGATGGTGATCTCGGACAGGTTCATGTGCTCCACCACCCGCTTCATCACCTCGATCGGACAGGGCGAGCCGGCCATGATGCCGGTGCGCAAGGTCCGAAGGTCGAATTCCTTGAAGCGCGGATGGTCCAGCTCGGCGATGAACATGGTGGGGACACCGTGCAGGCCGGTGCACTTCTCGGCCTGCACCGTCTCCAGCACGGTGAGCGGATCGAAGCCGTCGTTCGGGTAGACGATGGCCGAGCCATGCGTCAGGCAGGCCAGGTTGCCCAGCACCATGCCGAAGCAGTGGTACAGCGGCACGGGGATGCACAGGCGGTCTTCCTGCGTCAGCTTCATGCATTCGCCAATGAAGAAGCCGTTGTTCAGGATGTTGCGATGGGTGAGCGTCGCGCCCTTGGGAAAACCGGTGGTGCCGCTGGTGAACTGGATGTTGATCGGGTCACTCGCCTTCAGCGACTGCTGCACCTGCGCCGCGCGCGCATCGGCCGCGTCGCCGCTGGCCAGCAGCTGCGAGAAGCGCTGCAGGCCAGGCTCCTCGGCGCCCTGCCCGGCCACGTCGATCCACACCACGCGCGTGAGATGCGGCAGGCGCGCCGCCCGGAGCGCACCAGGTTCGCTGCCAGCCAGTTCCGGCGCCAGCTCGCGCAGCATGCCGATGTAGTCGCTGGTCTTGAAGCGCGGCATGGTCACCAGCGCCTTGCAGCCCACCTTGTTGAGCGCGTACTCGACCTCGGACGTGCGGTAGGCCGGGTTGATGTTGACCAGGATCAGCCCCGCCTTGGCGGTGGCGATCTGCATCAGCACCCAGGCAGCGTTGTTGTGCGACCAGATGCCGACGCGGTCGCCCGGCACCAGGCCGCTTCGCAGCAGGGCACTGGCCAGCTGGTTCGACGCCGCCTGGAGCTCGCGATAGCGCAAGCGCAGGTTTTCATGGCGGCTCACCAGCGCTTCGCGCTCGGGCTGGCGCGCCACCATGGCGTCGAAGAAGTTGCCGATGGTCTCTTCGATCAGCGGCACATCGGCGCTGCCCTTGGCGTAGCTTTTTTCTTCTGCTGCTTCCATGCAAGTCTCCTGTCACGCGCCCTGCCCACGGGCAGGGTCCACTTCAAGCCGTCTCGGCAAACAGCTCGCGGCCGATCAGCATGCGGCGCACTTCGCTGGTGCCGGCGCCGATCTCGTAGAGCTTGGCGTCGCGCCACAGGCGCTCCACCGGGAAGTCCTTGGTGTAGCCCACGCCGCCCAGGGCCTGGATCGCCTCGCCGGCCATCCAGGTGGCCTTTTCGGCCGAGTAGAGGATGGCACCGGCCGCATCCTTGCGGAAGGTGCGCGCATGGTCATTGCGGTCGCACGCCTTGCCTACCGCGTAGACATAGGCACGCGTGGCCTGCCAGGTGGAATACATGTCGGCGATCTTGCCCTGCATCAGCTGGAACTCGCCGATGCTCTGGCCGAACTGCTTACGGTCGTGCACGAAGGGCAGCACCGTGTCCATGCAGGCGGCCATGATGCCCAGCGGGCCGCCGGAGAGCACGGCGCGCTCGTAGTCCAGGCCACTCATCAGCACCTTGGCGCCCTGGCCCTCGCCGCCCAGCACGTTTTCTTCCGGCACCTCGCAATTGTCGAAGTACAGCGGGAAGGTGTTGGAGCCGCGCATGCCCAGCTTGTCCAGCTTGGTGCCGGCCGAGAAGCCCTTGAAGCCCTTCTCGACGATGAAAGCGGTCATGCCGCGCGCGCCCATCTCGGGCTCGGTCTTGGCATAGATCACCAGGGTGTCGGCATCGCCGCCATTGGTGATCCACATCTTGCTGCCGTTGAGCACATAGCGGTCGCCCTTCTTCTGCGCGCGCAGCTTCATGCTGACCACGTCCGAGCCGGCATTGGGCTCGCTCATCGCCAGCGCGCCGACGTGCTCGCCGCTGACCAGCTTGGGCAGGTACTTCTTCTTCTGCGCCTCGCTGCCGTTGCGGTGGATCTGGTTGACGCACAGGTTGGAGTGGGCGCCGTACGACAGGCCCACCGAGGCCGAGGCGCGCGAGACTTCCTCCATGGCGACGATGTGCGCCAGGTACCCCAGTTGCGTGCCGCCGTACGCTTCCGTCACCGTCATGCCGTGCAGGCCGAGGTCGCCCAGCTTCTTCCACAGGTCGTGCGGGAACAGGTTGTCGCGGTCCACCTCCGCGGCGCGCGGCGCGATCTCGGCGCCGGCAAAAGAGCTGATGGCGTCGCGCAGGGAATCGATGGTGTCGCCCAGGTCGAAGTTCAGGCCGGGATCGTGCATGGGGTTGTCTCCTTCGGGGTCGGTGCCGGGGCGCCTCGCTCTCGCGCAAATAAACGGCGGGGAGCGCGCATGAAAGTCGCAGCTTACGCCGAGCGCTGGCGCAAATGGCGCCACAATGGTTGCAAATCACGCCACATCGAGGCCCTGCTTCCATGCCCCCGCCGAGCTCCCGCAGCGGCCGCCGCGCCGCCACCCCGATGGCCTTCGTGCAGGCGATTACGCGCGCCTACGCCCTGCGTGGCAAGGACGCGGGCGCGGCCCTGGCGGCGGCACAGATCGCGCCGCGCGATGTGAAGAACCGCCAGGCGCGGGTGACAGCGGCCCAGTTCGAGGCGCTGAACGCCCACGCCATGCAGGAACTGGACGACGAGGCCCTGGGCTGGTTCAGCCGGCGCCTGCCCTGGGGCAGCTACGGCATGCTGTGCCGCGCCTCCATCACCTCGCCCGACCTGGGCGTGGCCATCAAGCGCTGGTGCCGGCACCACTGCCTGCTGACCGAGGACATCCTGATCTCCCTGCACACCCAGGGCGGCCTGGCCACCGTGAGCGTTTCAGAGCAGCAGCCCCTGCCACGCGAGCTGCGCGAGTTCTGCCTGGTGTCCTGCCTGCGCTTTTTGCACGGCTTTGCCAGCTGGGCGATCGATTCGCGCGTCTCCCTGCGCGAGGCGCGCTTTCCCTTCGAGGCGCCGCCGCATGCGGACGCCTATCCGCTGATGTTCTGCGATCAGCTGCAGTTCGGCGCCGATGAGGCCAGCTACAGCTTCGACGAGCGCTACCTGGCCCTGCCGCTGCAGCGCGACGAGCGGGCGCTGCGCGGCATGCTCAAGCGCGCGCTGCCGCTCACCGTGCTGCAGTACCGGCGCGACCGGCTGCTGGGCCAGCGCGTGCGCGAACTGCTGCGCACCCGCCCGCAAGAGGCCATGCATGCCCAGGCACTGGCCGCCATGCTGCACAGCTCGGCGCGCACGCTGCATCGGCAGCTCAAGGAGGAAGGCACTTCGCTGCAAGCCATCAAGGACGAGGTGCGGCGCGAACAGGCCATCGAGCAGCTGCGCCGCGGCAACAAGCCGATCAAGCAGGTGGCGCTGGCGGTGGGCTTTCGCAACGAGAAGAGCTTTGCGCGGGCCTTCAGGCACTGGACAGGCGCCACGCCCGGGGAATTTCGCCGCGGCGAGCCGGCCGAAGGCGACTAGTTTTCCTGAGCCCGCTTGCCTTGGGTCGCGGCGCGCTCCAGGGCCTGGTTGATCTCGTCCAGCGTCTCGGCCGATTCGCTGAGCTTCTTCTCGATGTCGCCGGTGTGGGCCACGGCCTGCTCCACATCTTGCGGGGGCGCCTTGTCGGACAGGCCCTTCTCGAGCACCTCGTGCACCACCAGGAGGTCGTCGGCGGCCTCCTTGATGTCCTCGGCCACTTGCTTGTTCTTTTCCAGCGCTTCGTCGATGGCGGGTTGCTTGGACGCGTCACGTTTCTGGGTCATCGCAGATTTCTCCAAAGAAGCAGGACTCGTCTTGCACCAGCTCGGCATCCGCGGCCAGAACGCGGTCGCGGCCTGGGACTACACGAATGCCGTGGTGGCACTGTATAACTTTTTGCTTCTCTCTCCATGAACGGCGATGTCTCTTGTCACCATCCTCGTCGAAGACAGCAAGGCGATTCGCGACAGCCTGCTGGCGGCCATGGCTGAACTGACCGACGTCGAGGTGGTTGCCGTGGCCGAGACGGCGGTCGATGCAACGTCTGCGCTGGAGAACTTCAGCGACCGCTGGGAGCTGGCCGTAGTCGACCTGTTCCTCAAGCAAGGCTCCGGTCTTGCCGTGCTGCGCGCCTGCCGGGAGCGGCCGTCCAACCGGCATGTGCTGGTGCTGACCAACTACCTCACCCCCGAGATCCGCAAGCGCTGCCTGGAGCTGGGTGCGGATGCGGTATTCGACAAGTCGACCGAGCTGGATGCCTTCTTCGAGAAGTGCAATGCCTACGCGAAGAACGGGCGGCACGCCTGAGGGCGCAGCACCCCGAGGTTACGTCGGCTGCGACTTGAATCTCGCCAGCACCGCCGGCAGCTCACCCATCTGCGTGAAGATCTGCGCCACGCCGATGGCGCGCAGTGCATCGGCGCCGCTGTGGCCCGGGCCGCCCGGGCTGTAGCCGAAAACGGTGGCGCCTGCCGCCATGCCGGCCATGGCGCCGGTCACGGTGTCCTCGATGACGGCGCAGCGCTGCGGGTCGACATCCAGCGCGTGGGCCGCGGCCAGGTAGACGTCCGGCGCCGGCTTGGAGCGCGGCGTCTCGTGGCCGCTGAACACCCGGCCTTCGAAGCACGCCAGGATGCCGACCTTCTGCAATTGCAGTTCGACCTTGCGCCGATCGGCGCCGGAGGCACAGGCGATGCGGCCTTGCAACTGCGCATGCAAGGCGCGCACCGCCGACGGGGCGCCGGGCACTTCCAGCAGGTCGCGCTCCAGCGCCTCGTTGCGCCGTCCCTGGAAGAGGCGCAGCCAGTCTTGCGTGAGCCGAAAGCCCGTCTTCTCCTCGATCAGCGCGATCTCGTCCTTCACCGCCTTGCCGACGAAGGTGCGCATGCATTCCTCCAGGGTCAGCACCCAGCCCAGTTCCTGCAGCATGTCGCGCAGCACGCCGTTGGTGATGGGCTCGGAATCGACCAGCACGCCGTCGCAATCAAAAAGGACGGCGTCAAAGGGAAATGAAGTCATCGGAAGAAGAGAAGGTCAGGACGCAGCCACCGGCTCGATGGCGTCGAGATAGTACCAACGCCAAACGCCGGCCCCGTCTTGCTCGCGAACGAAGCGGCTGTGCTCGGCCAGGCGCGTCGCGCGGCCGCCGGCATCCCGCAGCCGGGCGACGAACTCGACCTGCGCATGCGCCGCATCCATGACACGGTGCGACTTCAGCTGCAGGCCCAGCCAGCGCACGCCGGCCTCGAAGTCGATGGTGGCTGGCCGCTGGCTGGCATGCCAGGTCGCCAGCAGGTAGTCGCCCCGCTCGCGCACGAAGGCGGTGTAGCGAGAGCGCATGAGCGATTCGGCGTCCGGCGTCGGCGTGGCCGCGAAGTCGTCCAGGTAGCGCCCGCAGCATTGCGCATACGCCAGGGCCTTGCCGGGCTGGCCCTCGCGGCCGCAGGGGCAGGCCGCCTGGTCCACCTTCAAGCTCAAGCCAGGGCCCGCTGGATCAAGAGCTTCTGGATGTCCGAGGTGCCTTCGTAGATCTGGCACACCCGCACGTCGCGGTAGATGCGCTCCAGCGGAAAGTCGTTGACGTAGCCGTAACCCCCCAGCGTCTGGATGGCGGCGCTGCAGACGCGTTCGGCCATCTCGCTGGCAAAAAGCTTGGCCATGGCCGCTTCCTTCAGGCAGGGCTGGCCGGCGTCGCGCAGCGCCGCGGCATGCCAGATCAGCTGGCGGGCCGCCTCGATCTGCGTGGCGCATTCGGCCAGCCGAAAGCCGACTGCCTGCTGATCGAAG
Organism: Variovorax sp. LARHSF232; assembly: GCF_052871435.1. Classification (NCBI taxonomy): domain Bacteria; kingdom Pseudomonadati; phylum Pseudomonadota; class Betaproteobacteria; order Burkholderiales; family Comamonadaceae; genus Variovorax; species Variovorax sp. LARHSF232. The sequence goes on along the minus strand of NZ_JBIXJS010000003.1, from coordinate 42,975 downwards.
ATCGATCCGCCAAAGGCCTGGCGCTCCTTCGCGTACTGCACGGCGAACTCGAAGGCGCTGCGCGCCATGCCCACGCTCTGCGCGGCGATGCCGATGCGCCCGCCTTCCAGTGCGCCCAAAGCGATCTTGTAGCCCTCGCCCTCCTGGCCGATCAGGTTCTCGGCGGGCACGCGGCAGCTGTCGAAGTTGATCTGCGCGGTGTCGCTGCTGTGCTGGCCCAGCTTGTCTTCCAGGCGCGCCACGTGGTAGCCCGGCGCATCGGTCGGCACGATGAAGGCGCTCATGCCGCGCTTGCCGGCACCCTTGTCGGTGACGGCGATGACGATCGCCACCTGGCCGTTCTTGCCGCTGGTGATGAACTGTTTGACGCCGTCGATCAGGTAGCCGTCGACATCGCGCCTGGCCGTGGTGCGCAGGCTCGACGCATCGCTGCCGGCCTGCGGCTCGGTCAGGCAGAAGGCGCCCAGCATCTGGCCTTGCGCCAGCGGCTGCAGCCACTTCTTCTTTTGCTGCGCATTGCCATAGCGCATGAGGATCGCGTTGACCGGGCAGTTGGTGACACTGATGGCCGTGCTGGTGCCGCCGTCGCCGGCCGCGATTTCTTCCAGCACCAGCGCCAGCGTCAGGTAGTCCAGCCCCGCGCCGCCGTCTTCCTCGGGCACGCAGATGCCGTAGGCGCCCAGTTGCGCCAGCCCGGCATGCGCTTCCTTGGGAAAGGCATGCTCGCGATCCCAGCGCGCGGCATGAGGCCACAACTCGGCCTGCGCGTAGGCGCGCACGGCGTCGCGGATGGCTTCCTGATCGGGGGTGAGCAGCATGACTGAAGGTCCTTTGTCTCTTGTTGGTTTGCGGCGTTCAGGCCGACGGCAGATCTTCGCCTTGCAGCTGCAGGCGATAGCGCGCCAGCATCTCTTCCTGCGTTTCCATTGCGGTGCCACCGCCCATCTGATCGCGGATCATCTGGCCCATGCTTGGCATCGCGTCGCGCGGCCCCCAGGTATGCGCAGCCCACAGTTGCGAACGCATGAAGGCCTTTGCGCAATGCAGATAGGCTTCGCGCACGGCCACCTCGATCACCAGCTTGGGCAATTGCCGCTCATGCGCAAAACGCTGGCTGAACTCGGGCTCGTCGCGCAGCTGGGCCGTGCCGTTCACGCGCAGCGTCTCGTCCGTGCCGGGGATCAGGAAGATCAGCGCCACGCGCGGGTCGTCCAGCAGGTTCTCCAGCGTGTCGAGCCGGTTGTTGCCGCCGGAATCGGGCAGCAGCAGGGTGGCGCCGTCCTCCGAGGTCTTGACGAAGCCGGTGGCGCCGCCGCGCGGGGAAGCATCAAGCAGCGCCGCGCCTCGGCCCGCGCTGGCGATCACGCAAAAAGGCGACAGCGCCACGAAGCGCCTGGCATGCGCATCGAGGCGGTCCATCTGTTTACCCAGTGCCCGCTCGCCAGGCGCGGCATAGAGCGCCCGCAATTGGGCAAGGCTGCCGATCATCCTCAGATCAGCTCGATGGCGACCGCCGTGCCTTCGCCGCCGCCAATGCACAGCGTCGCCACGCCGCGCTTCTTGCCGCGCGCCTGCAGGGCGTGCATGAGGGTGACCATGATGCGCGCGCCGCTGGCGCCGATCGGGTGGCCCAGGGCGCAGGCGCCGCCGTGCACGTTGACGATGTCGTGCGACACGCCCATCTCCTTCATCAGCGCCATCGGCACCACGGCAAAGGCTTCGTTGACTTCCCACAGGTCGACGTCCTTCACGCCCCAGCCGGTCTTGGCGAAGAGCTTCTGCACGGCGCCGACCGGAGCGGTGGAGAACCACTCGGGCTGCTGCGCGTGGGTGGCGTGGCCGACCAGGCGGGCCAGCGGCTTGGCGCCGATCTTCTTGGCGTGCGCCTCGGTCATCATCACCAGCGCGGCGGCGCCGTCGTTGATGGAAGAGCTCGAGGCGGCGGTGATGGTGCCGCCGTCCTTCTTGAAGGCCGGCTTGAGCGTCGGGATCTTGTCCAGCTTGACCTTGCCCGGGCCTTCGTCGATGGTGATCACGGTGTCGCCCGCGCGGCCCTTGACGGTGACCGGCGCGATCTCGGCCGCAAACAGGCCGTCGGCGGTGGCGTGCTTGGCGCGCTCGACGCTGGCCACGGCGAAGGCGTCCTGCTGCTCGCGCGTGAAGCTGTACTTGGCAGCGCAGTCCTCGCCGAAGGTGCCCATGGAGCGGCCGGGCTGGTAGGCGTCTTCCAGGCCGTCGAGCATCATGTGGTCGAAGATGCGGTCGTGGCCCATGCGGTAGCCGCCGCGGCCCTTGAGCATCAAGTAGGGCGCGTTGGTCATGCTTTCCATGCCGCCGGCCACCATCACCTCATGCGTGCGAGCCAGCAGCAGGTCGTGCGCCAGCATCGCGGCCTTCATGGCCGAGCCGCACATCTTGCTGAGCGTCACCGCGCCAGCGCTGTCGGGCAGGCCTCCCTTGTAGGCCGCCTGGCGCGCCGGGGCCTGGCCCTGGCCGGCCATCAGGCAGTTGCCGAACAGCACTTCACCCACCGTTTCGGGCGCGATGCCGGCACGCTCCATGGCGGCCTTGATGGCAACGCCGCCCAGGTCGTGTGCGGCAAGCGTCGAGAAGTCGCCCTGGAAGGCGCCCATGGGGGTGCGGGCCGCACCGACGATGACGATGGATTCAGGCATGGTGGTCTCCTATGTAGATGAATGAAGGGGTTCAGAAATAAGGTGCGTGGCCGTCGTGGTGAAAACGCTGGCCTTCGTCATAAGGGAAGACATCGAGCATCTGCCCGGCCTTGATGCGCTCCTTGTGGCGGTGCCAGAAGGCTGCGTCCAGCAGGTCGGCGTGGTGATCCATGAAGGCCTTGCGCACCCTGTCGTTGCCCAGCAGAAAGGGCTCGAAGGTCTCGGGGAACACATCCTTCGGGCCAACCGCATACCAGATCTCGCCGCTCATCTCGTCTTCCTCGTTGCGCGGCGTCGGCACCTTGCGGAAGTTGCAGTCGGTGAGGTATTCGATCTCGTCGTAGTCGTAGAACACCACCTTGCCGCCGCGGGTGACGCCGAAGTTCTTCCACAGCATGTCGCCCGGAAAGATGTTGGCTGCGACCATGTCCTTGATGGCATTGCCGTACTCGACCACCGCGTGCTCCAGCTGGTCTTGCGCCCGCTTGGCCTGGCCCTCGTTCTCCGGGTGCTCGATTGCGTCGAAGGCTTCCTGCAGGTAGATGTTGAGCGGGATCATGCGCCGCTCGATGTAGACGTGCTTGAGCACGACCTCCATTTCACCGTTGCCGTCGCGGTCTCCGATGGTGAGCTGGCTGGGCGCGAACTTCTCGATCTCCTCGATCAGGTCGGGTTCGAAGCGGTCCAGCGGAAAACCCACCTCGCTGTACTCCAGCGTGTCGGCCATGCGCCCCACCCGGTCATGCTGCTTCACCAGCAGGTATTTGCCCTTGATCAGCTCGCGCGTGGTGTCCTTCTGCGGCGGGTAGTAGTCCTTGATGAGCTTGAACACGAAGGGAAAGGACGGCAGGTCGAACACCAGCATCACCATGCCCTTGATGCCGGGCGCGATGCGAAACTTGTCGCTGGAATAGTTCAGGTGCGAGAGAAAGTCGCGATAGAAAAGCGTCTTGCCCTGCTTGGCCAGGCCGATGGCGTTGTAGATCTCGGCGCGCGGCTTGCGCGGCATCAGCGAGCGCAGGAACTGCACGTAGGCCGATGGCACCTCCATGTCGATCATGAAGTAGGCTCGCGCAAAGGAGAACAGCATCTGCAGGTCGTCTTCGCCGAACAGCGCCGCGTCTATATAGAAGTGGCCCTTGGCGTCGTGCAGGATGGGCAGCGAAAAGGGCAGCTCGACAAAGCCGTTGATGATCTTGCCCACCACGTAGGCGCCCTTGTTGCGATAGAACAGGCCCGACAGCACCTGCAGCTGGAAGTTGGCGCGCAGCTTGACCTGTTGAAAGCGCCCCAGAATGGCGTGCGCCACCCGCTTGGCATCGCGGTGCAGGTCGGCCCAGCGGCCCTGCAGGCCGAAGTCTTCCAGCATGCGCACGATGGTGTCGTCCAGCGTGTCGTGCGGCGCTTCCTGGGTCGGGTAGTAGGCACGGTAGGTGGGCGCGTCGCGCGGCTCGATGTACTCGGTGCTGATGGCCGGCCGCACGAAGATGAAGTCGTTCTGGAAATAGGCCCGGTGCAGGATTTTGGTGGTGACCGAATTGAAGAAGGTCTCGGCCAGCTCCGGCTGGTGGTGGTTCACCAGGAGGCCGATGTAGTGCAGCTTGACCTGGTGCCACACCTCCATCGGCTGGTCGCCAGCCTTGAATTCCTTCTCGAGCCGGGCCACCGCCTCGCTCACCCGCAGGTCGTAGAACTCGATGCGCTCGCGCTGGGCGCGCTGCTGGCCGTGCCAGTCGGCCGTCTCGAAGCGGTGTTTGGCGCGGGCGGATTCGGCGCGGAACAGCCGGTAGTGCCGATTGAAGCCGTCGGCCATCGCCTTGGCGATGTCATAGGCGAGCGGCGAATCGAGGCGCTGCGGAAACATCGTGCTCATCTCCTCCCGGGCTGACATGGGAACGGGCTTTTCAGGATTCTTCGATCCACTTGGCCCGGATGCGCTCCACGGCCGCCTGGTACATGCCATCGAGCGAGTCGGTGCTGCTCACGCTCATGCCCAGGTCGTTGAGCAGGCCGTCGTGCACGCCGAAGGCCCAGCCGTGGATGCGCACTTTCTGGCCGCGGCCCCAGGCGTCGAGCATCACGGTGCTGACGCAGACGTTCACCACCTGCTCCACCACGTTGAGTTCGCACAGGGCATTGGCGCGCGCCATCTCGGGCAGCGCTTCGAGCAGGGCGCGATGCCGGTCGCGCACGTCCTGGATGTGGCGGATCCAGTTGTCGGCCAGGCCGATGCGCGCGCCTTCCAGCGCGGCCTGCACGCCCGAGCAGCCGTAGTGGCCCACCACCATGACGTGCTCCACCTTGAGCCGCTCCACCGCGAACTGGATGGACGACAGGGCATTGAGGTCCGAATGCACCACGATGTTGGCCACGTTGCGATGCACGAAGACTTCGCCCGGCTCCAGGCCGGTGATCTGGTTGGCCGGCACGCGGCTGTCGGAGCAGCCGATCCACATGTATTTGGGCGTTTGCTGCTTCACCAGGCTGGTGAAGAAGCCGGGGCGATCGCGCTCGGTCTGCGCGGCCCAGGCGCGGTTGTGGGCGAAGAGGTCGTTGAGGCTATCGGGCATGGTGCTTGAATTGTCGTGGCGTTCGTTGAATTTCAGGTTGCGGCGCGGCGCGCCCGTGCCAGGGTGGCGCGGGCCTTGCGCTCCTGCTCGCGCACTTCGTCGAGGTTGGCTTGCAGTTCGGCCAGTTGCGCCTCCAGCTGGCCGCGGTGCTCGCCCAGCACCGCCAGGAACTTCTCCAGCTGGGGCACGGTGTCGCGCGGGCTGTCGTACATGTCCAGGATGTCCTTGGCCTCGGTCAGGCGCAGGCCCAGTCGCTTGGCGCGCAGGGTCAGGGTCAGCCGGGCGCGGTCGCGGCCGCTGTAGACGCGCTGCCGCCCGCCCGGACCGCGGCGCTCGGGCGCCAGCAGGCCCATGTCTTCATAGAAGCGGATGGCCCGGGTGGTGAGGTCGAACTCCTGGGCCAGCTCGCTGATGGTGTAGGTCGGCGCGGACATGTATCGAGTTGCTAGGGCCGTTGCGGGGGCGACAGCGAAAATTCGCCTTCATCCCTACAATGATCGCTCCACATCTGACGTTTACGTAAACGTCAATCCTACATGAACCTCCTCGAACGCGAACTCCACTACCCCTTCGGCGACCAGCTGCCCGCCCCCGGCACCACGCTCGAAGTCGCCCCGGGCGTGCGCTGGGTGCGCATGGTGCTGCCCTTCGCGCTCGACCACATCAACCTCTGGCTGCTGGCCGACGAGATCGACGGCCGCCAGGGCTGGACCATCGTCGACTGCTGCATTTCCCGCCAGGAAGCGCGCGACCAGTGGGAACAGATCTTCGAGACGCAGCTGCAGGGCCTGCCGGTGCTGCGCGTGATCGTCACCCACATGCACCCCGATCACATCGGCCTGGCCGACTGGCTGTGCCAGCGCTGGAACGCGCCCCTGTGGATCAGCTCGACCGACTACCACGTGGCCAAGGTCCTCAGCAGCAGCGCGGGCGACAGCGCCGCCGGCGGCGAAGAGGCGGCCAACTTCTTCGCGGCGCACGGCCTGGTGGACGCCGAGGCGGTGGCCAAGATCCGGGCCCGCACCAGCTACTACGCCAACATGGTGCCCGGCGTGCCGAAGAACTTCGTGCGCATGATGGATGGCGACGAGGTTCTGATCGGCGGCCGCAGCTGGCGCTGCATCAGCGGCTATGGCCACGCGCCAGAGCACATCTCGCTGTACTGCGACGGACTGAAGGTGCTGCTGGGCGGCGACATGATGCTGCCGCGCATCTCGACCAACGTGAGCGTGTACGCGGGCGAGCCCGAATCGAACCCGCTGCGCATGTTCCTGCAGAGCATCCGGCGCTTCAAGGAACTGCCGGCCGACGTGCTGGGCCTGCCTGCGCACGGCAAGCCCTTCACCGGCGTGCATCGCCGCGTGGAGCAGCTCGAAGAGCACCACCGCGACCACCTGGCCGCCCTGCTCGAGGCCTGCACCGCGCGCGCCCTGTCGGCGTCCGAGGCTTTGCCGGTTCTGTTCAAGCGCGCGCTCGACCTGCACCAGATGACCTTTGCCATGGGCGAGACGGTGGCGCACCTGCACTACCTCTGGTTTGCCGGCCAGCTGCGCCGCACGCTCGGGGAAGACGGCATCTACCGCTTCGGAGCGCCCGCCAACCAATGAGCGCGCAGGCAGCCGAGTCGGCGCAGCAGACCCTGGCGCGCCTTCGCGGCGGCGCGCTGGCGGGCGCGACGCGGCTCGACCTGACGGACGGGCTCACCGAGCTGCCGCCCGAGGTCTTTGCGCTGGCCGACACGCTGGAAGTGCTCAACCTCTCGGGCAACGCGCTCAGCGAGCTGCCGCCGGACTTTGCGCGCCTGTCCAGGCTGCGCATCCTGTTTTGCTCCGACAACCGGTTCACCCGCCTGCCCGAGGTCCTGGGCGACTGCCCGCGGCTGGAGATGGTGGGCTTCAAGTCCAACCGCATCGCGCAGGTGCCGGGCAGCGCGCTGCCGCCGCAATTGCGCTGGCTGATCCTCACCGGCAACGAGATTGGCGAGCTGCCGCCCGAACTGGGCGAACGCCCGCGCCTGCAGAAGCTGATGCTGGCGGGCAACCGCCTGCGCCGCCTGCCCGATTCGATGGCGGCCAGCGATCGGCTGGAGCTGCTGCGCATTGCCAGCAACCGCATCGAGGAACTGCCCGACTGGCTGCTGGCCCTGCCGCGCCTTTCCTGGCTGGCCTTCGGGGGCAACCCGGTGGCAGAAGCGTGCGAAACGCGCGCTGTGGCGAGCTACCCGGTGCCCGACATCGACTGGGCCCGCCTGACGCTGCACGAAGTGCTGGGCCAGGGCGCGTCCGGCGTGATTCATCGCGCGAGCTGGCTGGGTGATGACGGCGCCGAGCGCCCGGTGGCCGTGAAGCTGTTCAAGGGCGAGATCACCAGCGACGGCTCGCCCATGAGCGAAATGGACGCCTGCACCGCAGCCGGACCGCATCCGGACCTGATCGCGGTGCGTGGCCGCATCACCGGCCATCCGGCCGGCACGCCGGGCCTGGTGCTCGAGCTGATTTCCCCCGCCTACCAGAGCCTGGCCGGCCCGCCCAGCCTGGAAAGCTGCACGCGCGATGTCTACGCGCCGGGGCAGCGCTTCAGCCCGGGCAGTGCACTGGCCATCGCCGGCGGCATGGCGTCGGCCGTGCGCCAGCTGCACGCGCACGGCATCACGCATGGCGACCTGTACGCCCACAACATCCTGTGGGACGGCGAGCACGACGCGCTGCTGGGCGACTTCGGCGCCGCCTCCTTCTTCGACCCCGAGGGTGCACAGGCGCAGGCCCTGCAGCGCATCGAGGCACGCGCTTTCGGCTGCCTGCTGGAAGAACTGCTGCAGCGCTGCGAGGCACCGGATCGGCCGTTGCCAGACGCTTTGCAGCAACTGCAGCAACGCTGCCTGGCGACGGATGCACGGCTGCGCCCGGCCTTCGCCGAAATCGACGCCACCCTGCGCAGCTTGCGCTGAGAAGCTGGCGCCTTGGTGACCGCGCCGCGGCCGGCGATCGCCTTAAGCTTGACGAGCAAGACTCAAGGAGACACACCTCATGGACACCCGCCACCTCTTTTCGCTGCAAGGCCGCACCGCCCTCATCACCGGTGGCTCGCGCGGCATCGGCCGCATGATTGCCGAGGGCTTCCTGGCCCAGGGCGCCCGCGTCTACATCTCGGCGCGCAAGGCCGAGGCCTGCGACGAAACGGCCAAGGCGCTGTCGGCCTTCGGCCATTGCGTCTCGTTGCCGGCGGATGTGTCGACGTTGGAAGGCGCCAAGAGCCTCGTCGACGCTTATGGCAAGCACGAGAAGACGCTCGACATCCTGGTCAACAACGCCGGCGCCGCCTGGGGCGCGCCGTACGACGAGTTTCCGGAAAGCGGCTGGGACAAGGTGGTGGACCTGAACTTGAAGACGCCCTTCTTCCTGACCCAGGCGCTGACGCCGATGCTGCGCGCCGCTGCCACCGGCCACCCGACCAAGGTGATCAACATCGCCTCCATCGACGGCGTGTCGGTCAATCCGCAAGAGACCTACTCCTATGCCGCCAGCAAGGCCGGCCTGATCCACCTGACGCGCCGCATGGCGCTGCGCCTGGCCAAGGACAACATCGTGGTCAGCGCCATCGCCCCCGGCGCCTTTGCCTCCAGCATGAACAAGGATGCGCGCGACCACGCCGACGAAGTCAAGCAGCGCATCCCGGCCGGGCGCATCGGCACGCCGGAAGACATGGCCGGCGCCGCCATCTTCCTGGCGTCGCGGGCCGGCGACTACGTGATGGGATCGACCCTCATCGTCGACGGCGGCGTGACACACGCGCGGGGCTGAAGCAAACTGGCGTCATGGAAGACGCCTCGTTCACTTGCGGAGGCGGCTGCACCTGCCGCCAGGTGCGCTACCGGCTGACGAGCAAGCCCTTGTTCGTGCACTGCTGCCACTGCCGCTGGTGCCAGCGCGAGACCGGCAGCGCCTTTGCCTTGAACGCCATGATCGAGGCCGATCGGGTGCAGCTGCTGCAGGGCGAAGTCGAGGTGATCGACACCCCCTCCAACAGCGGCAAGGGCCAGAAGATCTCGCGCTGCCCCCAATGCCGCGTCGCCGTGTGGAGCAACTATGTGGGCGCCGGCGACGCGGTGCGCTTCGTGCGCGTCGGCACGCTGGACGAACCCGATCTGCTGCCGCCGGACATCCACATCTTCACCGCCTCCAAGCAGCCCTGGGTGCTGCTGCCGCCCGGCACGCCGGCCGTGCGAGAGTACTACAAGGCCTCCGAGATGTGGCCCAGGGAAAGCCTGGCGCGGCGCGCGGCACTGATGGCCAAGCGCCAGTAGGTTCTCCAGACCGGGACCGGCTCCATCACCAGCACCTGCGCCTGGCAGCCCTGCGCCAGCACCTCGATCCAGCCGCCGCCGTCGATCTGCATCGCCTCGCCTTCGCGCAAGGTCCTGGCCGGACTGATCATGCGCTCGGCCAGCCAGCGCGACGGCTCGCACACCCGCACCGAGCCGGCCAGCACCTGGACCACCGTGCCGCGGCGCACCGTGGCTTGCACTGCCTGTCCTGCACGCAGGCGCAAGGGGCCGATGTCTTCGTATTCGAACGCTGATGTCTGCATGCCGCGCCTCCTGAAAGTTGGCCTTCATCGTAGGAATCAGCCCCTCGCAAAAACAGGCACAGCCAAGGCCTTTCTGCAGCACAGCAGACGCACGGCGCAGTGCTCTGTTATGGTCAATTTCACCCAATCTGCATCTGTTTTCGAAGCCCCGCATTCGAGAGCATCCGGTATGTGACAGCGATGGACTCCCTGCCCCTCTACAAGCGCCTGGCGGCGCACTACCTCGACGCGATCCGTGCCGGCCAGTTGGCGCGCGGCGAGCGCATGCCTTCGCTGCGCAGCCTGATGCGCCAGCATTCGGTGAGCCTGTCGACCGCGATCCAGGTCTGCCGCGAGCTGGAGGCCGGCGGTTGGCTGGAGGCGCGCGACCGCTCGGGCTACTTCGTGCGCGCGCCGGCGCGCGTCGGCATCGCGCCGCTGAAGGAGCCGGCCAACAGCGGCGTGGCACCCGATCCGGCGCAGTACGTGGGCATCCATGCGCGGGTTTCGGCCTTCGTCTCGAACCGGCGCAACCAGGCCGTGAAGGTCAACTTCTCCATCGCCCGCGCGGCACCGCAGCTCTACCCCGGCGAGGCCCTGCGCGCCGCAGTGGCCAAGGGCTTGCGCCAGCGCCCGGAGCTCTTGACGGTGGCGCCGCAGCAGCGCGGCGATGCCGGCTTCCGCTCGGTGCTGGCGCGGCGCGCCCTGGCCAGCGGCATGACGCTGGCGCCGGACGACATCCTGGTGACCAACGGCTGCATCGAGGCGCTCAACCTGGCGTTGCGCGCCGTGGCCCAGGCCGGCGACACCATCGCGGTGGAATCGCCCACCTTCTACGGCCTGCTGCAGGTGCTGGAAAGCCTGGGCCTGCGCGCGCTGGAGATTCCCACCAGTCCGCAGACCGGCATCTCGCTGGAGGCGCTGCAGCTGGCGGCCGACACCTACGGTGACATCAAGGCCGTGGTGGTGGTGCCGCATCTGCAGAACCCCCTGGGCAGCGTGATGCCCGATGCGAACAAGCAAGGGCTGCTGCGCCTTTGCGAAGAGCGCGGCATCGCCCTGATCGAAGACGACACCTACAGCGCGCTGGTCGACAGCGGCGCGCCGCTGCGCGCCATCAAGTCCTGGGATGCGCATGGCCAGGTGATCCATTGCGCCTCGCTGCACAAGATCCTGGCGCCGGGCATGCGCCTGGGCTGGATGGCGGCGGGCCGCTGGCAGGCGCGGGTGGAAATGCTCAAGTACGCGCAGACGCGCAACAACGAAAGCCTGTCGCAGGTTGGGGCCGGCCAGTTCATGGCCACCGGCGCCTACGACCGGCATCTGCGCCGGCTGCGCGGCGCACTGGCCACACAGCGCGAGCGCACCGCCGAAGCCATCGCGCACTGCTTTCCGCCGGGCACGCGCATGAACGTGCCGCCGGGCGGGCTGCAGCTGTGGGTGGAACTGCCGGGCAGGCTATCGGCCAACCTCTTGTGCGAGGCAGCCCTGGCCGAGCACATCCTGATCGCCCCGGGCTCGCTGTTCTCCAATTCGGGCCGCTTCGACCACTTTGCGCGGCTGAACTGCGGCTGGCCCTACACGACAGAGATCGACGCTGCGCTGCGCCGCCTGGGCGAGCTCGCCACGTCGCTGATCAAGGCGCAGCAGGCCGCCCGGCCGCGGGCGGGCACGCCCGAAGCGCTCGTCAAGACCAGCGCGGCATCTGCTCTTCCTTGAGCTGGCGCCGCAGCTGGTGGTAGTCGGGCACCACGCTTTCCACCGTTTCCCAGAAGCGCTGGCTGTGGTCCATCACGCGCAGGTGGGCCAGCTCGTGCGCCACCACGTAGTCGACCACCGGCATGCGGAAATGCACCAGGCGCCAGTGCAGGCGAATGGCGCCGTCGGCGCTGGCGCTGCCCCAGCGCGTGGCCGCGTTGGTCAGCGACAGCTTGTTCCAGGCAACGCCCAGGCGCGGCGCGAAATGGTCCAGCCGCTCGATGAAGATGCGGCGCGCCTGGCGCATCAGCCAGGCCTGGGCAGCGTCGCGCACCTGGGTGCTGCCGGCGTTGCCGGCCAGCGCCAGGCGCAGCACGCCCTCGCCGCTGCCCTCGGCGCCCACGTCCAGGATCGCGCCGCCGGCGCCGGCAAAGGCATGCCGGGGATCGAGCCGCACCGTGACGGGCTCGCCCAGGAAGTGGAAGCTGGCGCCGTCGCGCCACTCGATGCGCGCGGACTCCATGCGCTGCTGGCGCTCGCGCGATTCGCCCAGCTTGCGCACGATCCAGTCGGCCTTTTCCTGCAGCGCTGCGTCGACGTCGCGCAGCGCCACCCAGCGCGGGGCGCGCACGGTCAGTCCCTCGGGGCCGACCACGAAGCCGATGGTGCGGCGCTGGGCCCGCGTGAATTCATAGGCCACGCGGGCATGGCCCAGCAGCGCCTGGCGCGTGGCGCGGGGGTGTTCGAAGCTGGCGGGAGCGAGGGCTTCGGACAACGCAAGCGGCGGCAAGGCGCCTGCCAGCTCCGCTGACGCGTTCGCCGCGGGGGATGCAAGCACGTCGCCGCCGAACAGATCCAGGGTGAGTTGCGAAAGCGCGGAAGCCATGGGTTCGATTGTGCCTCGGGCCTGCGGTCGGCACGGCTCTCATTGGGCAACCTTCGCGCGAGGCGCTGCGCTGCGAGCCCCTTCGGAGCGGCCCGAGGCTCTCATGCCCCGCCTTGCAAGTCGGCGTAGGCGACGGCGTACTTCATCAGCGCCGCCTGTCCGTCAATGCGCAGCTTTCGGCGCAGGTGCAGCCGGTGCGTCTCCACCGTGCGCACCGAGGCGCCCAGCGCATGCGCGATTTCCTTGTTCGAATGCCCTTGCGCCAGAAGCGAGAGCACGGCCGCCTCCCTGGGCGTCAGCTGGTGAGATGCGCGCGTGACCTCCGGCGGCATGTCTTCGCCAGACACGGCAAGTTCGGGGCTGAAGTAGCGTCCGCCCCGATGCACCACATCAACCGCCTCGACCAGTTGTTGACTCGGCCCGTCCTTGAGCACGTAACCGCAAACGCCGCACGCGATCGCCCGTTGCACGTACTCGGCATCGTGATGCATCGACAAGATCAGCACGCGCGTGGCGGGAAAGCGGTCACGAAAGGCGCGCGCCATCTGAATCCCGTTCGCATCCGGCATCCGTATGTCGGTAAGAACGATATCAGGCCGCATCCGTTCGGTGAGTTGCGCGGCCTCGTGCGCGTTGCCCGCCTCGCCAATCACCCGAATGTGCTGCGTGACGTGCAGCCGCATGCGCACGCCGTCGCGCAGGAGCGGATGGTCGTCGACCAGAAGGACTCGAATCGGGGAATCGGCATGTGTCATGGCGAGGCGTCATTCAGGTCGTGCGCCGGCGGCGCGTTGGATGCAGCCGGCCCGGCGGAAAGCGGGAGATAGGCCTCGATGTGCGTGCCGCCTTCGGAAGAGTGGATCAGCAGCGTGCCGCCCAGCCCTTCGGCGCGCTCGCGCATGTTGCGAAGGCCGATGCCTCGCCGGCCATCGCGGAACACGCGCTTGGTGTCGAAGCCGCGACCGTCGTCTTTGACGAACAACTGCACGCCACGCCGGCCACCTCTCAAGACCAGGTCGATACGCCGCGCGCCTGCGTGCGCGCGCGCGTTGCGCAGCGCTTCCTGTGCGATGCGGAACAGCGCCGTCCCCTGATCGGCAGGAAGCTCGGCCGGCACGTCATGGCACGCCAACCGGATGTCACCCGCACCCTCTTCGCGCATCTGCTCGACCAAGAGCGTCAACGCCGGCTCCAGGCCAAGGTCGTCCAGCAAGGCAGGCCGCAAACCGTGCGACACCCGCCGGATCTCCACCAATGCGCCGTCGAGGCGCGCCAGGCCTTGATCCAGCGCCTGCCGCGGTGTGAACGCTGTGCCGGTGCCAGGCCGAGACAGCTGGAACTGCGCGGCTTCGAGAAGGAATTTGGCGGAAGCCAGCACCTGCACGACGCCATCGTGCAACTCGCGCGCCACGCGCAGCCGTTCCTGTTCCTGCGAATGCACCACGCGGCGCGCCAAGTGGCGCAGCTTGTCCGCCGCCACGCGTTGATCCTTCAGGTTCAGCGCGAGTCCGCCGATGCCGATCAGCACGACGCACAGCGCGGCGATGCCGAAGATGCGCCAGCGCGTGCCGTTGATGTTGGCGCGCGCCCCGGTCTCGATGGCCTTGAGTGTTTCCTGAACGTCGTCCAGGTAGATGCCCGAGCCGATCACCCAGCCCCAACGCGGGATGGGCAGGACGTACGCGAGCTTGGGCACATGCGATTGCGACGAGGGCTTGTGCCAGGTGTAGCGCACAACGCCACCTCCGTGGCGCGCAGTTGTCAGTATGAGGCGCGCGGCATCGGCGCCCACCGGGTCGGCCGGGTCGTCGGGATCGCACAGGTCCACGCCCTGCAACGAGACTTCGCGCGGCTGGATGAGCGGCTTGCCGTGCTCGTCGTAGACGAAGAAGTAGCCGTTCTGTCCGAATTGCATGCGCGTCAAGGTGGCGATTGCTGCTGCCTTGCGCTGCTCGACCGGCCCTGCGTCCTCGGCCATGCGCGCGATGACGTTGCCTGCCAGCTCCACGTAGTGCTTCACCTCCGCCTCTTTGCTCTGCATGAAGGCCGACTCCACCAGCGACTGCTCCCCGCGGACCAGGTCCATCGTCTGGTGCTGCACAGTGGCCGCCATCAGTGCCAGGGCCACGACGATCGGCACACCGGACAGCAACAGCAACTTGAGGCGCAGCTGCATGTCAGCGATCCGCCTCAAGGCAAGGCCTTGTCTTGGAGTTCGATTTCGCAATCGCACGCACTTGCATCGTCCACGCCCCAATCGAGATCGCAATGGTTGAGGCCGCAATGGTGATCGAAGTTGGGCTGCCATCGCAAGCCCGCAGTGCGTGCTTCAGCCTTGAAACGACGCGCCGAACCCGCCGCGTGTCGAGCGAAGCGCCGCGGCTTGCGTACTACCACGTAGGGGAAAAAGCAGGGAACTCGCGCGAGAAGCCGTTCCTAGAATTCGCCGCGAATCGACCTCTGGTTCTCGGCTTCCTGTCATCGGTTTTCAAACGTGAATAAGGAGACAAGCAGATGCGCGTATCCCCCGCCCACCGGCGCCTGGCCTGCCTGATCGGCAGCGGCGCACTGGCCTTGGCCACGACGGCCTGCACGATGCCGACCCAGCGCCAGGCGCTATCGACATCCGGCGTGCCACCCGCCATCGGACCCTATTCGCAAATGGTCTCGCATGGCACGACGCTGTACCTCTCGGGCGTGATCCCGCTGAATACAGCCGGCAATGCGGTGGTCGGCACCAGCATCGAGGAGCAGACGCATACCGTTCTACGCCACATGGGCACCCTGCTCAAGTCACAGGGACTGGACTACGCGGACGTTCTGTCCACCACCGTCTACATGAAGGACCTCAACGACTTCGCCGCGATGAACAAGGTCTACGGCGAGTACTTCAAGAGCGCCGCGCCTGCGCGCGCGACCGTCGAAGTGGCGCGCCTGCCGCGCGACGTGAAAGTAGAGATCAGCGCGGTCGTCGGTCGCCGCTGAGCAGGACCCAAGCCTACCAAGGACGCAGCACATGAACGATACGAACATCGCCGACAACGCCGCCACGGTGGCCGAGCCCCTGCCCGGCTTGAGCACGGCAGGCTGGGGCGCGAAGCGCCGCGACTTTCTGCGCATGCTTGGCCATGGTGCCGGCGCAGCCGCATTGAGCCCCTTGCTGTTTGCCTGCGGCGGCAGCAACTCGCAGACGCGCGCCCAGGATCTGCGCGCCCAACTCGTACAGGACGAGGCGTTCTGGACCGAGGTGCAGAAACTCTTCGTACTGAACCCGGCCAAGACCTTCATGAACATCGGCACGGCCGGCTCCATGCCCAAGCTGGCGCTGGACGTGCTTGATGTCGAAAGCCGCAAGAAGGCCGCCGAATCCGGCAGCGGCTACAGCAACCTGCTCGACCTGCGCCGCCAGGTGGCACCCGGCTTCGGCGTCGATGCGGAAGAACTGGCCTTCTCCGCCAACACCTCGTCCGGCATGTGCCACGCGATCCTTGGGATCCCCTGGCAAGCCGGCGACGTGGTCGTCACCACCAACCACGAGCACGGCGGCGGCGACACCCCGCTGAACATCGCAAGAGACCGCTACGGCATCGAGATCTCGCGCATCGCCATGCCGGTCGGCAACAACCAGACCGCGGCGACCTATCAGAACCTGTTCGACGAACGTGTGCGCACGCTCAAGACGCAAGGCAAGCGCGTGCGCGCGATGATGTGGTCTTCGCCGACTTACAAGACTGGAACGCTGCTCCCAATCGCTGAGCTGATGGAAGTCGTGAAGGCGCACCAGCTCATCAGCATCGTGGATGGTGCACATTTGCCGGGCATGATGGCGCTCGACTACGGTGCGCTGGGGATGGACTTCATGTCCGGTGCTGGCCACAAGTGGCAGTGCGGCCCCGGCTCCACCGGCATCCTGATCATGCGAAATCGGATTCGCGCGTCCAATCCACTGCCCTTGCCCAACTGGTACCCCGTTCACACCAGCGCCTACACACCGCGCGACCGCAACGCGACCGGCGCTCAGGCGTTCGACATCTCCGCCAGCGTCACGCAATGCGGCAGCGTGCACACCCCCATGTTCCAGTCGCTGGTCGCCGCCTGTGCCAAATGGGACGAAATCGGCCGCAAGAAGATCGAGACCTACGACCTCGCCTTGTCGGCCTACCTGAAGGAGCGGATCGTCGAGCGCTGGGGCATCGAATCGCTGTACTCGCCCAAGGACGACCCGAAGCTCGTGTGCGGGCTGACCTGCTTCAACCCGTTCCAGAACAAGGCCGACATCATGGTCTCAGCCAAGTCCGCGAGCTTCGTCACGCGCATGCAGGCCGAGTACCCGCAGGGCTTCGTCATCCGCAATGTGGGCTTCGAAGTGATCGGTGCGGCGGCTCAGCACTATGGGGTGCGCGTGTCCACGCACCTCTGGCACGACGCCAACGACATCGATGCGCTGGTGGATGCCATGTGGGATCTGTCGCGCAAGATGGCCTGAGCGGCTGATCTCAGCGGTAGGCCTCGGGGTCGAGGCGGCGCATCTCGGCCTCGATCCACGCCTCGACTTCACGCATCAGCTCGTCGGGCTTGCGCCCGGCGCTGGAAATGGCCGGCCCGATCGACACGTCCACCACGCCAGGCCGCTTGATGAAAGCCTTGCGCGGCCAGACCTTGGCCGAGGTGACGGCGATCGGGATCACCGGCGCGCCGGTGTCCACCGCCAGCCGCGTGCCGCCCGACTTGTAGTTGCCCTTCTGGCCGCGCGGAATGCGCGTGCCCTCGGGGAACATGATGATCCAGATGCCCTGGTCCAGCAGGCGCTTGCCCTGGTCCACCACCTTGTTGAAGGCCTGGGCGCGCTGGCTGCGGTCGATGTGGATCATGTCCAGCCGCGACATGGCCCAGCCGAAGAAGGGCACGTAGATCAGCTCCCGCTTGAACACGAAGGCCAGCGGGTGCGGCATCAGCGTGGGCAGGTAAAAGGTTTCGAACGTCGACTGGTGCTTGACCAGCAGGATGGCGCCGGCGCGCTGGTCCTGCGGCAGGTTCTCCATGCCGGTGACGCGGGTCTTGATGCCCAGGAGCACGCGGGCGCCGCCGATAGCCCAGCTGAGCCAGCGCACCGCCATCCAGTAGAGCGGCTCAGCTTTGGTCCAGAGCGAGGCCACGCACATGATGATGCCCCAGGGCACGACGGTGACGAGCATCCACAGCGCGTGGATGATGGAACGGATCAGTGGCATGAAAGAACCAGGAATTGAAAATCAGGTGGCGCCCGCAATGCCCGCCTGCTGCGCTTCACGCGCCAGCAGGAACTCGACGAAGGCAGGCAGGTCCTCATGCACCTGGGTGCCGGGCGGGTACTCGGGTGGCAGCGGCTCGATGCCGCGGCAGGCGCCGCCCCTGCCGGTCAGCAGCAGGTGCGGCTCGCAGCCTGCCGCGTAGCCGGCCTGCAGGTCGCGCAGGCTGTCGCCGGCGGTGGGCATGCCCTTGACGTCGATGCCATAGCGGTCGCTGATCTGCTCAAACAGGCCCGGCTTGGGCTTTCGGCAGTTGCAGCCTTCGTCCGGTGCGTGCGGGCAGAAGAACACCGCGTCGACGCGGCCGCCCACGGCCGCCAGCATCTTGTGCATCTTGGCGTGCATGGCGTTGAGCGAAGCCATGTCGAACAGGCCGCGGCCCAGGCCCGACTGGTTGGAGGCGATGGCCACGACCCAGCCCGCATGATTGAGCCGGGCGATGGCTTCCAGCGCGCCGGGCAGCGGCGTCCACTCGACGTCGCTCTTGACGAAGTCTTCGCGGTGCACGTTGATGGTGCCGTTGCGATCGAGGATGACGATCTTCATGGCGTGGCCCTGCGCGGTGTGAGGCATCAGACGGCCAGCCTCTCCAGTTGGGCGACGCGGTTCATCGCGCCGTGCAGCGAAGACAGAAGGCCCAGGCGGTTCAGGCGCAGGTCGGCTTCTTCGGCGTTGACCATCACGTCGTCGAAGAAGGCATCGACCGGCGCGCGCAAAGCGGCCAAGGTCTGCAGCGAGGCCGTGTAGTCGCCGGCAGCGAACTGCGCGTCCGCCTTGGGCACAACGTTTTGCATCGCTTCGTAGAGCGCCGCCTCGGCCGGCTCGCGCAGCAAGGCGGTGTTGACATGCGCGTCGGCCTCGGGCGACTTCTTCAGGATGTTGCCGATGCGCTTGTTGGCAGCCGCCAGCGCGGGCGCTTCGGGCAACGCGGCAAAGGTGCGCACCGCCGCCAGCAGCTCGGGCACGAGGGCCAGGCGCTGCGGCTGCGAGGCCAGCACCGCATCGGCCTCCTGCGCGCTGGCGCCCTGCTCGCGCAGGCTCCCCGACAGGCGGTCGAAGATGAAAGCCTGGAGGCCGTCGGTGGCGCCTTGCGCATCGAAGCCCTCGATGGCGGCGAATTGCCGGGCCGCGCCCTGCAGCAACGCATTGAGTTCCAGCGGCAGCTTCTTCTCGATCAGCATGCGGATCACGCCCAGCGCATGGCGGCGCAGCGCAAAGGGGTCGCGGTCGCCGGACGGCAGGTTGCCGATGCCGAACATGCCCACCAGGGTTTCCAGCTTGTCGGCCAGCGCCACCACCACGCCGACCTCGCCACGCGGCAAGGTGTCGCCGGCAAAGCGCGGCTTGTAGTGGTCTTCGATGGCGTCGGCCACGGAAACGTCCAGGCCGTCGTGCAGCGCGTAGTAGCGTCCCATGGTGCCTTGCAGCTCGGGGAACTCGCCCACCATGTCGGTCACCAGGTCGGCCTTGGCCAGTTGCGCGGCCTGCGTGGCGTGTGCGGCCAGCTCGCCTCCACCCGATGCGCCCAATTGCTCGGCGATGGCACGCGCGATGTGCATCACGCGGGTGACCCGCTCGCCCTGCGTGCCCAGCTTGTTGTGATAGACCACCTTGGCCAGCTGCTCGACGCGCGAGGCCAGCGATTTCTTTCGGTCCTGGTCGAAGAAGAACTTGGCGTCGGCCAGGCGCGGACGCACCACCCGCTCGTTGCCGCCGATGACGGCGCTGGCATCGTCCGGGCGGATGTTGCTCACCACCAGAAACTTGTGCGTCAGGCGGCCATGGACATCGAGCAGCGGAAAGTACTTCTGGTTGGCCTTCATCGTCAGGATGAGGCATTCCTGCGGCACGTCGAGAAACTCGCGCTCGAACTCGCAGACCAGCACGTTGGGGCGCTCGACCAGCGCTGTGACTTCGTCGAGCAGCGCGTCGTCATCGATCGGCACCGAGCCGGCGCCCACCTTGACGGCGGCCTCGGCCAACTGGCGCGCGATCTCGAGGCGGCGCGCCTCGAAGCCGGCGATGACGGCGCCGTCGTCGATCAGCTGCAGCGCATAGCTGTCGGCATCGCGCAGCACCACCGGGTCGACGCTGGCCTCGAAGCGGTGGCCGTGGGTCTCGCGGCCCGAGCGCAGGCCCAGCGCTTCCACGGGCACCACCTCGTTGCCGTGCAGCGCCACCACCCCGTGCGCCGGGCGCACGAAGCTGACGCTGGTCCAGCCGGGCAGCTCGCCGGTCTCGAGCTGGTAGCTCATCACCTTGGGGATGGGCAGCTTGGCAATGGCCTCGAGCAGGGCCTTCTGCAGGCCGTCGGCGAGCATGGCGCCGCGCGCCGTGCTTTCGAAGAACAGCGCCTCCGCCTTGCCGTCCTGCGCGCGCTTGAGGCCGGCCACGGCAGATGCATCGGCACCGAGGGCGGCCAGCTTCTTGAGCAGGGCCGGTGTCGGCTGGCCGGCGCCATCCAGGCCCACGCTCACCGGCATCAGCTTTTGCGAGATCGCCTTGTCGGCCGCTTGTGCCGCCACGTCGGTGAGATGCGCGGCCAGGCGGCGCGGCGAGGCATAGGCGGTGAGCACCGAGCCGGCATCGGCCAGGCCTTGCGCGACCAGCTGGTCGCGCAGCACGCCGGCAAAGGCCTCGCCCAGCTTCTTCAGCGCCTTGGGTGGGAGTTCCTCGACGAACAGTTCGACGAGCAGGTTTTTCTTGATGGAGGTGGTCATGGTTCAGGCCGCCTTCTTCGCGGGAGGGATCTGAGCCACCCACTCGCGCGGGGCCATCGGGAAGCCCAGCCGTTCGCGGCTGTCGTAGTAGCTCTGCGCGACGGCGCGCGCCAGGTTGCGGATGCGGCCGATGTAGGCGGCGCGCTCGGTCACGCTGATGGCGCCGCGCGCGTCCAGCAGGTTGAAGCTGTGCGCGGCCTTGAGCACCTGCTCGTAGGCCGGCAGCGCCAGCTGCTCCTGCATCAGGTGCTTGGCCTGCTTTTCATGCGCGGCAAAGGCGGAGAACAGGAAGTCGGCGTCGCTGTGCTCGAAGTTGTAGGTCGACTGCTCGACCTCGTTCTGCTTGTAGACGTCGCCGTAGCTGAGGTCTTCCGTCCATTTCAGGTTGTAGACGTTGTCCACGCCCTGCAGGTACATGGCTAGGCGTTCCAGACCGTAGGTGATCTCGCCGGTGATGGGCCGGCAGTCGATGCCGCCCACCTGTTGGAAGTAGGTGAACTGGGTCACTTCCATGCCGTTGAGCCAGACTTCCCAGCCCAGGCCCCAGGCGCCCAGCGTGGGGTTCTCCCAGTCGTCTTCGACAAAGCGGATGTCGTTCTTCTTCAGGTCGAAGCCCAGGGCCTCCAGCGAGCCGAGGTACAGCTCCAGGATGTTGGCCGGCGCCGGCTTCAGGACCACCTGGTATTGGTAGTAGTGCTGCAGACGGTTCGGGTTCTCGCCGTAGCGCCCGTCCTTGGGGCGCCGGCTGGGCTGCACGTAGGCCGCCTTCCAGGGCTCGGGGCCGAGGGCCCGCAGGAAGGTGGCGGTGTGCGAAGTGCCCGCCCCCACCTCCATGTCGTAGGGCTGCAGCAGGGCGCAGCCCTGGGCATCCCAGTACGACTGCAGTTTGAGAATGATTTGTTGGAAGGTCAGCATGGGCTGGCCGGCATCGCCGGACGTAAGTCGCAAACGCGGGCCAGGCCCGCGAAACGGACGATTTTACGGGCGGGGGCCGCCCGCATGGCGCCATACCAGCCACACGCCGCGGAACTGGCTCCGCCAGGCCGCAGGCGTGGCCGCCCCCTCGGGGGGTGGCGAGCTACAGGCGCGCAGCGCCTGAGAAGCCGGGGGGCTCAATACTCCCAGAAGATGCGCTGCATCTCTTTGGTGTCACTGGTCTTGGTCAAGGCCACCATCGCCAGGATGCGCGCCTTCTGCGGGCGCAGGTCGTGCGCCACCACCCAGTCGTATTTGTCGTCCGGCTGCTCGGCGTTTCGGATCACGAAGCCGTCGGGCACGCGCGAGGCGCGGATCACCAGGATGCCTTCGGCGCGTGCGGCCTGCAGGCGCGGCACGATGCGGTCGGCCACCGAGCCGTTGCCCGGACCGCCGTGGATCAGCGCCTTGATGCCGCTGCGGGCCAGCGCGTCGATCGCGGTGGCGCTCACGCCTTCGTAGCCGTAGGCGATCTCGACCGGCGGCAGCGCGTCGATCTTGTCGATGTCGAACTCGGAGTTGACGGTGTGGCGCTTGACCGGCGCGCGGAACCAGTAGTTCCTGCCCTCCACCACCATGCCCAGCGAGCCCCACTGGCTGGAGAAGGCGCTGGGCTTGATGTTGACGTTCTTGCTGACGTCGCGGCCGCTTTCGATGCTGTCGTTCATGGTGAGCAGGACGCCCTTGCTGCGCGCGTCCTTGCTGCCGGCCACGCTGACCGCGTCGAACAGGTTGAGGGCGCCGTCGGCGGACAGCGCGGTGCCGGGCCGCATGGAGGCCACCATCACGATCGGCTTGTCGGTGCGCACCGTCAGGGTGAGGAAGTAGGCCGTTTCTTCCACCGTGTCGGTGCCGTGGGTGATGACGATGCCATCCACGTCGGGCTGCTTGGCCAGCTGCGACACCCGCTTGGCCAGCGCCAGCAGGTTGGCGTTGGTCATGCTTTCGGATGCCACCTGGAACACCTGCTCGCCGCGCACGTTGGCGACTTTCGACAGCTCCGGCAGGCCGGCGATCAGCTTCTCGACACCCACCTTGGCGGCGGCGTAGGTGGCGCTGTTGACGGCCGAGGCGCCGGCGCCGGCGATGGTGCCGCCGGTGGCCAGGATCATCACGTTGGGCAGGGCCTGTTGCGCCTGGGCGATGGCGCTCGCGGCCAGCAGCGCGGCGCCGGCGGCAAAGGCACGGAATCGAAGGGAGAGGTACACGATGAGCTCCTTGGGCTTTTTGCAGGTTGTTCGAAGGCGCGCAACGATACAGGCAAGGTCGATGCCATGCGGCTGGCAGCGATGCCAAGGCGGCATGGGGCCATGCCGCCTTGGCGGCTGCAACATCCAGGCTAAGGGGCGGCCAGGGCGGCGGCTAGCCGCGGCGGCCGCGCGCCACCTTGTGCAAGAGCTCGATCAGCATGGCCCGCTCGGCCGGGCTGAGCCTGGCCAGCGCGGCCTGCTCGCCCTCACTCACCGCTCGCAGCGCCTTGCGCACCAGCGTGGCGCCCTTGTCGGTGGCGCGGATGTGCTGGGCCCGCCGGTCGGTATTGCTGCGCTCGCGCTCGACCAGGCCGCGGCCCTCGAGCTTGTCGATCCACATCGTGATGTTGGGCGGCGTCACCGCCAGCGCGGTGGCCAGCTGGCGCGCCGACACGCCGGGGTTCTCGTCGATCAGGCAGAGGATGGTGAATTCAACCGGCCGCAGCTCGAAAGCCGCGCCGATGCGTTCGGCAAACACCTGCGTGGTGACGATTGCCGCCTGCGCCAGCTGGTAGCCGAGCACGGCGTGCAGACCCGCTTCGGCCAATCCGCCGTGCGGGGTCTGCTCGTCCTTGGAAGTCGGCCTGGTGCTCATGCGGGCTATTGTCGGGCTGGACATAAAGTGCAGCCCATGAATCATATGCGCCAGGCTCCGCATTGGTAGTTGTCCCGGGGTGTGGCGCCAATATAGTTCAGTAAATTAACTATCAGGCGCCACCGATCTCCCGCCGTACACGGCGCCAGGACCTTTTCAGGAGACAAGCCATGCCCATTGCTTCCCCGCGCCTTGCCGGCGCGCTCGCCGCGTCCGGCGCCCTGCTCGCCCTGCTGGGCTGCGGCGGCGGCGATGACCGCCCGCCGGTCGGCACGACCCAGCTCTCGCCGGCCACGCCCGCCAGCTTCCAGGGCGCCTGCAAGGATTTGGCGGCCAAGCTGGCGAGCCTGGCCAACACCACCATCAGCACCAGCACCGACGTTGGTGCCGGCGCGCTGACCGTGGGCGGCCAGGCGGTGCCGGCGCATTGCCAGGTGACCGGTGCGATGTTCGCCCGCACCAGCACGGTGGACGGCAACAGCTACGCCATCAAGTTCGAAATGCGCCTGCCACTGGCCTGGAACGGTCGCTTCTTTCACCAGGGCAACGGCGGCATCGACGGCAGCGTGGTGCCGGCCACCGGCAGCTTCGGCGGCGGGCCCTTGACGCATGCGCTGATGCAGGGCTTTGCCGTGCTGAGTTCGGACGCCGGCCATGCCGCCAGCCTGGGGCCCAACTTCGGCGTCGATCCGCAGGCGCGGCTGGACTACGGTTACCAGGCGGTGGGCAAGCTCACGCCCATTGCCAAGAAGGTGATCGACAGCGCCTACGGCAAGGGGCCGGACCGCTCCTATTTCGGCGGCTGCTCCAACGGCGGGCGCCACACCTTCGTGGCCGCAGCCCGCTATCCGGAAGACTACGACGGCTACCTGGCGGGCGCGCCAGGCTACAAGCTGCCCAAGGCCGCAATTGCCAACATGTTCGGCGCGCGGCGCTATGCGAGCGTGGCCACCAACCCGGCCGATCTGTCGACCGGCTTCACGCCCACCGAACGCGCCACCGTGGCCAGGGCGGTGCTGGCCCGCTGCGATGTGCTGGACGGCGCCAGCGATGGCCTGGTGCAGGACACCGAGGCCTGCCGCGTTGCTTTCGACCTGGCGCGCGACGTGCCCACCTGCGGCGGCTCACGCGATGGCAGCTGCCTGTCGCCGGCGCAGAAGACGGCCATCGCGCCCATCTTCAGCGGCGCCATCAACAGCAAGGGCGAGTCCTTCTATTCCAGCTTCCCCTACGACAGCGGCATCGGCGCGGCCGGCATTGCCTTCTGGGAGTTCACCGCGCCGCTGGCGCTGGACTCGGGCGCAGTGGGCATCATCTTCAAGGTGCCGCCGGAGAATCCGGCCAGCTTCAACGGCCCGGCCTTTGCGCTCACGGCCGACATCGATGCCATGCTGGCGGGCATCGAGGCCACCAACGCCGTCTACACCGAATCGGCCATGAGCTTCATGACGCCGCCCAATCCGACCCGGCTGGAGAAGCTGAAGAACCGCGGCGCGAAGATGATGGTCTTTCACGGCGTCAGCGACCCGATCTTCTCGGTCGATGACACCAAGGCCTGGTACGAGGGCCTCGCCGCAGCCAACGGCGGTGATGCCTCCAGCTTCGCCCGCTTCTATCGCGTGCCCGGCATGGGCCATTGCTCGGGCGGGCCCGCCACCGACCAGTTCGACATGCTGAGCGCCCTCGTCGCCTGGGTCGAGAAAGGCGCGGCGCCGGACCGGGTGACGGCCAGCGCGCGCGGCGCCGGCAATGCGGGCGGCGTCAACGCGGAACTGCCGGCCGACTGGGCAGCGAACCGCAGCCGGCCGTTGTGCCCTTACCCCAAGGTGGCGCGCTACAACGCCAGCGGCAGCCTGGACTCGGCGGACAGCTTCAGCTGCCGCTAGCCGGGCTCAGTCGCTCAAGCGCCGGCAGCGCGACTGGCCAGTCGTCGCTGCCTGAGCCGCGCGGCCAGGCAGGCGGCCACCACCGACAGCGCGCCGATCCACAGCGGCCACAGACCGTATTGCGAGACCCAGCGCGCGTAGGGCGTGAGGCCGGTGCGGCCTTCTACTTCGGCCTCGAGCACGCCGCGCGTCATGCGCGGCAGTGAGTGCGTGACGCGGCCACGGTGGTCGATGACCACCGTGGCGCCGGTGTTGGTGGAACGCACCATCGGCCGCTCGAACTCGATGGCGCGCATGCGCGAGATGGCCTGGTGCTGGTCGATGGCCACCGTGTTGCCGAACCAGGCGATGTTGCTCACGTTGAGCAGCACCGTGGGCGCACGTGCCTCGTCTCGGAAGTTGGCGCCGATCTCGTCGCCGAACAAATCCTCGTAGCAGACGTTGGGTGCGATGCGCTGACCCTGCCATTCGAATGCCGGTTGGGCCAAGCCGCCACTGCGGAAGTCGCCCAGCGGAATCTTCATGAGATCGGTGAACCAGCGAAACAGCGAAGGCACGAATTCGCCGAAGGGCACCAGGTGCGACTTGTCGTAGCGGTAGGGCTGGGCCTGGCCCGGGGCAAAGCCAAGCACCGAGTTGGTGTAGCTGCGGCCATTGCCCATCGGCAGGCCGACAATGGCGGCCTGCGTGCCGCCTGCATAGCGCTGCGCGATGGCATCCAGGTAGCCCGGCGGAAGCTGCGCCGGCAGCAGCGGGATCGCGGTTTCGGGCGTGATGACCAGCGAAGCGCGCGCCCCCATCAGCTGCTCGCCATACCAGCGCAGCGCCACGGCGATGCCGCCGCTGGGGATGAACTTCTCGTCCTGCGGGATATTGCCCTGGAGCAGGGCGACCTGGATGCGCCCGGCGCTCGAAGGATCGGGCGAGGCCGGCGTCTTGCAATCATTGACCAGGCAATGCGACGCCAAGCCGCCATAGAGCACGAAGACACTCAGCAGCGCCAAGGGCAGCCAGGAGCGCACGCGTCGCCAACTCAGCGTCGACGCCCGCGTCAAACTGCTCGCCAGCAACGCCGCGATGAACGCCGCCATGGTGCCGATGCCGTAGACCCCGACGTTGCGCGCAAAGGCCATGAGCGGCCCATCCAGGTGCGCGTAGCCGCCGGCGCCCCATGGAAAGCCGGTGAACAGGCTGTTGCGCAGGAGCTCGCCGAGGGTCCAGAGCGCGGCAAAGAAGAAGGCCGCGCCGGCTCGACTCGCCGGCGCCCACATCACGTACAGCGCACCCGCGAGCGCGTAGTAAAGGCCCAGCGCCGCCGCCAGCCACAAGGTGGCGATGGCCGCCAGCGGCGCTGCCAGGCCACCGTAGGTATGCATGGAGACGAACAGCCACCAGGTGCTGCCGCACAGCCAGGCGATGGCAAAGGCCCATGTGACCAGTCCTGCGCGGCGCCAGGCACGTGGCGTCTCGGCCCCGCGCAAGCCATCCAGCTGCCAGACCAGAACGGCCAGCGACAGGATCTGCAGCCACCATTGCGGCTGCCCGTTCCAGGGCGCGGTGATGGAGCAAGCCTGCGCCAGGCCCGCCAGCCAGGGCAGCAGGCGGGCCAGCCAGCGAGCCGGAGCAGCAGCGACGACGGCCTGCGCGTTCAATCGGCCGCGTCGCCGCCGCGCGTCGGCGAGACCTTGAACCAGCGCACCGCACCGCCCTTGGTGTGCAGCACGAAGAAATCGAAGCCACCGATGGTGTGGCGCTCGCCGCGCTTGGGCACATGGCCCATCTCGTGCGCGATCAGGCCGCCGATGGTCTCGAAGTCTTCGGAGAGCTGATCCTCGTTGAACTCGATCGCGAAGGCCTCGGCCACGCGTTCGACGGGGGTGTCGCCGGAAACACGGTAGGTGTGGTCGGCCAGGCCGAAGATGTCGCCCTCGTCCTCGGCGATGTCGAACTCGTCCTCGATCTCGCCGACGATCTGCTCGAGCACGTCTTCGATGGTGATGAGGCCGGCCACGCGGCCGAATTCGTCGATCACGATCGCCAGGTGGTTGCGGTTGCCGCGAAACTCGCGCAGCAGGTCGTTCAGGCCCTTGCTCTCGGGCACGAAAGTCGGCGGGCGCAGCAGGGCGCGGATGCTCAACGCGG
Organism: Variovorax sp. LARHSF232; assembly: GCF_052871435.1. NCBI lineage: Bacteria > Pseudomonadati > Pseudomonadota > Betaproteobacteria > Burkholderiales > Comamonadaceae > Variovorax > Variovorax sp. LARHSF232. The sequence goes on along the minus strand of NZ_JBIXJS010000003.1, from coordinate 15,724 downwards.
GCGAGCGCTGCAGCTTGAGCAGGTCCTTCGCCAGCAAGATGCCGATGATGTTTTCCTTGTCGCCCTCGTAAACCGGAAAGCGCGAGTGCGCCGTGTCGATCACCGTGTGGATCAGGGTCTCGAGCGGATCGTCGATATTCACCAGGTCCATGCGTGGCGCCGCCACCATGACGTCGCCGGCGCTCATGTCGGCCATGCGCAGCACGCCTTCGAGCATGACCCGCGATTCGGCGCCGATGACGTCGTTGTCTTCCGCGTCGGCCAGGGTTTCGATCAGTTCATCGCGTGAATCAGGACCGGGATGGATGAACTCGACGAGCTTCTGGAGAAAACTGCGCTTGTCTTCTCGCTCGTTGGGGGGGCGCTCAGGGTGAGGGTCTGCCACTGCGGGAGGGCGGAAGTTGGGGAGCCCCAAGGATACCGGATTGACTTGGCAGGAATATGCCGTGGGGCGGCCACGGCAGCTGGCCGTTGTCAGGCCGAGGACTTGTCGCGCGCTTCCTGCACGCCGCGGCGCACTTCCTGCACGCCGGCCAGGAAGGCCCAGAACTGCTTGGCGCGGGTCTTGAGCTTGAAGTCGATCTCGGCGAAGTGCTCCAGCGCGATTTCACTCATGCGGCTGTCGAGTGTGGCCTCGGGCAGTTCCAAGTGCGCCTCGGATTCGGAGCCGCTACGCACCACGCTGGCGCCGGCATTGCGGGCGATCTTCAGCATGGCGGCGTTTTCGCTCAGCGCATGGATGAAGAGCATGCGCACACCGGCGTTGCGGGCCGTGACTTCGGCGCGCTCGAACAGGCGGGCGCCGTAACCACGCCCGCGGGCGTGCTTGGAGACGGAAACGCCGAACTCCGCGCATTCGCCCGGCTGGTCGGCAGGGGCGAAAGCCAGGTGGGCCATCGCGATCAGTTCGAGCCGACGGTTGTAGATGCCGAAGAGTTCGTCGCGCTCGAAATTCAAGCCTTCGACATAGCGGCGGATCTGTTCGTCCGACGCGCTGTAGCCAAAGCGCAGGTAGCGGTCGTGCGGCTCCAGAGCCAGCAGGTGGGTGGCAATACGCTCGCGCTCGCCCGGACCGATCGAGCGGATGGGCACGAGCACGGGTTGTTGCGCCGGGCTGGTCGCGGCGCTGGGCGGCTCAACGATCGGCATTCTCAGAAGGGAACCGGCGCCGAGCGAGGCTTTGAAGATGGCCATGGCTTGATGCATGCATCAAATATAAGGGTTTTCCCGATGTTCTCAAGCCTGCTCCTTGGAAGCCCCGCCGATGGTTAGGGGTCTTCGGTGGTGAATTTCCTGCGTGTTCTGTCTTCAACGGCCTCTCGACTTCCATCGAGGACAGGGTAGTTGATCCCCCTGGTGAAGCAAGGCACATTTTTGGAATCACGTCATGGCCGGCCGACTATCGTTCGGTCCCCTGCGCGACAGCGCCGGTCCATTGGGGCGCCCGGGCTAGGACAAGCCCGCTGTGACGCGGCTCGGCGCTCTCGGACAATCCGCGCCAAAGGAGATTGCATGCAGACATCCCAGTTGAAGAACTACCCCGCCGGTGTGCCGCATACCGTGGACCCGGAGCAATACAGCTCGTTGGGGCAAATGTTCGATGAATCGTTCCAGCGCTACGCCGATCGGCCTTTTTCGGTGTGCATGGAGCGGTGGATGTCCTACCGGGAGCTGGACCAGCTGTCGACTGCGCTGGGCGCCTGGCTGCAAAGCCGCGGGTTGGAGCCGGGCGCGCGGGTTGCGATCATGTTGCCGAACATCCCGCAGTTTGCCGTCACGATGGCGGCCGTTCTGCGCGCCGGCTATACCTGCGTCAACGTCAACCCGCTTTACACGGCGCGAGAGTTGGAGCACCAGCTGAAGGATTCGGGCGCCACGGCCATCGTGATCCTGGAGAACTTCGCGCAGACGCTGGAGCAGGTGATCGACCGCACGCAGGTTCAGCATACTGTGGTGACGGCCATGGGCGATCTGCTGGGCGGCCTGTACGGCAGCTGGATCACTTTTGCGGTGCGCAACCTGGCCAAAATGGTCCCGGCCTACAAGCTGCCGTTGGACAAGGGGCGTACCGTGACCTCGTTTTCGGACGCATTGGCCCAAGGGCGCGGACGCAAGCTCGAGCCGACGGCGAGCAATCTCGATTCCATCGCGTTCCTGCAGTACACCGGCGGCACCACGGGCTTGTCCAAAGGCGCGGTGCTGACGCATCGCAACATCGTGGCGGCGACCTTGCAGGCCGAGGCCTGGTTCACGCCGGCGCTGGAGCGCGCGGGCGACCTCAGCAAGGTCAACAGCATCGCGGCGTTGCCGCTGTATCACATCTTCGCGCTCACCCTGTGCCTGCTGGCGATCCGGCAGGGCTCGCACCTGACCCTGATCCCCAACCCGCGCGACATGCGCAAGTTCATCGCGGTGCTCAAGAAGCGGCCCTTCCACATGCTGCCGGCAGTCAACACCCTGTTCAATGGCCTGCTCGTACAGCCGGAGTTCAAGACGCTGGATTTCTCGACGCTCTTTGTCTCGCAGGCCGGCGGCATGGCGGCGTCCGAAGGCACGGCACAACGCTGGCAGGAAACCACTGGGTGCGCCATGATTGAAGGCTGGGGCATGAGCGAGACCTGTGCGATCGGCACCAACAACCCGGTGAACAACACACGCTTCAGCGGCACCATCGGGCTGCCGCTGCCAGGCATCGAGATCGCCATCAAGGACGACGCTGGCAACTCCCTTGCCCAGGGCGAAGCCGGCGAGTTGTGCATCAAGGGTCCCAACGTGATGGTGGGCTACTACAACCAACCAGCCGAGACGGCCGCAGCTTTCACCGCCGACGGCTTCATGCGCACCGGCGACATCGCGCTGATGCAGGACGATGGCTACTGCCGCATCGTCGATCGCAAGAAGGACATGATCCTGGTGAGCGGCTTCAACGTGTTTCCCAACGAGTTGGAGAACGTCATCTCCTTGTGCCCCGGCGTGGTGGAGTGCGCTGCCGTCGGCGTTCCGGACGAGAAGCAAGGCGAGGCGATCAAGGTGTTCGTGGTTCGCAAGGACCATTCGCTCAGCGAGGACGATGTGCTGCGCTACTGCCACGACCGGCTGACCGGCTACAAGCGGCCCAAGCACATCGAGTTTCGTGATGCGCTGCCAAAGACCAATGTGGGCAAGATCCTGCGGCGCGAATTGCGGACTGCGGCGCATTGAGTGAGCATGCACTATCCGCTTCCGGCCGGCATTCACGTCCTGGAGCGGGGCTGGCTGTCGTCCAACAACATCCTGTTTCTGGGCCGAAACGAGAGCGCCCTGGTCGACTCGGGCTATGCCACCCACGCAGCGCAAACCTTGGCACTGGTCGAGCGTCTATTGGACGGCCGGTCGCTAAGCCGGCTGCTCAACACGCACCTGCACAGCGATCACTGCGGCGGTAATGCGGCGCTGCAGGGGCGCTACCTCGGCATGCGCACCGCCATCCCCCCGGGCGAGGCTGACGCGGTCGGCGCCTGGGATGAAGACAAGCTCAGCTATCGGGCGACGGGCCAGGAGTGCCCTCGCTTTGCATTCGATGGCCTGCTGCAGCCGGGGCAAGACATCGAACTGGCCGATGCACGCTGGCAGATCCACGCCGCACCTGGGCATGATCCGCACGCTGTTCTGCTCCACGAGCCGACGCATGGGGTACTGATCTCGGGCGATGCGCTTTGGGAAAAAGGCTTTGGCATCGTCTTTCCCGAGATGTGGGGCGAGCCGTCTTTCGGTGAGGTTGCGGCCACACTGGATCTCATCGAATCGCTCAATCCACGTTGCGTGATTCCCGGCCACGGCCGAGTCTTCGGAGACGTGCCAGCCGCGCTGGCCATTGCACGCGAACGGCTCGATGCATTTGTCCGTTCGCCGGAAAAGCACGCCCGGCACGCCGTCAAGGTGCTGATCAAATTCAAGCTGCTCGACGCGAAGAAGATGGATTTGCCACAGCTGGCCGCTTGGCTGGCGAGCGCTGCCTATATGGAGCAGATCCGGCAGCGCTTCGCCCCTGATCGCAATCTAGGGCAATGGGGCGAGGAGCTTTTGGCCGAACTGGCACGCTCCGGGGCGGCGCACGTTGAAGATGGCGTGATCTTCAACGCCTGAACTGCCTGAGCAACCTTCAATTCAAAATCGCACGCGCATTTGCGCGTCAGAAAGCAAAAAAGCCCAACCATTTCTGGTTGGGCTTTTTTGGGCTGTAAGAGCCTGACGATGACCTACTTTCACACGGGAACCCGCACTATCATCGGCGCGGAGGCGTTTCACTGTCCTGTTCGGGATGGGAAGGAGTGGGACCACCTCGCTATGGTCATCAGGCATAACTTGTTGTTGTGCTGATTCACGCGAATCAACACAACGAATTCATAGAGTTTGGAATCAGCACGCACGCAGTGCGCTGCTTTGAATATATTTTGAATGCGTCAACTTGGCATAACACCTTGATATTCAAATCAAAGTTATAGGGTCAAGCCGCACGAGCAATTAGTATCAGTTAGCTTAACGCATTACTGCGCTTCCACACCTGACCTATCAACGTCCTGGTCTTGAACGACTCTTTAGGGGGCTCAAGGCCCCGGCAGATCTCATCTTGAAACGAGTTTCCCGCTTAGATGCTTTCAGCGGTTATCTCTTCCACACTTAGCTACTCGGCAATGCCACTGGCGTGACAACCGATACACCAGAGGTGTGTCCACTCCGGTCCTCTCGTACTAGGAGCAGGCTTCCTCAAATCTGCAGCGCCCACGGAAGATAGGGACCAAACTGTCTCACGACGTTTTAAACCCAGCTCACGTACCTCTTTAAATGGCGAACAGCCATACCCTTGGGACCGGCTACAGCCCCAGGATGAGATGAGCCGACATCGAGGTGCCAAACACCGCCGTCGATATGAACTCTTGGGCGGTATCAGCCTGTTATCCCCAGAGTACCTTTTATCCGTTGAGCGATGGCCCTTCCATACAGAACCACCGGATCACTATGTCCTGCTTTCGCATCTGCTCGACTTGTCAGTCTCGCAGTTAAGCACGCTTATGCCATTGCACTATCGTCACGATGTCCGACCGTAACTAGCGTACCTTCGAACTCCTCCGTTACGCTTTGGGAGGAGACCGCCCCAGTCAAACTGCCTACCATGCACTGTCCCCGATCCAGATAATGGACCTAGGTTAGAACCTCAAACACACCAGGGTGGTATTTCAACGTTGGCTCCACCAGAACTAGCGTCCTGGCTTCAAAGCCTCCCACCTATCCTACACAGATCTGTTCAAAGTCCAATACAAAGCTACAGTAAAGGTTCATGGGGTCTTTCCGTCTTTCCGCGGGGAGATTGCATCATCACAAACATTTCAACTTCGCTGAGTCTCAGGAGGAGACAGTGTGGCCATCGTTACGCCATTCGTGCAGGTCGGAACTTACCCGACAAGGAATTTCGCTACCTTAGGACCGTTATAGTTACGGCCGCCGTTTACTGGGACTTCAATCAAGAGCTTGCACCCCATCATTTAATCTTCCAGCACCGGGCAGGCGTCACACCCTATACGTCCACTTTCGTGTTTGCAGAGTGCTGTGTTTTTAATAAACAGTCGCAGCCACCGATTTTTTGCAACCCGTTCATGCTCCGCTGTTCGCTTCACACTAATAGGGCACACCTTCTTCCGAAGTTACGGTGTCAATTTGCCGAGTTCCTTCTCCTGAGTTCTCTCAAGCGCCTTAGAATACTCATCTCGCGCACCAGTGTCGGTTTGCGGTACGGTCGTGTGTAGCTGAAGCTTAGTGGCTTTTCCTGGAACCTCGTTCAATCACTTCACCAGCAAGCTGGCTCGATCGATGGCCTCGGTATATGTGCGCCGGATTTGCCTAACGCACGCCTACATCCATCTAAACCGGGATATCCAACACCCGGATGACCTATTAAGATCCGTCCCCACATCGCACTACACATCGGTACAGGAATATTGACCTGTTTCCCATCAGCTACGCATCTCTGCCTCGCCTTAGGGGCCGACTCACTCTACGCCGATGAACGTTGCGTAGAAAACCTTGCGCTTACGGCGAGCGGGCTTTTCACCCGCTTTAACGCTACTCATGTCAGCATTCGCACTTCTGATACCTCCAGCATCCTTTACAAGACACCTTCACAGGCTTACAGAACGCTCTCCTACCACTTGCAATAAATTGCAAATCCGCAGCTTCGGTAACTGGCTTAGCCCCGTTACATCTTCCGCGCAGGACGACTCGATCAGTGAGCTATTACGCTTTCTTTAAATGATGGCTGCTTCTAAGCCAACATCCTGACTGTTTTAGCCTTCCCACTTCGTTTCCCACTTAGCCAATTTTAGGGACCTTAGCTGGCGGTCTGGGTTGTTTCCCTCTTGAGTCCGGACGTTAGCACCCGGTGCTCTGTCTCCCAAGCTGTACTCGTCGGTATTCGGAGTTTGCCTTGGTTTGGTAAGTCGCCATGACCCCCTAGCCAAAACAGTGCTCTACCCCCGACGGTAATACTTGAGGCACTACCTAAATAGTTTTCGGAGAGAACCAGCTATTTCCAAGTTTGTTTAGCCTTTCACCCCTATCCACAGCTCATCCGCTAGTTTTGCAACACTAGTCGGTTCGGACCTCCAGTACCTGTTACGGCACCTTCATCCTGGCCATGGATAGATCACTTGGTTTCGGGTCTACACCCAGCGACTGAACGCCCTATTCGGACTCGATTTCTCTACGGCTTCCCTATTCGGTTAACCTTGCCACTGAATGTAAGTCGCTGACCCATTATACAAAAGGTACGCAGTCACCCTTGCGGGCTCCTACTTTTTGTAAGCACGCGGTTTCAGGATCTATTTCACTCCCCTCCCGGGGTTCTTTTCGCCTTTCCCTCACGGTACTAGTTCACTATCGGTCGATGATGAGTATTTAGCCTTGGAGGATGGTCCCCCCATATTCAGACAGGATTTCTCGTGTCCCGCCCTACTTGTCGTTAGCTTAGTACCACACCGGTCATTTCACGTACGGGGCTATCACCCGCTATGGCCGACCTTTCCAAGTCGTTCCGTTATGTCTGGTGCTATCACTAACAGGCTCTTCCGATTTCGCTCGCCACTACTTTCGGAATCTCGGTTGATGTCTTTTCCTCGAGCTACTGAGATGTTTCAGTTCACCCGGTTCGCCTCGCATGACTATGTATTCATCATGCGATACCTTTCGGTGGGTTTCCCCATTCGGAAATCTCCGGATCAAAGCTAATTTGCCAGCTCCCCGAAGCTTATCGCAGGCTATCACGTCCTTCGTCGCCTATCATCGCCAAGGCATCCACCACGTGCTCTTATTCACTTGACCCTATAACTTTGACGTCTCTCACGAGACCAAAAGTCAATCAAGGAATGTCTGCCAGGTCTTTCACCTGGCGCGTTATGCCGTACTTCACGTATTCGTCTTTCGACGAAGATGAAGTTCATTTTGACGCAATCAAAAATTCTATGTTGCTGATGGCACGGTCTGCACTAAACCTTTACGAATGTGCAGTTTCCATCAGCAACGCTGATTCGACTCTATGAATTTTTAAAGAACAGCCGATTGATCGAACAATCTCGATCAACAACAAAGAGGCCTCGCTCACTTTTCAATGACGCAAAGCCGCTTTGGTGTTGAACTCTAAGTACCGGAAATTGGTGGAGGATGACGGGATCGAACCGACGACCCCCTGCTTGCAAAGCAGGTGCTCTCCCAGCTGAGCTAATCCCCCTAAAGATTAGATGGATGGTGGGTCTGGTTGGATTCGAACCAACGACCCCCGCCTTATCAAGACGGTGCTCTAACCAACTGAGCTACAGACCCGCGGGGCCGGACGCTTTGAATCTCAGGCCAACCTGACAAGCCAAGCGCCTCAGTCGCTGGGCGACAACCTTCCAACAACCGATAAGTGTGGGCGTTTAAATTAAATTGCGGTTTCCAGAAAGGAGGTGATCCAGCCGCACCTTCCGATACGGCTACCTTGTTACGACTTCACCCCAGTCACGAACCCTGCCGTGGTAATCGCCCTCCTTGCGGTTAGGCTAACTACTTCTGGCAGAACCCGCTCCCATGGTGTGACGGGCGGTGTGTACAAGACCCGGGAACGTATTCACCGTGACATTCTGATCCACGATTACTAGCGATTCCGACTTCACGCAGTCGAGTTGCAGACTGCGATCCGGACTACGACTGGTTTTATGGGATTAGCTCCCCCTCGCGGGTTGGCAACCCTTTGTACCAGCCATTGTATGACGTGTGTAGCCCCACCTATAAGGGCCATGAGGACTTGACGTCATCCCCACCTTCCTCCGGTTTGTCACCGGCAGTCTCATTAGAGTGCCCAACTAAATGTAGCAACTAATGACAAGGGTTGCGCTCGTTGCGGGACTTAACCCAACATCTCACGACACGAGCTGACGACAGCCATGCAGCACCTGTGTTACGGTTCTCTTTCGAGCACTAAGCCATCTCTGGCAAATTCCGTACATGTCAAAGGTGGGTAAGGTTTTTCGCGTTGCATCGAATTAAACCACATCATCCACCGCTTGTGCGGGTCCCCGTCAATTCCTTTGAGTTTCAACCTTGCGGCCGTACTCCCCAGGCGGTCAACTTCACGCGTTAGCTTCGTTACTGAGTCAGTGAAGACCCAACAACCAGTTGACATCGTTTAGGGCGTGGACTACCAGGGTATCTAATCCTGTTTGCTCCCCACGCTTTCGTGCATGAGCGTCAGTGCAGGCCCAGGGGATTGCCTTCGCCATCGGTGTTCCTCCGCATATCTACGCATTTCACTGCTACACGCGGAATTCCATCCCCCTCTGCCGCACTCCAGCGATGCAGTCACAGATGCAGTTCCCAGGTTGAGCCCGGGGATTTCACAACTGTCTTACATCACCGCCTGCGCACGCTTTACGCCCAGTAATTCCGATTAACGCTTGCACCCTACGTATTACCGCGGCTGCTGGCACGTAGTTAGCCGGTGCTTATTCTTACGGTACCGTCATGGGCCCTCTTTATTAGAAAGAACCTTTTCGTTCCGTACAAAAGCAGTTTACAACCCGAAGGCCTTCATCCTGCACGCGGCATGGCTGGATCAGGCTTGCGCCCATTGTCCAAAATTCCCCACTGCTGCCTCCCGTAGGAGTCTGGGCCGTGTCTCAGTCCCAGTGTGGCTGGTCGTCCTCTCAGACCAGCTACAGATCGTTGGCTTGGTGAGCCTTTACCCCACCAACTACCTAATCTGCCATCGGCCGCTCCATTCGCGCAAGGTCTTGCGATCCCCTGCTTTCATCCGTAGATCGTATGCGGTATTAGCACAGCTTTCGCTGCGTTATCCCCCACGATTGGGCACGTTCCGATGTATTACTCACCCGTTCGCCACTCGCCGCCAGGATTGCTCCCGCGCTGCCGTTCGACTTGCATGTGTAAGGCATGCCGCCAGCGTTCAATCTGAGCCAGGATCAAACTCTATAGTTCGATCTTGATTTGCGTCCAATCTCGCGATTGAACAAAACTCATAAAAAAAGAAATTGAAGTGAACTTCACTTCTATTCTCATGAGCGTTTAAAGTCTTGCGACTTAGTTCCGAAGAACTTGGCAATTACCTTCAAACGCCCACGCTTATCGGCTGTATATTTTTAACGATCCTGCGCAAGACTCATCGTCTTTTTTGCGCCGCCCGCTGCGATCAGCGGAGCCTTCAATTATGACACAGCATTTAATACCCTGTCAAACCTGCGGGTCTTTCGACTCGCTGCGAACCTCTCGGTCCGCCTCAGCCTTCCGTCCGATTCCGCCAGCCTTTCAGCCGGCAGCTCGTTTTGAGCTGAGCCTTGAATTATGACACGAACTTTTCGATTCGGGCAACTTCAAGGAAGTTTTTTATTCAAGCTCCTCGAATCGTATTGCCGGCCTTCCGAAATTCGGAGAATCCGACGATTCACTTTTATGGAGCTCTCACTTAATAAAAAAGCCCAACCATTTCTGGTTGGGCTTTTTTGGGCTGTAAGAGCCTGACGATGACCTACTTTCACACGGGAACCCGCACTATCATCGGCGCGGAGGCGTTTCACTGTCCTGTTCGGGATGGGAAGGAGTGGGACCACCTCGCTATGGTCATCAGGCATAACTTGTTGTTGTGCTGATTCACGCGAATCAACACAACGAATTCATAGAGTTTGGAATCAGCACGCACGCAGTGCGCTGCTTTGAATATATTTTGAATGCGTCAACTTGGCATAACACCTTGATATTCAAATCAAAGTTATAGGGTCAAGCCGCACGAGCAATTAGTATCAGTTAGCTTAACGCATTACTGCGCTTCCACACCTGACCTATCAACGTCCTGGTCTTGAACGACTCTTTAGGGGGCTCAAGGCCCCGGCAGATCTCATCTTGAAACGAGTTTCCCGCTTAGATGCTTTCAGCGGTTATCTCTTCCACACTTAGCTACTCGGCAATGCCACTGGCGTGACAACCGATACACCAGAGGTGTGTCCACTCCGGTCCTCTCGTACTAGGAGCAGGCTTCCTCAAATCTGCAGCGCCCACGGAAGATAGGGACCAAACTGTCTCACGACGTTTTAAACCCAGCTCACGTACCTCTTTAAATGGCGAACAGCCATACCCTTGGGACCGGCTACAGCCCCAGGATGAGATGAGCCGACATCGAGGTGCCAAACACCGCCGTCGATATGAACTCTTGGGCGGTATCAGCCTGTTATCCCCAGAGTACCTTTTATCCGTTGAGCGATGGCCCTTCCATACAGAACCACCGGATCACTATGTCCTGCTTTCGCATCTGCTCGACTTGTCAGTCTCGCAGTTAAGCACGCTTATGCCATTGCACTATCGTCACGATGTCCGACCGTAACTAGCGTACCTTCGAACTCCTCCGTTACGCTTTGGGAGGAGACCGCCCCAGTCAAACTGCCTACCATGCACTGTCCCCGATCCAGATAATGGACCTAGGTTAGAACCTCAAACACACCAGGGTGGTATTTCAACGTTGGCTCCACCAGAACTAGCGTCCTGGCTTCAAAGCCTCCCACCTATCCTACACAGATCTGTTCAAAGTCCAATACAAAGCTACAGTAAAGGTTCATGGGGTCTTTCCGTCTTTCCGCGGGGAGATTGCATCATCACAAACATTTCAACTTCGCTGAGTCTCAGGAGGAGACAGTGTGGCCATCGTTACGCCATTCGTGCAGGTCGGAACTTACCCGACAAGGAATTTCGCTACCTTAGGACCGTTATAGTTACGGCCGCCGTTTACTGGGACTTCAATCAAGAGCTTGCACCCCATCATTTAATCTTCCAGCACCGGGCAGGCGTCACACCCTATACGTCCACTTTCGTGTTTGCAGAGTGCTGTGTTTTTAATAAACAGTCGCAGCCACCGATTTTTTGCAACCCGTTCATGCTCCGCTGTTCGCTTCACACTAATAGGGCACACCTTCTTCCGAAGTTACGGTGTCAATTTGCCGAGTTCCTTCTCCTGAGTTCTCTCAAGCGCCTTAGAATACTCATCTCGCGCACCAGTGTCGGTTTGCGGTACGGTCGTGTGTAGCTGAAGCTTAGTGGCTTTTCCTGGAACCTCGTTCAATCACTTCACCAGCAAGCTGGCTCGATCGATGGCCTCGGTATATGTGCGCCGGATTTGCCTAACGCACGCCTACATCCATCTAAACCGGGATATCCAACACCCGGATGACCTATTAAGATCCGTCCCCACATCGCACTACACATCGGTACAGGAATATTGACCTGTTTCCCATCAGCTACGCATCTCTGCCTCGCCTTAGGGGCCGACTCACTCTACGCCGATGAACGTTGCGTAGAAAACCTTGCGCTTACGGCGAGCGGGCTTTTCACCCGCTTTAACGCTACTCATGTCAGCATTCGCACTTCTGATACCTCCAGCATCCTTTACAAGACACCTTCACAGGCTTACAGAACGCTCTCCTACCACTTGCAATAAATTGCAAATCCGCAGCTTCGGTAACTGGCTTAGCCCCGTTACATCTTCCGCGCAGGACGACTCGATCAGTGAGCTATTACGCTTTCTTTAAATGATGGCTGCTTCTAAGCCAACATCCTGACTGTTTTAGCCTTCCCACTTCGTTTCCCACTTAGCCAATTTTAGGGACCTTAGCTGGCGGTCTGGGTTGTTTCCCTCTTGAGTCCGGACGTTAGCACCCGGTGCTCTGTCTCCCAAGCTGTACTCGTCGGTATTCGGAGTTTGCCTTGGTTTGGTAAGTCGCCATGACCCCCTAGCCAAAACAGTGCTCTACCCCCGACGGTAATACTTGAGGCACTACCTAAATAGTTTTCGGAGAGAACCAGCTATTTCCAAGTTTGTTTAGCCTTTCACCCCTATCCACAGCTCATCCGCTAGTTTTGCAACACTAGTCGGTTCGGACCTCCAGTACCTGTTACGGCACCTTCATCCTGGCCATGGATAGATCACTTGGTTTCGGGTCTACACCCAGCGACTGAACGCCCTATTCGGACTCGATTTCTCTACGGCTTCCCTATTCGGTTAACCTTGCCACTGAATGTAAGTCGCTGACCCATTATACAAAAGGTACGCAGTCACCCTTGCGGGCTCCTACTTTTTGTAAGCACGCGGTTTCAGGATCTATTTCACTCCCCTCCCGGGGTTCTTTTCGCCTTTCCCTCACGGTACTAGTTCACTATCGGTCGATGATGAGTATTTAGCCTTGGAGGATGGTCCCCCCATATTCAGACAGGATTTCTCGTGTCCCGCCCTACTTGTCGTTAGCTTAGTACCACACCGGTCATTTCACGTACGGGGCTATCACCCGCTATGGCCGACCTTTCCAAGTCGTTCCGTTATGTCTGGTGCTATCACTAACAGGCTCTTCCGATTTCGCTCGCCACTACTTTCGGAATCTCGGTTGATGTCTTTTCCTCGAGCTACTGAGATGTTTCAGTTCACCCGGTTCGCCTCGCATGACTATGTATTCATCATGCGATACCTTTCGGTGGGTTTCCCCATTCGGAAATCTCCGGATCAAAGCTAATTTGCCAGCTCCCCGAAGCTTATCGCAGGCTATCACGTCCTTCGTCGCCTATCATCGCCAAGGCATCCACCACGTGCTCTTATTCACTTGACCCTATAACTTTGACGTCTCTCACGAGACCAAAAGTCAATCAAGGAATGTCTGCCAGGTCTTTCACCTGGCGCGTTATGCCGTACTTCACGTATTCGTCTTTCGACGAAGATGAAGTTCATTTTGACGCAATCAAAAATTCTATGTTGCTGATGGCACGGTCTGCACTAAACCTTTACGAATGTGCAGTTTCCATCAGCAACGCTGATTCGACTCTATGAATTTTTAAAGAACAGCCGATTGATCGAACAATCTCGATCAACAACAAAGAGGCCTCGCTCACTTTTCAATGACGCAAAGCCGCTTTGGTGTTGAACTCTAAGTACCGGAAATTGGTGGAGGATGACGGGATCGAACCGACGACCCCCTGCTTGCAAAGCAGGTGCTCTCCCAGCTGAGCTAATCCCCCTAAAGATTAGATGGATGGTGGGTCTGGTTGGATTCGAACCAACGACCCCCGCCTTATCAAGACGGTGCTCTAACCAACTGAGCTACAGACCCGCGGGGCCGGACGCTTTGAATCTCAGGCCAACCTGACAAGCCAAGCGCCTCAGTCGCTGGGCGACAACCTTCCAACAACCGATAAGTGTGGGCGTTTAAATTAAATTGCGGTTTCCAGAAAGGAGGTGATCCAGCCGCACCTTCCGATACGGCTACCTTGTTACGACTTCACCCCAGTCACGAACCCTGCCGTGGTAATCGCCCTCCTTGCGGTTAGGCTAACTACTTCTGGCAGAACCCGCTCCCATGGTGTGACGGGCGGTGTGTACAAGACCCGGGAACGTATTCACCGTGACATTCTGATCCACGATTACTAGCGATTCCGACTTCACGCAGTCGAGTTGCAGACTGCGATCCGGACTACGACTGGTTTTATGGGATTAGCTCCCCCTCGCGGGTTGGCAACCCTTTGTACCAGCCATTGTATGACGTGTGTAGCCCCACCTATAAGGGCCATGAGGACTTGACGTCATCCCCACCTTCCTCCGGTTTGTCACCGGCAGTCTCATTAGAGTGCCCAACTAAATGTAGCAACTAATGACAAGGGTTGCGCTCGTTGCGGGACTTAACCCAACATCTCACGACACGAGCTGACGACAGCCATGCAGCACCTGTGTTACGGTTCTCTTTCGAGCACTAAGCCATCTCTGGCAAATTCCGTACATGTCAAAGGTGGGTAAGGTTTTTCGCGTTGCATCGAATTAAACCACATCATCCACCGCTTGTGCGGGTCCCCGTCAATTCCTTTGAGTTTCAACCTTGCGGCCGTACTCCCCAGGCGGTCAACTTCACGCGTTAGCTTCGTTACTGAGTCAGTGAAGACCCAACAACCAGTTGACATCGTTTAGGGCGTGGACTACCAGGGTATCTAATCCTGTTTGCTCCCCACGCTTTCGTGCATGAGCGTCAGTGCAGGCCCAGGGGATTGCCTTCGCCATCGGTGTTCCTCCGCATATCTACGCATTTCACTGCTACACGCGGAATTCCATCCCCCTCTGCCGCACTCCAGCGATGCAGTCACAGATGCAGTTCCCAGGTTGAGCCCGGGGATTTCACAACTGTCTTACATCACCGCCTGCGCACGCTTTACGCCCAGTAATTCCGATTAACGCTTGCACCCTACGTATTACCGCGGCTGCTGGCACGTAGTTAGCCGGTGCTTATTCTTACGGTACCGTCATGGGCCCTCTTTATTAGAAAGAACCTTTTCGTTCCGTACAAAAGCAGTTTACAACCCGAAGGCCTTCATCCTGCACGCGGCATGGCTGGATCAGGCTTGCGCCCATTGTCCAAAATTCCCCACTGCTGCCTCCCGTAGGAGTCTGGGCCGTGTCTCAGTCCCAGTGTGGCTGGTCGTCCTCTCAGACCAGCTACAGATCGTTGGCTTGGTGAGCCTTTACCCCACCAACTACCTAATCTGCCATCGGCCGCTCCATTCGCGCAAGGTCTTGCGATCCCCTGCTTTCATCCGTAGATCGTATGCGGTATTAGCACAGCTTTCGCTGCGTTATCCCCCACGATTGGGCACGTTCCGATGTATTACTCACCCGTTCGCCACTCGCCGCCAGGATTGCTCCCGCGCTGCCGTTCGACTTGCATGTGTAAGGCATGCCGCCAGCGTTCAATCTGAGCCAGGATCAAACTCTATAGTTCGATCTTGATTTGCGTCCAATCTCGCGATTGAACAAAACTCATAAAAAAAGAAATTGAAGTGAACTTCACTTCTATTCTCATGAGCGTTTAAAGTCTTGCGACTTAGTTCCGAAGAACTTGGCAATTACCTTCAAACGCCCACGCTTATCGGCTGTATATTTTTAACGATCCTGCGCAAGACTCATCGTCTTTTTTGCGCCGCCCGCTGCGATCAGCGGAGCCTTCAATTATGACACAGCATTTAATACCCTGTCAAACCTGCGGGTCTTTCGACTCGCTGCGAACCTCTCGGTCCGCCTCAGCCTTCCGTCCGATTCCGCCAGCCTTTCAGCCGGCAGCTCGTTTTGAGCTGAGCCTTGAATTATGACACGAACTTTTCGATTCGGGCAACTTCAAGGAAGTTTTTT